>CAVXWB010000001.1:0-16841 GCA_963765185.1 Bryobacterales bacterium
CCATGGCAAAGCGCATCGCGAAGGTGTGGATGCCGTGACAGGGACTGATCAACAGGCCCCGGCCAGGCGGAAAACTCGAGGCATTGCTCGCCATCAGGCCGCGAAAACGTGACCAATGCGTCTGTGCGATGAGGAGATCGGTGGCCAGATAAGTGGAGCGATTGCGGTTAAAGGCGCGCGCGTTAGGGGGTGGCAATGGATGCGATCTTGGACGCAACTCTGGAACCTGACTCCTGGAACCTAACTCCTGGAACCTAACTTGTCGAACCAACTAATGTATAGCGGATTGGGATCTAGCAGGCTGCAGAAAAAGTCGCGTCGTGCTCGATCTTGGGCAGTGCCTAATTAGGACACTACCCGATTTCGGGTGGCGCAGCGCTTTTAGCGCTGCGATAACTGCCATGCTTTGAATACGGCTTTAGCCGCTGAGGCGACAACGCTCGCCCAATACCGACTTCTTCCGCAGCCTGCTAGCAGCAGCAAGAATGATCGCTCTCAATTCGCCCTCTTTCTTGCCGATTTCTTCTGTACGCTTTTCTTCAGCGCGTTCTTCTCCCGCGCGTTCTCTCCACGAACATTCTTCTTCAACGCAAAATGAAACTCATGTCGCTTGATATCCACCCGCGCCCCGCGAAACGTCACTCCCTCCATGCGTAGCCGGAATCTCTGCTCCGCGCCACTCCCCCGGCAACTTGATCGCACCTCCCGACCCCACCACTCGCTGCCACGGCAATCCCGGAACCTGCCGCAAGATCCGCACCACCTGACGCGATGCTCCCGGCCATCCTGCCGCGCGCGCGATCGCCGATAACTGGAAACAGTCCCCGCGGGCAGCCCGCGAATCACTTTCACGACGCGCGCCCGCCGCTCGTCCGCGACCTTCTCCTCGCGGCTTTTCCCCACCCCCGCCCCCGTGCTTCGCCGCGACGACGGGGAGCAGCGCGAATACGCCATCCCCCGCGGCGTCCACATCAACGTCCAGGAGGGGAGCGCGTGCATCACGGCGATCCGCTCATGGACGGCCCTCGCAACCCGCACGATATCATGGCCGTGCTCGGCGAAATGGCTCTGCAAAAGTACCTGGTCAACGAAATCCAGGAAGTCTACCGCTTGCAGGGCGTCAACATCAACGATAAGCACCTGGAAGTCATCTCCCGGCAGATGATGCGCTGGGTCAAGGTGGAGGACATCGGCGACTCCGAATTCCTTCCCGAGGAAGTGGTCGATAAATTCAAGTTCCGCGAAGAGAACGCCCGCGTCGAGGAGACCGGCGGCAAGCCTGCTCTCGGCAAGACCATCCTGCTCGGGATCACCAAGGCCTCGCTTTCGACCGATTCGTTTATCTCCGCGGCCAGCTTCCAGGAAACCACCCGCGTGCTCACCGAAGCCGCCATCAACGGCAAGGTGGATCATCTGCGCGGCTTGAAGGAAAACGTCATCATGGGCCGCCTGATTCCGGCCGGCACCGGCATGGATTATTATCGCGGTGTCAAGATCGCCGGGGAGGATGTCGAGGAAGAGATGGTGGCGGAGCAGGAAGCCGCCGCGCTGGATGCCATTCCCGGTTACGACGAAGAAACCCGCGCGCTGTACAACGGCGGATTGTCTGAGAAGGAGACGCCGGTCGAGGACTCGCTGGCCGAATAGGGCGGGACTTTTTTGAATGGCGGCGCAGTTACCGGCTCATCTCCGGTTCGTTCGCGGGCTGCTGCGCCGCCTTAACTACCATCTTTCGAAGACCCAGGTTTCTACCGCCGATCCGTTTGACTCGCAGCGGCTGAAGCAGGCTGAACAAGCTCTGCGTCAGATGCCCGTTCCGGACGCGGACGCGAAGGCATATCTCGAAAAGCACATTCCCCGGCTGGCTCGAACTCTGACGCTGGTCCCTCCTCCGCAGACGACGGGACGGGCGCTGGAGCTGGGCTGCTATATGCAAATTACACCCCTGCTTCAGCGCCTCTGTGGCTATCGCGAAGTGCGCGGAGCCTACTACGGCAAGCCTGGCAGGACCGACCGAAAGTCCGTCCCGTTCGCCGATGGTGCATTCGAATGTTTCGTCGATCACTTTGACGTTGAACGGGACAAGTTCCCCTATCCGGACGAGCATTTCGATGTGGTGATCGCGGGCGAGATCATCGAACATCTAACCTTTGACCCCATGCACATGATGCTGGAGGCGCGGCGCGTTCTCCGCGACGGCGGCTCGCTCCTCATCACTACGCCCAATGTGGGCAGCGTCACCAGCGCCGCCAAGGCTCTGGACGGACGCGATAATCCGCAGATCTTCTTCCTCTACAAACGCCCCGGCGGAGAGGAAGAGATCGGGCATGTCCGCGAATACACCATGTATGAAATTGGAGAGACGGTCAAGGCCGCCGGTTTTGAGGTGAAGCAGCTTTTCACAACCTTCATCGAAGAGTATTCCTCTCACTTGCCGCTGCTGAAATTCCTTGAGGAGAGCGGCTACGATCCGGAAAATCGCGGTGAGCAGACCTGGTGCCTTGCGGTCAAGCGCGCCTCGCTTCCGGTCGACCGGTATCCTTTTTTCATCTACAGTCCCTAGGCACATTCTTGGCGCACACGCTCAGCTCCGCGAATTCGAAGGAAGCGCCTCCGGGATCCTGGCTCGGACCGAACGCCCGCGCCGCGGCGTACATCGTGGTGCTGCTGGCCATCAACGGCTATTTTGTAAAGAAGCTGTTTTTCGTGGACTTCACGAACAACATGCAGACCAACGCGGGATCGTTCATGGCCATCAGCCGGTTCATCCTCCAGCATTGGCCGCACCTGGGTTGGTTTCCCTGGTGGTTCAATGGCGAGCCGTTCGAGAACAGCTACACGCCGATGTTGCAGTTGGTGGATGCCGCCTTCGCATGGGTCACGGGGAGTTCCGTCGCACGCGCCTATAACTTTGTCACCGCGGCCTTTTACGTCACCGGGCCTGTGTTTCTTTTCTTGTTCGCATGGCGCGTTTCGCGATACCTCGAAACCAGTTTCTTTGCCGCCCTTCTGTATTCCTTGTTTTCGCCGTCGGTTCTGTTTCAATCTTTCCGGATTGACGTAGGCGGATGGTGGAATCCGTGGAGACTCAGGACCTTGGCATATTGGGGCGAGGGTCCGCACAACGCTGCCCTGAGCGTGTTTCCCTTGGTCCTGCTGTTGACCTACTGGGGGATGACCAGGCGCAAATACATCTGGTGCGCCGCTGCCGGCGTGGTGATCGCTTTCGTCGCACTTCTGAATTTCTTTGGCATTATCGATCTTGTTGTGGGCTGCGGGTGTCTGATCCTGGCGATGCGGGAAAGCCGCAAGGAAGTGGCCAAGGCTTTCGCGCTGGTTGGCGGGATCGGGATGGCCGCCTGGTTGTTATCGAGCCCCTTCTTGAACCCCACCCTGATCCGGACCGTTTTGAAGGGTTCCGAATCCGTGGGCGGGAATTACCGGAACCAGCATCTTGTTCGCCAACCAAGTGCTGATGCTGCCCGGTTTCATTTTTCTCTGGTTCGCGACCCGGCGTCTGACCTGCTATTTCACTCGCTTCAGCTTACTCTTCACGTACCCGTTTTTTCAGATCGTCGCGCTGTTCGCGATCGCCAATGTGTCCGTGCTTCCGCAGCCGCATCGTTATTCGCTGGAAATGGAAATGGGCCTTTCGCTGGTCGTGGCGTTTTCGCTCCGCGCTGCCGTGCTCGGGTTTCCAACGGTCGTGAAAGGCGTGCTGATGATTGTGATCCTGGGCCTGGCGGCTCATCAGATCGTCCACTATCGCCGCTACGCGAAGACGATCATTCAAAACCTGGATGTGACACAAACCATCGAGTACAAGGTGGCGCGATGGCTGGATGCGAATATGGGCGGACGCCGGGCCTTTGTCGCCGCCCAGCCCGGACTGTGGCTCAATGTGTTCAGCGATACGCCGCAGATGCACTCCGGGCACGATCCCTTCAATCCCAACTTCGCCGTGGAGGAGGGCGCGGCGTATGCCATTTATTCCGATCAGAATGCCGGCGACCGGGGCGCCGAGATCAGCATCCTGTGGCTCAAAGCCTACGGCTGTTACGCGATCTATATTCCGGGACCATCCAGCCGCGTGCAGGATAAACCGTTCATCCATCCCTACAAGTTTGAAGGCATCCTTCCGGTGCTGTGGCACACCGAGGACGACACCATCTACGCGGTTCCGCAGCGAACCGAGTCGCTGGCCCACGTCGTTCCGCTGAGCGCCATCGTCAAACGGCAGCCGATAAATGGTCTGGACGTCGCCGAAGTGGCGGGCTATGTAGCTGCACTTGATGACGCCTCGCTTCCGGCCGCGCCGATGACCTGGCAGGACCCCAATCACGGCCGTATCCAAGCCACGCTCCATCGCGATCAGGTGCTCTCCGTGCAAACCACCTACGACAAGGGCTGGATCGCATTCGCCAACGGAAAGGCGGCCGAAGTCTCGCGCGATGCCATCGGCCTGAACGTCATTCATGCGGATTGCGATGGCGCATGCACGGTCGATTTTATTTTTGATGGAGGATTGGAGCGGAAGATCTGCCGGGTCCTGAGCTGGACCGTCGCCATCGCCGGGATACTGGGCGCATTTCTGGCGTTCAGAATGCGGAGACTGTACTAAATGCCAATGCAGAAGAGCTTCCTGCAATCCTACTTCGATGCGTTCCACCGCATCTACGGATGGTTCACCTTCGACGCCGCGCTCATGTTCATAGCGTACAATCAATTGATCGCGGCGGACGGGATCTCCGGCGATACTCTCGAGATTGGGGTTTACCACGGGCTTTCGGCCATCGCCGTCGCCACCTTACGCGGACCCAAACGCCGCATGTACGCGGTCGATTTGTTTGAAGAGCTCGGCCCCAATGGCGGCTACGGATCGGGACAAAGCTACCGCGAGAGATTCGAAGAGAACATGCGGAGCTTCTTCGGGCCCCTCGATTTCCTGACTCCGATTACGGCCGCCTCGGGAAGATTGAAGTCGTCGGATTTCTCTCCAACGTTCTCTTTCTGTCACGTGGACGGAGGGCATTCGCCGCAGGAAACTTTCGCCGATCTGAAGTTCGCGAGCGACATCCTGATGCCCGGCGGGCTCCTCGCCCTGGACGACTACTTCAATCCCGAGCATGCGGGAGTCTGCGAGGGAGCCCTGAACTTCCGACGAGAACACGATGGGGTCTTGCGGCCGGTCGCGATCGGGTACAACAAGGTGCTGTTTCAAAAGCTTCCCGCCGCGCCCGATCTGAACGAGAAGTTTTCGCGCGCGTTTCCTGCAGTGGAGCGCGTACCGGCGGCCGACATGTGGGATGCGCCGGTTTATCTCTTCGGACAACCCTTGCGTTCGTACTTCGACATATACGCCTCGAAGCCGGAGCGGCTGGTGCCGTTAGGATCTGCCGGTGTCCGGGCTGCATTCTCACTGGAGCGTTCCCGATTGCGCGCTCCCGCGGGCAAAACGGTCACCTTGCCGGTGTCCGTGGAGAACGTGTCCCGCGAGGCCTTCCCCCATGGCGAAGGCGTGTTCGGTCTGTCCTATCATTTGCTGTCCTCGAGCGGACAAACCATTGCACACGATAACATCCGGACATATCTTCGCGGATCGCTTCAACCCGGTGAGAAGACCCAGGTGAACCTAAAAATCACCGCTCCCGTTCAGCCCGGGTCCTACCGCCTTGAGATCGATCTGGTTTGGGAGGGCGTCATGTGGTTCAAGGACATAGGCAACCCGCCGTGCATGGCTGAACTCGAGGTCTAAGCGGCCTCAAGCCGCCGAGAACAGCAGTTGCTGCTCCGCGTAGGCCGGGTCGAACGGCGCCAATTCCACCGGATACTTCCGCCGCAGGTCCCTCGGCGCGGACCCTCGCACTCCGGTCATTGCCGCGCGGAGTTCCAGCGCGTTCACGAAGCTCTTGCCGCCGGCGTCGTTGTTGAACACCACGAAGGTTCGCTCGGCGAAACGCTGGACGTGTCCGATGCGCACGGCCCAGCCATCGAGCTCCGCTTCCGTATAGAGATAGTCGTGCTGGCGCAGCCGCGCGATAGTCTTGTCGTGAATCGGCGCTCCCAAAGCATTGGCCGGATTGCGGCCGTGCAGCCGCACATATCCTATGCCCGAGGTCAGCAGCGAGGTCGGAGGCATGGCCCGCGTATACTCGGGTTGGTCGATATTGCAGAAGCCGATGCGATAATCCAGGAACGTGCCCACCGCTTCCTCCGCCATCCAACTGCTGTGGCGCATCTCAGCTGCCAGCGGAAACTCATGAAACGCCCGCCGCAAGCGAATCACGAAGTCCTGGTTCTCCGCGGTGAAGCGGAAGGACCACGGAAACTGCATCAGCAGCGCTCCCAGCCTTCCCGCATTCAGCAGAGGCCACAAGCCTTCTTTGAACGCCCGGATCTCGGAGTCCTCCAGCATGCGCATGTGCGTGAAACGCTGGTGCAGCTTGGCGGTAAACAGAAACTTGGGGTGGTCCGAGACCTTCTTAATCCATAACTTCACTAATTCAGGCTTAAGAAATTGATAAAACGAGCTGTTGATCTCAACAAGATCGAGATGCTTAGACACCAGCTCCAAGGGGTGAATCCCTGGAGCTGGCTTCTTTGGGTAAACCACTCCGTTCCAGTGCGGATAGGCCCATCCGGCAGTGCCGATGTAAAGGGAAGACGCCATTTCGTGAATCATGCCGACTCCATATTCGTCTTTTGTTCGCTAATCGATAATAGCGAAGAAGTGGCGAAGATGTCAAGGCATGTGAAGGGTTTTTTTTTGAGCCCGTCTTTGAGGAACTCGCGCAAAACGGAGTGCGGCGCGATCGGTTCCTGGATTAATTCGCGGGTGCGCGCCGCACCCTTTGCGCTCCTACTGAACGGTGGTGACGTCCCAGGGAATCTCCAAGGCCCGCCGGTGTTCCGAATCGGGCGCAGCCTGCTTGCGATCCCGCTTTTGCGTGTACATGCGCCGGTCGGCTTCGGCCAGAAGCTGTTCCGCGTCGGAGCCGTCGCCCGGATAGTTGGCTAAGCCGACGCTGGCTGTGAGCAGCCTTTCGGCAAACAGGTTGTAACAGGTCTGGGCCACAATCTCCTGGAAGGCGTGCGCCTTGTTTTCCGCGTCGATGGGGCGTACGCCCGGCAGCAGGGCCACGAATTCATCGCCGCCCATGCGCGCCACGGAATCGTATTCGCGGCAAGAGGTTTTCAAGGCGGTGGCCACTGCACGCAGCAGTTTATTGCCGTCCAGGTGCCCGAAGCGGTCGTTGATCTGCTTGAATCCGTCCAGATCCACCACCAGCACGGCCAGGGTCTGGTCGGTGCGCTTGGCGCGCGAGATCTCGGAATCCAGTTGCAGAAACAGAGAGCGCGCGTTGGGCAGGTTGGTCAGATAATCGGTGGTGGCCGAAGACTCCACCTGGCGGAAGCGGAGGGCGTTCTCAATGGAGATTCCGATCTTGGCGCTGATCGCCAGCAGGATGCGCAGGTGGTCCTTGGTGAAGGCGTCGCGATCCAGGTGATAGAGCGACAGCACGCCCACCACGCCGTTCATTCCCTCCAGCGGTACCGCCACGGCGGAGCGCAGAACCGAGCTCTTGCTAGGGTCGTTCAAATAGCTGGGTTCCACCGAAGGATTTCCGTTGACGATGGGCTTGCGGTTGTGCGCCACCCAGCCGGACAGGCCCTGGCCGAAGGGAATCTCGAGGGAAGCGAACAGGCGGTAATCCTCGCCCGTCACGTACTCCGGAATCAGCACGCCGTCCCGCTGAATCCAGATCGCCACGGAATGGTGTGGAATGATCTTCCGCAAGCGCACCGCCAGCACCGACAGCGTTTCATCCAGGCTGAGCGAATTTCCCAGATCCTGCGAGATCTCGAACAGCGCCTGCACTTCCTGGCGGGCGGCCGCGATGGAGGTGAGGAAGTCGGTAGGCGCAGCTTTCTCGGCGGAGGGCTTGGTGTGGTTGGAAGATTCGAAGCCGGCGGCGGGTGCGGCCCCGCGCTCGAATTTGACTTCGGTCGAAAGCTTTCCCACGTGCGCGCTTTTTTCCTGCGCCATTCGCTCCCATTTGGCGCCATGCTGGACCAGCGCCTCCACCACTCGCGGATCGAAAGCCTTTCCGGATTCCGAAATCACCACTTTCATGGCTTCGTCCAGCGGCAGAGCCCTGCGGTACTGGCGGTCGCTCGCCAGCGCGTCCAGGCAATCCACCGCGGCAATGATGCGGGCGCCGATGGGAATCTTTTCGCCGGCCAGTCCAAAGGGATAGCCGGTGCCGTCCCATTTTTCGTGATGGGCGCGGACGATGGGCGCCACCGGATAAGGAAACTGCACCCGTTCCAGGATCTCGGCGCCCACCACCGGGTGGATCTTCATCTTCTCGAACTCTTCCGGAGTCAGCCGGCCGGGCTTGGAGATGATGTGCTCGGGAACGGCCAGCTTGCCGATGTCGTGCAGCAGCGCGGCAGCGCGCAGCGCGTCGGTGTGCTTGGGGGGAAGCTTCAACTCCTTGGCCAGCTCCATCGCATACACCTGCACTCGCTGGATATGGTCGTGGGTGGTGTGATCCTTGGCCTCGATCGCCAGCGCCAGGGCTTCGATGGTCCGCAAATGCAGGGAGGACATCGCCTCGGCGTGCCTCTTCTCCTCTTCCAGTCGTTCCAGGTAAATGCGCGAGGAACGGTAAATCAGATACGTGACCGGGCCGGTCAGCAGCACGGTCTGCCAGCCTACGTAGCGATTGGCCACGCTGGCCAGCTGCGCCACCGCCGCGCCGCCCAAGTAGTAAGGCAGCATCCCCAGCGAACGGGTCCGCCACACTTCCACGAAACTGGACTCCTGCTCCATCGCCACCAACATACTGGAGGGCGCCGTGTTCAGCAGGAACAACGCTAGCGTCGCAACGGCCAGGCGCACGGATGGATCGACGTCATGCGCCGCCAGCCAGGGACCGTGATAGACGGCGTGAGCCACCGCGGCGGCCAGCAAGGCGCATCCCGTGTGGAAGATGCAAAGAGCCGGGCGCGTGCGAGGGGATCGGGTCCAGCAATGCGCCAGCGTCATCAGCCCGCTCAGCAGCACGGTCTCCGGCCTGGTCAGCTCCAGCGTTCCGAACAACACGAACAGGAAGGAGAGAGAGAATGGTCCCGCGGCGTTCGAAACATTGATCGCAGCACCTGAGGAGAATATGGCGACTGTCAGAAAAGCGGCATATTTCAGCAGATCCGGCGATTCCCAGTTTGCCAGCGAGAGGGCCAGCACGATCAACCCGGTCACCGCCGTGATCTGGATGCACATCATCACGCTATGCGGAAGTGCCGGATACTTCGGCTCCTGAGATTGCGGTTCGGCGACGCGCATGGTTGTCCGGTTCCTGACACGGCATGTCGGCTGCCACTTGCCGCGGGCTCGCTGCTCAACCCGGTAAGTCACGGGAACCAGAGGGCTGCGGCTCCCGCCGGGCGCAGGAAAGAAGGTTCCCCGAGCGACTTTCTTAGAGACACAATGGCCCATCCGTTTGCGTAGTCTTGCGACAAAGTGTCCCAGCGCGGCGGGGGTTTTCCGAGGGTGCTTAGGGTCTTTCACTGAAGGCGCAGTCGCGGATATATCCGTGATGATAGAGAAGTATGATGCCCCAGGGAACCCCGAGCCGAACCAGCGTGTTTCTGGGGATGACCGCGATCATCGTCAGCGAGCCCATGCGCCGCCTGATGAGTAAAGTGGAGCGCGCGGCCAGATCCTCGGCTTCGGTTCTGATTACCGGCGAAAGCGGCTCCGGCAAGGAAGTCGTAGCCCGCGCCGTGCATCATTTTTCCCCCAGGGCGCACCGTCCCTGGGTGGATTTGAGCTGCGCGGCGCTGCCCGAACACCTGCTCGAGAGCGAGCTGTTCGGATACGACCGCGGAGCCTTCAGCGGCGCCGACCACGCCAAACCGGGGCTCTTCGAGATGGCCCATCAGGGCACCCTGTTCCTGGACGAAATCGGCGAGCTGGATCCCAAGATGCAGGTCAAGCTGCTGCGGGTTCTGGACGGCGTTCCGTACTATCGTCTGGGAGGAATCAAGAAGGTTTCGGCCGATGTCCGCATTGTAGCGGCCACCAACCAGGACCTGGAGCGGCTGGTCTCGGAAGGCCGTTTCCGGAGTGATCTGTACCACCGGCTGGGCCAGCTTACCCTGCACGTGCCGCCTTTGCGGGAGCGGGTGGAAGACGTTGCCCCCCTGGCCTGGTACATTCTGGAGCAGCACGACCCGGAGGCGTCCTTCACCGCCCGCGCGCTGCGCTTGTTGGAATCCCACACCTGGCCCGGAAACGTACGCGAGCTGCGCAACGTCGTGATGAAAGCAGCGGTCATGAACGCGGAGCTGGAAATCGATGCGGAGCACCTGCTCATGGCCGCTCCACCGGCCACGTCCCTCAATGCAGGAGTTCCGAACGGCGCGGGTTCGAACGGTGCGGGCGCGCATGGTTCGAGTGCGAATGGCGCGGGTGCGAATGGCGCGGGTGCGAATGGTTCGAGTCTGGATCACATGGAACGGAAAATGATTTTCGATGCGCTGGCGGCGGTTGGAGGACATCAGCAGCAGGCCGCCGCGCGCCTGGGCATCTCCCGCCGCACGCTCAGCCGCAAGCTGAAGATCTATGAAGCCGAACGGGCGGGGGCCGCGGTATGAACCCTGCGCTGCGCCGCGAAAGCCGCAAAGAGCCTCGGCGTCCGGTCAACGGCGAAGTGCGCGTCCTATTTGAGAATCCGCAGAGGCACGAGATCCACGGCCGCCTGGTGGACTTGAGCGTCAGCGGTTTCCGCATGAAGCACGAGTATGCCGCGCTTGAAGCCGGGCAGATCGTCGAGTTCTCGCACATCGAAGCCGCCGGCCACGCGCGCGTGGTCTGGAACCGCATTGCCGATGCGGGCGTAGAGACGGGATTTCTGGTGGTCGCCGGCTGACTACTGAGGAACTCGCCCGCACAACGGAGCGCTTTGATCAAGCATGCTCGGCGCAACGCCTGCGAGTCCCTGGTCGTTTGAAGGGCCGATCCGGCCCTGTGCGGGCTTCTGAGGAACTCGCGCAAAACGGAGCGCGGCGCGATCGGTTCCTGGATTGATCCGGGGGTGCGCGCCGCACCCTTTGCGCTACTGAGGAACTCGCGCAAAACGGAGTGCGGCGCGATCGGTTCCTGGATTGATCCGGGGGTGCGCGCCGCACCCTTTGCGCTACTGAGGAACTCGCGCAAAACGGAGCGCGGCGCGATCGGTTCCTGGATTGATCCGGGGGTGCGCGCCGCACCCTTTGCGCTACTGAGGAACTCGCGCAAAACGGAGCGCGGCGCGATCGGTTCCTGGATTGATCCGGGGGTGCGCGCCGCACCCTTTGCGCTACTGAGGAACTCGCGCAAAACGGAGCGCGGCGCGATCGGTTCCTGGATTGATTCGGGGGTGCGCGCCGCACCCTTTGCGCTACTGAGGAACTCGCGCAAAACGGAGCGCGGCGCGATCGGTTCCTGGATTGATTCGGGGGTGCGCGCCGCACCCTTTGCGCTACTGAGGAACTCGCGCAAAACGGAGCACTTTCATCAAGCATGCTCGCCGAAATACTTGCGATCCGGCCCTGTGCGGGGCTTCTACGGGGTCGCGGACTTCCTTGACTGCTGGACCTTCGGCGCGGATACATAGCCGATGATCATATCTTTGTTGATCTGGTTGACCACCAGTTCATAGGGCTGGGAAGCGCGAGACAGGTAGAACTGCACCGGCTCATTGATCGATTTATCCTTCTTCTCGACGGTCTTGTCGTCGGCGATCAAGGTGATGGTGTATTTATTCTTCTTGGGATCGGCGGAATTAAGCTTGATCTGCACGTCGCCGACTTTTTCAGCGGCCTTGGTCTTGGCCAGCTTGAATTCGTAATAGTTGCGCTCACCCAACTGTTTGAGCGCGTTAAGTTCCTTCCCGTTGGTGGCGATGCGGTCGCTTTGCACGCCCAGGTCGCCGATGGTGGTGGACAAACTGGCCACGGTCTTCTCCAGCTGCTGCTGCGTGGCGGATTGCTTGGTCTTGAGATCGCTGACCTGGGTGTTGACTTCGCCCACCTGCGAGCGCGTCAGGCTTTCCGCGTCCTTCACCTGGTTGACATCGCTGGCCACGGCGCTGACCTGCTTGGCCTGCTGATCCTGCGCCTGTTCGAGCCTGGCGGCTAGCGCATCGGCGTGCTTAACGGCTTCCTCTTTGGCATCGCCTGCCAGCAGGCTGGCCTGACGCCGGGCTTCGGCCACATCGCTAGCCAGCTTATCCACATTCTTCTTGCTGGTTTGGATCGTGACGCTGGAGGTTTCGTGCTCCTTGGCCAACTCCGCCATGATCTGGTCGCGGGTGTCGGATAGCTCAGTGCGAACTTCCTCGCGAACCTCGCTCAGTTGATAAAAGAGATAGATCGAAGCGCCCAGCAAAGCCGCGACGGCCCCAAATAAAATGGGGATCTTAATGCCTCCGCCCGGAGGCGGCTGCGGGGGCGGCGCGTACTGTGAGCTTTGACTCGGCCCACCACCTATGATCGAGGAACCCATGCGTTTATCTCCTTAGGATAATCCGGCTGGCCAGGATAACCCTATTGATTGTATCACTAGGCCGAACCTGCAACACCTTCTCTAAGACGGGCTTACCGCGCAATGGGTTACAAGTCAACCCGCCCGAGCCACCGCCCGCGTCCGATACAGGCATGCTCGGCGGAATGCGAGCCAGTCTTTAGCCGCTCGACCGGCTTAAGATGGTTATTCCATGTTGGAGCGATGGTTCTGGGGCGCGATCGCGGTGGTGGCGGGCGTTCTTGCCACGGTCCAAATCCTCTCCATCCGCCAGGAATCGCAGATCTGGGACGAAGGCTTCGAAATTGTCGGCGGTTACCAGTATCTGACCACGGGCGAGTATCGTCCCTCCCTTGAAAACCCTCCGCTGGAACGCATTTTGGCGGGCATCCCGCTTCTGTTTTTGCGGCCGGATCTCAAGGGCGCGGCCCTGGAAGCGCAGAACACCATGACCAGCGACGTCGACGCCGGCGTGGAATTCCTCTACCACAACCGTTTTCCGGCCGACACGATTCTGTTCGCCGCGCGTTTGCCCATGATCGCCATCACCGTCGGGCTGGTGTGCGTCCTGGCGGCTTGGTGCCGCAAGCGCTTTGGCGCCGCCGTGGGGATTGTGGCTGCGCTGCTGTTTTCGCTCGACCCAACAGTCATCGCGCAAGGCCGCTACGTCAAAAACGATATGACCGTGACGGCCATGGCGTTCCTGGCCGTGATCGCATGGGAGTGGTTTCTGGAGACCGGAAAAACTCGGGCGTTGATATGGTCGGGCGTGGCTCTGGGGCTGGCCTTGGGGAGCAAGTACTCGGCTGTATTTCTCCTGCCAGTGTTTCTGGTTCTGTATGCCATTCAGGAATGGCGCACGTTCTCTCCAGCCCGAGCCTTGAGATCGTTTGCAGTGGTGGCAGCGTTGGCGGCTGCGGTGGTTTTGGTCCTCTACGCGCCCTACGCGGGAGCGCTGTTGCCGCAGGGGAGGGGATCGGCGGGCGTACCTTTGCGCAATGCGGTGGATCAAGCCACCGCCTTCGGACGAGGGCTGGCCTGGCTGGGGTCGCGCCTGGGCTGGCGGAGCCATCCGTATCTCACCGGCCTGGCGACCTTCGTCGCTCACGGCGGTGGGACGCATCCGGCTTACTTGTGGGGCAATCATGGCTCCTCCGGCTGGTGGTATTATTTTCCGTTCGCGTTTGCGGTGAAAACTCCGGTGGGGGTCCTGGCCGCGGTGGTCGTATTGATCGCGCTGGCGGCGCTTCTGCTCCTCTCAGGGAAACTGGGCTGGAAGCAGATTCGTGAAGCGCCGCTGGCCTGGTTCGCGCTGCTGGCGCCGATGGTTTGCTATGGAGCGCTCTCGGCCGCCGGTCACGTCGATATCGGCCTGCGCCATCTGCTTCCGATGTATCCGTTCTTCTACGCGCTGCTGGCGGCTGGCTTGGTGCTGCCCCGCTGGCGATGGAAAACCCCCGTGATCGCTGTGATCCTGGTGGCGACTGCGGCCGAATCTCTCGCCGCCTTTCCTTATTACACGGCGTTCTTCAACGTGCTGGTGGGCGGGCCCAAGAACGGGCCGAAGTATTTGGTCGATTCCAACATCGACTGGGGTCAGGATTTGAAACGGCTGGGCCGGTTCGCCGCGGAGCACGGCTCGCCACGCATGTGTTTTGCTTACTTTGGCACCGCGCCCGCGTCGTATTACGTGAACGCCGGGAACTTTCCATCGATCGAGGAGCTGCGTCAGGGAGCGGACCTTGGCTGCGATTTCGCGGCGGTCAGCGTGACTCCGCTCGAAGGCGTGTACGTTCCCGAGGAGCGCTTCGCCTGGCTGCGCGACGTGCCTCCGCTCGAACGAGTGGGGTATTCGATTTATGTGTGGGACGTGCACGACCCGGCCGTGGCCGCCGCGCTGGCCCGGCTCCGTTCGAGTAAGCATACGTTAGAGTAAAAAGATTACAACCGTGGCGGGAGATGCGATTCTAGAGCTACGCGGCGTCAGCAAACGCTTCGGCTCCCAGCCGGCGGTGACCGGCCTCAATCTGGAGGTCCATCGGGGCGAATTCTTCTCCCTGCTGGGACCCTCCGGCTGCGGCAAGACTACGACTCTGCGCATGATCGCCGGGTTCGAGACGCCGGACGCCGGCGAGATCCGGCTGAACGGCTCGCGCATCGACGCCTTGCCGCCCTATCGCCGCAGCGTCAACACGGTGTTCCAGAATTACGCATTGTTTCCGCATCTGAGCGTGCGCGGCAACGTGGAATTCGGGCTCAGGCGCAAGGGGCGCGACGGCGCCGGCGAGATCGAGGCGAGGGTTCGCGCCGTGCTGGAACAGGTGCGGTTAAGCGATAAAGCCTCGCGAATGCCGGCGCAGCTTTCCGGAGGCGAGCGGCAGCGCGTGGCCCTGGCGCGGGCGCTGGCGCTGGAGCCGGAGGTGTTGTTGCTCGACGAGCCTCTCTCCGCGCTCGATCCTCAGCTTCGCAAACAGGTTCGCGCGGAGCTGAAGGATCTGCAAAGGCGCGTGGGCGTGACCTTTCTGTTCATTACGCACGACCAGGAAGAGGCCATGTCGATGTCCGACCGGATCGCGGTGATGAACCGCGGCGCAGTGGAGCAGGTGGGCGCGCCGGAGGAGGTGTACCGGCGGCCGAAGACGCGCTTCGTGGCCTCGTTTCTGGGCGCCATGAACTGGATCGGCGGCGTGGGCTTGCGTCCTGAGGCAGTCCGGGTTTCGCGCGAGGCCGCGGCGGATCAGCGCCGCGGAGTGGTCGTGGGCAGCGTATTTCTGGGGCCGGTGGTGCACGTCGAGGTGCGGCTCGACAGCGGGGAAAGCTGCACCGCCCAGCTTCCGCACGACGCCCCGGCGTTTCGCGCCGCCGAATCCGTGCATGTGGGCTGGAGCGAGGCCGACGAGTTGAGGCTCGCAGATTCCGTGGGGCCGGTCGATTCCGTGGGGCCGGAATGAACCGCCTCAGACGCCTTTTTCTTGCACCCACCGCGGCGCTGCTCGCGGTCACCCTGGTCGCGCCGCTGGCCATCGTCTGCGTCTACAGCCTGATGACGCGAGGCGTCTACGGAGGAGTCGAAAAACCGTTCACGCTGGAGAACTACACGCGCTTCTGGGACCCTCTCTATGGCGCGATTCTATGGCGCTCCTGCTGGATCGCGGCCGTGGCGACGGGGCTGTGCGTCGTGCTGGCGTTTCCTCTGGCGCTGTTCATTGCGCGCGCCGGCTCCCGGAAAAATTTGTATCTCAGCCTGGTGATTCTCCCGTTCTGGACCAGCTTCCTGATCCGCACCTACGCGTGGATGTTCCTGCTGCGCGATACGGGCCTGATCAATACGCTGCTCGAATCCCTGGGCCTGATCCGCCAGCCGCTGCCGATGCTCTACAACAACGGCGCGGTAATCCTCGGGTTGGTGTACGGATTCCTGCCCTTCATGGTGCTGCCTTTGTACGCCACGCTCGAACGCATGGACCCGAGCCTCGCGGAGGCCTCCGCCGACCTGGGCGCGCGTCCGCTTCAGACCCTGTGGCGCGTGACCCTGCCGCTGTGCGCGCCGGGCCTTCGGGCCGGATCGATCCTGGTGTTCGTGCCCTGCCTGGGAACATATTTGACCTCGGATCTTCTTGGCGGCAGTAAGACCATTCTGATCGGCAATCTGGTGCAGGACCAGTTCACCAGCGCGCGGGACTGGCCCTTCGGCGCGGCGGCTTCTCTGGCGCTGATGGCCGTGGCCATGGCGCTGCTGCTGGCCGCGCGGCGGCAGGGCGAAGAACTGCTATGAAGCGCGGTCTCGCGATCTACGCGTTGGGAGCCTATGCGTTCCTGCACGTGCCTTTGCTGATTCTGGCCGTGTTCAGCTTCAATGCCTCGAAGTTCACGGTATGGCAGGGATTCTCGCTGCACTGGTACGCGGCGCTGGCTCAGGATCGCGATTTGATCGAGGCCGCGGCCAACAGTCTGATCATCGCCCTGTGTGCGACCGCGCTGGCGACCGTGTGCGGAACACTTGCGGCGTACGCCCTGTGGAAGCGCGCCTCGGGCTGGATTTCGGCTTCGCTCTACCTGTCTCTGGTGACGCCGGAAATCGTGACCGGCGTATCGCTGCTCGCGTTTTTCCAGTGGGCTTTCCGATTTCTGAATCTGCGGCTGGGGATGCACACGGTCATTCTGGCGCACGTCGGATTTTCGCTGGCCTACGTGGTGGTGGTGGTGCTGGCGCGGCTGCGAACGTTCGATCCGGCGCTCGAGGAAGCCGCGATGGATCTGGGCGCAACCG
>CAVXWB010000002.1:0-70758 GCA_963765185.1 Bryobacterales bacterium
ACGTTGGAACTGTCGGTGCAGGTTCCCGATCCCATCGATCGGCTGCTCAATCTGTACTTGCTGGCCAAGACCGGGGAGACGAACCCTGATCCGGAGGGCAAGATCACTTGGAAGTCCGTCGCGGCGACAATATCCGTGCACGTCGCGATCGCCGCCGCCAGCCAGGTGAGTCTAGCTGCAACGCCCATTTCGCGCGAGGTGCTTGCCGGCGGTGTTCTGCTGACCGCACATCCCGATTTCCCCTTCCCGGTCTTTGTTCCGGGCGATCCTACTCTGCTCCATCCTCTTCCGGGACGGCCTGTGATCGCACGCCTCGTTGGCGCGGCTCCGCCTGGCACGAGAGGGGTTATGAGTGTTGTCTCCATTGAGCGTGCGGAGGCCCATCCCGTACAGTTCGCGGTCTGGATCAGTCCCTCTTCCACCGCCGCAACCAGCGAAGCGGACTTTACCGCTAAGGACGCATTCAGCGGCTGGTTTCTGGTGCCGAATCCGCTTGAGCGCTACCATTTCACGGTGAACCTGCGCACACCCGCCACGGAAACGATGGATCTCTATATCGCAACCCGAGTGGTGGGCTACACAGACGTCCATTATTGCCACGCCGTGTGGCATGAGTTGCTGATTTTGGATTAATCTGAATCGGCCGATTCACCTCGCGGGAACCAGCGCCGTCATGCGGTCGATCAGTTCTGCGGCAGCCTCCGGCCATTCGACCACCCGGGCCGCCGCCTCGGCGATTTTCGAACGCACCGCGGGCGCTTCGGCCAGGAACCTCAGTAAGCTGACCGTCTGTTCGACTGCGGATTCGCGTTCCAGGAGAAACCCGTTCTTTCCCTGAGAGATGATCTCCGGCAGGGCGCCGACATCCGTGGCAATGACCACCACGCCGAGACGCTGCGCCTCCAGGATCGATAGCGGAACCCCCTCGTACTCGGACAGCAAAACCATAACGTCCGCCCAGCCGAACAGCTCGGTCAACGTCTCGCTATCGTAAACTGCGGGTTCCAGTAAATCCTGGAGGATGCGCGGGACGCCAGAATCGCTGATCACGCTGGAACCGACGATGCGCCAATCGATGGGCAGTTCGAGCTCCCGGGTGCGTTGGATGACATCCGCCAGCCGGTCAATCCCCTTCTGCCGATCCACCCGGCCGAGATAGAGCGCGTTGAGACGCTGGTCCGGCAATGGCGATCTGCGCTTCGCGAGAATTCTTTCCCGTTTTGCGGCATCCACCGCATGGCCCGGCGCGTTCGGTACATAGAGAAGCTTTTCAGAGGGAATCCCGGCCCCGTGCATCCAGGCGGTGAGTTGCCGTGAGTTGCACAGAATCAGGTCGTAAGCGTACTCATATGCCAGAGTCAGCAGTGGATGACCGACGGACCTGCCGAACGGGCTCAGATCCAGGAGGTGCGCATGCGCAATCGTCTTCACCCCGGCACGCCGCAAAGTCGCCGCAGCCGTATTGAAGTCGCCGGAATGGCAGTTCACCACGCAATCGAGCCAGGCCAGGGCCGCGACAATCCGGTTCGGCGCCTGTTGGCGGTTGTGAGCCGCCGGCAGGGCCGTGCCTTGGTAGTTGCTCTCCGTATCCCAGGAGCCGAAGGCGTCGTCGTTGAGCATGTTCATCGAAGCAAAGGAGCTCGCGAATTCCGGCGGGATCTCCATGCGATCCCCCCGATTACAAAAAGATGCGCTCGCCAGCCGGCTCGGGTGAATTGCTGAGCCAGATTGTAGGCCACTCGCTCGACACCGCCGAAACTCGCAATGGAAAGGACAAAACCAATATTTCTGCCGGGCGTGCCCAGCCAGGGATAGACGACCTCCCCGCCGAAGGCCGCTCGAATACTCGAGTAGAGAAAATGGGGCGGAGGCACGCTGAGCTCGCGCCAGAGCCAGGCCCGGTCCGCTGCCGCGCGGTAAGGCGAGGCGCGCCATGACAGGATCTTGAAGAGAAGGGTGACGATCACCGTTCCTCTTGGCTTCAACGCCAATTCGGACCGCCGCGGGACGGTTACCGTCTTGACCGTCACCTTCATGCTGGCGTCCGGAGATACGATCCGCTCGATCCAGCTGGTATCGATGTCCCGAATGCAGGAGCAAACCAGGTCCCGCCCGATCGCCAAAACATCGCTGTCGCGGGCTCTGCCGCCGGTTTGCGCCTCAATGGCGTGATCCGAGGCAGGATTGATCACCATGCAGGAAAAGTTGGCTTCCTTTAAGGCGACTTCGCTGTCATGAAGCGCCCACAGAATCAGACCCAGTTGCGTAAGTTCGTCGAACGTGGCCCGCGTCATCAGGATGAAAAATGGCGGGATATATTCCCAGACTGGCAGTAGAATGTTGCGCCACAGGCGTTCGGTAAACTCGGCCAGAGTTATCGCCGCGGATGGGTCCGCGCTTCCTCCCGTTAAAAGCACCTGGTCTGTATCGACGAAAAGAATCGCGTAGCGCGGGGCATCGACAGACTCCAGCCGCATGAGACCCCGTTCGCTCAGAAGCGCGGTGTGCTTCCTTTGCATGTACGCCCGGATCTCGCTCCCTTCGCGGCGCGACTGGCTCAACATGCTTTCCCCACGGTTGCGGTAGCGGAATCCGAAGTGCGGATGTTGCGCGCCCCGGAAGCCGAGCGCGGCCGCGGTGAGCCAGAAGTCCCAATCCTCATACCCCAGCTTCATCTTCTCGTCGAAGCGAACGCCGGCTTCGAAGACGCGGCGATGCACCAGGCTGCCGGCCTCGCAAATATTGTCTTGTGTGTGCCGGAGCACCGAGTAAGGACCGGAATAGTCGAAATTTCTTCTGATCCCGAACATATCGATGTTGGGATAAATCCAGCTTGTCCCGGGCTCCTCCATCAGCTTTGAGTAGGCCGCTTCCATCGCGCCCGGGAGAATCATGTTGTCCGCATCCAGAAAATAGATGGCCTGGACGGTGGGAAAGTTTTCCAAAGCGTACTCGATGCCGGTGTTGCGCGCCTTGCTCAGGCCCTGGTTGCGCTGGACAACGTACCGGATAAGATCCGGATATACGCTCACAATGGATTTGATTTGAAGATCGGATTCGTGGAAGGGGCATCCGTCGTTCACCACCACGATCACGAAAGGATACCGGCGCGTCTGCTCGATGGCCGACTCTAACGCGTCGGCCACCAGCACGCTGTGCTTGAAGAGCGGAACGACGATCGCGATTACGGGAGCTTCAGGCGGAACTGGCATCTTGCTCCGTTCCCGGCATCGCGGTCCCTTTTCCCCGGGGAGGGGGGCCAGTTGCATCGGCCGGATTACCGCCAATGATTGAGGCCGGCAGGAGGTTGAATTCGAACCTGTCGAACCGGGCCCAGCCGAAGTCCTGGCTTGCATCGGGGGCTTGCCGCGTCACCAGGTAAAGCGACAGGCTCTGTTCCGCCGAGGGTCCCAGGAGCACCGAAACGCTTCCGTCTTCGAGCGGCGCCAGGCGCTTCCAGCCGGAGAACGCCGCGGAAGCCACACCCTGTTGATTGAGTTGCTCCAACTCCTGGCTCCCGTCCTGGGGTGCGCAGGCCAGCAACCCAAACTGCGTCGGACTGGCGCGTTCGTGCGCCAGGTGAATTCGCGCCGAGACCCGCCAGGCGTGTTTGGGAACGGAGACATCCATCCGGGCGACGGTCATCACGCCATTCGCGCGCGGGTGAACCGTGATGCAGCCGATGGCCCGATCGTAGGACACCAGGCTCGCTCCCTCTTTCGATACCGGAGGAGCGACTTGGACGACGGCCGCGCAAACTTCATCGAGGAGGAATTCGGCTTGGACATGCGGCGCGTCAATGGGCCTGAGGACGCCCGTGGCTGCCGGCACGCGGACGCCCGGCAGCCGGCTGAAGACGCGGAGCGCGACCGGCGCGCCCAGATACGCAAACGCGTCGGTGCGCGCGCAGAACTCTTTCCAGGGATGCGGCGGGCCCAGCGCCAGCGCCCAACCTGTCGTCTGGCGCGGCCATTCCACCACCATGGCAAGGCTTAAGGCCGGCTCGTCGATCGCATAATTGAGAGCCAGTTGAACCCAGCCGATCCGCGTCTCGGCGGCGTCAATCGACCAAGCCGCGAAGGTCTGTCCGGTTTCGATGGCCTTGAGCTTGATTCGCAGCGCCTTGCCCTCCTCCGGCTTGGCGCTGATGTGAATCGAGAAACCGGAAACACCCAGGGAATCGACGGGCAGGTATTGAATCAGGGCCGGATCCACGGACCCGTTGACGTCCGCCCTATGCGTCCGGCCGCTATTCTCCGTCGCGGTCGCGGCATCGGCGGGATACTCGAAAACTTCCGCCGCCAGCTGGAACGCCTGCCGGCTCACGTATTCCTCCAGACGCGAGAAGCTGCGTTGCAGGCGCTCATACTCGCGGCGATAGACGGCCAGGTCGAGCGACGCGCTGCCGCTAAAGTGCCGCTGCGAGGCCAGGCCTTCGGCGGCACACTCCAAGGCCGCGCAGAGTACCGCCTCTCTTTCGTATTCGGGGATTCGCCGGAACGCGACTCCAATGGAAGGCAGGCTCGAATTCCAACGGTTCCGGATGGCTTCAAACGCGTCAATGTCGCCCACAAAAATGATGCCCAACAGTTTGTGAAGGTCGAAACGCGGGTTCTCCAGATCAATCGAGGACAGGATCGAATCGCCCTTGTAAAACTGAAACAAACTCTCGCCGAGTTGTTTTGAGGAGAGCCATTCCATGGGGAACAGTTCGCTCAGCTCTTGCACTTGATCGGACTGTCCCGCCAGGATGGCAAATTGAAACCGGGTGTCGAGAGGGGCTCTCATTCCTCTGTTCCACCAAGGCGCCGGTTTATGTGACCCGCTGCTCTCCACACCTTACGTCTATCGAAGGCTATGCTTCGTGCAACCTCTTCCCGGGGACCGTCCATATTGGAACCTTACAGGTTGGGGCTGGCCGAGTCAAGTTTCAGATGTCTCTGGATTGACACCGGCCCCGGAGAGTGTTTCCACCCGCCACAAGCGTTGTGGCGAAATGCATCCGCCGATCCACCGCATCTCCCGAATCTGCGCCCTCCCCGTCCCTTCGGGCGTGGCCCTCGGAATGCTCGAAACATTTTCAATGAAGCTTGTCGCGATCCTTCTTGCCTTATCCTGCGGACTTCTCTCGGCCCAGCCGGAGCTCCGTCTCGCCACGGCCACGATCGGTCCCGTGTACATCGCCGCCGGACAGAACGGACCCACGCAAACCGTCGCCGCCACCAACATTGGCGACGGAACACTCTCTCTTTCGGGCTCGGGGAACATGCCCTGGCTTACGGTGTCCATTGGCGCGTCGAACACGGTTCAAATCGGCTTGGCCACTTCCAGTCTCACCACCGGACAATACACCGGCGTCGTGACCGTCCTCGCTCCCGGCGTGATCGACGCGCCGCAAAATATCTCCGTGACCGTGCAGATCGGCAGCCCCGTTCCGGCTTCGCTGGACCTTTATGTCGCGCCCGGCGGCTCCGCTTCGATCACGTTCAGCACCGCCGCCACCTTGATCGCCACCGCGAACAATCCCCCAACCGGTCCGGCCCTGGCTGTCATCTCCTACGCAGCAAGCTTCTTTGAACCGCCCCTGTCTTTCACCATCACGGCGACAGCCGCGGCCGGAACTCCGGACGGCGACTATTCCGGCTCCGTGGTCACTTCCGGCTCCGTCTCCGCCGCCGACAACAAGACCATCGCCGTGACCATCCACGTGACCTCTCAGCCGATCGCCACCTGGTCTCCAGCGTCACTGACATTCCAGCTCGCGGCAGGCGCGCCCGCGGCCACGCAAGCGCTCGTTTTTTCGAATGCCGGCATGGGCACTCTGACGATTAGCCCCAGTGCCGCCCTCCCGTCGTGGCTATCCGAGACGATCCAGGGCAACGTCGTGCTCTTCACCGCGACCCCCGGCTCCATGAGCACCGGCGTCAACCAAGCCTCGGTCACTATCCTGAGCAATGCCGCTAACAGCCCCACCGTGATTCCGGCCGAGCTCGACGTTCTCACGCCCGGTCCGCCCGTCGCCTCTTATCGGGGCGTCCTCGACAACGCCCTCTTCGCCGTGGGCGATCCTCTCGCGCCCGGTGGAATTGTCGCCGTATTCGGCCAGCAGCTCAGCGACAGCGTCGCCCAAGCCCAGTCCCTGCCTCTCGGAACCTCGCTCGGAGGCGCGACCGTGCTGGTCAACGGCGTCGCTGCGCCCATTTACTATGCTTCACCCGGTCAGCTCAACTTCCAGATCCCTTTCGAGACCAGCCCTGGCCCCGCCGTCGTCGAGGTTCAACGCGACAACCAGACCGGCAACAGCGTCAGCATCATGGTCCAGGCCGCCGTCCCGCGCCTATTGCCGCTGGGCATCGGCAACTACGGCATCGCCGTGCTCAGCGATAACGTCACCTTCGCCATTCCCGCCACTCCGGGCATCGCCAGCCGCCCCGCTCAGGCCGGCGTCGATACCGTGGTGTTCTACGCCTTGGGACTCGGTCAAACCAGCCCACCCGCTCAGGACGGCCAACCCTCCCCAGCCGGCCAAATCGCTCCCGCCAATTTCATCATCGGCCAGACCGTCTTCGCCGGCACCGGCGTCACGGTGACGCCCGCCTATGCCGGACTCACTCCCGATTCCGTCGGCCTCTACCAGATCAATGTTCCTATACCCGCCAACAGCCCGCTAGGCAGCGACATTCCGGTGTATCTTGACATGGGCGGAGGCGTGTATAGCAATCGCGTCGATATCGCCATTCAATAAGACCAAGGGCGTGCCGCGGATCGCCTTCACTGCCCTGGCCGGCCGAACCCGCGCCAACTTGCCATCGCGAACGGCCCGGTGGTCCGTAATAGCCTCCGCCTCTTCGCTTCCGGGGAGGTTGCGGCGAACAGCGCCGGGAGCGCGCCGTCCGCTGCGGATCTTCGTCGCCAGCCCATCCACGCCCGGCCCATTTGCGATCAATTCGGTGCGCGCGTATCCAGAATGCGCCGCGTCGCTGCGCCTCTGCAATTCCAGCGCGAACATCAGCATCGCGAGTTTGGACTGCGCATGCGCGGCCCGAGGTTTGTAGCTTCGCTCCCACTGCAAGTCGTCGAAGTGAATCGCGCCTCCAACCGATGCGCCCCGCTGCCCGCTTCCACCACCCGAGGATTCCTGCCGCGTTCGAGCAGCGGTAACAAGTGCGCGGTAAGCGCGAAGTGGCCCAGATAATTCGTGCCGGACTGAAGCTCGAATCCGTCGGTGGTTGTGCGGCGGGAGGGCGGCGTCATCACCCCGGCGTTGTTGACCAGCAGATCTACGGGACGATCCTCAGCCAGCAGCCGCTTCGAAAATGCGGCCTCCTTCGCGGATCCCTGAGCTTGTTTTGAGAGGCCAGGTTGATCAGCTCGTCGTCGGGAATCGTGCTCCACAGAAAGAACGACAGCCGCGACGCCAGCTCCATATCGCTGATGCGATACTTCTGCCCCGCGGGGACGTTCGCCGGCTCGTTTTCCTTGCGGAAGATGAACGCCGGGTCCATCGGAACGCGCTGGACTACGGCTTCAATCCCCCGGTCGAAATTCCCAGCGTTGCGGCCCTTCTGAGAGAAGGTCATCAACAGCTCTGTGTCTTCGGGTGTCGCGGGGCGGCGGTATGCGCGCCTTACCAGCGCCCCGATAATCTGCTGCGCGCAAACAGCCTCCTGACTCTGGTCCGCGGGCTGGCAAGTGAAGATCCTGCGGCGGCTGGCCGAATCGCTTGCGCCCGCCGCTTTGTACGGACCATCGATCCGGATATAACCCGCATGAGGATAGAACGAGAATCCCGGAAGGCCGCCCGTCTCAATCGTGCTGCGCAGAAAATGTTTGTCCAGATCGCTCCCCGGTGCATAATTCGTGGCCAGGAACGTAACGCCCACCGTGTGCACGCCCGCTTTCGCCTGGAAGCGCAGCTCCTGACTGCCTTGGTGGACCGCGGCGCCTCGCCCGATCTCCCGGTCCCAATCGATCGTCTTCGGTTGGTCGCTATCGAGAAGCACCTCGAGCTTCTCGCCCTTGATCTCGCCAAAGGCATTGTTGTTATCCATGTTGCCTTTGTTCACGGGCCAGATCTTGATGGCGTATTCGCCATCGGCCGGGAATTGGTGCTCGACAACGATTCCGCCGCGCGTGCCGAACGGCAGGCCTTCAATGTGATAGTCCTGCGAGGTGTCTTCAGGAACTCTGTAGACCGCCTGCGTGGGAGTCGTGACCGTGCCCACCGCGAGGCGGCTGATCTTTCCCGCCGCCGACCGATAGGCTTCGATCAAGGCTGGGGAGGCCGTCAGCGTGCCTGCCTGATTGTCGATGGGTGGAATCGTCCGACGGCAGGAACTTCGTAGCGTCTACTTCCACGCCGAGCACGTCGCGGATCACATTGGTGTACTCCGCGCGATTGAGGCGATGCAACCCCGGAGCGGGCAACTTGACCGATGTCGTACGGTCAAGTTCCCGCTCTAACGCCTGAATGAAGGCCTCATAACCGGCTGCATCCGGTCGCGGATTGCCCGCCGGCGGCATCATCCCTGCGCGAAGCTTGCGCACCACCTTTTCCCATGTTTCCGGATGTTCCTGCACATGGGCTGGATCAAGGGTGTCGAGCGCCAAACCACCGCTTCTTAGGCTGTTGTTGTGCAGTCCAAACAGTAGGTGTCGATAATCTCGCGGGGATTGGCAGCTGGCGTGGGCGCTTTGGTTTGGCCGCGAACCACCAAGACGATCACCACAGCGGCCAACGAACCTGGCAGAAGCTTCTTCTTCATGGAAGTAACCTGAGAATTCTCCGGAGCACACGAAAGCAACTCAAGGACCAGACCCAGGTGTTGAGCATTCTGGCGTTTTGCGCGCAGCAGGTCGCGTAATCGCGCAACCCCTCAATGAAATGCGTCAAAGCACGCGGCGCGAAATCGCCCAATCGAAAAAAACATACCTCAGCAACGGGAAACGGTAGCGCGTCTTTGGCTGGTCGCGTGCATTATGTCGGCGAGCGGTAGCGGACCATGCTTGGAAAGCGCGGCGGAAGATACTCTCTCGGTGCAACGGTGATCGGGGCGACATTCGCTTCCTTCTTTTATGGTCAGACCATCGACGAGGTTCTGGTCCCGATCGATCATCCCGCCATTCAGTACAGCCAGGGTCCGGTGCACGATCGCGTTTCGCGGGTGATCGAAGACATGCAGGGCGGGAAGATGAAACTCGAGTCCCGGGCAGATGGAACCGGAGTCCTGGAGAGTCTTCTCCAAACTCTGGGAGTGAACTCCGACTCGCAAATGCTGGTGTTCTCGAAGACCTGCTTCCAGGCCAGCAGAATCTCACCCCGTAATCCGCGGGCTCTCTATTTCAGCGATGACGTGATGGTAGGCTACGTCCGCGGCAGCAACCTTCTCGAAGTTGCCGATTTGGATCCCAAACAAGGATTCATGTTCTACAGTTTCGATCAGGACGCGAAGCCGCCGCGCTTCGATCGCCGCGATGTCTGCCTTCAGTGCCACGAGAGCATTGGCACGCTGGGTGTGCCGGGCATCATGGTTGCGTCGGTTTATCCCGATGCGGATGGGATGCCGGCTTTTCGGGGAGCCGCGAAGCTGACCGACCATCGCAGCCCGCTCGACGAACGTTGGGGCGGGTGGTATGTAACCGGCACTCACGGCGAGACGCGCCACCTGGGCAACGCGGTGGGCCATGAGCCGGACCATCCGGAAGTGTTGGATATCGGCAGAAACACTCTGAACCTCACTGGCGTGGCCAGGAGATTTGACCCCGCGGGATACCTTAGCCCCGTAAGCGACATCGTCGCCTTGATGACGCTGGAGCATCAAACCCGCATGTCCGACCTGTTGATTCGCGTGGGCTGGGAGGCTCGCGTGCTCCAGCACGATGCGGTCAAGGAAGCATCTGCCCGAGCCCGGCTCGATTCCGATGTCGAAGCGCTGGTCGTGTACATGCTTTTTGCCGAGGAAGCTCCGTTGGAGGACCCGGTCCAAGGCGTTTCTACGTTCACGAAGACCTTCGCGGAGCGCGGCCCGCGCGACCTCGATCTCAAGAAACGCTTATTCAAATATCCGCTGAGCTATATGGTATACAGCGAAGCCTTTGACAATTTGCCCGGTCAAGTTCGCGAAAAGATCTACCAGCGTATCTACGACATTCTTACAAGCAAAGATCAAAATCCGAAGTTCAAACGGTTGTCGGCGGAGGACCGCCGAGCCATTGTCGAGATCCTCGAAGACACCAAACCGGGTTTGCCATTGTACTGGAAGGCGCCGGACCGGAGAGGCGGAGTAACGAAATCAAATGTCAATCCTTGAAATCTGCCAGTGGTTGCAAAACACGCCGATCAGCGTTTCAATCCGCGAATCCTCGCTGATGTTTCCACTCATAGAAGGCACACATCTGTTGGCCCTCGGGTTGTCTACGGGGACCATCGTGGTCTCCGATCTCCGGATGATGGGTCTGGTGCTGAAGAAAGAGTCGGCTTCCGATGTGCTCCATCAGATCCTGCCGTGGACCATCGCGGGGTACGTAGTCATGATCGTGACCGGAGCCTTGCTGTTCTTGTCGGAGCCGGTCAAGTGTTACGGGAACACATCGTTCCAGACCTACTATCTGCCGACCATGACCGGCTTGGCCACGGCGATTTACGAGAATGAAGCTGCGGCGCCACTGGCGCATGAGACGGAGGCCTACCGGAACCACATCGGGCGGCAGCTTGCTGGCGTTGAAAAACTGGAAGGCACATATCCGTTCACTCTGCAAACCAGCGTGACGGCGTACCGCCTCAATAAATTCCTCCATCGCCTGACAGATCCGGTCCACCGGCAGCGGTTCCTGGCCGACCGGGAAGCCGCCTTCGAAGAAAGCCGGCTTACCCCGGAAGAGCGCGATATGGTGCGGCGCTTGGATTGGAGGTCCATGATACACTACGGCGTGATTTTCTTCATGTTGGAAAAGCTTGGCGCTGTTATGGGTGTTTCGAACCTCCACATCTACGCAGCCATGCGTGGCCAAACACTGGAGGAATTCCAAAAGACTCGGAATGCACCTGGAGCTCTCTACTCGGTCGCCGGAAAGGAAGCAGCCGGATTGGCCTGGGACACGGCCCCGCTGGAGGAAAGCAAGGCAGGGTAACGCGAGGGAGCGGACATCTTAGCAATTACGGCGGTCGCTCTGGAACAGATGGCCTCGCCGCCGCATCCGCGATTGAAGGAGACACCTTAAAGCGTGCGGGCACTATTATACGTATTGGGCGCAATGATCGTGGTATGCGCCGGCGGATTCGCATATTTTTATTTCCGCAGCCCCGCGATGGCGCCTCCCCTCAACATCGTCGTTGACAAAAGCCCGGAACGCGTGGAGCGCGGCAAATATATTTTCACGCACGTCTCCGACTGTGACTTCTGCCATTCCGAACAGGATATAACCCGCTTGGCGATGCCGATAATTGAATCCACGCGCGGCCAGGGGAAGTTGATGCCGGACACCGACCTGCCCGGCCAGATCTACGCCCGCAATATCACGCCGGATGTGGAGACCGGAATCGGCTCGTGGACGGATGGCGAAAAAATTCGCGCGATCCGTGAAGGCGTCGATAAAGACGGACGCGCGCTGTTCCCGATCATGCCCTACTCCTTTTACCGCTATATGAGCGATAAGGACGTGCAAGCGGTGGTGGCGTTTCTGGATACCATTCCGCCCATCCAACACCAGCTTCCGCCCACCAAAGTGAACTTCCCGGACTCCATGTGGATGAAAGGCGACCCGCGGCCCGCAACCCGCCCCTTCAAAGCGCCCGGCAACACTGTGCCCGAACGGGAAAAGAAGCTGCGGTACGGAGAGTATCTGGCCACCATTGCGCATTGCGAGGTTTGCCACACGCCGTATCCGGGACTGAAGGAAGATACTGTCACTGCGTTTCGCGGGTGGCCGCCATTTCATTACGCCCGTGGGCGACGTCTACAGCGCCAACATCACGCCCGACAGGGATACCGGCATTGGAAGCTGGGACTTGGAACGCTTCAGGATTCGTTTGAAGGTCTATCTCCAGTACGAAAACAAGGAAGGGCCCCCGCTGGTCGGTCCGGATCGCTTAACCTTCATGCCCTATCAGGCTTTCGCCCACTTGACCGACTACGACATAGCAGCCATCTACGCGTACATCATGACCAGGCCTGCCATCAATCATAAAGTGGAGACGCATCCGGGGATGCCTGAGCGCAACCAACCGTGACCTTGCCGGGCCACAACTTTGCGCATCTCCGTAGGCTGGCGCCCGGATATCCCCTGAAATCACCGCTGGTTTCGGTCCCCGGCCTGGTTCATGCTTCGTCGCCTCAGCCTTCGCGAGGAAACGCATCACTCCGGCTGCGACCTCCCCTGCCTGCTCGCCTTCGCCCCACTCCCATCGGGCCAGTGTGCTTGGATCCGCGCTCCTGCGCTTCGCCGACTCCTTAAAGCGTATACGAAGCCGTGGACGGCAGAGCTGCATCCGGAGCTGATTCCCGATACGGATCTGCTGGAATTTGTTTGCGAGAACAAACCGGATTTGCCGCACCTGGTCGGGGAGTGCGTGTCAAATGAAACACCCGAGCGTATCTCCGAATCCTTGCTCGACTCGGCCATCCGGCCAGACAACGATGGGAACCAGGCTGCCGTAGCGCCGCGCTTCGTCCAGAGTCGCTTGGCTGAGCTCCACCCGCCGCTCTTCATAACGGGCGCCCTCGGCGTCCCACTTGCGAAGTAATTTCACGCACGCGTCGCACCCCCGAATCGTGTAGACGACGGGATAAGTGGTCTTTGGGAGCGGCCTCGAGTCAGCCGGCATCGGGCAGGTCCACTGCGCTGGAAAGAAGTTGACGGATCTCCTTCACCGCCTCTCTTCGCCATTGATCCGAGAAAGGGGCGATCCGCAGGATGAGTTCATTTAGGAGCGCTTGCCGTTCAGGATCCTGCAAATTCCCGAAAGAGGCCGTAGCCGGCAGACGCAACTTCGCCTTGGCCTCGTCCATTGCCACGGCCAACGCCGCATGCGCGCTGGCGGACCGTTCTGTGAAGTGCGCAATGTACTTGGTGTCAGCGGTGTAGAAGACGAACACCGGAATCGCGCGTGACTTCCCGCCGTTGCTCACGAATTCATCCATGATGTCCGGATTCTGATCCCGCAGAAAAATGCGCAGTTCCATGCCGGACGCCTCCGCAATGCGAACCGCCGTTGGCAGTTCACGGTAGACATCGCCGCACCACGCCTCCGCAATCGCAAGCAATTTTCGAGGGCCATGCGGAAGCGCCGCGGCCTTGCGAAAGAACGCCAGGTCCTCATCGGTGAGGACCGGATGATTGTAGTTATTCTCAAACTTGTCGCGGTTGACTGCGGCTTGTGCCAGGAAATCGGCGTATGTCAGGCCTTGCTCAAAACGGATGGCTGTAATAACGGTCGTCGCGGTGGGCATCGTTGTCCTATAGTCTGTTGATGATCTAGACTGCGCGCAAGTTTCAGGGGAGTTCAGCGAACCTCCGGCCTCACGCATCCAGTTCTTCGCCCACATCCGACACGAACTGAATCCGCTCTGATGGACATGCCAGCTTTGAAGCGATACGCCGATAGCTTTCGGGATCGCGCTTTGCCCCTGTAGCTGTGTCGAAATAGGCGTCGATGAAACGGGTCATGTCGCCAAACGGCGTATGCCGGAACACAAGACGCAGAGCAAGCACTGGCCAGCCGCTGTCCAGCGTTCAAAAGCAGGAGTGACAACTGGGAAGACTTGGCTATGCAGATCGCCGCATTCATAGCCTCGCTGCCAGATGCGGCCCTGGACGAACTTCAGAGCGGTCGATTTACGATCACGATCCATCAGCCACAGCAGGTAATCTGCGTCACGATTCGGAGCGTCTTCGCCCGCCAACGAATCCTGCACCCGGTCTTTGGACAATCCACTCAGCGCGGCTTCAAACTCGGCGTCGTGCTCTTGGTTTAGAAAACCTCGAAGATGGCGGCGCGCATAAGGAAACAGCGTCTCGTAGACGAAGCTGACCGGGATTACAGTTCCCTCGATGTCGAGCAACCGTACCGACGGTGTCATAGTAGCGTTCGTCTGCGCCCGCGCCCTTATCGTGGGCGTCCTACCGGCGGGGTCTTGGAACAGACGGATAGCGCGAATCCGGCGTTCCGGGCAGAGATCGAATCAATGTGCCGCGCCGCGAGGCACACGGATCAAATCACCAGGCCCGACTTCGATCGCCACGATCAGTCCATTTCCGGGGTGGATGTGAAACACGCCGCGACCGGCGAGCATGAATCGCACCTCATCTTCGTCATGCCAACGCTCACGACTAAAGCGGGCCAGCATCTCAGTCGGGGCATCCGGCCGGAGGATGTGCTCATCAATCTGGTCGAGTGCGCGAAGGACTGTCTTTCGGCAACGGCATCGCTTCATATGCATCGTGAGCCCCGGATGCTCAGGCCCTTAGCCCAGACTCTTAGAGAACTCCTTGCGAATTTTGGCAATGTCTTCATGCGAGGGAGGCCAGTTCGCATCGCATGTATTGCAGTGGAACACCAGCGCGTCTGATTTCAGCTCCGCCTCGAATTCTTCCCGGCCGAACGTAACCGTCTGCTCGTGATCGTTCGGACATACAATCTCGAAATCCCTGCGGTCGCTCATAAGCCTCCTGCTGGGCGGGCAATCCTCCGCCGCGCCTGCTCGATCAGCCTTGTTAACACTTGATGGTAGCGCGTGCTTGCATCTTCTCGATCTTCGTAAGCGCCAACGGCTGTGCGAAGATTCGCCGCAACCCGGAAATCGGCAACCTCCAGCCTCGTCGCCGGCGCTGACAACCACTATTGATGCCCGGCTCTTCGAGCCGCTGCCGCTGGTCGAGAGCTCATCGGCGTCCTCAAGCGCCCTTGCCGAGCGATGTATCGTAGTCTGCCACGTTGAAAAAAGCGCGCCCTTCGATGATCTGTTCGCCGGAAAAGCGAAACAGGTTCATGGCTTGCAATGCCAGGCGTCGCCCGGTGGGTTGAAACCCCCTCCACGAGCCGCGATGGGTTCCATGTACGGTAAGCCAGCAGGCGACATGGTCCTGCTCCTCAACTACGGCATGTACCTCGCCGGGCAGATCTGAAAACGCGGTTCAAAGCACAAGGATGAATTCTTTGAACGGCTCCCGTCCGCAGCTCGAATCCACGAAGGGCCCGGTCGAAGTCATCGTCATCGACCACGCGGAGAAGCCCTCAGCGAACTGATCCCGGATTTCCGATTTGACCGCTCACTGATAACTTCGTGAGGCTCTTGGACGCCTTTGTTTATGTGGGTTCCAGCGCAATGAGGCGCCGCGGAGGGCATACACCCAGTGGGTGAAAAGCAAAACAGGTCGTTCCAGTTCTGTTTCAACGGGTTCCTGAAAGTGGATTTCCAAGGGTCGCGGGTGACACCCGCTGGGGTGAATCGATGGCTTCGGCCTTCGCGATCGGCTCCCGGTTGATCGCCCTCAGACCGGCCAGGTTTCTCTGGTTCGGCGAGCAGCTCCGTCTCGAACGACTGTAACCTCGAAGTCAGGGCGGGGCGAAAGGGTAGCGTAGAAAAGAAGGGAGGGACGGTGGAGTGTCCGAGAATTGCGCCGAAACGCGCCCAAGTTTGCCGGTTGCTCCTTCCGGGAGGGCCGCCCTAATTTCATGGTGCCCGTAAGACTTTTCTGCGATCCGTTGGCAAGAAAGTTGGTCGCACTCAAGGCGATTGCTGTATACTGTTCGGGCCTGGGAGGCCAAAATGGAAATCCCGGCTAAGAACGTTTAGAATGTTTGTTTTTTCCCAACCATTCAACCAAAAGCTGAAGGGGAAGAATGGCAAAATACCCCGTGCGATTTTCGTAGCGACAGCGCTCGTAGGGGGCGGTCGCTTCGCGCTGGCGTTTGCAACGGGTATGAGGATCACATGAACCGACGGGATTTTGCACGGCTTGGATGGGCCACCGTGATCGCGACGGGAGCAGGCAAGCTGCGGCCCGCGTTGGCGCAGTCGCCGGGGCCGCCACAGCATCCGAAGGTGGCGACGTTGGAGCCGAAGGCACACGAGCGCGCGGCGGATTTCACCTTGCGGATCGCACCGATGATGGTCGAGCTGGCGCCCCAGGTTGTGCTCAGCACGATCGGCTACAGCAACCAGGTCCCCGGACCCTTGCTGCGGGTGCGAGAGGGCCAGCGCGTCGCCGTAGAGGTTGTGAACGACACGGACGTTCCTGAATACGTGCATTGGCACGGTTTGTTGGTTCCCTCGGACGTGGACGGGGCGGAGGAAGAAGGTACACCCCCGGTGCCTCCGCATGGCCGCCGGCGTTATCAATTCGTGGCCAAGCCGGCGGGTTCGCGATGGTACCACTCGCATACCGAGGCCATGCTGGATCTGCATCGCGGCGCCTACACCGGCCAGTTCGGCTTTCTCATGATCGATTCCGCGAATGATCCTGGGCTCTACGACCAAGAGGTCTTTCTGGCGCTGCGTGAATGGCAGCCTTTTCTGACCACGATGGATCAGGACGAGGAAGCGGCGGATCCCAACGATCCGAAGCCCGAAAAACCCGCCACTCCAGACCCGCGTCCCAACGGGCTCGAAGTCAGCGCTCCTCTTTATTCGATTAACGACAAAATTCTAGGTGCGGGAGAGCCGCTGCGCGTACGTTCGGGTGAGCGCGTCCTGATGCATCTGCTCAACGCCAGCGCTTCGCAAATTCATCGGATAGGGCTTTTCGGCCACCATTTTGAGGTGATCGCTCTCGACGGCAACCCCGTGCCTACGCCTCAGCGGGTGGACATGATTGAGATCGCACCAGGCGAGCGCGTGGATGCGATCATGGAGATGAATCTGCCGGGCATTTGGATTTTAGGGGAGCTGCGCGATGCCGCGCGGCAAGCCGGCATGGGCATCGTGGTGGAGTATGCCAATCACGCGCAGCCGCGCCCGCAATGGCTTGCGCCCGCGAATTCGCGCTGGGACTACACCATCTTTGGCAAGGCCGCGCCGCATCCCGCGCCAGACCAGACCATCGACATGGTCTTTGAAAAAGTGCCGGGCGGGCCCCATGGGATCAATCATTGGCTCGTCAACGGCAAGGAATATCCGCATGAACGGGAATTCGTGTTCCGTCAGGGAGCGGCGCTACCGGCTGGTGTTTCACAATCGCAGTGACGATTCCCACCCGCTGCACATCCACCGGCACCTGTTCGAGCTTGTCGAGCTCAACGGCAAGCCCACTGCCGGCATCAAGAAGGATACGGTGATCGTTCCCGCATTTGGACGCGCCGCCGTGGATCTGGTCGCCGACCAACCGGGCCTCACGCTGTTTCACTGCCATATCCAGCAGCACATGGACTTTGGTTTCAAGGCGCTGTTTCGCTACGCCTAAGCACCGCATCGCCTGCACAACGGGCGGGGTGGCGATTCTGCGGAGCCTGCGGTTGTGCATCCGTGCAGCCGCATAATTGCCGATGGTATGAATCACGACCTCCCAATAATCTGTGTTACGGCTTTTTCACACGTTCGAAATACACACGAAATATTGAAGGGATAAACTCTAGCACCTTGGCAACTATCCAACTACAAGTCCAAGGGAGAGAAACTGCATGAAGACGATCCGGGGAAGGTTCCGAGCGGCAGCGCTCATGGGAGCGGCCGCCTCGGTGCTGGCATTTGCGCCTGGGGCAAGCGCACAGAATTCAACCTCCAACAACAATCCGTCGCCGCAGACGACAATACGTGGCCTTACGCAACAACGGGCGCCTCGCCCGTGCTTGCGGTGGTTGGCGACGTCGCCTGCCAGCCAGGCGAGACGGAGCCGAGTGGTGAGAAGGCGGGTGAAAACTGCGTCGGGGACACCGCTCAGAATCTGTACGCATCCCAGGCGGCCACCGCGAAGCAGATTGAGAATATGAAGCCTGCCCTCATCGCGCTGGTCGGAGATGAGCAATACCAGGTAGGCCAATATTCGGACTTTGAGAACTCGTACGAAACGACGTATGGCGCTTTCAAATTTATCACGCGGCCCGCGCCTGGCAACCACGAGTTTTATACCGAGCACGGCGCGATCGGCGTTGCCGGCTACGGCTACTTCTCCTACTTCAACGGCGTCCAGCACAATGCCGATGGAACCATGATGACGGCTACGATCGCCGGCAACCCTGACACCGGCGGTACCTTCACCCAACCCGTGCCGTATTCGGATGGACAGGCGGGGCACTTCGCGCAAACGGGCGGACTCGGAAGCAACAGTACCCCGGGGGGCACAGTTGGGGTCGGAGATGGCTGGTACTCCTATAATCTGGGCTCCTGGCACCTTATCTCGCTCAATATAGAGTGCGAGACGCAGCCGGGCGGCTGTTCGAACACCGGCTCCTGGTTTGCCGCCGAACTCGAATGGCTGAAAAACGACCTCGCCGCGAATCATTCCGCGTGCACAGCCGCCTACTGGCACCAGCCCACGTTCAGCGCTACCAACGGCATCAGCGAAGAGGGCATTACCGCTGTGGCCTTTTGGCAACTGCTCTACCAGTACGGGGCCGACCTGGTGCTGAACGGACACGACCACCTCTATGCCCACTACCGCCCCCTTGACCCCTCCGGGAATTACGATCCACGGAAGGGCATACGCGAATTCATCGTGGGCACCGGCGGCGAGACACTCGATCCGGTGGTCACAACCACTGTGACGAGCGGCACAGCCGAAACAAACATGGAGGATCCTAGCGGGAACCCGAACTTCAACGCATTGAATCTCGAGGCGGGGGCGACTGGGGAATTCTGGGGCGTGATGGGCCTGACGCTCAATCCGAACGGCTACGCGTGGGATTTCGAGTCGGCACTGAAGGACCCTGCACAGACAACCGGTCCGGCTTCTTTCAGCGACAAAGGCGTCGGCACTTGCCACGGCCCGGCCAACCCGTTTGGCGGTTTTTCTTCGGCGTTTTAGTTAACCTTCCCCACCCTTCGCGAAACGTCGCGGAGGGTGGGGATTTTACGTTGCCTTGCCCCCCTCCCAATTTTGCGCGCTCTTCGTTTTTGTTGACTATCTTCGGTTCCGGCGGTGTTTTGTGGTTCGAAGATGTTGGTTGCGCTAACCCGGAATCGTCCGGGTCGCTCGCTGCTTACGTGTGAGTTCCTCGGCAGCCCCGGAAGCTCCGCGTATGAAACGTGTTCAGAGGTCGCGGCTGTGGCGTCGATCTCGGCGGGATCGACGCACGGGAGTATGGAAGGAAGTTATCCGGTCGACCCCCTGCAACAACAAAACCTTCTGATAATGGAGCGGCGCGTCCGCTCCATTGTGATTGACGGCGCCCTTACGAGCCCGCAAAGGGTGCGGCGCGCACCCCCAAGCCAATCCAGGAACCGATCGCGCCGCACTCCGTTTTGCGCGAGTTCCTCGGAAGTCGATCGGCGCCGCGAACCGCAGCGCTCATTTCCTCAGTCCTCCGAGTTCTCCCGCAGGACCCGTTCGAGCGCCTCCGCCAGCATCGCCGGCAGATACGGTTTTTGCAAAAATCCGATGCCGGGCGATTGCGGCTGGTAGGGATGTCCGCTCGAAACCAGCGCCGGCAGCCCGGGCCGCAGCGCGCGCATGCGCTCCAGCATTTCCTCGCCGGTCATGCCCGGAAGCGTCAAGTCCGTAAGCACGCAGGCATACTTTTCCGGATCGGATTCGAAGCTCGCCAGCGCGGCCTCGGGTGTTCCCGCCACTTCGACTTCATAGCCCAACCGTTCCAGGTAGCGTTGCAGAAGCGCCAGGAGCGTAGGCTCATCGTCGACAATAAGAAGGCGCAGGCGCACTCCCCTACCACAGCGAAAGCGGGAGTGCGCCGGGGCTGAACGCGATCCCCAAAGTGGCCCGGAAGGAATCCCTGCGGTAACCGGCCAGTTCGATCTCCTGGTGCCTCAGGTCATAGCGGGCGACGGCATGCAGCGCGTGCGTGAGGTTGTAGGTCATGCTGGCGCTGCCCACAACTTGGCTGTAGGGCGCAATCCCCTGCCCTACACTGACCAGCGACGAGTAGCCCGCGTTAATGCCCAGCGAGACCTTCCGGAGCCCGGTATAGTTGTAGCCCACAAGAGCGTTTTCCGAACGCGACGTCAGATACACTCCATCGCCGGGCAGGATCAAACGCGAATAACCAAAGGAGAGGGTGGCGTTCTTGAACTTGCGGAGCAGACTCGCTTGGCCGGAGGGAACCCAGCTGCTCGCCGCGTAGGTGTGCACCGTGGTGGTGACGCCCAGCAGCGCGGCGATGGCCGGAGCGAGGGTCACAGTCTGGAGGCCGGTCGCATTCACCTGGTCCATGCCGCCGCTCAGCGAAAAGGTCCACAAGCGGCCCAACTGCGTAGACAAGAGCAGATGGTACGAGTTAATGTCGGATTGGCCGAACGCGCCGGGATACTGGAACTGCTGGCGTTGATATTGCGCGCCGATACTGGTAGTCCGCGTCAGGCGGTATCGAAAACTCGCGCGCGCGCCATACCCGAAAGTGTTCACCAACGCACCGGATTGGTACCGTACCATGAAGCCATCTCCTCCCACCGTGAGGCTCGCGCGGGCCGACAAAAGATACGTCATGCCCACGTTTCCCTGAAGAAAATAAGTGCGGTCGTCGAACAGCAGCAGGGTGGGCGTGTTGACGGTGTTGGTGGAGGTCGCCTCGGTTTCACCCGCAATGGCTCCCAAATAATTCGAGTACGTTCCCCCCACTCCCTGAAGGTTGAAATACAAGCGCTTCGACTTCTGGTACGTGTAACCCAGAGACAGTGTCTGATCGCTTCCGTCGTAGGAGGTATCGCCAGGGTAGTCGCGCAGGTCGCCCCGGTAATCCAAACCCAGTTGGGCGGTCCTCCAGTTGTGCACGCCATAGGCGCCGAACGCAAGCTCGGTTCCGAACAACCCATTTACTTGAAGCAGGTCTCCCTTGGAATCCACCGAAACCGGCTGGATCCCGTTGTCGTAAATTGCCAAGAGGCTGACATAAAACCGAATATCCACCTGCTCCCCGGCGCGGTTCCCGATGTTGTCGGCTCCGCCGGTAAGTATGCCCGGTCCCAGGTAATCGCTCAGCTGCGCGGACGCGTTCGAGGCGAACACTGCGCAACAAGCCAGCGATGCCAAAAAATGTTTCAAGCAAATTCCTCCGATTTAGTTTTTAGCGGCGGACCCGCACAGGCTGCGCGCAGGGGAAACTCTGGAAAAGCGGCAACACTTCCGAGTCTCGCGCCTGCCGACAATCCCTGTCAAGCTAGGAATGGACCCTACAGGCGAGCTAAGGGCTCGGCCGCGTGCAAGGATTTCCGGTGTGACGGCATTCCTGTCATGGAGGTTGGATCGATCATGTTCGGACGCACTGTTCTTCCAGGGCTTCTCGCCGCCATCTGCGGCGCACCCCTGATGGCCGCGGATCTGCCGGTTCGCGAAGTCATTCTCTACAAGCACGGCGTGGGATTCTTCGAACGCTCCGGCGAGCTCAAGCCGGGCGAGACGGCGCGCCTGGATTTCAAGGCCGGGGACATGAACGACGTGCTCAAGTCGCTCACCATTACCGACCGCAACGGCGGCAAGATCGACGGCGTGCGCTACGACGCCAGCGAGTCTCTCGACAAACGTTTGGAGGATTTTCCGTTCACCTTGGGCGAGCAAGCTTCGCTGGCGGTGTTTCTGGATCAATTGAAGGGCGCGCAGCTGGAGATCAAGCTGGGGTCTGAAACCATTTCCGGAACCGTCGCCGGCGCACGCCAGATCTTATCCAGCCAGGTTCAGTTAAGCGATAAGGGCCAAGCCGTGGAGCGCGAAACCGTGACGCTGCTGACAGGCGCGGGTGAGCTTCGCACCGTCGATTTGGGAGCGGCCACTTCCGTGAAGCTTCCCGATCCCAAGCAGCAGGCGCTTCTCAAGGACTATCTCAGCGTGCTCAACAACGCGCGATCGAAGGACAAGCGCAGCGTGTACATCGATTCGTTGGGTTCGGCGGCGCGCCAGCTGGTGGCCAGCTACATGACTCCGGCAGCCGTGTGGAAGTCGAGCTACCGGCTCCTGTTCACAGGCGCGGCGGAGCCGACTCTGGAAGGCTGGGCTATCGTCGATAACACCTCCGGCGAAGATTGGGACAACGTGAAGTTGTCGGTGGTCTCCGGCCGGCCGATTTCTTTCATCAGCCAGCTCTATCCTCCGCGCTACGTGCAGCGGCCCACCGCGGAACTGGCCGAAGACCGCCCGGTTGGACCGCAAGTTTTTCAAGGCAGTGTTTCAGGAGCCATCGGCGGCGTCGTGCCCGCGCCTCCGCCGGCGATCCCCAATCGAGCGATGGCCAATGCCAAAGCAGGTGGGGGCGGAGGAGGGCGCGGAGGCAACAACGCCTTCCTAGTCACCGGCAGCATGTCGGAATCCGTCACCGTCGATGCCGTCCAAGAATCCTCCTTTTCCTCCGTAGCCTCCGGCCAGGATGTCGGCGAGTTGTTCGAGTACAGCTTCGCCTCGCCGGTCACGGTGAAGATGGGCGAATCCGCCATGCTCCCGTTCCTGCAACAGAAGGTCGGCGCGCGCAAGCTGCTGATCTACTCCGAAAACATGGGACTGCATCCGATGAACGCCGCCGAGGTTTCCAATTCCACCGGCAAAACTCTGGACGGAGGGCCCATCACCGTCTACGACGCAGGCGCCTACGCCGGAGAGGCATTGGTCGAGACGCTCAAGGCCGGCGACAAGCGTCTGATCAGCTACGGCGTCGACCTGGGCATGCGCATTTCAACCAAGTGGGACACATCGAGTAACGCTGTGCGTGAAATCCACCTCCGCCGTGGCGCGCTGACCACGCGCAACGCCGTTGAGGAGACCAAAACCTACACCATCAAGAACGTCGACGCGCAGGCCAAGACACTGGTGATCGAGCACGCGGAACGATCCGGCTACAAGCTGCTCAACCAGACGCCCTCCGAGAAAACCTCGAATGCGTATCGCTTCGAAGTGAAGGTGCCCGCCTCCGCGGAACAGACCTTCGCGGTCGCCGAGGAGCGCGTCTTCGACCAGACGATTTCCCTGAGCAGCGCCACTCCCGATGTTCTCGCCACCTGGATCCAGAACAAGGCGCTGAGCGACGCGGGACGCAGGCAACTGGAGCAGATCGCGCAGAAGAAGAGCGATCTCGCCGCCAACGACGCCGCCGCGGCGCAGCTCCAGGCCGACCGCACCGGCTTGACCCAGGATGAGCAGCGCCTGCGCCAGAATATCGAGAGCCTGCGCCCGGTCTCCGGGCAGCAGGATCAGGTGCAACAGTATGCGCGCCAGCTCGCCGAGGCGGAAACCAAGCTGGCCGCTCTGCGCGATAGCGAGAGCGATCTGCGAAAGAAGAAAGCTCAGCTGCAGGCGGATCTGAACACTCTAATCGAGAAGGCCGATTTTTAGCCCGCAAAGGGCGCGGCGGCGCCCTCATTTCATCCAAGCAACAACGCCGCCGCGCTCCGTTTTGCGGGCTGTTACTTAAAAGAGTCACAGCTTTCGTGCAAAAACATTTCACGAATGGTTCCAATCGCTTGCCGCTTTAACTCGATCCTCTCGCGGGCTCGCGCCTCTTATGCTCGAATCGTAAGTTACCTTCGTGGCCACGAAGCGTTGCGTGTTCGGTGGTGCTGAACTTTCGCCGGTGGTATTCGCCGCGCGGAAGACTTTAAGGATCGATCCTTATAATTCCGGTTCAACGGGTAAGCGCGTTGTCGGACATCAGAGAGTTGGCATTCGAAGCGGGAAATATGGAGCGGCCATCCAGCCGGTTCCGGGCCCCCGCGAGAAGCAATTCAAATCAATGGCGGTTGGGAAACGCACGGCGATAAGTCCGAGAGCCCCCAACCGCCGCAACGAATTTTTTCACCCTCCTCGGGATAAGTGTGCCACATGCGCCTCGGGTGCCCTGGTACTCACGTCCGGAATTACGGTGACGTATTTCCGTTTGTGGGGCCGACGCCCTCGTCCCGCCCCACCTTGCGAACTTAGCCATTACGCGCGGCTCATCCTATACAGCACATGCCGCCGCAACGGATGGCCTTCCGCGATGGCCGGATGATCGAACTCGCCCGAGAATTTCATTCCCAGCTTCTGCATCACCCGCATCGACCGGGTGTTGGCCGGAACCGTGAAGGAAACGATTTCATCGAGACCGATCTCGACGAATCCGAATTCGATGGCCGCCCGGGCGGCCTCGGTGGCGTAGCCTAGGCCCCAGTGCTCGCGCGCCAGCCTCCAGCCGATTTCGACGCAAGGAGTGAAGCCGGCCTCGAACGCAGGGAACCGACAAGCCGGTGAATCCCGCGAAGGGCGCGACCCCGGGAATCTCGACGGCCCAAAGCCCAAAGCGCCGGGTGAAGAACTCCGCTTCGATCCGGTCCGCGAAGCGATCGCTTTCGCTCCTCGAGAGCAAAGAAGGGAAGTGCTCCCGCACCACCGGATCGGCGTTCATTTCGGCGAAGGGAGCGCGATCCTCAGCGCGCCAGCCGCGCAGCAGCAAGCGGGGCGTGCGCAGCTCCCGGATCAATTGCCGCGGAGTCAAAAATCCAGATGCAGGATGCCGCGCTCGATGGCCAGAGTCACCGCGTGGGTGCGGTCGGAAGCGCCCAGCTTCTCGAGGATATTCTGCACGTGCATCTTGACCGTCCCGTTGGCGGTGCCCAGCTTGTGCGCGATCTCCTTGTTGGCCAACCCGCGCGCCACGAAGCTCAGCACTTCAACCTCGCGCGGCGTCAGCGCCACCTGTGGGAAATACTCGCTCAGCCGCTCAGCCACCTCGGGAGGCATCAGCCGCTTGCCGGTGTAGACCGTGCGGATGGCGCGGACCACCTCGGTATGCACCATTTCCTTGAGCAGGTATCCGCGCACGCCGGCTTCGAGGGCGCGGTAAATATCCTGATCCCCGTCGTAGCTGGTCAGGGCGATGATGCGCACGCCCGGATCGGCCTGGCGCATCAGCCGCGCGGCCTCGATGCCGTCCACTTGCGGCATGCGCAAATCCATCAGCACCACGTCCGGATGGGATTCGTGGAACTTCTGAACGGCTTCCCGGCCGTTGCCGGCTTCGCCCACCAGCTCCATGTCTTCTTCATTGGCCAGGATCGAAGCGATCCCCTTGCGCACCAGCGGGTGGTCGTCCACCGCCAGCACGCGAATCCTGGTTCCTATCTGGGTCTGAGACTGCGGGGTCATTTCACCACCTCCATTGCGGCGGAGCGTTCCACCGGCGCCAGTACGCTGACGACGGTGCCTCGGCCCGGCGCGCTATCGAAGGAAAATTCCGCTCCGATTTGCGCCGCGCGCTCCTTCATACCGATTAATCCATAATGTCCGGGCTTCAAATGTCCATTCTCGGACGGCTCGCATCCGGCGCCGTCATCGGCCACCGAAAGGGAAATCACGGCGGAAGCGGGTTTCCCGCGGCGGGCGCTGCCGCGCTCTCGCCAAAGTGCCCGCTCAGGGCTGTGCTGCCGTTCGCGCTGCTGCCGTTCACACTTGTGGAAAGCGTCACCTCGATCGTGCGCGCTCCGGAATGCTTCACGGCGTTGGTTACCGCCTCAGTGGCGATGCGCAGCAGGTTGTACTCGAACTCCGCCGGCAGGTTGGGCGGCTCCTGTTCCAGCTTGAGCTTCAGGCGCACGTTCTTGGTTTCCGTGATCTGGCGGACGGCCTGCGCGATGGACGCGGCCAATCCGGATACCGCCGCCGCCGCGCGGGCTCCGCGCAGGCCCGCCACGCTACGCCGCGTTTCGCGCAAGCAGGTGGCTGCGTCCTGAATAATATCCTGGAGGCGTCCCCGCTCCTCCGACGGCCGGAGCCGGGCGGCCAGCGCCTGCATCGCCATCGTGATTCCGGAAAAACCTTGAATCAGCGTATCGTGCAACTCCCGGGCGATGCGGCTCCGCTCCGCCACAATTAAATCATACCGCTCCCGCAGCCGGCGGATGCGGATTTGATACCCCAGCCATCCGGCCAATGCAGCCAGCGCCAGCATCAGGGGCCAGAACCAGACGCGCTGGTAATAGCGGGGCGCCAGCGTGAACTCCACCGCGCTCCCGGTCTCGTTGCACAGATCGTCGCTGACGTTGCACGCCGTCACGCGGAAGGTGAAGGTTCCCGGAGGAAGGTTGGTGTAAAATGCCTGGCGGCGCGTGCCCGCGTCAATCCAGTTCTTGTCGTAGCCTTCCAGCTTGTAGCGGAAGGTCAGCCGCGAGGGCGAAAGAAAACTCAGACCGGTATAGTTGAACTCCAGGTTCTTTTGTCCCGGAGCCAGGCTTCCGATGCCGGCGGCGCTCTGGCCCTGGCCGTTCACGATGGGATCTTCAATCACCACCGGCGGCGGCGGCACGTTGCGCTTTAAATGCTCGGGATCGATGACGATCAGCCCGCGAATGGTGGAGAACCAGATTTGCCCGTCGCGCACTCTCAAGATGCCCGGCTGCACGCCCGGCTTGCATTCGATCACGCGCGACGCGTCGGTGGGGCTGTAGGGAGTGCTCGAAAACTGCCTGATCTGGCCCGCCATGAAGCGCACCAGGTCGGCGCGCACCACCGAAAAAATTCCCTTGCTGCAAGCCATCCACAGGCGCCCCTGCCGGTCCGGCACGATGCCGTAGATCTCGCCGTCGAAGAGGCCGTCGCGCAAGCGGAGCGGGAAGATTTTCGGCTGCCCGCCGCGTTCATCCAGCACTTGCAGTCCCTGGCCGTTCGGTGCCCAGCCAGAGCAATCCGTCTTCATCGCGATAGATCGCGTCCACGCTGCGCAGCGGCATCCCTCCGGGAGCGATTTCCTGCGCGGATTCGCCTTCCACGCGGAAGAGCCCGTGTTCGGTCGAAAACAACAGGCGTCCTGCCGGTCCGCTCCCATGCTCACAACCGCATCGTTGTGAGGCGCGCCTTCAGGCCGGCAAAGGCGCTTCCCGTGAACTTCACCAGACCTGCCGCGGTGCCCACCCACAGAACTCCCTGGGAATCGGTGGAAAGGCTGCGAATTTCCGCCGAAGGCAGCCCGTCCTCGGTCCCGAACCGCCGCGCCACGCGGCCGTCTTCGAGCACGTTCAACCCGCGATTGGTTCCCGCCCGCATCCTGCCCTTCGATTCGGCCAGCGCCACCACCATGTCGGAGGCCAGCCCTTGACGCACGCCCAGCGCCGAGAAACGGCGTCCGTCAAAGCGCGCCAGGCCGCGTCCAAAGTGCCGATCCAGATGCCGCCGCCGCTCGCTTCGAGCAGCGGACCCGCGGCATTGCTGGGAAGACCTTCGCTGGTGGTGTAGGGAATGGCGCGGCCGTCCACGAACTGATTTAATCCCAGCTTGGTTCCCACCCACAGGCTGCCCTCGCGATCCTCATAAAGAGAGGACACGCTGCTCTGCGACAGCCCGTCCTGCGGAAGGAAGCTTTCGAACTCGCCGTTGCGCAGGCGGCTGAACCCGCCGCGCGTGCCCACCCACAGGCTGCCGTCGGCCGCTTCATTCAGGGACAGGACGCCGTCGTCGGCCAAGCCGTTGCCCGTGGTGTAGAGATTCTGCTCCGATCCCTTCAATTCGACCAACCCCGCCGTGGTCCCCACCCAGACGCTGGTTTTTCCGCAGGCGATGGCCCGGACGGTCGCGTCCGAGGGGATCGAGCGCAAAGCGATCGCCTCATTCCCGGAATACACCAGTGGACCGTCGGCGCCGGCCCACAGCTTGCCGTCCGGCGCAAGACAGGCTGCGCGGATGCTTTCGGCTCCGGTGCGGGAGCCGGTGCTAAGAGGCTCGATCTTGACCGCAAGCCCGGCGTCGCTCGCAACCTTGGCTAGACCATTCGCCGTGCACGCCCACGAACTTCCGCCGGAACCGGGAATCAGACAAAAAATCTGGTCCGACGGCAAACCGTCCTTGGTGGAATAATGCGTGGCCTTGCCGTCCTTGATGCGGTAGATGCCGGCGTCGTTAGTGCCCACCCAGAGCGCTCCGTCGGCATCCTCAAAACCGGACCGGACCCATACATTCTCAGGCAGCCCGGGATACAGCATCTCGGCCGCGGTAAAGCGGACGCCATCGAAGCGCACCAGTCCCGTCTGCGTTCCCAGCCACAGGAAACCGTCGCGGGTCTGCCAGATATCGTAGATCGTTCCGGGCGGCAGACCTTGCTGCGTGGTCCAGATCCGATGCACGTATTGGGTCAGCCTGCGGTTGGAATCGAGCGCCCACCCCGTTCCGGCACACCACACCAGCAGGGCCGGAATCAAGATTCGGCGAACCATCGTTCCTCCTCGACAAAACCAGCACCGCGGAACCCGCCCATGCGGGCTCTAGATTTAAAAATGCACTCCGAAGCCGACTGAGAACTCATTCTCCCGCAGCCAGCCGGAGGCCAGCGGAAAACTGAACGGCTTGGGCGTCGTGGCCTGGCCCACATCGACCCGCAGTCCAAACATGGGCGTCAGCCTGATTTTGACGCCGCCCCCGTAATTAAGTCCGAGCTCGGTCGAACCCCCTCCGTAAGCGGCGGAAGTCCCCGGTTCGGCGTAGTTGGTGAACCCCACTCCTCCGGTAACGAAAGGACGAAACCGCGTGTCCTGCGAGGTAAAGTAATACAGCCCGTTGAACGTCACCTGGTGATAGGCCATCCCTTCCGACACCACCCCAGCGGCTTCTTGTGCAGTGGGGCCGTTGTACTGCAACTTCGTACGGTTGTACATGTACCCCGTTTCGAACCCCAGGTGATCGCCGATGTTGAAGCCGCCCCGGAACCCGAAATGGAAACCGTTCGCCAGCGACACATCATTCGGGGTTCCCCGAGGCACAGCGTGTTTGCTGAGCACAGGTCTGTTCCCAATCCGCCGTTGTTCATCACGGTTTCCCCGAACATCGCCCAAAACTCAATCCCTTCGGCCCCCGCGGAGCCCGCCATTGCCAGCAGCCCGGCAACCACCAGAAGTTTTCTCATATGCTCCTTCAGATGCGCTTCATCCAGTATCAGTTACAGGAACCTGATGCGCCCCTCTAGGTACTGTACCGCACCCCCGGCGATGCTGACGCGGTCGCCCCGGTCCTGGCACCACAATTCGCCTCCGCGCCGCGAAATCTGGCGCGCGAAGAGCTTGCATTTTCCTAGCCTTTTCGACCAGTAGGGGATCAGCGTGGTATGCGCCCGGCCGGTGACCGGGTCTTCGGGCACTCCCTTGGCCGGGGCGAAGAATCGTGAAACGAAGTCGCAATCGCGCCCCGGAGCCGTCGCGATGGCGGCGAACAGGTCGATTCCCGCCAGCGCCTGCATGTCCGGTTTCAGATCCCGCACCTGCTCTTCGCTCTCGAACACGCACAGGTAATCCTGCGCCGCCAGCACCTGGGACGGTTTCGCGCCCAACCCGATCTCCAAGAGCGGATGCGGCTGGTTACAATGCGCTGGAGGGCGCGACGGAAAATCCAGGGCGTACAGATTTCCCTCCCGCTCCACTACCAGTTCGCCGCTGCGCGAATCGAACACCACGCGCGGCCCGGCAATCTCGCGCCGGACGTCCAGGATGACGCTGGCCGTGGCCAGCGTGGCGTGCCCGCACAGATCCACTTCCAGGGCCGGCGTAAACCAGCGCAAATCGTAACGCTCCCCGCGGCGAACATAATAGGCCGTCTCGGACAGATTGTTTTCGGACGCGATGTTTTGCAGAATCTCGTCCGGAAGCCACTCCTCCAAAGGACAAACGGCGGCGGGGTTGCCACGGAATAATTGGCTGGCGAAGGCGTCGACTTGATAGATGGGCAGCTCCATTTTTTCAATGTACCCGAATCTTCAATGGCAGGCGCCGGCCCGGTGTATACTTTAGCGATCCAAGGAAATAAGGAGGACAATTATGAAGCCGAATTATCTGTTCCGTGTCGTCTTTCTTTCGGTTTTCGCGTCCGTGGCGCTGACTGCGCAGGTCGCACGGCAGGAAAATGTGGTTCCGCTGAAGAACTGGGCGACTCCGCTGTACTGGCAACCTAGCCAAGCGGAGCGGGGAGCCACGCCGCAGCTCCAGTTTTCCGCAAATCAGGTGTCGGCTGACGCTCTCACTTTTGTGGCGATTACGCCCTGCCGCTTGGTGGATACGCGCGGCGCCGCTGCTGGATTCAATGGAATGGATCCGTTTGCGGGGCCATCCATAGCAGCCAAGGCGGCTCTGACCATTCCCGTGCAATCCCCGGCTGAAGCCACGACCAACACCGAGCCCGCTCCATGCGGCGTGATTCCTAACATCGCCCAAGCCTATTCCTTCAACCTCACAGTGGTCCCTGTGGCGGGTGGCGCGGTCGACTATGTGTCGCTGTGGCCGGCTGGCGCGACGCAGCCATACGTCGCGACCTTGGACGATCCTCAAGGTGCGATTGTGTCCAATGCTGCTATTGTTCCGGCGGGACCAAGCGCAAGCCCGGGCTATGGCGGGGTGAGCGTGTATAACGCCGGTCCCGCGGCCACCAATTTCATCATTGACATGAACGGCTACTTTGCCGCGCCGACTGACGTGCACGGCAACACCGCTGTCGGGGTGGGAGCGTTGGCGAATGACACCCACTTTGTGAACGGGAGCGACTCCGGGGGCGGCAACACAGCCACCGGCTACTATGCGCTGACGTTCAACACCACTGGGGAAAACAACACGGCCAGCGGCTCCGGCGCGCTCCAGGACAACACTACCGGGAGCGGCAACACGGCCAGCGGCAGCAACGCGCTGCTGTTCAACACCACCGGGGGCAACAACACGGCCAGCGGCATCAACGCGCTGTTCTCCAACACCACCGGGAGCGACAACACGGCCAGCGGCCTCTTGGCGCTGGGGAACAACACTACCGGGGCCAACAACACGGCCAGCGGCTACCAGGCGCTGGTGAACAACACTACCGGAAGCAACAACATCGCCGTCGGGTACCAATCGGCGCTCAACGCCCCGAATGGCAACAGCAACAGCATCTACATAGGCAGCGAGGGCACCGCCGGCGACAACAGCGGCACCATCGCCATCGGGACGGTCGGAACCCAGACGAGCGCCTACATCGCGGGGATTTACGGCGGAACTCCGGGGAGACCCAACCTGCTCGTCTGCGTCGATGCGAACGGGACCCTGGGAACCACGGGTTGCAGCAGCACGCCCTCCTCGCGCCGCTTCAAGGAACAGATCGCCGACATGGGCGACAGCAGCAGCAAGCTGATCCAACTGCGTCCGGTGACGTTTCTCTACAAGCCGGAGTACGACGACGGCTCCCACACTTTGCAATACGGCCTGATTGCCGAAGAAGTGGCCAAGCTTTATCCCGAGATGGTGGGATACGACAAAGACGGCCAGCCGTCGTCGGTCAAGTATCAGTCGCTTGCTCCCATGCTGCTGAATGAGGTGCAGAAGCTGGCGGCGCAGAATCGGAAGCTGGAAGACCGCCTTGCCGCGCTGGAGGCGCTGCTCTCCAGCCAGACGCCCACGGCAACGCGACCAGCCAGCAGCCAGTAAAGGTGTATACTGTGGCGATCCGTGACTGGGAATCCAAAATAAGGAAAATATTTATGAAGCCGAATTATTTGTTCCGTGTCGTCGTTCTTCTGGTTTTTGCGTCCGTGGCGTTGACTGCGCAGGTCCCACTCAAAAACTGGGCAGCTCCGCTGTACTGGCAACCCAGCCAAGCGGAGAGAGGCGCCGTGCCACAACTCCAATTTTCCGCCAATGCCGTGTCCACGAACGCTCTCACCTTCGTTGCGATTACGCCCTGCCGGCTGGTGGACACGCGGGGTGGTGCATTTAACGGGATGTCTCCCTTTTCCGGGCCCTCCATAGCATCCAAGGGAACGATTACGATCCCGGTGCAATCCCCGGCGGAAGCCGCCGCCAACACCGCGCCCGCCCCCTGCGGCGTGATTCCATCCATCGCCGAAGCCTATTCGTTTAACCTCACCGTGGTGCCTGTGGCGGGGGGCGCAGTCGACTATGTAACGATATGGCCGGCCGGCTCGACCCAACCTGTCGTTGCGACCTTAGACGATCCTCAAGGTGCGATTGTGTCCAACGCGGCCATTGTTCCGGCAGGACCAAGCGCAAGCCCGGGCTACGGAGGCGTAAGCGTGTATAACGACGGTCCCGCGACCACCAATGTCGTCATTGACATGAACGGTTACTACGCCGCGCCCACCGACCTGAATGGCAATACCGCCATCGGGTTGGGCACGCTGTCGAGCAACACCAGCGGGAACGCCAACACGGCCAGCGGTCAGGGCGCGCTGCAAAGCAACACGATAGGGAACGCCAATACGGCCGACGGCTCCTACGCGCTGGCGGACAATACCACCGGGTGCTGCAATACGGCCAACGGTCAAGCCGCGCTGCTGAGCAATACCACCGGGGGCAACAACACGGCCAGCGGCTACCAGGCGCTGTTCAACAACACCACCGCTGGCGGCAACACGGCCGATGGCACCCAAGCGCTGCAGAACAACACCACCGGGTGCTGCAACACGGCCGTCGGCAACGCCGCGCTGCAGAACAACACCACCGGATACAACAACACGGCCAGCGGTATAAACGCGCTGAATGCCAACACGGCCGGGTACGACAACACCGCCAGTGGCGTCAGCGCGTTGTCCCTCAATACCACCGGGGACTACAACACAGCCGCCGGCGTCAGCGCGCTGTTGAGCAACACCATCGGGACTAACAACACGGCCGGCGGTGTCAACGCGCTGATGCACAACACCAGCGGGAGCCTCAACACGGCCAGCGGCGCCGATGCGCTGGCGGCCAACACCATCGGGAACAACAACACCGCCAGTGGTCAAAACGCGCTGGCGTCCAACACCACGGGGAGCAACAACACGGCCCTCGGCCTCAACACGCTGGCGTCCAACACCACCGGAAGCGGCAATATCGCCATTGGGGAGAGTGCGGCCAACGGCGTCTCGGCCGGCAACGGCAACAACATTCACATCGGCAACCTGGGGCTTGCCGGCGACTCCAGCGTCATCCGCATCGGGACCCAAGGCGCCCAGACCAGCGCCTACATCGCGGGCATTTACGGCGGGACGCCAAGCACCCCCAACTTGCTGGTCTGCGTCGACGCGAACGGGACCCTGGGAACCGCGGGTTGCAGCAGCACTCCCTCCTCGCGCCGTTTCAAGGAACAGATCGCCGACATGGGCGACAGCAGCAGCAAGCTATTTCAATTGCGTCCCGTGACGTTCCTCTATAAGCCGGAGTTCGACGATGGCTCGCACACGCTGCAGTACGGCCTGATTGCCGAAGAAGTGGCTAAGCTTTATCCCGAGATGGTGGGATACGACAAAGACGGCCAACCCTCCTCGGTCAAGTATCAATCGCTCACCCCGATGCTGCTGAACGAGGCGCAGAAGCAGAACGCAAGGGTCGAAAAGCTGGAGGAAGAGAATCGGAAGCTGGAGGATCGCCTTGCCGCGTTGGAGGCCCGGCTGGCCAGCCAATAACGGAAAACCTGGGAACGGCGCGCCGGCCGCTTGCGTAGAATGAAGCATGAGGCACGCAATTATTAAGGCATTGTTGACGACGCTGGCCGCCTTGGGGCTGTCCGCTCCCATGGCGCTGGCCGGCGTCGATCCCGCGCTGCTGGCGCTGGTCTCTCCGGATGCCAAAATGTTGATCGGCATCCAGGTGGGCCAGACCCAAGCCTCGCCCTTCGGCCAATATCTGCTGTCGCAGGTTCAGCTCGACCGCGACACAAATCAGGTGATGACCGCGGCGGGCTTCGATCCGCGCCGCGATCTGCGCGAGATTCTGGCTACCTCCGGCGACGGTTCGAACGCTCTGCTGCTGGGGCGCGGCTCGTTCCAGCCGGCCAGGATCTCGAAGGCGGCGGTGCTGGCCGGCGCGGCTTCGTCAAAGTATCGCGGCACGGAGATCCTCACTTTAAATGGAAGCGGGAAGAACAAGGCCGCCGGATCCATCGCTTTTCTGGACGCCTCGACGGTGGCGGCCGGGGACACGGAGGCAGTCAAAGCGGTGATCGATCGCCGCTCCGCCGGCGCGGCTTTCTCCGGGCCGCTCGCCGAGAGGGCCCGGCAGATCAGCGCCGCCGATGACGCCTGGGTAGCGAGCTTGACGCCGCCCACCGCGCCTTCCAGCTCGGCCCTGAACGCCCAGCTCGGCCCCTTTCAAAACCTGCTTCAGGCCGCGCTCCAGGTTTCAGCCGGAATCAAGTTTACAGCGACCCAGGTTACGCTATCCGCCGAGGTGGTGACCCGCTCCGCGCAGGACGCGCAGTCGATGGCCGACCTGCTGCGATTTGCAGCCGGCATGCTGCAACAGGCCAACCGCTCGGGCTCCAATCCTTCGAAGAGCCCCTCGCTTGCCGACGCAGCACAGATTTCCATCAGCGGCGCGGTGATGCACGTGGTTCTTTCCGTGCCGGAACAGCAGATGGAACAACTCTTCGTCCCGGATTCAAAGCATCCGGATTCGGGCCGGCCCAAGAAGGTCGCGTTGCGATAAGGTAGGCGAAAAAAGGGGACACTATAGCCTTTCCCGCCCGGATGCGCGCTGACAAGCGCGGGTTCGCGACGCGGGACAGGCAATAATGTCCCCATTTTTCGCAGGCAATGATGTCCCCATTTTTCGCGGGCTGCTACGGCTGGCCCAGGCGGGATTGCAGGATCTTCAAATTGCGTTCCAGTTCCTGAATGCGGTCGGCTTGGCCCTGGTTTTCGCGCCGCAGGCGATCGACTTCGTCCTCCGCCGCCTTGGCTCGTTCCTCGGCATCGGACTTGGCCGGAGCGGCGCCCAGGAAGGTTGTGGTTTCCTCCAGCTTTTCTCCACCGGCGCTCTCGACGCTCAAGCGCACTTCCACGTCGTCGGAGGTGCGCTGGTAAGTGAAGGCGCCGTGCGCCAGATCCTGCGGCGTCAACGGGAAGGTGCGCGGCGCTTGTCCGTCCCGGATGGTCAGCGTCCCCCGCGCCGCGGAGGTCACGGAGCGCGCAGAATGGTTCCACTCGATTTGCATTTGCCCGTTGTGCTCCACCAGCGCCAGCGCCAGCGGATCCACCCGCGGCGCCAGCACAAAGTAGCGCAGCGCCAGAATGCCGAGCGCCAGCACCACCACGCCCCACCCCACCAGCCACGGCCACTTGGAGCGCGGAGGCGGAGAGGGAAGCAGTTGCGGGCCGGGAATGGGCGCGGCGATCTGGGGCTGGTCGCGCGGGACCGCGGCTGCGCCGCTGTCGCGGAAATAAACCGAGGGGGGCTTGCGCCCGGCGGCGGGACGGTCCACGCGCGGAGGCCGGTCCAGCACCCCCGCCAGCCGGTCCGGAAAGTTGAACTCCAGATAGCTGGAGTCGCCGCGCACGGTGCCGTCGTGCTCGCGCACGAAAAAGCCCGCGCGCATGCTGCCCCCACGGCCCGGCCGGATCACCAGCGTCACCTGCCAGGGCGCGCCGAAATATTTCTCGTAGTTCTCCAGGTCCGAATCCGAGAGCACGATCTCGCTGCGCGTATGCGAGGAGAACCATCCCAGGCAGATCATGTCGGCCAGGCGCGGGTCCTCCAGTTCGTGCTCGAGTTGTTCCTCCAGGATCTGCTTGTCGGTGTCGGAAAGCAGGAAGGCGGGCCCGCGGGCGTGCTCGCAGGCGATCGGCCGCATCGCCAGAATCCGGATGGTGCGGCCATCGCGCTCGCCGTAAAGAATGCCGCCGACTTCCACGCCTCCGCGCGAGAGCTTTTGAAACCCCTCCGCAACTTCGTGGCGAATTTCTTCGATCACCACCAAGGAGTACTCGATGATGACGGGGCTCTCCGCAACGCTCCAGGAACCAAACCGGGTATCGCTCATCGTGGAAAGACCATTTTACTCCGGGCTGTTCTCCAAATCGTAATATGCAGCTTTGCCTTGCGCTCCCGAAGCTTCAGAAGAGATTGAAGCTTCAGGTCTTATGCCGTCGCGCCGAGTCCGTGCCGCGGGCCGGATGTCGCGGTGTGTTGTGCTCTTGTCCGACTACTATAGGCACTTAGTCCCAGCAGTTTTCTGGTACAATCTGATACTCTTGCCATTACTTCCATGCTACTATGTCCCATAAGGGCGCATATCGGAAATCCAGGTTCCAAAACGGAAAATCGGTAACACCGGTGTGGCGGTCGGAGGTAGTCAATATGTTTAGGGTCGTAAGTCTGGTCAGTTATCTTGCGCTTGCGTCAGGCATCAGCTGGGCCGATTCCGTCGTCCTGGGTAGCGATACCTGGGTAAGTATGCCCGCCAGTATCAGTAATCCCGGTCCAGGCGTGAGTTGCGGCATGACGAACAACTGCGGCTATATGGGCGTGGGCCCGTACTGGGACAATCTTTCCGGGGATGGACCCCAGATGAACGCCGGCTACTTCCTGACAGGCTCAGGCGGCTTCAGCGGCGATACGGACTATGACCCGCTTGGGTATCTATCCCAGAACAACGGCTCGGGCAATCCCGACCAGCCCACCAGTATCAGCCTTACTCACTCGCCGAGTTCTCCCTTGGTCACCGTGCTGGGGTCTTTTACCAAGGATACGACCGACGTTATCGGGTACTATAACGCGAGTGCTACGACGGCTGCCGCTGCTGCGCTTACCGAGATCCCGCTCTTCGGACCTGGAGCGCTATCAGCCGGCGCCGACGCTTCCTTGTCGGACCTATCAAACGGCGAAGATTACGGTTTCTACATCACGAAGAACTGCTATAGCTATTGTCCGGCGGGGGACACGTCGGGGCAGGTGACTTGGTTCAGTAACGACAGCCTGGACACTTCCGATGCCGGGGACGAGCAGTTTGCAATCTTCGACTCCTCGACTTCCGGGATCTTCTATCTCGGAGTTGAAGATTGGGGCCTCAGCGGGGGCACAGGCTTGGAAGCCAACGGCGACTACAACGACATCATCTTTGAGCTGGATACGAATATTCCGGGGGGCGGTGGAGAGACGACGCTGCCGGAACCCGCCAGCATCAGCCTGATGGGCGCCGGGCTCCTGGGCCTGGGCCTGAGCCGCTTTCGGAACCGCGCAAACAGGACCTCGAACTAAGCGCAGGGCGAGGGGATTCCCCGCCCTACCCGCCTTCCTATCGGCTGCGCTCGAACCTTCAAGAAATTACGCCGCTGGGCTTGATCACGCCGCTGCGCCGGCGGCCGATTTCGCCGCAGCCAGGGCCGCTTCGTAATTGGGGTGATCCCCGACTTCCTTCACGTACTCGACATAGCGCAATTTGTTTTGCGGATCGACCACGAAGATCGCGCGGCTGAGGATGCGCAGATCCTTGATCAAAGTTCCGTAGGCCTGTCCGAAGGACCCGTCGCGGTGATCCGAGACCATCTTCACGTGGTCCACGCCGTAGGCTCCGCACCAGCGCTTCTGCGCAAACGGCAGGTCCATGCTGAAGGTGTAGATGCTCAGGTTGGGAAGCTTGCCGGCTTCCTCTTCGAAGCGTTTGGTCTGCGCGTCGCACACCGGCGTATCGAGCGAGGGAACCACGCTGAAGATGCGCACTCCGTGGCCTGTCGAAGCCAGATCCACCGGCTTCAGCGAATTATCCACGGATTGAAAATCGGGCGCCGTGTCGCCGGCTTTCAGCTCCGGACCCAGCACCGTCAAGGGATTTCCTTTTAGAGTTGTTGCTCCTGTTCTTTCCATAGCCTTTATTGTAGAAGCGGGTGTTGCAAGAAGTTCCAGCAGCGGCGTTTCTTCCGTCACCGGAAGTTGGCAGGCGTAGTTTTCGCAGACGTAGACGGTGGGCTTGCCGTCCACGCGCGGGCATCGGCGCGGGCGACTGCTCGGCGCGCATCACCACCGCGTCGGGCAGGAAGCGGCCGTGGATCGGCGGCGAGCATTTGGGCGTCCCGCGGCCCTGCCAGCACGATCTCCATGGGCCGGCCCGGTGGCGAACATCTGCGCCACCAGCATCTGCGGCGCGGCGGTGGGAGCCGCTGCGAGACGCGCGGCAAAGGCCTGAAGCGCGCGTTCCGCGCTCGACGCGGAAATCTTCGCGGCCAGTAATGCGGGCCAGCCGCAGCAGCGCCAGAGCCATGGCCGAATTGCCGGAAGGCTCCGCGCCGTCGTAATCGTCTTTGAGCCGCAGCACCAGATCCGCCTTGGCGCGCCTCGGTGCTGAAGAAGCCGCCGTGCTCGCGATCTTCGAACAACTCGATCGCCCGTTCGGCCAGCCGCTCGGCCCAGGCGAGATCGGCCGGATCGAACGTGGTCTCGTACATGTCGATCAAAGCCAGCGCGAGAAACGCGTAGTCGTCGAGAAATCCTTCGATGGCGGCATCGCCGTCGCGATAACGGCGCAGCAGCGTTCGCGTCCGCTTCTCGCCATAATTTGCTGCCGCAGGAAATCGACGGCGCCGCGCGCGGCGGCTGCGTATCGCGGCTCGGCTCCTTGGCTTGATCCTCAAGATCCGCGCTCCCTTGGCGAACGCCGAGATCATCATCCCGTTCCATGCCGTCAGGATCTTGTCGTCCAGATGCGGCCTGGGCCGCAGCGAGCGAATCGCAAGGAGGGTCCGCCGGGCTTGCTCAAGGACGGCGGTTTCCTCAGCTTCATGCGCCTGGAACAGAATGTTTCGGCCGCCGAATTCGCCATGCGGGTCTTCGTGGACGTTGCCCCGCTCCTCGACGCCGTAGCGGCTGGAAAAGATCGCGGCGGCCTCTGCCCCCAGCGCGTCCACCAACTCAGCCTGCGTCCAAATATAGAACGCGCCTTCGCCTTTCTCATGCGGATGCGCCGGATCGGCGGCGCTATCGGCGTCCTCGGCCGAGTAGAATCCGCCCTCGGGATGGGCCAGATCGCGCAGGACGTAATCGAAGATGGTGCGGGCGACCTGCGCGTACAGCGCGTCGCCCGTAATCTGGAAGGCTTCCAGATACGACACCGCAAGCTGCGCCTGGTCGTACAGCATCTTCTCGAAATGCGGCACGAACCAATGCTCGTCCACCGAATAGCGGTGAAACCCGCCGCCCAGCTGATCGTTCATCCCGCCCTTGGCCATCTCGCGCAGCGTCACCAGGACCATTTCAAGGGCTTCTTCCTCGTGCGTGCGAGCGTGATAGCGCAGCAGAAAATTGAGCACGCTGGGCCGCGGAAACTTGGGCGCGCCGCCAAAGCCTCCCAAGCGCGGGTCGAACGCGCGGCGGAAGGAGTGGAACGCGGCATCGAGGACGTCCTTGCCTGAGCCGGCCTCGCCGTCGCCGGAGCGAGCGAGCGAATACTCCTGCAACTGCCCGATCACCTGCGCGCCAGACTCCTCCACGCTGAGCGCGATCCTTCTGCCACGCCTGTGCCAGGCTCTGGAGAATCGCGCCGAAGCCGGGACGGCCGTAGCGGTTGTCCGGCGGGAAATAGGTGCCGCCGAAGAACGGTTTCCGCTCCGGCGTCAGAAACACCGACATGGGCCAGCCTCCGCTGCCTGTGGCCGCCTGCACGAACAGCATGTAGATGCGGTCGACGTCGGGCCGCTCTTCGCGATCCACTTTGATGGACACGAAATCGCGATTCAGCAGCTCGCGCGACGTCGCGGATTCTCGAACGATTCGCGCTCCATGACGTGGCACCAGTGGCAGGTGGAATAGCCCACCGAAAGGAACATGGGCTTGTCTTCGCGGCGCGCCTTTTCGAACGCCTCCTCGCCCCACGGATACCAATCCACGGGGTTGTGCGGCGTGCTGCAGCAGGTACGGACTTTTTTCGCCGCCAGGCGATTCATGATTGCGCGCCGACTCGTGATGGAGCTGGTAGCCTTTCGAGCCGCCACGCGGCAGCAGGTGATTTCCGAGGCTCTGCCATGCGCCGGAAGACTTCGCGCACGCGTTCGCAGACGCTGTTCGCGGCCGCGCTCATGAAACACCAGAATGGACGGACCCGCTCCGCTCAGCGCGCATCCCAGCAGCCCGGGCGCGCGCAGCGCCAGTGATTTCCTCCAGGCCCGGCACCAGCGCGGAGCGATAGGGCTGATGCAAACGGTCTTCCAGCGCCGCGGGAAACGCGCTGGTGACCCCCGTGGTCAGCGCGGCGATCAGCAGCGCGCTGCGCTGCACGTTGAAAATCGTGTCTTCGCGGGAGTAGTGATCGGGCAACACCCGCCGCGCTTCGGCGGTCGGCAGCACGAAATCCGGCGCCACCACGGCGACCGCGTAGTTGCGGATGGATCTCCATCCGTACGGCGCGCGCGACGCCGTCCGAGTCGACGGCGCTGGCCACAATCGAGCCCAGCATGCAGGCGGCGACGTTGTCCGGATGACCCTCGATGTAGGCGGCTTCGTGCAGGACTCGCTCGGCGTCCCACGCGAGATCCGAGCACGTCGTTGGCGATCACCACGCCCGCGGTCAGCGCCGCCGCGCTCGACCCAAGCCCTTGCCGAGGGGAATATCGTTGTCGATTTCCAGCTCGATCGGCGGCATGGCTCGGCCGGCATCGGCGGCCACGCGCAGCGCGGTCTGCCAGATCAGGTTGTCCTCGCCGGGCGAAATCAGCGCCGAGTCCCGTCCGTGCACGCGGATCTCAAGCGCCGCCGCGGTGCGGAAGCGGGACTCCAAATAAAGGTCCAGAGCCAGACCCAGCGCGTCGAATCCCGGCCCCAGGTTGGCGCTGGAGGCAGGCACACGCAGGGTCTTCCAGGTTTTATCGGACTCGCGCAAAACGGAGTGCGGCGCGAAACGGCTCCTGACTCCCCCGGTGGTGCGCGCCGCAGCCTTTGCGCTTTTATCGGGCTCGCGCAAAACGGAGCGCGGCGCGAAACGGCTCTTGCCCCCCCCCGGTGGTGCGCGCCGCATCCTTTGCGCTTTTATCGGGCTCGCGCAAAACGGAGTGCGGCGCGAAACGGCTCTTGCCCCCCCCGGTGGTGCGCGCCGCACCCTTTGCGCTTTTATCGGGCTCGCGCAAAACGGAGTGCGGCGCGAAACGGCTCTTCCCCCCCCGGTGGTGCGCGCCGCACCCTTTGCGCTTTTATCGGGCTCGCGCAAAACGGAGTGCGGCGCGAAACGGCTCTTGACTCCCCCGGTGGTGCGCGCCGCACCCTTTGCGCTTTCCGGCATGAACACCTATTCTGCCACACCCTTACCAGCGAATCCTTTTCGACAATTGATGGAAACTAGGGAGTTGGAGGTAAGATGAATTTATGAACGCTAGCACTGCGGCGAATCCTTTGAATCCTTCTATAACGATGCCGCCCTGGAAAATGGCCGCCAGCCACGTTGCCGCGGCTTTTGTCGCGATTCTTTTCATCGGAGCCGGGATTTACAAGGCCGTCGATCCGTTCCATTGGTCGCGGCTGCTGGAGGAGCTGCTGTTCCCGCCTACAATACAGTTTGCCGTTCACGCTGCTTCTTTCCGTGGGCGAGATCTTCGGCGGAGTTCTGATTCTGATTCCTCGGTTCCGCCGCTGGGGGCGCCGCGCTTACGGGCGTCATGCTGGTGGGGTTCATGGCCTACATCGGCATCCATTACTATCAGCTGATCGGCAAGGATTGCAGTTGCTTTCCCTGGGTGAAGCGCACGGTGGGGCCGGGCTTTTTCGAGGGCGATGGGGCGTTTCTGCTGGCGGCGCTGCTGGCGGGATTGTGGGCCAAGCCGGTTCGCGGGACCATCCGCAGCGGGGCCGCGATTCTGGCCGCCGCGATCCTGATCGCCGGCGCCGGCTACGGTGTCGCGCGAGCCAGCAGACGGGAGCCAAGGCTCCGGATTCGGTGCTGGTGGACGGCAAACCGGTTTCGCTCCAACACGGGCGTTTCTTCGTCTTTTTCTTCGACCCCGAGTGCAGCCACTGCAACGACGCCGGCCGCCACATGGGCACTTATCATTGGAAGAGCGACGTGACCATCGTGGGCGTTCCCACGCGCCAGCCGCAGTTCGGGCGGCCGTTCATGACCGACAACCACCTCGACAAGGCCCTGGTTTCATCGGATCTCCAGAAGCTGAAGACGGCGTTCCCGATGCCCGGCGATCCGCCTTATGGAGTGGCGCTCGACAACGGCCGCCAGGTGGGGGTGGTGCAGCATTACGACGACGAGGATGACGGCAAGGAGCCGGCCGCCACTCTGCGGCAGCTGGGCTTGATTGACTGATCGACTTCAGCGCGCGAGAGATTCAAGCTGCTTTAGCCAGCCGTCGAAGTGCGGGCATTCTTCTCGAATACGGGCCAAGCCAATCTCCAGCGCCGCAAGAATGCCGAGAAGAGGCTTCTGGTAACCAGGCACGAGACCTTCTACGCGCTTGGAAGGCGCTGTGACCGGTGAATCGTTGATCTCTTCCGGTGTTGCAAAGCCATCACGGATTTTTCGAAGGCTCGCCTCCAGCTCGGGGCGGCCGATGCCGTGGCTGAAGGCGACGCAGTCGCTGAAGAGCAGCCCCTCGAACTCGTGCATCACGACAAAAGGCGCAAAACGATTGGAGTCGAAGCGACTGTCCATCTCCGCGATCAAATCGTCTCGAACTGCGTCCTGCACGCATCGAGCTTTCTGCTCGACGGAGTTCAAGGCGCTCGACTGCGCCCTTCCTGGCCATCCGTTCGGGTCCCCTTGCGGAAGGGCGTAGTAGTCGACCATGGTCGTCGCAATGCAGCCCTGATCTTCGCGCAGATGATTCATGATGTCCTTCCTCACAGAAGGCCACGATCGAATGCCGCCACGCCTCTGACGTAATCGAGCGTTGCCTACGATCCGAGCTTCGACGGAATGGTAGCCTTTGGAAACGAGGTGGTCCCGAAGCACTTCCTTCACGAACTCCTCTTCAGTCTGGCCTTCGACATGGATCAATAATCGAGCCATCGCGGCTACCCAGGGACGGGCCGTCCGCCGATTTCATTCTTCTCCCACAACTGACCAAGACTATAGTCTTCGAGCCACTTGGCCAGTCTATCTGGGTCCTGCCGTTCAAGCTGTGTGCCGCCGTCGACGCGATTCGCGACCAAGACATCCTCCGGTTTGAAGTGATCCAACAACGTGGAGGACTGGGTCGACAAAATCACCTGACTCCCGACCGACGCCTGACGAACCAGCGCCGCCAGCATCCCGATGGCATAGGGATGCAGGCCCAATTCAGGCTCATCAACAAGAATCACCGACGGGCGATGCATCTCCGGCTGAAGGAAGAGCGTTGCGAGGACTATGAAGCGGAGCGTTCCATCCGACAAGGATGAGGCATCGAAGTACTGATCCGAGCTTTTGTGTCGCCACTCTAGCCTGATGTCAGTCGAGTCGAGACCGCGCGGCTCTAAGAGAAAGTCGTCAAAGAAAGGTGCGACGCGTTGCACGGTGCGGACAATCAGGGCGTACGAGTTCTCGTGTTTCTCCCGGAGGTAGTAAAGAAATGCAGCCAGGTTCGACCCATCCGGTCTGAGATAGCGATTGTCGTCAACCTTTACCGTCTTACGCATTGGCGAATACGAGCTGGTGTCGTTCAGATGGAAGACTCGCCAAGTCCGAAGGCATTCACGAATCCGTGCGGCAGCTGGGTATGTCTTCGGTTTACTAATGCCAGCCTCGCGCCTTTCTTCTCGTGGATCGATTTCGTAGGGCATCCCATAAGGTGCGGCCACCTCGGCAGAAGGAAAGAGGCCGTCGTCCCCGGTGGGCGACAGTGTTAGCTTGGAGAACAGGTCGCCTGCGGAAAGCTCTTGGCGGTGGAGACGGAGGCGGAGCTCTATTTTTTCCGTAGCTTTCGAGCCGAAGTGCAGCACCTTCTCCGCTCCGCCCGCCGTCGTCACATAATTCCGCAGCCGCCCTTCGCAATGGCGTGTAAAATCGAAGAAGCTCCAAGAAGGTTGGACTTTCCGGAACCATTCGGCCCAATCACCACGTTGATCGGCCTCAACGGCAGCTTCTCGATCGAAGCGATGCTCTTGAACCCTTGATGGTGATGTGGTCGAGCGCATTGGTGGGCATGAGTTCAGCGACTGCGCAGTGAACCATCATAACAACGCTGGAAGTTCGCTATATAATCAATACTGAGTGGACATCTACGACGAAATCGTGCGTCTGCGCAAGCTGGGGCAGAAGTGCGCCCTGGCCACCATCGTCCAAAAGCGCGGCTCCATTCCGAGCTTCGAGAGCGCCAAGCTGCTGGTCCGCGAGGATGGCTCCATGATGGGCACCGTCGGCGGCGGCTGCGTGGAGGCCGAAGTGTGGAACGCCGCGCGCGAGGTGCTGGACACGGAAAAGCCCAAGAACCTCTCCTTCAGCCTGGGCCAGGAAGCCGCTTACGACGAGGGGCTGATTTGCGGAGGACAAGTGAACATCTTCGTTGAAGCCATTGTTCCGCAGCCGCACGCCTTCATCTTCGGGGGCGGGCACGTTTCCAAAAGCCTCTCGAAGGTGGCCACCATCGCCGGCTTCGCCACCGTGATCGTCGACGACCGCGAAGCCTTCGCCAACCCGGAGCGCTTTCCGGAGGCCGAAGCAACCTACGCCGAAGAGTACGAAGAGGTGTTCTCCGAAGCTCGCCATCACTTCCACGAGCTACATCATCATCGTCACGCGCGGCCATCGCGACGACATGCGCGTGCTGCGCTGGGCCGTATCCACGCCGGCGCGTTACATCGCCATGATCGGCAGTAAGCGCAAAACCATCTCCGTGATTCATGAGCTCGAAAAGGAGGGTTTGCCGCGCGAGGCGTTTGAAAAAATCTTCGCGCCCATGGGTCTGGAGATCGGCGCGGAGAGTCCCGAGGAAATCGCGATTTCGGTGGTCGCGGAGATGATCGCGGTGCGGCGCGCTCCCGAGGCCGACTGGCGGGCGCTTTCCAAATCCATCTTCGCGAGCGAGCGTCTCAAAGCGCTGCTGAAGTGACCAACGCAAAGCGCGGGACCGCGTCGATCATCCTTGCGGCGGGCGCCTCCAGCCGCATGGGCACGCCCAAAGCTCTGCTCGATTATCGCGGCGAAACTTTTCTGGAGCGTTTAATTCGCGTGTTGGGAGCCGTTACCCAGCCCGTGATCGTCGTGCTGGGCTATCATGCCGCCCCGATCCTGGAGAAAACAGCCCGCGCCGGAGTGCGCGGCGAGGCGCAGTTTGTGATCAATCCGGTGCCGGAACGGGGCCAGTTGAGCTCGCTCCAAACCGGTCTGGTGTCGGTCCCTCCGGAGGCCCAAGGCGTCGCGTTCATCCCCATGGATTGCCCCGCCGTGGGCGAGGAAACGGTGGCTCGTCTCGCTCACGCCTTCCTCGCACGCGATCGTGGGACGCTGCTGGTGATTCCCCGTTGCGGGGATGATCGCGGCCACCCAGTGTTCGCCGCGCGCGCGATCGTTGAGGAAATGCTGGCGCTGCCTTCCGAGGCCCAGGCTCGCGACGTGATCCATAGCCACATTCCGCGAACGCAATACGTCGATGTTGAGGATCGCGGCATTCTCGCCGATGTTGACGATCCCGAGGCGTACCGCAATTTGCTGGAGTCGCTGTGACGATCCGGCGCGCGGTGAAGCTTCTGGCTCTGGTGGCCGCGATCGCCGTAGGGGCGCTGTATCTGCCTCTCGACTTCCTGCGTCCGCCGGTGGAGAGGGCGCTCGCGCGCGGGCTTGGACGCGAGGTCGAGGTTGGCGGCGTCCATCTGGATTTATTCGGCGCGCCCGGCTTCACGCTGGACGACGTGGTCATTCACGAAGATCCGCGCGCGGGCATCGAGCCCTTCGCCTACGTCAATTCTCTGGGCGCGAAGATCCGCTGGCTGAGCCTGCTGCGCAGGCATCTCGAGTTCGCCGATCTCAACCTGGGCGACGCCACTCTCAACCTGGTCAAAACCGACGCGGGGCCGTGGAACTTCCAGTTCCTGCTGGCCGGCCGGGGCGAGGACCGCTCGCCTGTGCCGGCCATCAAGATGCGCGCCGGGCGCGTCAATTTCAAGTTCGGCGATACCAAGTCGGTCTTCTATTTCGACGAGGCCGACCTGGACGTGGAGCCCTACCGCGATGGTTCGGTGGAGCTGCGCTTCGGCGGAGCGCCCTCCCGCACCGACAGCACCGCGCGCGATTTCGGGCGTTTCTTTGTGAACGGAACGTGGCGCTCCTCGCCGGCGCAGCGGCTGGATTTGAATGTCGATCTGGAGCGCAGCTCGCTGGCGGAGATCTCGCGCCTCATCGATCCGCGCGGGTTCGGCATCCACGGCGTCATCGCTCTGCAGGCGCAGTTGAGCGGGACGCCTTCGGGCCTGGAGATCTCCGGCCAGTTGCAGGTGGATGACGTGCATCGCTGGGATCTGGTTCCGCAGGGCGGAGGCTGGAAGCTTCCATTCAAAGGCGCGCTGAATCTGCGCGGCGAAACGCTGGAGCTTGCCGGCGCTCCGGATGCGCCCGTTTCCCTCTTCTTCCGCGCGTGGGACTTTCTTTCCAGGACGCAATGGGAAGCCGGCGCGCAGTTGAACCAGATTCCGCTGGCGGCGCTGGCGGAAGTGGCGCGGCACATGGGCGCGGTGCTTCCGGATCAGCTTACGGCCGAGGGCGGAGTCTCGGGAACGCTGAATTACAAAGAGGACGGCGGGCTCACCGGCCGCGTGGATCTCAAGGACGCCGCGCTGACGCTGCCCGGCGCTCAACCCTTGCTCGCCAGCTCAGCCGCGCTCGACATCGCGGATGGACAGGTGAGTCTGGAACCGGCCGTGGTTGTCATCGGAGCCGAGAGCGGACTCACGGAGAGGCAGAGCGTGGAGCTGCAGGGCAGCTACACTCTGCTGCCGCCGCACGATCTGGATCTGCGCATGACCACGCGAGGATTGAACGTCGCGGACATGCGCTCTTTCGGCCTGGCGGCGATTCCCCTGCTGGATCAAACCAAACAGGGAACCTGGCGCGGATGGGCGCGCTACCGCTCCGGCGAGTGGTCCGGAGAATATGAGTTGGCGAACGCGCGCATCGCCGTGGACGGCCTGGCCGATCCGTTGCGCATCCAGTCCGCTTCGGTCAAACTGAACGGCGCGCGAGTCGCCGTGACCAAGCTGCGCGCCAAGGCCGGCCAGATCGCCTTCACCGGCGACTACCATTGGGAACCAACGGCGATCCGCCCGCACAAATTCAACATCGCCATTGAGGAGGCCGATACGGCGGAATTGGTCCGCTTGCTTGCGCCCGCCCTGGTGCGCGAGCGCGGGTTTCTGGAGCGCACTCTGCGTTTGGATTCGGCGCCGGCGCCGGATTGGCTGAAGGGTCGCCGCGCCGACGGAACCATTTCCATCGGCGCGCTCACCGCCGGGGATTTAAGCGTGAGCGTCAATCCAATTGGAGACAACCCGGCGCGCCTGCTGTGGGACGCCGGGATCGCGCGGCTGATCGGCATCGATGGCACGGTGCTGAGCGGGAATCTGGCAGGCGCCGCGGTGGCCGGCGATCTCGAAGTCGATCTGGGGATCGATCAAAAGGGCGGAGCGCCGCGTTACCACTTCGACGGCAAGATCAACGACGCGCCCTACAAAGGCGGCAAGCTGGATCTGGAAGGATCCTTTGACGCCGAGGGCGAGGGTTTGCAGTTGATCGAGAGCGCGCACGCCGAGGGGCACCTTCGCGCGCGCTCCATCGTCTTCTCTTCCGACGCCGAGTTCCCGGCCGCCTCGGCCTGCTTCGAGCTTCAGGGAACGCACTGGAAGCTGGGCAGCGTGGAGGTGACGCAGGGCGGCGAAACCTACTTCGGCTCCGGCGCATCGCAGGCCGACGGCAAACTGGTGCTGGATCTGGTAAAGGGATCGCGGCAGGTGCGCTTTTCGGGGCCGCTGTTTGCGGCCGTGCCGTAGTTGACTCGAAAAAGAGACCCTTTCGCGGCGGATCACGCCTCCGATTTCATCGTCAAGAATTGACAACTGTTGTTACGTGAATTATAGTTCCGGTATGAACGTCAATCTCGGCGCCGTGTTCGACGAGTTTATCGCCGAACTTCTTGAGACCGGTCTGTACCAATCTCAAAGCGAAGTGGTGCGGGAAGGGTTGCGGCTGCTCAAGGAGCGGGAAGAGTTGAAGAATCTCAGGCTGGCTACGCTGAGGAGGGAAATCGCCATCGGGAGCGAAGAGGCCGACCGCGGCGATTTCGTTGACGGCCCAAAGACGTTCGCGGAAATCCGCAGGCGCAGCGCCGCGCGCAAGCGCGCCGGGAGATGAATCGGTTCGTACTCACCCCGCGAGCCAAGCGGGATCTCGACGATATCTGGGATTACATCGCTGATGACAATATCGAGGCCGCCGACCAGGTTCTTGACGCCCTCTCCAGCGCGATGGTCAAGCTGGCGAAGAACCCCGGCATAGGCCACTGGCGCGAGGAACTGACTGACAAGCGGCACCGTTTCGTTCTGGTCTATTCGTACCTGATCGTCTACCGGCACAGGACGAAGCCGCTCCAAATCATCCGGGTGCTCCACGCCGCCCGCGACGTGCGGAACATTCTTCGGCTGGCGCCGGACGAGCTTTAGCGGCCGTGCCGTAAGCCGCTTCGAAGAGCGGGCCCCGTAGCGGCGGGTTGGTCGTGATGCGACAATGAGTTTTGCCGAATCCCGCGGAGCTCATTGACGGCATGGGGAAAGCGCTGGATCGATTGCGCGCGGCCAACGGCGGCGCCCGGTGGCGCGACGCGGTGGTCGAATCGTCGGCTGAGTTTTCGCGCGGCGTCGCGGGCCTTCTGGATACACTACTTGAAACATTGCAGACGGCGAATGTTCCCGAAACGGATGGTCCCAACGAGGTTGTGCCGCGGGCGCGGAGGTTCGCGCGCGTGAAGGTCGCGGAGATGCAGCTCTACGCCGCCGATCGAGTCGCAGCCGGCCGCGCCGCTCGGCATCTTTACGCGGCTCTGCGCGCGGAGATCGACGAAGCGCGCGCCGGATTCACGGCGGAGTTTCTAACGTCCGCCCGCGCAATGCCCGATTATCTACATGAGGAGCTGGTTCGTGCCCTGGCCCAAAACGATGAGACGCTGCTTGGCCCGGATTATCCGGGGCCGCTGGCATAAGCGGGCCGCCGCCTTAGCCGGCGCCGCACTCACGGCGTGGTGTCTGCACGCCGCATCCGATCCGCTGGCCGATCTGAAGGCCGGCGCATCCGCGCTCGACGCCAAACGCTATGCCGCCGCGGCTGCTACTCTGAGCGGTCTTGCCAAGCGCCTGCCCAAGCTCGCCGATTATGCGGGTTGGCTGGAAGCTTCGGCGCAATTCGGGTTGAAGAATTACGCTGGTGTGCCGGCGGCGCTCGATGCGGTGTGGAAGCAGACGCCGGCTTCGCCGCTGTCCGCCAAAGCGTACCTGCTGGCGGCGCAGGCAGCGGTGGAAAGCGGTTCCGCGAAAGCCGCGGTGGAGTTGCTGCGCAAGAACTACGCCGGGCTCCCGCAGCCGCAAGGAGATCTGACGCTGGCCCAGGCCTTCGCCGCCGCGGGCGACGCCGTCAGCGCCGCGGTCTACAATCAGCGCGTCTATTATGGATATCCCGCTTCCGCCGAAGCCACGGAAGCCGGCGCGGAGCTCACCCGTCTTCATACCGAAATGGGCGACAACTACCCGCCCTCGATGGCCAACGCGATGCTGGGGCGCGCGCTGAAGCTGCTCGAAGCCGGGCAAACGCAGAAGGCGCGCAAGGAGCTGGAGGCGCTGGTTCCGCAACTGGGCGGCGCCGATCGCGATACCGCGCGCGTAAGCCTTAGCGTGGCCGATTACGACGCGCAAGACACCGCGGCTGCGCACCGCGATCTGGCCGCGCTCAGCTCGCTTGCGCCCGACGCCGATGCCGAGCGCCTGTACTACCTGCTGCTGTGCGCCCGCCGCCTCAACAATCAGGAGGAAGTGACCGCGGCCGTGGAGCAGTTGGGACGGCTTTATCCCAATTCGCCGTGGCGCTTGCAGGCGCTGCTGGCCGCGGCCAATCGCTACCTCATCGAAAATCAGATGGACGCCTACGAGCCTCTGTACCGCGCCTGCTATGAATCCTTCCCCAAGGATTCCGAAGCAGCCGTGTGTCACTGGAGGGTGACGTGGGGCCACTACCTGCGCCGGCGCTCCGACGCCGCGGACATGCTGCGCGCGCACTTGCGATTCTTCCCGGCGGCGGAATCGGCTTCGGCCGCGCTGTACTTCCTGGGCCGCCTGGCGGAAGACGCCCACGACGCGAATGGCGCGAGCGGCGCTAAAACTTACTTTAGCGAGGTCGCGCGCCAATACCCCAACCAATACTATGCGACGCTGGCGCGGGACCGGCTGGCGAAACTCAGCGCAGGGGCGCCGTCCCCTCAGGTGAGCGATTTTCTGCGCACGATCGCGTTCCCGAGCCGCGCGCATGCCGAGAATTTCAAAGTCGGGCCGGAGGCGTCGGCCAGGATCGAGCGGGTCAAGCTGCTGGAGCAGGCCGGCTTCTCGGATTGGGCCGAGCAGGAGCTTCGCTTCGCCGCCCGGAACGGCGACCAGCCTTACGTGATGGCTCTCGAACTGGCGTTGCGTTCCTCGGACAAACCGGATCAAGCGTTGCGCTCCATCAAGGCTTACGCCGGCGGATATCTGTTCATGCCGCTCGAGGCCGCGCCGCGCGAGTTCTGGACCTTCGCGTTCCCGCTGCCCTTCCGCGAAGAGGTCGAGAGTCTCTCGAAACAAAATGGCCTGGATCCGTTTTTGATGGCCGCGCTGATCCGCCAGGAGTCCGAGTTCAACCCCAAGGCGGTCTCCAGAACCGGCGCGCGGGGACTGGCTCAAATCCAGCCGGCCACGGGGCGCGAGCTAAGCCGCCGGCTCAAGCTGACCAGCTACAGCGCTGCCGCGTTGTTTCAACCGCACTTGAACCTGGAGCTGGGAACCTATTACCTGAAGTCGCTGCTGGCGCAATTGGGCGGGCGCGAGGAGGCGGCGCTGGCGGCATATGACGCCGGGGCCACGCATGCGCGGGCGTGGCTGAGCTGGGGCGATTTCCGCGAGCCGGCCGAGTTCATTGAGACCATCCCCTTCACCGAAACGCACAGCTACGTGCAGGGCGTATTGCGCAACGCCGACGTTTACCGGCGCCTGTACCTGGAGAAGCCGGGCGCATCCAAATAGTTGAGTGTTAGAGCGCCCGGCCCTGCTCCGTCAACGAATTCATATCGGGGTTCATCCGTGTTCATCGGCGGCCTAATATCTGGTGCGCGCGCGGAAAACGCATCCCCTCAAAACCGAATTGGCCGCCGATAAACACGGATGAACCCCGATGACCATCGCACCGTGGCGCAGGGCTGGGCCGTCGTGCGATGCTACCTGACGCGGGTGATGGTCGTGATGAATCCAGCGCGGCGGCGATCGCCTTTCCAAGCGCATCCACCTCGGGTTGCCTGGTCACAAAGGCAAGCGAAAAACCGATCTCGTCGAGACCCTGTAGCCGGCGCAGGACTGTGACGTCCTGAGGCGCTATGCGTTTCTGCCCGGAGTGGGGAAGGTCTTCGAAATGTGGTCGTGCCAGGTGAGGCTTTCCTCATCCACCAGCGCCCAAACCAGGCCCAGGCCGGCGGCCAGCAGGCTGAGAAGCCCGGCCACCTGGCGCATTCCGCGCTGCTCCCGGTCCGGACGGCGCCCGTCGAAATCCACCAGCCGGAGTCCCGCAAAACGCATCCCCGGCGTATCGCCGTTGCCGAAATACCACAGGGAGCGGTAGAACAAAGCGATCACTGCGCCCACGGCGATCAGAAACGGCGCGGTCTGGCGGCTGACCACCATGTCGCCGCCCACAAAGAAGATCAACAGGAACAGACCCAGGCCGATCAGCACCATGCTGGCGTCCACCGCGGCGGCCAGAAGGCGGTGCCCGGGCAGGGCCACGGGCGCGTCACAGTAGATTAAGTCGGCTTGGGCGTCGAGGCTGCTGTTTGCGGCAGCTTCGGCTTCCTGGAACTCCAGCTCCTGCTGCGAGTCCCCCGCATGATTCAAAGACCGGCGAGGCCGAGGCGCCGTTCGCGCCGGGACCCTCCGAATCGAGTGGCTCTCACGGGATTGTGGCCGCAAGGGCGTCAGCGTCGGAATCGGGATTACCTTGGGCGTGCCGAGCCCGTCGCGGAACAGAGAGGGTTGATAGTTGACGCGCTCCCGCGGATCGGATTGCGGCGCCGCCGGCTGAGGCGCGCCACCCGGTAAACTTTCCAGCGCCGGAGCCGCCGCCGTAGCCGTCATACTAGGAGATGCGGAAGACGACACCACCTGTTTCGAATCCGGAGCCGTTTTTGAATCGGGAGCCAATGAATCCGGACCCGCGTGCGGCGCGGCCAGACGCAGCCGGCGGCCGCAGCGCCCGCAACGATGCTCCTCGGCATCGTTGGTCGCCCGGCAGTAGCGGCATTGTACATCCGCCATGGTTATTCGATCACGCATTCGCCTTGACTGTTTCCCGCCGGTCTGCTACGGTGCTCGGTTGGGCTCCCGGCCTGTCCGCGCTAGATTCAAAAGTACTAGAAGACCAAACCTTTCGTACCATATTCGGCGGTTTTTGTCACGAACTTTATTTCGTGAGAGTTGTTCTGTTTCTCTCCCTGGTCATACGGTTAGATGCCCAAACTTATACTCCTGCTTTACCCCCTCCGCCCTCCGCGCCGGTCCAGCCTAGCCCCAATCCCAATCAGGCGGTCCAGGTTCCTCGTCCGGACGCCCCGCGCCGGATTTAGTCATCACCGGCTTTGCTGGGCACCGGGACATGCACGCCACCAGAAAACGGCGCGTGGATCTATTATCGCGGCCGCCGCAAAATCGACACCTCCGAATCGGAGTCCTGCGCCGATGAGCTCGACTACAACGAGGAGACCGGCTACGTGGAGGCCCGCGGCAAGGTGGAATATCAGAACTTCGTCACCATGGAGAAGCTCTACGCGGACAAGGTCGAATATTTCGCCGACAAGGATGAGGAGACCGGCAAGTTCTATAACGTCTCCGGGTCCGCGCCTTTCCGCGTCGATACCCGGCCGGGCCTGCTGACCACCACCAATCCATTTTACTTCCAGGCCAAATGGGCGGAGAAGATGCAGGACGAAGTACATCCTTCATGATGGCTACCTCACCGATTGCGTCATCCCCAACCCGTGGTGGACGCTGCGCGGCAAGCTGTTCGAAATTTATCCGCGCGATCACGCCGTTGCTCACAAGTCCTGGTTTTACGTCCGCAACATGCCGCTGATGTACCTGCCCAAGTTTTACAAGAGACTGGAGAAGCACCCGCGCACAGCGGCATCCTGCTGCCCAGCGGCGGCACCAATTCGATCAAGGGCTACTTTGTGGATGCCGGATACTATTGGGCCATCAGCCGCAGCTACGATCTGACTTATGAGGGGACGTATTACACCAACGTCGGGCCTGCAGCACAACGCGGAATTCCGCGGGAAAGTCAATCAGACCACGGACTTTGACTTCACGATCAACGCCCTGGACAACAAGAGCAAGAATCCGGAGATCTCGGCCGGCGGATACCAGCTCCTGCTGGATGGGAAATCGCTTCTGGGCGACGGGTGGGAGGCGCGCGGCCACCTGGATCTGCTGTCTTCCTTCGCGTACCGCGCCGAGTTCTCCTTATCGATCAATGAGGCGGTGTATACGCAGACCCATTCGGTGGGGTTCATCGACAAGCACTGGGACGACTACGGCGTGAATTTCGTTCTCGACCGCGATGTGGATTTCCTGAGCACCACGCCAGGCGATCCAGGTGGAGATCCGCAAGCTGCCGGAAGCCGATTTCATCGTGCGCGAGCACCAGGTGCTGGGTTTGCCCCTGTGGTTTTCTTTCGATTCGAGCGACCGGCGTGCTCAGCAGGACCGAGCCGGACTATCAGACCCGCCAGTTCGTTGAGCGCAGCAACCTCGCTCCGAGCGTGACCTCATCCCTGCATTTTGCGGGAATTTACATCACGCCGAGCTTCACGCTTCATGAGACGTTCTATGGCTCCAGCTTCAGCCAGCAGGGCTGCGGCGGGGACCAGGTGCACGGGACGAACCTGCTGCGGAACGCGGAGGACGCGGGCGTGAATATCGTGCTGCCCTCGCTCGAGCGGATCTACGATGCGCCCGTCCTGGATGGGTTCCAAAAGGTCAAGCACGTCATCGAGCCGCGCATCACCTACCGCTACGTCGGCGGGGTCGACAATTTCGACCGGATTATCCGCTTCGACCAGACCGAACTGCTTTCCGACACCAATCAAGTGGAGTTTTCCCTGGCCAACCGGCTGCTGGCCAAGGACAAGAACGGGACCGTCCGGACCTGCTGAGCTGGCAGCTTTTCTACGACCGGTATTTCAACCCCACCTTCGGCGGCGCGGTTATTGCCGGGACAGGCCAACCTGGTGGAGAGCGTCGACGGAACTGACCGGGTATACCTTCCTGGACGGCCCTCGGCATCAATCTCCGGTGGTGAGCACGATGCGCCTGCAAACCAAGGTCGGTCTGGATTGCCGCACGGAGTGGGACCCGATGCGCCGCGGACTTCATCGATACCGGGCGTGAACGCTGAACTACCGGATCGTGTCGAAGTTCAATCTGTCGGTGGGAGAAACGCAGGGTGCGGACCGATCCGATCCTGCTTTCGAACACCGATCAGTTCGCGCGCAGGTCACCTACGGGAACCAGAACCGCAGGGGGCTGAATTACGGAGGCAGCGTGTTCTACGACATCCACCTGGGCATTTTGGAGTATGCCTCCGCACAGGCCAGCTACAATACCGATTGCTGCGGCCTGAGCTTTCAATACCGGCGCATTTTTATCGGCACGCGCGATGAGCACCAGCTCCTGGTGTCCTTCGAACTCTCGAATATCGGGTCGGTGGGATCGTTGAATCGGCAGGAGCGGCTGTTCTAGTCGTTTTCGTGTTTCTGTAGGTCAAGGGGCGGACGCCTCTGGTCCGGCTCTTCTGCTCCGAACAAAGGCGGACGGGGGCGTCGGCCGCAGGCCAGGGGGCCCGCCCCACGAAGAAAGCGCTCTGGTGCTGCCGGCGCCCTACGACTTCTTGGCGGGCGTGGACTCGGTCTTGGTTTCTTTAGGGGCCGGCTTGGTTTCGGAGGTCCCGGACTTCGATTCGGAAGACTTCGATTCGGAGGACTTGGACTCGGTCTTTGACTCAGTCTTCGATTCAGACTTGGAGTCGCCGCTCGATTCGGATTTACTTTCGGATTGGCCGGCGCCTTTGGCAGCGTAGTCGTTTACATACCAGCCGCTGCCCTTGAAATGCAGACCGGAAACCGAGACTAAGCGGTGGAGCGAGCCGCGGCAGCCCTTGTGGCGCTTCAGAGGAGCGTCGGAGAACTTCTGCAAGACCTCAATTTTCTCCCCACACTTCGAACATTGGTATTCGTAGAGAGGCATAATCAGGCCAAAAGCCCAGGCAAACGCAAAAACCCAGCCAAGCTTTAGTTGAGCGCCGTTTTTTGAACGACATCTTCACCCTTTTGCAGGATGAGGTCGGGACCGTTTTTGGGCGGCGGCGGAGGAGCGTCGGTGGAGTCGATATCGATATCGGCGGCTACTTCCGCTTCGATTTGCGGCGTGGAAGGCATGACCGCGTTGTCCTGGATGGATTTCCCATCCGGGCCGTAATACTTGGCGACGGAGAGAATCACCGCGCTGCCGTCATCCAGATTCACGGCCTTGCGAATGGCGGCGTCGCCGTAGGTGCGCTCCCCGACAACTTGGGCGCGCTTGGATTCGAGCAGCGCCGCAGCCGCGACTTCCGCCCCGCCCGATGTGGCGCGGTTGGTCAGCACCACCAGGGGCTTCTTGGTGACTTCCTTGGATGCCACGGCCTGAAAGTCCTGGCGGGGCACCTTCTGCCCCACGCTATACCCGATGAGGCCCTTGTCCATGAACAGATTGGCCAGAGCCACGCCATCCTCCGGCGGGCCGGTGGCGGAGTCGCGCAAATCCAGAATGAAGCGCTTGGCGCCCTGCCGGTCCAGCTCCGCGATCTTCTGGGCGATTTCGCGAACCCGCGCTGCATCCACGGAAACCGTGGAGATGTAGCCGATGGCGTCGCCATGATCGGTGATCAGGCGCGCGGAAACCGGAGGAACGTCGATGACGGCGCGCGTGAGAACGATCTTTTGCGGGTCGGAGCGAACCGTGCGCAGCACGCTCATCTCGACAGTGGTGCCGGGATCGCCCTGAAGCAGCATCTCGGCGAAGGCCAGAGGCATGTCGCGGGTGGCGACGTTGTTGATCGATTCGATGATGTCGTTGGTGGTCAAACCGGCCTTGGCCGCGGGCGAACCGGGCACCGCATCCACGATGGCCATGTAGCCGTAGCGCTTGGACAGCAGCAGGCCCGTGCCGGCCTGGGTCTTCTGGCGCGAGGCCAGATACTGCTTGTACTGATCGGCATTGAGGTAGCTGGCGTAGGGGTCAATGGCTTCGAGCATCCCGGTGATGCCGCCCAGCGTGACCGACTTCATGTCCGGCGCCTCTACGTACTGGCTCTGAATGCGCGAAAGGACTTCGCTGTAGACCCCAATATGAGTGATGGGTGAGTCGGCGGTGGCTCCGCCGCCGTGCACCGCACCGACTAAAAGTAAAGCCACGAGGCCGGTCGAAAATGCCACTACCCCGAGTTGAAATCGACGATTCATAGGCGTGCCTGCATTCAGGATAGCAGACGCGGAAGTCAGCGCGGATAGGGCGTCAATTGCGGAGGCTGGGCGTCCGGCACCAGCAGCCACGCCGTGCGGCCGGAATAGTAGCGCAGGAGTTCCTGGTTCTGCTGCTGGCCGAGATCGCGCGCCCATACCACCGGGGCTGCGTCGATGTCCGCCTGGTTGTACACCCACTCGTCTTGAAAGAGGTGCCGCGGGAGGTAGCGCACAATCACGAGCTGTTGGCCGGGCTGGTTGGCCAGTTCCTGCCGGATCTCGACCCGCCGCTGCGCGGTGGCGGCGTGATTGATAACGTCCCAGGTTTCGAGGGGCAGCATTTGGGGCGGATCGAACAGGTGCAATCCATACCAAAGGATAAAGTGCGCTCCGCAGAGAGCAAGGATGATCCAGGCGGCTTCCTTGGAACTTGCCCGCACAACGGAGCCTGGCTTGGTTGAGAGGCGCTCGGCGGAAGTTCCCCCCATCCGTGACCGGCCGGAAGGCCGAGCCGGCCCTGTGCGGGCTTGGCGTCCGGTCGCGATCGGCAAGCGGCACAGTTGCCGCAGGCCGGTGACGCTCACCAGCACGAACAGGCAGGTGAGCGCCGCGATGTAGTGGGGATAAAAGAATGGATAGAAGTTCGTCCCCAGAGTGAAGAGCAGAAGCGTGAGCGCGACCCATACAAACCGGAATTCGCGCAGGCTCAGAAAGAAAAACGGGAGAGCCAGATACAGCGCTGGCAGGAAGAAGAAGCGGTAGTAGCGGACTCTGTATTCCAGGCGCAACAGATACGACAGAACCGTTTCACCGTTGCGCTCCCGGTAGGACATTTGCGACCGGTATTCGAGAGCCTGTTGCGGCGTCAGCTCGCGATGGGGAACCGGCGCGGCCTGAAACGTGAGCGACGTGGGCACGCCGTACTGCTGCTGGCTCAGCCTGTATGGCAGAGTGGTCCAACTGCCGGTGACCTGCTTGTTCTGGAGCAGCATCAGCGCGACGGCGGGAAGTGCGGCCAGCGCGGCCACTCGGGCGATTTTGAGCAGGTTCCCGCGCTCGGCTCTGTTGCGCAGGGCGGGCGCGAAGAATAGGATGACCGAGAGCAGCAGGAAGATGGACTCATACGGTCGCGTCAGCAGATGCAGGCCCAGGCCCGCTCCTAACAGGATGGCGTCGCGGCGGGTGGGGCGGTCCCCCTGGACCGCAGCCGGCCCCCTGGCCGGCCTAGGCGGGACGAGGGCGTCCCGCGCGGACGAGGGCGTCCGCCCCACAAGAGTACTAATTCTGGGAAGCGCGCCGAACACCAGACATCCCGCGCAAGCCGCCACTGAGCCGCCCCAATACGTATTGGTCCACTCGCTCAAAGGACCGAATTCGATCACCGCCAGCACTCCGCCGATCAGCGCCCACAGCGGCGTGGTCCAGGCTCGCAGCATCCAATAACAAAGCGCGCAGAAGGCCGCGATTCCCAGCAGCACGCCGGCCCATGGGGTCCCGAAAATGGCTCGGCCGAGGGCCATCGCCAGGCCCTGCCCCAGCGGATAAATCGAGCTGTAAGACGGCTCTTGCAGCGTGAAGAAGGTTTCGAAAAACCGGTGCAGGGGATGGATCGGATTGGCCAGCCGGAAGTGGCGCACGGTATCGGCCACCAGCAGGTGCGCGAATTCGTCGTAGAGATTGGGCGTCGGCACGGGATGGCGCGGCAGCAAAATCAGCCGCAGAGCCACCGGCGCGACCGCCAGACCCAGCATCGACCAGCGCGTTCGCACGGCCAGGCGCGCCGCCCAGGGTTCGAGGATCGGCCGCGTGATCCATGCCAACCCGGCCAGCAGCACGGCCAGCCCCAGTTCAATCCAGTCCGCGCCGCTGAAGTCCATTTGCTCTATTGTTTGCTCTATTGAAGGATAATTGATGGAAGGAATGAAATCATACCGAAAAGAACTCTGGTTCGAGGTGCCGGCTCGGCGGGCGTTCATCAACATCACTCGCGAGGTGGAAGCCTGCCTGCGCGAAAGCGGGGTCCAGGAAGGCCTGGTGCTGGTGAACGCAATGCACATCACCGCTTCGGTGTTCATCAACGACGACGAGAGCGGCCTGCATCAGGACTACGAGAAGTGGCTGGAGCGTCTGGCTCCGCACGAGCCGGTTTCGCAGTATCAGCACAACCGCACCGGCGAGGACAACGCCGACGCGCACCTGAAGCGCCAGGTGATGGGCCGCGAAGTGGTGGTCGCGGTGACCAAAGGCAAGCTCGACTTCGGCCCCTGGGAGCAGATTTTCTACGGCGAGTTCGACGGGCGGCGGAAGAAGCGGGCTTTGGTGAAGATCATCGGGGAGTGAAGGGCTCAGGGTATCGAGGGCGGAAGCCCGACCCCGCACGCCGCTTTGGATGAGCCGTGACATCATTGCTTCTCGGCACGCAGAGACGGATGATGCGGATTCACCAGCAGCAGGTCGGACTGTTTCCAAAAGGCGCGCTGCACTGCCTCAGGCGCGTCCCGGAGGCTCCGGTCGAAACGCCTCGAAAAGACCAGATGCATGGTCTACAAGGCGGCTCGATCCCGGCGCTTTAGCGCGCGCGTTCGACCGTCGAACGCCTTCTTCGCGGCCGCTGCGGAGGGGTATGGCCCGTAGAGCCGGCCGCGCTTGAGGTCGTCCAGGCCCTGCTCGATCCCGCGTTCCACGGCGGATTTTGAGGTGAGCGTGATCTTGCCATGTTCCACATTCGCTTCCAGGCGATCACCCACCTTGATCCGGGCCTTACGCATCACGCTGGCCGGAATGAGCACCGCGTTTTGGTCCTTGACTGTGATGACGGCCACGCCTCAGCGTAGCATTCTGCCAAGAAGCTCTGAGGCGCAAATCCTGGGAAAAGGCTTGATGGCCGGCATTCGGAAATGCGGCGCCGCGAAGCGCGACCTTATCTGCCCGGGCCCTTGCGCGAAGCCACTTGCTCAAAGGCACGCGATCCCTTAGATTCAAAGGTGTGAACGAAATCGTATTTGAGATCACGCAGGAAGCGGACGGCGGCTTTTGCGCTGAGTGCTTGACCGAGAGCATTTTCACGCAAGGCGACACATGGGACGAGTTGCGGGCCAACGTCAAGGAGGCGGTCGAGGCGTTTTACTTCGACGGCCCGAAGCCCGCCGGCGTCCGATTGCATCTTGTGCGCGATGAAATGCTCGCCCTCGGATGAAGCTCCCGCGCGACTTAAGCGGCCACGCTCTGGTGGCTGCGCTCTGCCGCCACTGGGGGTACGTGAAGGTCAACCAATCCGGCAGCCATATCGTCTTGCAGACGCAAGAACCGGGTCCGCATCGCGTCGCTATTCCTGCACACAAAGCGTTGCGCATCGGCACGCTGAATGGGATTCTGCGGGATATTGCCGATCACAAAGGCGTTGACCGGCTGTCGATTCTCGATTCTCTGTAAGGCCGTGGTGCAATGCGCATGGCAAGATTTGCCATTGCTTGCCACCGCGTGATAGCGTGTGAACGAGAAGCCAAGGTGCACCATGCAGACGATGAACATTTCTCTCCCTGACCAACTGAAGGAATTTGTCGAGGGTCAGATTGGCGCCGGCCGGTACAGCAGCGTGAGCGAATATGTCCGCGACCTCATCCGCGACGATGAAAAGCGCAAAGCCCAGGAGAATTTGGAGGCTCTGCTTCTGGAGGGCTTGCGCAGCGGTGAGCCGACCGAAATGACGCGCCGCGATTGGGCGGAGATTCGTCAGGAAGCATTGAAGCGCTTCGAGGCCCGGAAGGCTCGCAAGAAGGGCTGATGGCTCGCGCTGTTAAGCGCGAAGCCGCAAAGCGCGACCTTACGACCAGTGGGTCTGGTCCGAGTACGAGCACAGCCTTATCAGCGAACGGACCCGCGCCGGAGTGAAGGACGCAAAGAAACGGGGAGTAAAATTCGAGAGGAAGAAGAAGCTAGCTGCGGCGCAAATCATTCAGGCCCTCAAACTGATCGAGGCGGCCGAACGGGTTGAGGATGTGGCCGCGCTTTGGAACGTGGGCCAGACGACGCTTTACCGGGCGCTTGCCGGGTAGTGTTAGGCTCTTTCAGAATGAACTTGCACAAAGGCTTCCAGCGGGTTTTCGTCGTCCTATGGGTCTTGTACGGGGCCTCGGTTGTCGTGTATCTGTTTTACCCGGTTCCCCGTTACCGCTTTACTCAAGTAACAGGCATTTACGCCTTTACGATAACGAGGTGGGAAAATCTTTGGACGAATTTTGGCTGGCATCTAATCTGGGCTGTGCCCGTTGTGCTCCTAGTTCCGCCGCTGATCGTGTACGGGATTATCCGGCTCCTTCTAAAAGTCGGCTGGTGGGTTGCGAGAGGGTTCAGGGAGTCGCCCAGCTAAGCTCCGGGTCCGCAGGTGAGAAGTGGATAAAATGGAGTGGCTCAGTATCGATGAATTGCACGTCATCCGTGCTTTCTTGAATGCTGGTGTTCGGTTCCTGATTACTGGTGGTCGCGCCGTCCAGTTCCATGGGCACTCCGGCCCAACCAAAGACTTAGATCTGTTGGTCGAGACATCCCCGGAAAATGGAAGAGGCTCGCAGCAGCGCTGAAGAGTGTGGGGACAGATGTCAATCCGGCCCAGTTTGAAAATCTCTCGGAAGATCGACCGGCCAGAGGTGTCGTTTGCCGCTACCCCGTGGAGTTCATAACCGCTATCAAGGGAGTCCGTTTTCTCGACGCTTGGGCCGACGGCGTCCAGACGACGAGTACGGACGGCCTCGCGTTTCGCATTCTCTCGAAACCCCACCTGATTTTGAGCAAGACGAATACCGGCCGCCCGTTAGACGCCGACGATGTGCAAGCCCTCCAGACATCGGGTTTGAATTCGCCAGCCCCCGGGCGGTCCGGTTGTGCAACATAATGTCCTCTGCATTATGCTCGGCAATGCGCCGCTTCAGAATGCGCTTGACTAGCGCCCGTCGCCGCTGTCAAGAACGCGTTTAACAAATACGCGGTCGCTTTCGGACAGGCTCAGACCACCGACTACGATCCTGAAGGTCTCTTCGTCCTTGGCCGGGTCACAGCCCTCAATCGAAAGGCTGCTGTAATACGTATCCTCCCGTTCCTTGGAAATCCCCAGGGCGCGCAAGCGCTCCGTGTTTTCAGTAATCTGCTTAAGTATTGCGTCAGCGTCGATGACCGGCATAAAATGTGCCTCCTATCCGCAATTCTACCCGATGCTTCGCTTCGGCCACACGGTGTCACTTTGCAAATTATTTGGCGTAGAACTTTGCACGCTATTTGGCACGGCTGACCCTTCTGGAACTCGGTCGCGCCAGTAGCCGCGAGACCGTTGCCGGGTGGACCTTGAACAACCGAGCAGCGTCGGCGGCGGTCTTGTCGCCCTTGGTGATCATCTTTCGAATCTCGGATTGCTGCTGATCGGAGAGCTTCGGGCGGCGACCACCGATGCGGCCTTCCTCGCGAGCGGCTTCCAATCCCACCTTGGTACGTTCTCTGAGCATGGCCCGCTCGAACTCGGCGAACGCCCCGACCATCTGCATCATCATTCGCCCTGCCGGTGTGGTCGTGTCGATGGCTTCGGTCAGACTGCGGAATCCGGCCCCGGACTCTCCGAGCCGTTCCATGATCGTGAGCACGTCGCGGAGTGAGCGGGACAGCCGGTCCAGTTTCCAGACCACGAGCACGTCTCCCTTGCGAAGTTGATCCAACAGCCGATGAAGTTCTGGCCGGTCCCAGCGTCCGCCGGAAGCCTTCTCACGATAGATGCGTTCGCAACCGGCGGCCTTGAGCGCCGCTACTTGGGCGGCAGTGTCCTGATCATCGGTGGAGACTCTGGCGTAGCCGATCTGCATTGCACAAATGTATCGCCAATCGAACCACTAACGCAATACCTTTTTGCAACGCAGGAATCCCCGAAAACCGGCGCTTCGCTGGTTTGTTGCAAAACCGCTCGTTTGCGCAACCGGCAGATTGGCTCGAAAATCTAATTGGTGCAATCTTTATTGAACGTTGGGGTCCACGATCTCGTAGTAGGGCTTATGCGAATTCGCGTCGCAGGAGTTCTCGGCCTGGCCATTATCTTTTCCAACATCGGCCGGCCGACCTTCGGCCAACCGCCCCCAAAGTCCGCCGCCGACCTGCCGCCCAATTTCGATGCGAGCGTAAAAAAGGTTGTCGAAGAAGAGCGGGCCCTGGCAGGAGCTCCCGCGATGAGTGTGGCAGTTTTTGCAAACGGTCGAACCGTGGTTGTCTATGCCAGCGGGATGGCAGACGCCGAGGCTCACATTCCGGCAACCCCACAAACTCTATTCCAGGCCGCATCTGTGACGAAGATTCTGACCGCGGCTCTTGTGATGCATGAGGTGGAGCGAGACGGGCTATCCCTGGATGCACCAGTCAATGACTTGCTACCGGCTCAACGTCAGGTCCGCGATGCAACAGGAACGCCGGTCCCGGTAACACTCCGTCAGCTACTCTCGCATTCGTCAGGATTGGGCGTGGCGGGAGCAGGCATTCAACGGGATGAGAACGGAGGACCGATTTCTTTGGACCAACACTTGTCGCAAGGACTGATCACCGTGGAGCCCGCCGGCAAGGAATTGATTTATTCGGACGATGGATTTGCGTTGGCTGGTTGGCTTGCCGGGCAGGCCGAGGGTAAGAGCTACCAAGTCCTGGCCCAGGAAGTGCTGCTTGGTCCTCTCGGCATGGCAGATTCCAACTTCAAAACTCCGAGTGAGGCAGGACCCAGACTAGCCGCCGCGTACGGCAATTTGGGTCTCACCATCACCCACGACCGGGTTGACCACCAAGCGTCGTCTGCCATCGCCCCAGCAGGCGCCCTCATTACAACCGCGAGCGATCTTGGGCGCTTCGGACTTGCGATGCTTGGCGGCGGGGAACTCAACGGGGTTCGTGTACTCAGCGCGGCATCGGTCGAAGAGATGATGCGGCTTGGCGTCAGAACGTATCCCACGATGCCGGAGGGCTTCGGTCTGGGCTTCGGGGTTCGCGATTCACCTGGCCGCAAGTTGGTTTGGTGGGACGGCCTTCTGTCTGGCGCCGGGGCCCGACTTGCGCTGCTGCCGGAGCATGGGGTCGGAATTGCCGTCCTCTGCAACCTTCCTGACAACGAGGCCGTCGAGGATGTGAGCACTCGGGTTCTCGCTCTCCTTGCGCCCCCGCCTGCGCAGAGAGTTGTGGCGGTTGATCCCGCAACGCTCGCCGCGGACACCGGAACATTCCGGCTGCTGGATGTGATCGACCGGCGTCGCTGGTATATAAGTTGGCTCGTGGAAGCCAAAGTAATAATGAGTGACGGCGAACTGGTTGTCTCGGCTCCGCTCAGACGGACGCCCGGGCGCTTTGTACCGGTCGGTCCAAATCTTTTTCAGTCGAAAGGGAAGCCGGACGGGGCGTACCTTACGTTCGTGGGAGACAAGCTATTCGTGACGTACCTGCAAGGCCGGCGCATTCCTGTGTGGGAGCGCGCGCGGTCAATCGAAATGTTCGCAGGCGCAGTTGCCTTGCTGCTGGTATCGCTCCTGGTTTGGGGTCTTACGAAATTGTTCCGCCGTGTCCGGTGGGGGTGATGATCGTGGCTCGTCTTTGCGGATGCCCTTTTAACTCCCACCAACCCACAAAATGCGCAGCGTAGAGCTTTCTCAAAACTGCCCGATGACCAAGCTCTCACGCGCAGCTTCCACAACGGCTTTCGTCACCTCCCGCAGCGCGTTAATTTCGAGAATTCGCTCCATCTGGGTGAGGAGCCGATCCAGCAGGCGAAAGTTCCCGCCCGTAATTCGGATGATGGCCGCGATGGCATCTTCAGCCCACGGGTGCGCAGGCAGATTCACATCAGCGGGCGTCCAGCGCCGCTCCAGCAACCGGCGGATCTCGGTCGTACCCAATGGGCGAAACTCATGCACGAATCCAATTCGCGAATAGAACTGCGGATAGCGCGCCAGCCGCTTCTCCAGTCCGGGCATGCCGATGAGAATCAGCCCAATTTTCCCCTGGTCGAAGATCGCCCGGACTTGTTCGAGGCTGGCCATGCGAAGCCGGTCCGCCTCGTCGACCAGAATGAGTGAGGTGGGGTCGGGAATTTGTACTTCCTTCTCGATGTATTCCCTTGCCACCTCGCCGTAGGTCGGTCGAGGTTCTGGGAGCGGTGGTTCCCGCACCCAGTCGTGTTTGTACAGGATCGTTTCTTGATGCTCCTCATCTCTCTTCCGGATGAACGCCAACCGTTCTTCCTTCTCCAATCGAAGTGGACGCTTGGCCAAGTCCTTTAGCGTTTCGCGGACCCGCCTGATCTCGCTGTTGACTGAGCCGGGCGTGTTGACAACGGAAGGTGTGTAGAAGACCGTGGAGAGAGTGGGCCCTTCGACTGGGGCGCCGCTCCACAGGTCGGTCGCACGGACCACATCCCATCGACTGTAGCTTCGTGCTGAAAGGGTCTTCCCGACCCCTGGCGCTCCGTAACAAAGCCCGATGTATCGGTACCGGCGGCAGGCATCACAGAATTCCGTGAACCGCCGATGCCCAAGGGTTTCGACTAACGTGGACGGCGGGCGGTCATTCGTTCCGGTAGCGCTTGAGAGCGGGTGCTGCCCGGCTTGCGGGCTTGTCTGTTGCTGGTGGCTCATCGTTGTTCTCCGTGATTTCTCCACGCTTCAGGTCAAGCAGCGTGTTCACGGCGGTTTGGCGATCTCGAAGGACGCCACGCAGTTCCCGCCGTCGCCGGTTTCGGGCGCGGAGAATTTCACGGAGCGGGACGGTCTCACCCGCGAGTTCAGCACAGACGGCGCGGCACAAAAACTTGTCTTCGTGGAAGACGCGGATTTCTGCCATGTCCCTCGGATCGATCCGCAGGGTGACCGTTTCGCCAACGTATGCCGCCAATGTTGTCGAGATGTAGCGGAGGCTTTGGAAGTGAATCCCATCGGCCCGGACCTGGCGTGCCTTGGCCACCTGGATCAGCAGTAGGTCCAGTTGCTCCAGCGAGTCCGGCATCCGCGGCAGGAAACCATTGGCCTCCCAGCGTTCGACGGGTGGCATCTTCGTTTCCGCATTTTCGCGGCGGTGGTACACATCCAGCAGGAAGGCGCGGAACTTCGTGTCGAACTCTGCCAGCGTCAGCGCCGGCTTTCCACGCACACCTCCGCCAGCCGGAGCGTAGCCATCCAACTCACATAGGAACATCTCGTTCACAGTCGAGAAGAACCGTTCGATGCGGCCGCGGCCCCTGGGCTTGCCGGGAATCGAGAACACCAGCCGTATCTTCAAGTCCGCGCCCACCTGTTCCAGATGTTGGGACGTGAAGTCGCTCCCATTGTCCGTGTAGAGAACGTCAGGGATGCCGCACACGATCCAGCGCGAGTCCTCTTTGCGCCAGATCGCCTGACGCAGCGCCAGAGATGTGTGCAGCGCGGACGGGTCTTCGAACGAGAGGAAGTACCCAGCCACAGCGCGGCTGTAATCGTCAATCACGGTGGTGAGCCACGGCTTGGCAGCCGCACCGTCCGGCGGATCAGCAGAATGTCGAGCGGCGTGTGATCGGCTTGCCAGATCGCGTTCGGCCCATTCGCTTCTCGCCGGTGCACCAACTCGAATGCGTTGCTGTACGCCTTTGTCCCTTCATGGGCGAGTGTGACCAGATCGGCGGGCAACGCGGCGACGATGCGATACACGAGCCAGTAACTTGGCGGCTCCTCTCCCAAATCTTGTGCCAGCCGCCTGGCTTGACGGCAGATTGTTGCAACCGGCAGCGGCGGCTTTTGGAGGGCGATGCCTTCAATAGCTTCCTTCAGCTTTGCTGAAATCTCGCGGTGTTCGCCGTTATCGTTTCGCTTCTTTCTGGCCAGGGCGGCCAAGCCGAACTGCCGATACAACGACACCCAGCGTTGAGCGGTTCGGAACGGGATTCCTCCCGCCGCCGCGACCGCCTTCAACGGGCGGTCATCCTCCAGATGAGGTTGAAGCAGGCGGAACCGATCAAGGGCGAGCTTTCGGGCCTCCTCCGGGAGCCCCGCCAGTTGGTCCATACTCGAAGAATACGCCAAATAGCATGCAAAGTTTTACGCCAAATAATTTGCAAAGTGACACACACGGGGTCCGATGTTGGCGCGGCGCTTTGGCCGCCGATAATAGGGGTGTTTTGTCAAATTTCCCCGCACCTCCAGCCTATGCTGTTTCGCCCGACGCGGCCGAAGCTGGTAAAATAAGTACAAGCGCCGCGCACACATTCAATAGCGCCCGGCTTCGAGCGAGCAACCACAAGGAGCACTAAGTTTGGCAGATCCCCAGGACCCCACTTCGCCCCCACCGCCACCACAAGGGCCACCACCGCCCCCAGGCGGTCAGATCCCGTTAGGCGGCGACGGCGGAGGCAGGCACATCCCGGTCAACATCGAAGACGAGATGCGGCGGTCGTATCTCGATTACGCCATGAGCGTGATCGTGGGCCGCGCGCTGCCCGACGTGCGCGACGGATTAAAGCCGGTGCACCGGCGCATCCTCTATGGCATGCATGAGCTGGGGCTGCATTACAATCGCCCCACCCGCAAGTGCGCCAAGATTACCGGCGACGTCATGGGCAAGTACCATCCCCACGGCGACGCGCCCGTTTACGACGCGTTGGTGCGCATGGCGCAGGACTTCTCGCTGCGCTATCCGCTGTTGGACGGGCAGGGCAATTTTGGCTCGATTGACGGCGATCCGCCGGCTGCGCAGCGATACACGGAAGCTCGTCTCTCCCGCATCGCGGCCACGATGCTGGAGGACATCGACAAGGAAACTGTCGACTTCAAGCCCAACTACGACGAAAGCGAAGTAGAGCCGGAAGTGCTCCCGACGCGCATTCCCAACCTGCTGGTCAACGGCAGCGAAGGCATCGCGGTGGGCATGGCCAGCAAGATTCCGCCCCACAATCTGCGCGAGATCGTGGAGGCGTCGATCGCGCTGGTGCAGAACCCCGCTATCACATTAGCCAAGATCGCGGAGATCGTGCAGGGTCCCGACTTCCCCACCGGCGGCATTATTCTGGGCCGCGCCGGACATCGGCGAATACTTCGCCACCGGCCGCGGCTCCATCAAAGTCCGCGCCAAGGCCGCCATCGAGAAGCTGGGCAAAGACCGGGAATCCATTGTCGTCACGGAAATGCCGTACCAGGTGAATAAAGCCCGCCTGGTGGCGCACATCGCCGAGCTGGTCAACGAGAAGAAGCTGGAAGGCATCTCCGACGTTCGCGATGAGAGCGACCGCGACGGCTACCGCATGGTGATCGAGCTGAAGCGCGGCGAGCAGGCCGAGGTGGTGCTCAACAACCTGTACAAGCAGACGCAGATGCAGATCAGCTTCGGCGTGATCCTGCTGGCCATCGTCAACGGGCAGCCGCGCGAGATGGGCATCCTGGACGCCCTGAAGCGCTTCGTCGAGCATCGCATCGACGTCGTCCGCAGGCGCACGGATTACCTGATGCGCAAGGCTCGGGAGCGCGAGCACCTTTTGCTCGGGTTCAAGAAAGCGCTGGATAATCTGGACGCGGTGATCAAGCTGATTCGCGCCGCCAAGAACCCCAAGGAAGCGCGCGAGGGCCTGATCGCGCAGTTCGAGTTCACCGAGAGACAGTCGCAAGCCATCATCGAGCTGCAACTCCAGCGGCTGACCGGCATGGAGCAGCAGAAGATCCTGGAGGAACTCGCTGAGATTCAAACCAGGATCGCCGAATACATGGAAATCCTGGGCTCGGAAAAAGTGCTGCGCGGCGTCGTCGTCAAGGAGCTGAAGGAGGTCCAAAAGGATTTCGGCGATGAGCGGCGCACCCAGATCATTGAGGACACCGGCGAGATCACGCTGGAAGACCTGGTGCAGGTGGAAGACGTCGCCGTCACCGTGACTCGCGGCGGTTACGTTAAACGCACCGCCGTCGATACCTACCGGCGTCAAACCCGCGGCGGCAAGGGGCGCATCGGCATGTCCACGCGCGCCGAAGACGTGGTGGAACACCTGATCATCGCCTCCACGCACGCCTATCTGCTGTTCTTCACCAACAAGGGCCGCGTGTTCTTCCTCAAGATTTATGAGATCCCCGACGCCGCCACTGTCGGCAAGGGCAAGCACTGCTCCGGCCTGATCAATCTTCAGCCGGATGAGACCGTCACGGCGTTCCTGGCGGTGAAGGAATTCGTCGCCGGAAAGTTTATCGTGATGGTCACCAAGCAGGGCGTCATCAAGAAGTCCGAGCTGACTGAGTTCGACAACATTATGGCCCGGGGCATCATCGCTCTGGGTCTGGACGAAGGCGACGAATTGCTGGCCGCCCGCCTTACCACCGGCGAGGATTACATCTTCCTGGGATCCCACGAAGGCATGGCGTGCCGTTTCAAGGAGTCCGACGTCCGGCCCATGGGCCGGCCGGCTCGCGGCGTCCGCGGAATGGAGCTGGAGGAGGGCGACTACCTGGTGGGCGCGGAGATCGTGGGCAAGGAAGGCCTGATCCTGTCCATCTCGGAAAACGGATTCGGCAAGCGCACGCCGCTCGAAGATTACCGGCTGACGGCGCGCGGGCGCAAGGGCGTGATCAACATGAATACGACGCCCCGGGTGGGCAAGGTGGTGGGCATCCTGTCGGTCAAGGACGACAGCGATCTGATGATCGTCACCAAGCAGGGGCAGATCATCCGTATCGACTCGGGCGACATCCGCAAGACCGGGCGCTCCACGCAGGGCGTGCGGCTGGTGAATGTCGAGGCCGGCGACCAGGTGGCCGCAGCCAGTCTGATTCCGGATACGGAAGTGGTCAACGGCCAGGACGACTTGCCGCTTCAGTAGGTTTGGCGTCGTCCGACTACACGACTGGATGAGGCAAGTAAAGTGGCATACCGCAAAGAGCGATTCCACCTGAGCGCCCTCTATGCGACGCTCGATTCTCTTCAGCTTGAACCGAAGCAACTCGAAGTTCTCGCGTGAGTCGTCACAGAGAGCGACAGCGGCGGGATTGACCTGCCAGGATACATTTGCAACTCATCAGGTACACACTGCTCCGCTGCTTTCATGTTCGTCAGCGTCGGGCCAGAGGGCATGCTGCCTTGCAATGATCCTCATTTGTAGGCCTCGCTGCGATGCCGGACCCAGTGAATATGGAGCAGATCGCCTTCCGGCGTGAAGCAGATGCGGTAATCACCGGCGCGCAGGCGGAACTCGTTGTCTCTGCCTTGAAGCCGCTTGACGTCGCCTTCGCCGCTTGCAAGATAGCGGGACAGCGCTTCGAACAGCCGCATGGCGGTGACCCGATCCAACGCCCGAATGTCGGCGCGCGCGGCGTCGGACCAGACCGGACGCCGCAGCATCAGCGTGCCGGGCCAGAGTCGTTCCGCTTTGTTGGAAAATCTTCCGGCTTTAAACCGAACTCCGCGAGCACCTCCTCATGCGGAATGCCTTTGTTGTGGCGGAGCCACTCCTTGGATGCCTCGATGGCCCTGGTTTCCTCTTCCGTGGTCGGCTCATCGTCCAAGGGTGCGGTGGCCAGGGAGCGGGATACCGGATCGAGCAGCATGAACTCCATGAAGCGAACCACCGTAGAGATCCGATCCACCGGCAGGCGCTCGATCAACTCGTGAGCGTGTTCTTTTTCGGCAGGCGTGCTCATCTATCTATAGACAGTATGCCACTGCACTTTGGTAGACGCTCCGGTCTACCGCCATCTGAACGTTGAGTTGCGCCGTATTCGCCGAAAGATATCGGGACTCTGACCTTCCGACCGGCAGGAGCAGCGCCGCGCAGGCCGGGAGTGCCCGGTCCTTCCGCCCAAATCGCCGCGGGGCCTTTGTCGATCACGCCCACTTGCAGATACACCTGCCCGGGGACCGCCTCCGCGAATAACAGCGCGGTAGTGGTCTTGGGTTGCGCGTTGCTGGATTGTTCCTGCGGCGGCGCAGGAGCGGGCAGCGCTGCCAGCTTCACGGGAGCCTGGACCGCCGGGGTCGCAGCCGCCGCTTTGGGTCTCGAACTCGGAAGATTTGCCGCTCCAGTAGCCTACTGCTGGTATCTGCGGCCGAAGGTGTTCACACCCAGACGGTCCAGGGTGTCTTTGGCTCGCTGAAACGCTTGCGAATCGGGCAGCGGGCCGACCAGCACTCGCCACAGGCCCAGGCCATCGGAGGGGCCGGCGGCCACGAACGCATCCAGGCCGTGCGTGCGCAGGCCTTCCACCCATATCGCCGCGAGGCCCTTGTCAATAATGCCCGCCTGA
>CAVXWB010000003.1:0-21289 GCA_963765185.1 Bryobacterales bacterium
AAGCCCATCTTAATGCGGCCCAGCGCGCGCGTGATCTTGCGGGTCACAAAGGTTTCCCCGCGCCGCTCCGATTCGTGATTAAAAAGGATGCCGTTGGAGATAAACATCCCGTAGGCCTCGCGATAATTCACGGCGTACCAGTGGGCCGCCACCTTGCTGACGGCGTACGGACTGCGGGGATAAAACGGGGTCTTCTCGTTTTGCGGCGGCGAAGTGGCGCCGAACATTTCCGAAGATCCGGCCTGGTAGATTTTCACCGGATCGCCGGTCAGCGTCAGGTGGTCGCGGACGGTTTCGAACAGGCGCAGAGCGCCGGTGGCCACCACGTCCGCGGTGTACTCGGGCTGATCGAAGCTGACGCGCACATGGGATTGCGCGGCCAGATGATAAATCTCGGACGGACGCACCTTCTCAAGGACGCGGCGCAGGCCGGTGCCGTCGGTGACGTCGCCGTAGTGCAGATGCAGCGCGACCCTGTGTTCATGGGGATCGGCGTAGATGGGATCCAGGCGCTCCGTGTTGAAGGTAGAGGCGCGGCGAATCAGCCCATGCACTTCGTAGCCTTTGGCGAGCAGGAACTCAGCTAAAAACGAGCCGTCCTGTCCCGTAATTCCCGTGATCAGAGCTTTTTTCATCGGCGCTTTCAGATGCTCCTAGGGTAGCAGGCGTCCAGGCGGTGCTTGGCGCGGCCTTGTTCTCCGAACGGCGATCGTGTATGCTTCCCATAAGGCATTTATGGGAGTGGCTAAAGACGGCGAATTGCTTCAGGGCACGCTGGACATGCTCATCCTGAAGACTCTTGCGGGCGGAGCCAGGCACGGCTACGCGATTGCCGAATGGATCTGCGCGGCGTCGGAAGACATCCTGCGCGTGGAGGAAGGCGCGTTGTATCCGGCGCTGCATCGTCTGGAATTGAAGGGGCTGCTGGAGGCTGAGTGGGGAGTTTCGGAAAACAATCGCCGGGCCCGGTTTTATAAGCTGACCCGCGCCGGACGAAAAGCCTTGGCCGTGGATGCCGAACGTTGGAGCCGTCTGAGCTTGGCCATCGCGCGGATTATGGATACGGCGTGAGCGGGTGGAACGAGCTTCGTCTGCGCCTGCGCGCGCTGCTGCACCGCCGCGATTTCGAGCGGGATGTGGAAGACGAAATCGCCTTCCATCTGGCCATGCGCGAGCAATCGCTTCGCGAGCAGGGCGGTGGCCCCAGCGGAGCGCGCGAGGCTGCGCAGGCGCGGTTCGGAAACGCCACGCGCGCGGGAGAGACTTTGCGCGAGATGCGCGGCTGGGGTTGGATCGAGGGCGTGTGGCAGGACGTTCGCTTCGCCCTTCGACAGGTGCGCCTGAACCGGGGTTTTGCCGCGGGCGCGATTGTTCCTCTGGCGCTGGCGATCGGCTGCATCGGCGCGGTTTTCAGTCTGGTGGACGCGGTGCTGTTTCGCCCCACCGGCGTCGCGGACCCCAGCCGGGTCGCGGCCGTGTACACGTTTTCGCGCGCGCAGAATCGATATCTTTCGGATTCCTATCCCGACTTTCGCGACATTCGCTCGCTGGACGGGGTTCTGGATTCCGCCGCAGCTTACCTTCGGACTCAGGTCAACGTCCGTTTGAGCGAAGGGGTCCAGCCGATGAACGCTGAAATGGTCACCGGCGACTACTTCCGCGCCGCCGGCATCGCGCCCGCGCTGGGGCGTCCACTGGTTCCCGAAGACGATCGTCCGGGCGCTGCTCCCGTCGCCCTGGCCAGCTACTCGCTTTGGGAAAACCGATATCAGCGCAGCCCCTCCATCCTGGGCTCGACGGTGTGGATCGACGGCGTCTCCTTCACCATCGTCGGGGTGATGCCCAAAGGCTATCAAGGGATGCTGCTCGATTGGTACCGCGATGCCTCATTCTGGTTGCCGCTGACGCATTTCAGCCGGTTCTTCCCTCAATCGCAGGACTACGAGAACCACCGCGATACCCAGATGCTCATGATGCTGGCGAGGCTGCGCCCGGGCGTTGGCATCGAGCGCTTCCAAGCCGCGCTGGATGTACTGGCCTCGCATGTCGCCGTCAGCCCCGACTATCGTTTTCTGGCGCTGCCTTCGTCCCAGGCGCGCTTCTTTCCGGCGTATCGCGCCGGCACCATTCGCTTCTTATGGCTGCTGATCGCGGTCGCGGGAACGGCGTTGACCATTGCCTGTTTCAACCTGGCGAGCCTGCTGCTGGCTCGCGCGGCGGCGCGACAGCAAGAGATTGCGGCGCGGCTGGCACTGGGCGCGGGGAGGTTTCGCCTGGTGCGGCAATTCCTGGTCGAGAACGGAGTCTTGGCCGTCTGCGCGTGCGCCATCTCCGTGCCCTTGGCGATGGCTTTCACGGCGTGGTATCCCGGCGTGCAGATCGTTCTCGGCGCCTCGATCGCCGTGCAGCTCGGCGCAGACTGGAAAGCGCTCGGGTTGGGCATGGCTGCGGGACTCGTCACCAGCATTCTGGCGCGGAATCGTGCCTGCGTTAAGGGCCACGCATGGCGATGTGGTGAAGCGGCGCACGGCCGGCCGAGCCAGCTTGCAGGATTTCTTTTCCGCCGCTCAAGTGGCGTGCGCCATGACCGCGCTGGCGGGCGCAGCGCTGCTGGGGGAAAATATTCGCCATTTAGGCGGCGTTCCGCTGGGTTACGAGACGCATGGTGTCCTGGTCGCCTCAGTCGATCTTTACAGCGGATTCCATCAATCTCGCGACGCGGCGGAGCGGCTCTCGCGCGAGTTGCTGGCGGAGGTGCGCGCGCAATCGCCGGGCGCAGCGCTGGCATGGCAGGTTCTGCCGTCCCGGATTCGAATCATGTTGGATGTACAGCCCGAGAGCGATGCCGGCAAGCGGATGCCGATCCTGTTCAATTGGGTCTCCGACGGATACTTCGAGCTGCTGAAAATGGCGGTGATCGAAGGGCGGGGGATTCTGCCTGGCGACGACCTGAAATCTCAGCCCATCGTAGTGGTGAACCGGTCTGCTGCAGCGCTTCTTTGGCCCGGGGAGAATCCGATTGGACGCCGGCTCAGCCTGCGGACGGAGGCGGCCGCGCGGGAAGTGGTGGGCGTCGTTGAGGACACTCGCTACCGTCCGCTGGGTGAGGCCGAGCCCGCACTGCCGTACCTGTTTCTGCCTCTGTTCCAACGCGCGTCTCCGCTGGGGTTCCAGATCCAGGTGCGCACGCGGGGCGAGCCGCTGGCCTTCGCGAAGCCGCTGCGGCAGATCGTCGCGGGAATCGCACCGGATGCGCCGGTCTACGACATCCAGACGCTGGACGATTTCGCGCAGGCTGGCCTCGTTCAGATGCGAGGCGCGGCGCAGGCCGCCGGCGCCGTGAGCCTGCTTGGGATCATGCTGGCCGTAGCCGGCATCTTCGCCTCGGGCGCCTATCGCGTCGCCCGGCAGAAGAAGGAGATCGCGATTCGCATCGCCATCGGCGCGGAGCCTGGGCGAGTGATCCAGTCCTTCGCGGCGCGCGGATTATGGATCGGCATTGCAGGGGCGTGCCTCGGAATGATGCCAGCGGCATGGGGCGTGGCACTGCTGCGCTCCTCGGTTCCGGGCGTCGGAGCTGCAAACTTTCCGTTATACGCTTCCGCCGGCGCGATTCTGGCGTTGGCTTCCGCCGTGGCGGCTTTCGCGGCGGCTCGCCGTATCGCGCGCGTGCAGCCGGCCGACGTTTTGAGAATCCAGTGAGGTTGGCTTTAAGCATTGGTGGCTGCCATCGTCGCCACGTTTCGATATACGTCAGGGAAGCGCGCGCTCCAGAAAAACATCGACGATGCGTCGATTTCCTGTCTGATGCAGTTGGAAGAGCTAATTCGGAACAGCGTAAAAGAGGGGGAATACAAGGCCTTGGCAAAATGCGAGGCCTTTCGAGAACCGCTGGAAGGAATGCAAAGGGAGCTGAGCTCGGAGATCGACCTGCTAACGAAGTTCGCCCAGCAAGGCGCCGACGGTCGCAAGGAGGCTTTCGCGACCATCGAGGCGCTCCAGGCGTCATGGCGCTCGAAGCGAAGAAGCATCGAAAGCGAAACGCGCAGGCTGCTCGCGCTGCTGGGAGTGGAATAGCGGCTGAACGGAATCAAAACCCGCAAAACGGAGCGAGGCAGCATCGTTGTGGCTGAGATGAGGGTGCCGCCGCGCCCTTTGCGGGCTACCGGATCTCGAAATCCGTGGTTTGCTTGACCTGCGGATCGGGCGAATCGCCTACGGTTACTTCGAGTCGATAGGCTCCCGGGGCGAGCGATTTGACCGGAATGGCACCGCCCTGGTGCGGAGAGCTTAGCCTCAGCGGTCCCGAGTTCCACTTCGGCTCCCCTGTCTGCGGGGTCCGCATCGGTTGCCGGGTGGATTTCCTTGCTGAGCACCAGCCCGCTCAAGGCCAGCTCCCCTGCTTTCCACGGGTTCACCACCAGCGGCATTTCCACCTCCGGATTTTCGGCATCCAGTTTCACAACATCGCTGAAGCGCGGAAAAGTGATCCGGGGCGCGCTACCAGTAATGATGCCCGTTGGGAATCGCGCCGGGAAACACATACGCGTACAGCAGCACGATGAGCCCGACCAGCAGCCCCAGCGCGAGGCTGTGTTTGAGCACGGCGCGGAAGAGCAATCCTTCTTGGCCTTGCTGGCCGGTGGCGGCGCAACCGATGACCAGCGATTGAGCGGCGATCATTTTGCCCATGACGCCGCCCGCGCTGTTGGCCGCGCCCATAAGAATGGGGCTGAGGCCGAGCTGCTGCGCGGTGATCATCTGGAAGCTGCCGAATAAAGCGTTCGAGCCGGCATCGGTTCCGCTGAGCGCGACTCCCAGCCATCCGATCAGGGTTCCAAAAAGAGGGAACATGACGCCGGTGTGCGCCATGGCCATGCCCATGGTGGCGTCCATGCCGCAGTAGCGCGTGATGAATCCCGCGCCGAGCATGGCCATGATCGCAACCACGCTTAGCTTCAAACGGGACATGCATTCGATGAAGACCTGAATCGTGCGCCGAAAGGAGAGGCCGCCGAGGAGTCCGGCGAGAACTCCTGCGAACGCGACCGCAGTGCCGGGCGATGCGAGCCAGGAGCCGTCGAATAAAGCCGGCTGCGGTTCAGGCTTCAACACCACCGGAGGCATTCGCACGGTCCGCAAATGCAAGCCTGGAACGGGCTCGCGGAAGCTGACTTCGTCAAGCGCGCGGCTGACCTTGGGCAGGCCCCAGATCACGACGAAAACGGCCAGGAGCAGGAACGGGAACCAGGCCCAGAGAATCCGCCTGAAGGGCAGAGGGCCGCCGGGTGGGCCGATGGCTGCGCCTTCAAGATCGTATCGCCAACTTGTCTTCGGCCGCCAGACGCGATGGAAGAAAAAGGCCAGAATCAGCAGAGTGCCCGCGCCGCTCAGCAAATCCACAAGTGACGCGTCCATGAAATTCGACCAGAAAAATTGGATGGAGGCGAAGGTGAGACCGGCGGCGAGCAATCCCGGCCAAACGGCCAGAGTGTCGCGGGTATTGCACAGGACTCGAATCAGCCAGAACGGCAGGATCACGACGGTGAAGGGAAGAATGCGGCCGAGCATGGCGCTGAAATCGGCCTCGGGCAGGCCGGTGACGGCGACCAGCGTGCGCACGGGATTGCCCAGCGATCCGTATGCCACGGGCGCGGAGTTGGCGATGAGGCACAGCAGGGTGGTCTGAAACGGAGGAAAGCCGAGTCCGATCATCATGGACCCGGTGATGGCGACCGGCGCTCCGCCTCCGCCCGCGCCTTCGAGCAAGCCTCCGAACGCGAAAGCGATGAGCAGGACTTGTAAACGCCGATCGGAAGAGATGTCTCCGATCGACTGCTTGATCAAAGTGAATTGTCCCGTTGCCACGGAGATGTCGTAGACGTAAACGGCGGCCACGGCGATCCAGGCGATGCGGAACCAGCCGTAAACGAGGCCGTCCGCAACGGCTCCGGCAACCATGTGGGCAGGCATGCGGAAGACGATCAGCGCGATCAGAATGGCCGCGATGAAACCGAGAACGGCGGCCTTCCACGCGGCGATGCGGCGGACGGCGAGGAAATAAAGCAGAACGCTGATGGGGGTCGCGGCGGCGATGGTGGAGAGCCAGGTATTGCCGAGCGGGTTGAAATTCTGCAGCCAGAGCTGGCTCATGCCGCGCTCATGCCAGCGGCCCACGGATGTAAAAGCGATGTCGCTTGCGCGCCATCAGGCGAGCGCGTCTTTGCAGTACTGGAAACAGCGCTTCACTTCGGTGACGGCGTCGTCCTTGCCGCGATACTCGTATTCGATGAAGGCCTTGATGGGCCACTTCTTGTCGCGCAGCAGTTGCAGCACGTCCTTGATAGGCGTGTCGCCTTGGCCCCAGGGAAGGTTGGCCACCGGATCGCCCTTCTTGCGATCCTTCAAGTGCAGAATCGTGATCTTGTCGTGATTGGCCTGGATAAACTGAATGGGATCGTAGCCGGCGGCGACGAAGTGGCCGATGTCCAGATTGATGCGGAATTGTTTGGACATCGCCAGAGCTTTGGCGAAGCTTTCCGGCTTGGCGAACTGGTTCGGATCCTTAACGTCGGCGTGGCCGTGAAACGCCACCAGCATGCGATACTTCTCCGCGCCTTTGATCAGCCGCGGCGCGGTGCTCAGCGTGGAGGAGGCCGTGATCATCGTTCACGCCGAAACGCCTTGGAGAGCTGAAAGCCGTGGTCGATCTCTTCGTCCGTAAAGTCGTCCTTGAAGCTCAGGTTGTAGGCTGAAACGCGATGCCGGCATCGTCGAACTTCTTGCGTGCCTGGCGCATGACATCCATGCGGCGCGTGGATGCGCCACTGGCGCAGCGATCGCGGTTGACCGCGGCTGGTAGTTTCGGCTCGACGTGCGGGCGAATAGACTTCGCAATCGCCCAGCCCCACTTCCACCATGGCCTGGATCATGCCTTCGAGAGGCAGGTCGCGGAAGCTGTAGGTCTGCGCGCCGAGCTGGACGCCCTTGATCGTCGAGTCGATTTTCTTCTTCTGCGCCAAAAGTGCGACAGGAACGCCGGCCGCGGCCAGCTTTCCAAGGTCGCGTCGCGAGTACATACCGGCGGCTCCTTCGGGCCACCAGCGTACTACTCTTGGCGCAACGCCGACAAGCGGCCGGATGGCGACATCGATTTTCTCTACTAACCAAAGGGGCACTCGATGGCCGCGCTCTTCGCCACGCTCGATACCATTGTCTTCGGGCGCGGAGCTTTTGACGAGGCGGTAACGTGTTTTCGAAGTCGCAGCCTTCAGGTGGGCGCGACGGCGTCATCTTTGTCGACCAATCGCCTGCGGCCTTCGTCGAGCAGCTTCGAAAATAGCCAGGCAAGGATATTTTCGTAATGGGAGGCGGCGAGCTATTCCCGTCTTGCTCGGCGCAGGCATTCCGTTTTTTCCGAGCTTTCCCGCAGCGCGATTTCTGACGTACGCGCGCAGTCGCGTTACTCCTCCCGCAGAGCCGTCATCGGCGCGACCGCGGAAGCGCCGGTCGCGCCACATCGCAAGCGCCCGTCTATCGTGGGAAGGCGGCGGCGGGCAGCGTGGCTGCCGGCGATTTGGGCAATATCCAGCAGCCTGGGCGGATTCGCCGACACGGCGGGCAGGGCGTCGCGAAACATCGTATTGCAGAACGGGCATGCCGCCGCCACAACGTCGGCTCCGGTGGATGCCAATTCTTTCGCGCGAATGTGGCTGACGCGTTCTCCTTTTTCCTCGCCCAGGAACGCCAGCCCTCCGCCGGCCCCGCAACAGAAGCTGCGCTCGTGCGAGCGCGGCGCCTCCAGCAAGTCTCCCGACGTTTCGATGACGCTTGCGCGGTTCCTCGTACACGCCTCGATAGCGGCCCAGGTAGCAGGGATCGTGATACACGATTTTCTCCCGGACGGCGCCGGCTGGGGGAGACGGTCGCGGTGGCGAGCCAGAAACTCGCTGTGATGCTCGATGGGCGGCGCGCCCACGGGCCAGTCGGCGGAGATGGTGCGCACGCAGTGCGGGCAGATGGAGACGATCTGCGCGACTTTCGCCCGTTGTAACGCTTCCAGATTCGTTTCCGCGAGTTGGTCGAACAACAGGTCATTACCGAGCCGGCGCGCGGGATCGCCGGTGCAACGCTCTTTACGCAGAACGCCGAAAGACGTTGCCCAGATGTTCCATCACGCGCGCGAACGACGCGACGATTTCGCGCCCGCGAGGATCGTAAGCGCCCATGCAGCCCAACCACAGGCAGTATTCTTGCGAACCGTCGAAGAGGGGAAGCCGCTCCTTGGCGACAAATTTCTCGCGCTCCGCCGCGCTGAAGCCCAGAGAGTTGCCGTTTCGTTCCAGAGCCAGGAACAGCTTGGTTCCGTAGTCGTCCTCCCATTTGCCCGTATTGACCGCGCCGCGCCGCAGCCCCACGATCATCGGGCACGTGCTCGAATGCCGACGGGACACTGAAATTCGCAGGCGCCGCAGGTGGTGCACTGGAACGCCGCCTCCTGCGAAAGATGCACGCCCAGGAGCGGTTCCTCCGACGCCCGGCCCGAACTCGTTCAGATATTCCCGCAAACCCAGCGCGATTTGCTTCGGGTCGAGGGTCTTGCCCGGTGTTGGCCGCCGGGCAGTGCTCGGTGCAGCGGCCGCATTCCACGCACGAGTAGGCCTGCAGCGCCATCGATCCGCGTAATATCCTTGCCGGTATCGAGACCGAAATCCTCATCGCCGGCCAGCGGCGGAATGTTCGCGAAGCCTCCGCGCGAAAGAAACACGGTGAGCGGGACTCAGCAGCAGATGCAGATGCTTGGTGCGCGGGATCAGCGGGAGAAAAATCGCCAGCGCGAGCGTGTGAGTCCACCATAACGGCTTGTCAGCGGCGGAGCCGTCGCCGCTCCAAAATGCGCCCAGGTAGGTAAGCATCAGGATCAGGATCAGCGCCGCGATGATGCCGGATTCCGGCGAAAGATCCCCCAGCCATTGGGGCCGCACCAGGAACCGCCGCACAAACAACCCGGAGATGGAAACGGCTACGAGCACCGCGAACACCGCGGCCATGGTCGCGTAGACGCCGTGGGGCGCGAGGAACGCGAACCCGAATCCGGCCGCGAGATGATTCACCGTCACCAACGCGAACGCGCAAAATCCCCAGAACACGAACGCGTGCGCCAAGCCAGGGAGCGGACGCTGGCGGATTACTTTAGCCTGAAGCAGCACCTCCCAGATAAAATCCCGGAAGCGGCGGCCGAGCCGCCCGAGCGTGAAGTCCGCATCTTTCTTCGATTGCAGAATGGTTCTCAAAACGGGCTGAAGGCGCAGAAAAAACACCGCGGCCGACGCGGCCAGCAGCGCTGCCAACGCCAGTTTTTCTACGGCAGAGAAGGGCAGAAACACACTCCGCACTGTAGCACGGCTATCCATCCGCCTTCATCTGCCGTTAAGATGTTGAGGGGGACTTCTTGCGACATCTGATTTCAGGAGCGGCCGGTTTTATCGGCTCACATTTATGCGACCGGCTGCTTGCCGACGGCCATGAAGTGGTGGGCCTGGACAATTTCATCACCGGATCGAAGAACAATGTCGAGCACCTGGCCGGGCACGCGCGCTTTCGTCTGGAGAAATGCGACGTCGCCACGAGCTTTTCCGTGGACGGCGTATTCGACCACGTCTGGCACCTGGCTTCGCTGGCCAGTCCCAGGCATTATCTGGCGCACCCAATCGAAACGCTCGAATCGGGATCTACTGCCACGCGCAACATGCTCGAAATCGCCCGCCGCGACGGCGCACGGTTCCTGGTGACCTCGACGTCGGAATGTTACGGCGATCCTTTAGAACATCCGCAGGCGGAAACGTATTGGGGCAATGTGAACCCCGTGGGCGTGCGCTCCTGCTACGACGAAAGCAAACGTTACGCCGAAGCCATGACCATGGCGTACCATCGGAAATACGGCGTGCGCACCAACATCGCCCGGATCTTCAACACCTACGGCCCGCGCATGGCTCTGGACGATGGCCGCGTGGTGCCGGCGTTCCTGGATCAGGCTCTGCGCGGACTCCCGCTCACCATCTTTGGCGACGGCTCGCAGACGCGCAGCTTCTGCTATGTCTCAGATATGGTGGATGGCCTGGTGCGGTTAGCTGCTTCCGAGGAACGCTTCCCGGTGAACCTGGGCAATCCCGTGGAGCTGACCATCCTCGAATTCGCTCAGCGCATCAGCGGCATGATGGGGCGCGATTTGAAGATCGCGCATGAGCCGCTGCCGTCGGACGATCCGCGCAAGCGCCAGCCGGACATCTCCAAAGCGCGGCGCATCCTGGGATGGGAACCCAAGGTGAATCTTGAAGACGGGCTGCGCGAAACCATCTCCTATTTCAAGGAACTGGGGACCGCGAGCGCGCGACGCTGATCGCCAGCACGACCCAGGCTGCGATGAACGCCACTCCGCCGAACGGCGTGATTGCGCCCAGCATGCGGTTTCCGGTCAGGGCCAGGGCATACAGGCTTCCCGAGAACAGCACCACTCCGATGGCCAGCAAGCGGCACACCCAAACTCCGGCGGGACGGTTCAGCAGGCCGGCCTCGGTCACAGCCGCGACAATCAGGATTCCCAGCGCGTGGACGAAGTGGTAGAACACCGCGCGTTCATAGATGTTCATGGAGTATTCGTCCAAGCGTCCGCGCAGGCCGTGCGCCCCGAATGCTCCAATGGCCACGGCCAAGGCCAGGCCCCACGCGCCGGTTGCAATCCAGTTGGTCACTTCCTTTTAGTCTAACGGGAATCGAATCGAACGCCGGCGAAGCTCACTACGCTGTGTTTATCGATGTTCCATTGCTGGTACTTGAGCAGGTTTCCGCGCGCTTGCGGCGCCGCTTTCAAAAACGTGTAGATGGGAGCCGAGCCGCACCATTTCAGGTCGTCGCGATTTTCCTGGACCAGATTCCAGAACCCGCGGGCATCGCCCTGTTCCATGCGCTCGATGCGTGCGCTGTCGCGGCGCGCCACCTCCTCCATTTCTCCGTGGTCCGCTTTGGCCTCGAACGAATCGCCATAGCGGCGGCCCATGTGCGCCATATCCACGCCTAAAACCCATAGCAGCCGATCGCCCTCCTTGGCCGGCCAACTCCCCCAACGCGCCCAGCGTCCGCCGCACGCTCTCGTCGTCTTCCGGCATGCCGCCCTGATAGAAGCTGCGCGCGTAGGACCCGCACAGCACCGGGACGATGCGGATGCCCGGTCCAAAGAAATACTGCAAAAAAACCACCTGGAATTCGATGGAGTGCTCCACAGCGTGGCAGTAATCTTCCATGAACGCGCCGTCGCCCGCCGCTGCGGCGATCCGATCGACGATGCGCCGTATCCGTCACCGTTTCGCCAAACGGCGTGACGAACGTTTGCGCGTGATCCCCAGCCGGTCCGGCGCGCCGTAATGCGAGGTCCCCAGAATAACGAACGTTCGCTCGCGCATCGTCCGGCTTCAGTGTTGAATAAGCCGCGCGATACGCCTCCACGCCTCCAAACGGACTGACATGCGGAGCGGCGATCGCCCAGCCGCTGCCGTTATTCGCGGCGGTTGCCGGGTTCGGAAGGTATTCCGCGAAGGTCGGTGAAGCTCCGCTGCATCGGCTGGATACCCCGAGCCTGCATGCACCGGCTCGCGCACGGGAGCCTCCGCGAAGCTGCTCTCAGCGGCGCTCTTGATGCGCGCGAAATTTTCGTCTTCGAGGAACCCGGCGTTCGCCAGCGTGTCCACCAGATGCTGCACCAGGCCGCCGACATCCAGATCGCCGGTGAGCTTTACCAGGTGCGCCCGCAGATCCAGCTCAGAGTGATTGCCGTCGAAAAACTCCAGGCACCCCACCAGCGCCGGAGGCAGAATCAGCGTCGCATCGGAGAAGTGAAATGGATCGCGGATCAGGAGCCCGGGACGGTCCTGAAGCGGCGAGGGCATGAAGTCGAGCGTGGGGCGAAGGCGGGCCAGCATGGGCGAATCCTTTTCTTAAACGCGCACAACGCGGCGTGCCGCTGTGCGCTCCTCTTCTTAAACGCGCACAACGCGGTGGGCCGCTGTGCGCTCCTCTTCTTAAACGCGCACAACGCGGCGTGCCGCTGTGCGCTCCTCTTCTTAAACGCGCACAACGCGGTGGGCCGCTGTGCGCTCCTCTTCTCAAACGCGCACAACGCGGTGGGCCGCTGTGCGCTCCTCTTCTTAAACGCGCACAACGCGGTGGGCCGCTGTGCGCTCCTCCAGTAAAGCATCGCAGGTTAGAATCAGGAGTGCCTCTCGTCCAGCCCGGCCCTGAATATCGCGCGCGCCTCGAACGCCACCAAAAGGCCCGCGATCATTGGCAGCAGCGTCACCGTCTGCTGGGCAATTTGCGCGTCCTTGCCGGCCTGGCCGCGGTGGCCGTGGCCGGAGTCTCCATCGGCGGCGGATGGATTTCGCCGTGGTGGCTACTGGCTCCGGCATTCGCATTCCTGGGTTTGGCGATCGCGCTTACCAGTATCGAGCGGTCGTCGGCCGCGGCGCGGCGCGGCGTCGCCTATTACGAACGCGCGCTGGCCCGCGTGGAGAACCGGTGGGCGGGCGGAGGCAATCAAGGCGAGCGTTTTCGCAATCCCAAGCATCTTTACGCCGACGATTTGGACGTATTCGGACGAGGCTCGCTGTTTGAGTTGCTTTCCACCAGCCGCACCGCCGCGGGTGAGCGATTTCTCGCCGGATGGCTGCTCGCTGCCGGCGATCGCGCCGATGTAATCGCTCGTCAGAGCGCCGTCGAAGAACTGCGCCCGCGCATCGACCTGCGCGAAGACATCGCCGTGATGGGGGAAGAGATTCGCGCCGCCGCCGATGATCGCCTTCTCAAAGCCTGGGGCGAGCAACCGCCCGTAGTTTTCTTCAAGGGAGCCCGTCTGATTGCGCCCGCGCTGGCTGCCGCCACCATCGCCGCGCTGGTGCTGTTCATGATCGAGGCCGCCAGCGTCATTCCGCTTCTGTGCGCGATTCTGGCGGAAATGGCCTTGAACCTGGCGCTGCGCGGGCCTGCGGGGCGCATCGCAGAATCGATGGAGACGCCGGCGCGCGAACTGGAGCTGCTGGCGCTGCTGCTGAAGCGCCTGGAGCGCGAGACCTTCACGTCACCGGCGCTCGCCCGTCTGCGCCAATCGATCGAGGCCGAAGGCAAGCCCGCCTCGCGCCACATTGAGCGGCTCACGCGGCTGGTGCATCACTTCGACTCCACTCGCAACCAGTTTTTCCGCGCTATCGCGTCCCCGCTGATGTGGATGCCTCAATTCGCGATGGCCATCGAGGCGTGGCGCACCCGCTACGGGCCGCAGATCGGCGAATGGATGGCCGCGGTGGGGGAATTCGAGGCGCTGTGCTCGCTCGCCTGTTTCGCGTATGAGCGGCCGGAAGCCGTGTTTCCGGAATTAACGGATGGCTCCGAGCACATTTTCGAGGCCGTCGGGCTGGCCCATCCGCTGATCCCGCCCGAGGAATCCGTGGCCAACGATGTCTCGCTCGGCGGGGGCATGCGCTTGTGGATCGTCAGCGGCTCCAACATGTCCGGCAAGAGCACTCTGCTGCGCGCCATCGGTCTCAACGCCGCTCTGGCGTGGGCCGGCGCGCCGGTGACCGCATCCAGCCTGCGCCTTTCCCGCTTCGACATCGGCGCGTCGCTGCGCACCAACGACTCCCTGGCCGACCATCGCTCGCGCTTTTACGCCGAGATCAGCCGCCTGCGCGAAATCGTGGATCTGGCGCGAGCCGGGAAGCCCACGCTGTTTCTGCTCGACGAATTGCTCAGCGGGACAAATTCCCACGACCGCCGCATCGGCGCGGAGGCGATCATTCGCAGCCTGGTCCAGCGCGGCGCCGTCGGCCTGGTGACCACGCACGACCTGGCGCTGGCCGAAATCGTCGCCGAGCTTCGGCGGCCGCGCGGCCAACGTCCATTTTGAGGATCACCTGGAAGGCGGCGAAATCCGCTTCGATTACCACCTGCGCCAGGGCGTGGTCACGCGCAGCAATGCCCTGGAGCTGATGCGGGCGGTGGGATTGGAAGTGTGACGCGATTGGAGGTGTGACGCGATGAGAGCATTTGCCGCAGGTTTATTCGTCTCGCTTGCATGCACGGCCCTGAGCCAATCTCCTGCACCGGCGTTCGAGGTTGCCTCCGTCAAGCCGGCCGATCCCGTTAAGTCTCTTTTCTACGTCCCCATGGAGACCGGCCCGGAAAGGTTCAGCGCGTTTGGATTCACGCTTGACTACTTGATCCAGTGGTCGTACGGGCTCAGAGACTTTCAGGTATCTGGCGGACCAGGCTGGCTGAAGTCGGAAAATTTCGACATCGAGGCGAAGGTTGATGCCCCTGCCAGCCTCGATCAAATCAAGCTGATGGTGCAGACGCTGCTCGCGGACCGGCTCCAACTGAAGCTTCATCGCGAATCGAAAGAGCTTTCCGTGTACGTATTGACCGTGGGAAGGGATGGGCCGAAACTTGGTTCAGGTTACGTCGGGGAGTCCCGTGACGTCGGCCGTGGGCTGATCCAGATCGACAACAGCCGAGGGAGCCTTCTTGCCCGCGCCACGACCATGGGGCTCTTGGCAGAACAGCTATCGAACATGCTGGACCGCCCCGTACTCGATCAGACCGAACTGCATAGAGGCTACGATTTCACGCTGCCGTATGACGGTGGGGCCGTCGGCCAGGAAGACGGAAGAGGCGCCGAGAGGACCGACGCCATCTTCAGCGCGATCCAGGATCTCGGGCTCAAACTGGACCCACAGAAACTTCCCGTCGAATTTCTCGTTATCGACTCCGTCCAGCACCCCTCTGAAAATTGACCGTCGTGCGAAGATGGACCTGAGAGGTCATCATGAAAAAGCTGAGCGATAGCGAAGTTACTTCGGCATTGGCGCACCTGCCCGACTGGAGCCTGAAGAACGGCAAGCTGCACCGCGAGTACAAATTCCCCGATTTCGCCCACGCCTTCGGCTTCATGGCTACCGCCGCGCCGTCGATCGAGAAGATGGACCATCATCCCGAATGGGCCAACGTCTACAACCGCGTCACCGTGGATCTGGCGACGCATGACGCCGGCGGCATCACGCAGAAAGACGTCGACCTCGCCGCGCTGCTGGAGGGCATCGCCAAAAAACTCATATGAGACCGCTGCTGCTCCTTGCTCTGGCTTCGTTCGCGCTGGGGCAGGAAACGTTCTCCGGCTCCGCCGCGCTCGATGCCCGAATGCAGCAGGCCGTCAACGATGGCCTGATCCCCGGCGGCGTTCTGCTTGTCGGCCACGAGGGCAAGATCGTTCACTTCAAGGCCTACGGGCAGCGCGCGTTGGTCCCCTCGCGCGAGGCCATGACCATCGACACCATCTTCGATCTCGCATCGCTCACCAAAGTGGTGGCCACCACCCCCGCGGTCATGAAACTGTTCGAGCAGGGCAAGATTCGCCTGATCGATCCGGTAACCGTGTATTTGCCCGAATTCCAGGGCGGCAAAAGCGATATCACGGTGCGCGATTTGCTGACGCATTTCTCCGGCCTGCGCCCGGATCTGGATCTGGAACCGGCCTGGAGCGGTTACGACACCGGAATCCGCAAGGCGCTGATCGACAAACCCACCTATCCTCCGGGTGAGCGTTTCATTTATAGCGACATCAATTTCGAGCTGCTGGGCGAGATCGTGCGCCGTGTCAGTGGCGAGACGCTGGACAAGTTCGTTCGCGAGCAAGTCTACCAGCCTCTGGGCATGCGCGACACCATGTATCTGCCGCCCGAGTCTCTGCGCCCGCGCATCGCGCCCACCGAGGTCGACGCCGCCACCGGGAAACCCTGGCGCGGCGTCGTGCACGATCCCACCGCCCGCTATATGGGCGGCGTCGCGGGACACGCCGGCGTCTTTTCCACCGCCTCAGACCTGGCCCGTTATTGCGAAATGCTGTTGGGGTTGGGCGAACGCGCGGGCGTCCGCGTCTTCGCGCCCGCGACGGTGGAGAAGTTCACCGAAGCCGCCACGCCGCCGGATCAGCCTGTGCTGCGCAGTCCCGGTTGGGATATCGATTCGTCCTATTCCTCGGCGCGCGGCGAGCTGTTTCCCATCGGCTCTTATGGCCATCTCGGCTACACCGGCACATCGATCTGGATCGATCCGGCAAGCAAGAGCTACGTGATCCTGCTCACCAATTACGTTCATCCCAAGAGCGGCAAGAACCTATCGCCCTTGCGCCGCAGCATCTCGACCATCGCTGCTGCGGCTCTGGGCGTGGGCTCGGCTGGAGTCAACGAAACCGGGTACAACGAGGCGCTGGAGGCGAGCGGCGCGCGCCGCATGATCGCGCCCAATCATCGCGTCCTCACCGGCATCGACGTACTAGAAGACCAGAGATTCGCGCCGCTGCAAGGTAAGCGCGTCGGCCTCATCACCAACCAGACCGGCCTCGATCGCTCCGGCAAAAGGAATATCGACGCCATGCGCGCGGCCGGCGTCAACCTGGTCGCGCTATACGCGCCGGAGCACGGCATCACGGGCAGGGAAGACCGTCCCGACATCGGCGATGCCAAGGACGCCGCGACGGGCCTGCCCATCTTCAGCCTTTACGACAACGGTAAATACCGCATCACGCCGGAGATGCTGCACAGCGTGGATACGCTGGTGTTCGACATTCAGGACGCCGGCGCGCGCTTCTACACTTATAGCTGCACCATGCTCTACGCGCTGGATCAGGCCGCGAAATCGCGCCTGCCGTTTTACGTTTTGGACCGCCCTAACCCGGTCACCGGCGTCCACGTCGAAGGTCCGCTGCTTGACTCCAATCTCGAAAGCTTCGTCGGCTGTTACGCGCTGCCCATCCGCCACGGCCTCACCTTGGGCGAGCTCGCCACCATGGCCAACGCGGAGAAGAAGCTGGGCGCGGATCTGCACGTGATCAAGATGAAGGATTGGTCGCGCGGCGATTGGTTCGATTCCACGGACCTTACTTGGACCGACCCTTCGCCCAATCTGCGCAGCCTGAACGCCGGCGACGCTTTATCCCGGCGTGGCCATGCTCGAATCCTCGCCGAATCTTTCGGTAGGGCGGGGAACTGACGCGCCCTTCGAGCAGATCGGCGCGGACTGGATTCATGGCGCGGAACTGGCCCAGGCTCTGGACACGCGCTCGCTTCCCGGCGTGCGAGTCTATGCCACGCGCTTTGAACCTTCGGACTCGGTTTTCAAGGGCAAGGCCATCGAAGGGGTGCGCTTCGTCATCGTGAATCGCGAAACCTTCAGCGCGGTTCGCCTCGGGCTGGAGTTGGCGTTCGCGCTTCAGCGCCTGTATCCGGGCAAGCTCGATCTCGAAGCCTGCCGCCGGTCCATCGGCAATCGCAAAGTAATCGACGCGATGAAAGCCGGAACCGATCCGGGCACGATTGAGGCGCACATCGCGGAGGATCTTGCAGCCTTCGCCGCCCGCCGCAAGCCGTTCCTGCTGTATTAGGCCGCCATGCGGCAATCGCACCGATCTGATCCTCGAATCCTGAATCGTCGAACTCTCCAGAATGACCATCGTTATCTCGCCAGTGTGTTGCGGTCCGGCCTCTCGGTCCTGGACGTTGGCTGTGGAAGCGGAGCGATCACTGCCGGGGATCGCAGAGGCAGTCGGGCCTCTGGGATTCGTGGTTGGCGTCGACCGCGACGAAGCCAATTTGGAGCTTGCCCGCCGTGAACACCCGGCGATACCAAACCTGCGGCTGGAACATGGCGATGCCACCAGCCTGACGTTCCACGCTCAATTTGACATCGTGACCGCGGCCAGAACCCTTCAATGGATCAGTGAACCGAGCCTCGCCATTGCGAGGATGAAAGAAGCCCTCAAACCTTCTGGCAGGCTCGTGGTTCTCGACTATAACCTGGCCGCGAACGAGTGGGAACCCGACCCTCCGAATGCCTTCCGTGATTTCTACGCGGCATTTCTAGCCTGGCGGAAAGCGAATCTGTGGGACAACGAGATGGCGGATCATCTTCCAGGATTATTTCAGTCCGCGGGGCTCATCGAGGTTGAAAGCCACGTGCAGGACGAAGTCGCGGAACGAGGGTCTCCACACTTTGACGAGCAAGCGAATGTGTGGTTGTGGGTGATCGAGAACATGGGCGAGCGCATCGCCCAGGCCGGCTTCCTCAACGAATCGCAACTGCGGGCGGCCGGCGACTGCTACCCGGCTTGGACGCAAACCGAACTCGTCAAACAGACGATGAAGATGCGAACCGTCACCGGAATCAAATCCCCAGCAGCACCGCCCGAGACTCCATCCCCGTGAGGCGCGTCAGCGCATACGCGTACCACCGCAACTGCCGCTGATACTGCGTGCGACGCTCGGCCGAATCTGCATCGGTTTTGAAATCCACCACCACCCATTTGCCATCTTCGACGAACGCGAGATCGACCACGCCTTCCAGCATCCGGGTGTCCTCCAGCCGCAGCGTCACCGGATATTCGCGATGGCAGCGTGCGGCCGCTCTGGCGCGGAGAAAAATCGCATGCGCCAGCGCGTTCTCTACCGCCGCCGCAGCCGCGTCCGCCTCTTCCGACGGCGCCCCCAGCACCCGAGCGTTCAATTCCGTCGTCTTCTTCACGACCTCTCGCGACGCGTCCAAAGGCACGTCGCGCAGCACCGCATGCACCAGTGCGCCAAACCGTTTGCCCGAAGCCGCCCGCGGTTTCGCGGTGGTCGAAAGAAATTCTAGATGTACCGCCTCGCCCGGAGGATCCTCCGCGGCCTGGCTCGCCAGAAACACCTCGACCTCCGGCCACGACCCCTCCCGCAGAACCCGCTCGCGATCCTCGCGCCACGCGCGGTACACCGCCAGACTCGCGCCGCCGTCTTCCTTGAGCGTCTGCGCCAGCACCTCATCCTGCCACAGAGTTTGATTCTGCTCTTCGCCGAGCTTGAGCTTCGAAGGGTCCCACCAAACCACCTCGTGCGAGCCTGCCTCCGGTTGAATCAACCCCGGCCGCACCGAAATCTCCTCTTGGTGATCGTATTCGAGCGGACGCGACAGCACGCTCGACGTCCCAAATTCCGGACACCCCGGCGCCAGCCGCGACCTGCGCCAATTCGCACGCGCAGGATAAATGGCCTTGTGTAGCGGGCTCAACCATCCCTCTGCGGGAAACGGTTCGTCGCCCACCGCCGGAACCACCAGCACATCCCGCGCGCGAGTAGCCGCCACATACGCCACACGCACGCCTTCGGCCCGCTCCCGCCGAGCCTCTTCGAACGCGTGCTCCCGCAGCTCCCAAGGCGAGCATCCCAGTAGCTCCGTCGCACACAGCTTGCGGTCGCCATCCACGAACTGCTCCGGCTCGCGCCGCGACAGACCCGTCATCGGGTCCGCCAGAATCACCACCTTGAACTCCAGCCCCTTGGCGCTATGCACGGTCATCAGACGGATGCCGTCGGAGTCTTCCTCCAGCACGGGCGCTTCCGCGGCCTCTTCCTTGTCCGCTTGCGCGGCCAGCTCCTCCACAAAGCCTCGGAACGAAATCCCACCCGACATCTCATAAGTTCTCGCAAGGTCAGCGATGCGGGCTACGTTCGCCAGAATCTGCTGTCCGCCGGGGCGCAGCAGGAAACCGGCATGCGCCCGAGTCGCTTCCAGCAGCTCGTGCACCGTGGCCGCGAACGGCCGATAATTGCGCCCTCGATGCAGCTTCCTGAGCAACCCCAGCGCCTCGTCGATCTCGGCGTACTTGGATGCCTCCGCGCGCAGCGGATACAGCCGGCCGCACGCCTGCCGGTACAGCAACAGCATCTCGTCCGGAATCGCGAACAGCGAGCCTTTCAGCGTCGCGAAGACGTTCAGCTCATCGTCCGGCCATTCGATCGCCGTCAGAGCCGCCCGCAGCGTCTCCACTTCCTCCCTGCGATGAAACGATTTCGATCCGGCCAGCAGATGCGCTACCCCCCGCGCCTCCAGCGCCCGCACCACCTCCCGCGTCAGATCGGTCCTGCCGTAGTTGCGCTTGCGGAACAACACGGCGATATCCCTTTCGCGATATCCCCATTGGCATTGGTCGCTGAGCATCCAGGCGATGAACGCCGCGATGGCTTCCGGTAACGACTGCGCCAGAGCTTCTTTCGCCAGCCGCGTCTTGTACGGCTTCGGAACCGGCAGCACGATCACGCTGGGCCGATCCGCAATCTCTTCTCGATCGCGTTCCAAAGGAGCCCACCCGGCGTGCCCTTCCTCCACGCTCCCGTTCATTTCTGTTTCAAACGCGGCATTCACAAATTGTTGAATGTTTGGAACGGAACGATAACTCCGCGTGAGAGTTACAAATCCGACACCGCGCTCTCCAGCCCCTCCTTCACTCGCTGGTACTCCACGAGATCAGCCCGCCGGAACTTGTAATCGACTGCTTGGATCGCCCACCACAAACAGCTTCCCGCCCGGTCGTCCGCCGCGAACAGCATCAGAATGTCCACCTGTAACGAATCGGTATCCTGAAATTCGTCCACAAAAAGGTGGGTGAAGTGATTTTGCAAAATATAATGCCGCACATCCGGCTGATCCCGAAGCAGATCGCGAACGCGGCACAGCAGGTCCACAAAATCCAGCTTGCCCAGACGCCGCTTGCGCTGCTCGTATTCTTCAAGTAATCCTTGCATCTCTGAACGCAGCATCGCCGCCAGATCCGCATCCGCCCTCACCCGGAATTCGTCGATCCACCGCACCAGCTCATCGCGCTGCGCCAACAGCTCCTCGCGAGCCACGCCCCCGCCGTATTCACCCGAACCCTTCTTCCTCGACCCTTTCAGATCCCTGTCCGAGCTTCAGCAGCCGCCCCTCCAGCGCATCAGACGTCCTCTTCGAGGCCTCGCTGTTTGCCCAAGAAGGGCCTCCGCCTGCGCAATCCAAGCCGCCAGCGCCCGAGCCGGCGGCTCCAGCCCGCGATACAAATCGTCGGTCACGCGGCGCGGGCGTGAGCTCAGCGCCGCCACATCCCGAGTCATCCGCGCCAATGTATCGATCTCAGACTCACGCGCAAACGCATCGCGGCGCCACGGGGCAGGGTAGTCGCGCCACTCCACCAGCTTCCATCCGGCCCTCTGCAATTGATCGAGCGCCGTCGAATCCTCCCAGCCATCCCGCCAAGAAAGCCTCGCGAACGCGCGCCGTAAACCGGGCGAATCCTCGTCCAGGCGTTTCTCCAGCCACGCGCGAAACGCCCGCCGGTACAGCCTGCTCCGCCCCCCGTTTGCTCAATTCCTCAAATCCAGGATCGACGCCCGCGAGTCTC
>CAVXWB010000004.1:0-21764 GCA_963765185.1 Bryobacterales bacterium
GACGCTGGATCTGCGCCAGCGCATCGAGCTCACGTTCGTGACTCTGGCGGCGGCTTCAAGAGAAGCGCTGCTGGCGCTGGTGGCGAAGTATCAGCGTCCGGAGGCGGTGGGGCGGGCGTTCGAGCTGGCCTGGACCCGCGCCCAGCTCCAGTTTCGCTATCTGGGCATCGGCCCCTCCTCCGCGCACCGCTTCCAGGAACTCGCTAGCCATTTGCTCTATCCCAACGCGCGCATGCGTCCTCAAGCGGACCGGTTGACGCGCAACCGGCTGGGGCAATCGGGTTTGTGGGAGTACGGGATCTCCGGCGATCTTCCGATGCTGGCGGTGACGGTGCGCGACGCCCGCCATCTTCCGCTGGTTCGCGAGCTGCTGCTGGCGCAGACGTACTGGCGCTGGCGCAACTTCCGGGTGGACCTGATTATTCTGGATCAGGAAGGCCCCAGCTACGACCTGCCGCTGCGGCAGCAACTGCTGCGCCTGATTCAGGCGCACTCCTCCGAGACCGGCATGGACCGGCCTGGCGGCGTATTTCTGCGCGACTGGTCGAGCATCGCGGAGGATCGCCGCGATCTGTTCCTGAGCGCGCCCAGCGTGGTGCTGGGCGGCAATCGCGGATCTTTGCAGCAACAACTGGTCAGCGGAGGAGAGCGGCCCGCGCAGCCGGAATTTGTTCCCTCCGGCGGAGGGCACGAGACACCATCGCGTCCGCTCCCGTTCCTGGAGCTGCCGTACTTCAACGGGGTGGGCGGCTTTACTCACGACGGCCACGAGTATGCGATCTATCTGAAGCCCGGCGGCACCACGCCGGTGCCTTGGTCCAACGTCATGGCCAGCCGCAATTTCGGCACCATGGTGACGGAGAGCGGACTGGGATGCACCTGGCGCGGCAACAGCCAGATGAACCGCCTGACTCCCTGGCATAACGATCCGGTAAGCGATCCGCAATCGGAAGCCGATCTACCTGCGCGACGATCAGAGCGGCGCGGTATGGACGCCAACGCCCCTGCCCATCCGCGAAAAGGATGCGTACCGGGCGCGTCACGGACAGGGCTACACCGTGTTCGAGCACAACAGCCACGCCATCGGGCAGGAGCTGACGGTGTTCGTGCCGTTGGGAATGGATGGATCGGGCGATCCGGTGAAGATTTGCCGCTTGCGGCTGCGCAACGATTCCGGACGGCAGCGCCGGCTCACCGTCGCGTACTTCGCGGAGTGGGTGCTCGGCTCGGTGCGCGAAGATCAACAGACGCATGTCCGGACCAGTTTCGATGCACCCTCCGGCGCGATCCTGGCGACCCAATGCTGGAGCGGCAACCACGCCGGGTATCCGGCGTTTGCCGCGGCGAGCCCGCGCGCGGCTTCGTATTCCGGCGACCGCACCCTGTTCCTGGGACGCAACAACCTCTCTCCCAAGCCCGCGGCAATGGAGCGAACGCGCCTGGACAATCGCACCGGCGCGGGCCTCGATCCGGCGGCCGCTCTCCAGCTTTCCGTGATCATCGAGGCGGGCCACCAGATGGAAGTCATCTTCCTGCTGGGACAGGCCGAGGACGTGGAGGCGGTGCGCGCCATCGTGGGCCGCTACTCGACTCCGCAGCAAGTGGAGAGCGCCTTGGCCGCGACGCGCCAATGGTGGGAGTCCCGGCTGGGCGCGCTCACCGTGCGCACGCCCCTGCTGTCGGCGGATTTGCTGCTCAATCGCTGGCTTTTGTATCAAACTCTGAGCTGCCGCTTCTGGGCGCGCTCCGCGCTGTATCAATCGAGCGGCGCATTCGGCTTTCGCGATCAGTTGCAGGATTCGATGGCCCTGGTCTACGCCGCGCCGGAGCTGGCCAGGGCTCATATCCTGGTCTCGGCGGCGCGCCAGTTCCTCGAAGGCGACGTCCAGCACTGGTGGCATTCGGAAACCGGCATGGGCGTCCGAACCCGCTGCTCCGACGATCTGGTGTGGCTGGCCTTCGTGACCGCCCACTACGTGGAAGCGACCGGAGACGCGGGCGTTCTGGATGAAGAGATTCCGTTTGTGGAGGGTCCGCTGCTGGAGGCCGCGCAGCAGGAGCGCATGTTCGTTCCGGGGGTCTCCTCACAGACCGCGCCGCTGTGGGAGCATTGCCGGCGCGCTCTCGATAAAGCCGGGCATGCGGGCTCGCATGAACTGCCTTTGATCGGCAACGGCGATTGGAACGACGGCTTGAATCACGTGGGCGTCGAAGGGCGCGGCGAAAGCGTGTGGCTGGGCTGGTTCCTGTGCACGGTGTTGAAGTCCTTCGCGGATGTAATGGAGCGCCGGCAGCCGGCCATGGCCGCGGCCTGGCGGGAACGCGCGGCGGCTCTGGCGAAATCGGTGGAACGATCCAGCTGGGACGGGGATTGGTACCTGCGCGGATTCTTCGACAACGGCACGCCGCTGGGATCGCACACCTGCCGGGAGGCGCAGATCGATTCGCTGCCGCAATCCTGGGCGGTCATTTCCGGGCTGGCCGATCCGGCGCACGCACGGCGCGCCATGGATTCGGCCGAGCAGCGTCTGGTGAGCGAGCGCGACCGGCTGGTGTGCCTGTTCACGCCGCCCTTCGATCATTCCGAGCCGTATCCCGGCTACATCATGGGTTATCCGCCCGGGCTGCGCGAAAATGGCGGCCAGTATACGCACGGGTCGTTATGGCTGGCCCTGGCGCGGGCGAGAATGGGCGACGGCGCCAGTGCGGTGCGATTGCTGACCTTGATGAACCCCATCGAATATAGCCGCAATCCGGCAGCGGTGGACCGTTATCGAGGCGAGCCCTACGTGGTGGCGGCCGATGTATCCGCTGCGCCGGCAAAGGCGGGCCGCGCGGGGTGGACCTGGTACACCGGCTCGGCGGCGTGGATGTACCGGGTCTGGATTGAGGAGGTGCTCGGCTTCCAGCTTTCTGGCGATCGGCTCACCATCGCTCCGGTGATTCCGGAGGACTGGAGCGGGTTCGAGATTACCTACCGGTATCGTTCCACGGTTTACGAAATCGAAGTCCGGCGCGCGGAATCGGCGGAGGCGCAATTGAATTCGTCGATTCAGCTTGTCGATGACGGCGAAACTCACAAGGTGACCGTGTGGATTCGGCCTGCCGGTGTGCACTCCGATCCTGACATCAATCTGACATTGTCCGGGAGTACGATGAAACGTGGCTATTGAACGTTCCGATTTGGATCGCCTACAGGTGCTTTACAAGGAAGCGGTAGAGCGATGGGTCGCCGCCATTCGCGAAGAGGAAGCACTCGCAACCCCGGATCACTCGATCAGAGCATGGGAGCGCTGGGAGCATGCAGGCTTCAAGGCGAAAGACGCCGGAGAGCAGGCGACGACCGCGAAGGAAGCCTATAAGGCCGGTCTGCGGCTTCTGGATTACGACTATTAGATTGCGTCAGCGAGCCTGCATTTTCGCGGACATCGCCGTGATGACGTTTTGCGGCACTCCCGCGAGCTTCAGGGCGAGCAACGCATCCGGGGCGAGGGTGTACTTTCCGGGGCGGGCTTCGATAACGCGAATGACCGTGTCTTCCTTCAGACCTCCCACGATCATTTTGACCACCGCGTCATTGTCGAGAGGCGGCTCGCCGGGCGGCTCGGTCGCCTTGGGGGGCGGGGGAGCGGGGGCGACGGCGGCTACGGGCGCTGTCGGCGCGGGCGGGGGAGCAGGGGCGACGGCAGCTACGGGCGCTGTCGGCGCGGGCGGGGGAGCGGGTGCGACCGCGGCCACAGGAGCTGGAGAAGGGAGCTTCGCCGTGGAGGTTCTCACTCCCAACACGTACAGCTTGTATTCTTTGCCCGCCACGGAGATGAACATGTCCTTGTCCTCCACGGCGAAGCGCACGGTGGCGCCCACGGCCAGCGTCTCGTCTTCGATTCCAGCGGACCCTCTGACCAAATAGGTCTTGCCCGCCGATGCGATGGCGTGATCCTTGGGATTCGTCAGAGCCTTCGATTCCACAACCTGCCCGGACTGCCAATTCCGGCTCTTTTCGGCCGCGATCAATTGCAACCCGCAGACGATCAGCATCAGCCATTTGTTCCGCACGGTAGGCCCTCTGGGGCGATCATACCAACTCTGGGCGCGGATGTCGGGGCCACGCTTCCTAGAGGCGAGGCTCGGGTGAGGACGCGGGGTTGTTTCGTGACGTTTTGCCCTGGATGCTGTCTTTGATCTCCCGGTTTTTAACGAAAGGCCTCTCGCCCGCTTGACTACCCGCAAGGGGACGGGACCGCTCAGAACCTTGAACGGCAAAGACTCATCGATTGACGATGGCGTTGAGTTTCCTAGGACTGACAACGCCCACGTGGCCGGGAGCCGATGAGGGACCCGGACTCTTACACCTCAGCGTAGATGACACGCCGGCGAACCGCGCCCGGACGAAAACGGCAACTTGCTGAAGCGCGGGCGAATTTAGTTGCACTATTTCTTGAACAACACTATTTCTTGAATAACCCAAGGAACGACTTCTTCTCGGCCTCCGCGCCGGTAAGCTTTCTCGAAAACGCAAGGTACGCTTGGCCGAGTTCGGAGCGCTTGTCGATGAAGCTGGCATCCGCGGTGGAGCGCCGCACGGCCTTGTAGTCGTTGGGAAGGGTCGTGGCAACCGGACATTCCAGAATTCGCTCGGCCTCCTGCGCACCGATATCGGTCTTGTGTCCGCGATTGAGCAGGGCCTGGATTCGTCCGCGATCCACGCCCCAGTTGCCCAACTCCTGGCAGCGTTGCTTGGAAAGCGTCAGCGAAGCGAACTCAGGGGTGCTGACTACGTAAACAGTGCGCGCTCGGCGGACAACCTCGGCTGTCGCCGAATTGACCACTTCGGGCAGGTCCACCAGCACAAGGTCGTATTTCGGAGCAGCGAAGCGCAGGAGCTGGTAATAATGCGTCCACGACGGAACCGGCTCTTTCATGGCCGTGTTGGTGAGCAGGAAATCCACTCCGCCGGCCTGCGCGACGTACCGCTGCCAGCTCATGTTATCGAGTTGCGGCGCCTCCGCCAGAACCTTGCGAATCGGAAACTTCGGCTCGACGCGTAACAGTGCGGAGAGCAGGCCCGAATGCAGATCTGCTTCCAACACCAACACCCGGAGCTTTAGCTCCTGGGCCAGCACGAAGGCCGTTTGCAGGACTACCGTGCTCGCGCCGCTGCCGGCTTTGCCCGGCAGGAACGCGAGCAGATTCTCGAAAATTCCGCCGCGCAATTTGTGAACAGCCGCGCTGATGGCCTGCTCCAATTGGGCCGTGTTAAAGGGCCACACCGCGAACGCGGTGATATCGGAATTCGCGCTGCGGTCGAGTAACATCTGGAGCTCGCGCGAGGCCAGGCCCACCAGCGGCATATCCGGAGCTTGTGCGTGAATCGCGGATGCCTGCGGCAGATCCCGGTTGAGATCGGTCATTTCCAACAGCATTACGTCCGGCTTGGTGGTGCCCATCGCCCGCCCGATGGCGTAGCCATTCAGGCCCAACTCGACGATGGACCCGATCGCGAATTCATTCGAATCGCTGGCCAACCGCTGTAGCAGACCGGCCATATTGGGATCGGCAATGAACAGAACGGCGCTAAGCACTTCAGTGTCCGAGACCTCTCGCGGCTCCTTGTTTGTCCGGCAAGGGGTTTAGGCGAAACCTCCTGTAGTATTGGGTGCAAAGACGATGACCCTGTTCCGGCCGCTGCCCTCAGCGATGGGTGCGGGAATTTCGTATGGCCCGGGTGCTGTACCCGCATAGACCAGCATATAGAGGATTTAGTTAAGTTTAGCCGAAGAATGAAGGGATTGCTCCCGGGTGCGGCGCGTCCGGAACAGATCCAATCGGCTTGGCGATCCGGAGGTCTGGACTTTTCCCGCCGAAGGTGATATCAATAACGGTCGAACCCTCTCTCTTTAATTAAGGAGTAGCATCCGATGCCCTCAAAAAAGAATAAGATCAGCCGCCGCGAATTTGGGGCGCTGGCTGCCGGCGGAGTCCTGCTGAGCGGAAGCGGCGCGCTGAAAGCCGCGACGACGGACGCCGCAAAGAGCGCCAAACTCGCGCCGCTGGACATCGCGGAGTGGAGTTTCTTCTGGGTCGGAGCGGAGCGCGTGACGCTCCCCGGCGGCACTTCGCCGGTGGTTTCCGGCAAGCAGATGTACGTCGAGTATCAGGTTCCCGCCAAGGTCAAACATCCGTTCCCGATCGTGCTGATCCACGGCGGCGGAGGGCAGGGGTTGGATTGGATGGGCACTCCGGATGGACGCAGAGGCTGGTCCACGATGCTGCTCGAAGAAGGTTACCGTGTGTATGTGGTCGACCGGCCGGGTCACGGCCGATCGCCTTATCATCCCGATCTGCACGGCGGCATTCCTCGCGGCCAGACGCTTGAAGGCATCTCGAGCCAGTTCACTCCGCAGCGGGCCAACGTTCCGGGCCGCGGCGGCGCGCCGCCGGCCCCCAACGCCAAGCTGCATAACCAGTGGCCGGGCACGGGCGCGGTGGGTTCGCCGGAACTGTTCCAGTTGGTGGCGTCGCAGGGCGGGTCGTTCGGCAACGGCATGGGCATCATCAAGGAATCGCAGGTGCTGGTGTGGCAGAAGAACGCCGCGGAGCTGCTGGATAAAATCGGACCCGCGATCTTCATGACCCACTCGGCCGGCGGACCCTTCGGATTCTATGCGCTGGAAGCGCGGCCGAAGCTGGTCAAGGGAATCGTGGTGGTGGAAGGCGCGGGCGGCAGCGCGTTCGCCGGCCGAGCCGTTGGGGCCTGATCAATCTGCCGGTGGAGTACGAACCCGCGGTCAAAGATCCGTCGGAGATCAAGACCAAGACTGGTGGATCCCACGCCGGAAGACGCCAAGCTCGGCATCGGGCCGTATACCATTACAGGAAGAGCCCGCGCAGCAAGCTCAAGAACTGGAAGGATTGCCCCATCAGCATCGTCACCTCGGAGGCGTCGTTCGTGCTGCCTAATCCGGGAGCGGTCGCGTATCTGAAACAAGCCGGCGTGCACGCGGAAGAGATCCGCCTGGTGGATCACGGCATTCACGGCAACGGCCACGCGATGATGGGCGAGAAGAATAATCGCGAGGTGCTGCAGCCGATTCTGGATTGGTTGAACAAGAACGTCACGGTCGCCCAACAAGGCCGCGATCAAGCAGCCCAAGCCGGTGGCCAAGGGCTCCGAGACGGCGTCACTGAAGCTCGCCGATCAGGGCTATCACTGGGTCGGGCTGGAAATGAAGAAGGTCGATTACGGCACCATCCTGGTCGGCCCGATGTATTACCAATACCTGATCCCGCAGCAGGTCAAGCATCCCTATAACGTCGTGCTGGTGCACGGCGGAGGCGGGCAGGGCACGCATTACTTCGGACGCGGCGACGGCGAAGCCGGATGGGCGCATTACTTCGTGCAGGCCGGCTACAAGACGTACATCGTGGACCGTCCCGGCCAGGGCCGTCCGCCATGGTTCCAGGATTCGCTCGGCGACGATCGGCCCGGTGTTCACTTACGCCAGCGTGACCGGCGATTTCAAGCGCGGCGCGCAGGACCCCAATCGCCGCTGGATCGGCACGGGCGACGTCGGCGATCCGCACATCGATCAATTCCAGGCCGGGCAGAACTCGACGCCCACGGATAACATGGCCATGCACAAGCTGTGGGCCAGCCGGGGCGCGGAGATGCTGGACAGGATCGGGCCTTCGATCATCGTGGTGCATTCCGCCGGCGGACCGTTCAGTTGGCTGGTGATGAATGAGCGGCCGAAGCTGGTCAAGGGCATCGTCAACGTGGAGGGCGCGGGCGCGACGCCGTTCATGCAGGGCGCGGCGTATGGGGTGACGCGAGCTTCCGCTCGCCTACGATCCGCCGGTCGACGGATCCCGAGCCAGCTTGCGACCGTCGATGTCGCCGCGGCCAACGGCAATCCCGGCGTACAAGATGCAGAAGGACCCGGCGCGCAAGCTCAAAAACTTCGTCGGCATTCCCATCGCCTACGTCACGGCGGAGCGGTCCACGCGCCGCGGCGCGCCCGTTACCGCGTTCCTGAAGCAGGCCGGCTGCGACGCCACCGATTTCGCGCTCAAGGACAAAGGCATCCTGGGCAACGGCCACTTCATGATGCTGGAGACCAATCGCAAGCAGGTCTTCGACGTCATCAACGGGTGGATTCAGACCAAGGTTCCCAAGCCGGAGGTGCAGCATACGGCGCGATCGGGATGGTAGGGGCGGCAGACAGTTCGTATCTACATTGTTGACACATTACCTCCTCACGCGCGCATACTGTAGATGACACGGGAGGCGCGATGAAGGCGACGGTGAAGAAATGGGGCAACAGCGCGGCGGTACGGATTCCCGCGGCCATTCTGCAAGCGGCGCATCTGAATCTGGACGAAGTTGTGGATGTGCGCGAGGAAGCGGGAAGGATCGTTATCGAGCCGGTTCGCCAAAAAACATACGATCTCGCCGATCTTTTGAAGGGGATAACTCGGAAGAACCTGCATGAGGCGGTTGATTTCGGGCCTCCTTCAGGCAAAGAGGCTTGGTGACCTCACGGCGCTATGTGCCGGACAGCGGGGATGTCGTGTGGCTGGACTTCACGCCCCAAGCTGGCCATGAGCAGGCGGGGCGCGGGCCGGCGTTGGTGCTGAGCCCCGCGCCGTACAACGACAAGACTGGCCTGATGATTTGCTGTCCCATGACGACACAGATCAAGCGCTATCCGTTCGAGGTGCCCATCGCGGGGCGCGCCGGTTGGTGTTGTCCTTGCCGACCAGGTCAAGAGCCTGGACTGGCGCAGTCGAAAAGCCGCGCGCAAGGGCACAGTGTCTCGGGAAGAACTCGCCGATGTGCGTGCGAAGATACGCGCGCTCATCGGCTATTAGCGTTCACTAGCCTTAGATAACCGCGCCACGACCATGCCGCGATACACCTCGGCGGCTGCGCGGAGCCGCGACACGTGGGAACCGGAACGGGGCTTGATCGTGAAGAGCTGCATCGAGGGCACCGTGGCTTGCCACACCGCCGCGCCTGGCAGTCACCATTGCGCTGGTCCTCGGGCGCCGGGCGGAGCGAACTCCGCCCGGGCGTCAAAGCGGGGCGCGTTAGCGCCGTGTGGCGTGTTCCTGAGAGCCGCGCTGCTCGGAACCGACAGGGTGCTGAGTTTGCGTGTGAGCAGGCTCGTTCAGCCTCCTGGCAAAATCGTCGGCCTTCTTCTGGGCCTCCTCTTTTGCATACCCGTAACGTTCCTGGAGCTTGCCGATGAGCTTATCGCGGCTGCCCGCAATCATTTCAACATCGCTATTGGTGAGGTCGCCCCACTCCTGTCTCACGCTGCCCTTCAGTTGCTTCCATTTTCCTTGGACTTGATCCCAATTCATGATGACACGAACTCCTTTCTGGATTTTGATTAAGCGCGGCCGAGCCGCACCAAATAGGGATGCAGGCCCCGTTCCAAAGCAGAAAATTGTCCAAGCGGCGCGCCTCCCGCGCCGCGCGCTCCAACGCGGCCCTGGATGGGCAGGTATCTATTGCAGAGTCGGTACGAAAGCTGGCAAGAATTGCCGGGTAGCGAAAGCGCCGATGGGGCCCGGTTGCGCCCGGAGGACAATCGTTAGTACGATAGGTCGCTTACGGACTTTTTAGGGAGGGATGGAATATGAGGCTTTGGTCAAAGCGGTTCATACTTGCAACCGCTGGAATTGCGATCGGTTTGATGATGGGGTTCGCGCTGTCGAATCGCGCGGCGGCGCAAGCGACGCCAGCGGCGCCAGTGAAAGCGGGAACGTATTTTAAGAACGTCACAACCAGCACACTGAAGGAGCTGACCCCGGACGATTTTCTCAGCGCAATGGGAGTGATGGCGGACTCCCTGGGATTGGATTGCGCGGACTGCCATCCCGGCGCCGGCACCGACAAGGTGGATTGGGTGTTCGATACCCCGGCCAAGAAAACGGCCCGCAAAATGGTGGAGATGGTGGCTGCCATCAATAAAACCAACTTCGCTGGAGCACAGATGGTGACGTGCTATACGTGCCATCACGCCCGCGACGTACCGTCTACCACGATCTCGCTGGATGCTCTCTACAGCACTCCGAATATGGAGAGGGACGACCTTATCAAGGCCGATCCGGGGCAGCCTTCCGCGGCTTCGATCCTGGACAAATATATTGCGGCGCTGGGCGGACAACAGAAGCTGAACGGCCTCACCAGCTATATTCTTAACGGCGAGAGCATCGGCTACGAGGGGCTGGGCGGGAATGGCACTTTCACCGTCTATGCAAAGGCTCCGGACGAGAAAACCACGCAGATATTCTTCAAGGAGCACCCGGATCGCGGAACCAGCAGCTGGACCTTCAACGGCCGAACCGGCTGGATGCAAGTACCGCGCGGGCTCTTGGGAGAATACGAGTTGTCGGGCGGCAATCTGGACGGAGCCAGGCTGGAAGCGCAGATGGGCTTCCCCGGCCAGATCAAAACGCTGTTCACCAACTGGAGGACCGGCACGCCGGAAAGCATCGGCGACAAGGACTACCTGGTGGTTCAGGGAAGCCGCGCCGGAGGCACTCTGGCGACGCTCTACTTCGACTCGAAAACCAACCTGCTGTTTCGGATGATCCGTTATACAGCGTCGCCGGTGGGACGCGTCCCCACGCAGATCGACTACGCCGATTATCGCGACGTCAACGGAATCAAGTTCCCGTTCGACTACCAGTTCCTGTGGCTGGACGGCCGGTTCAATGCGAAGCTCAAAAACGTGCAGGTAAACGTTCCGATCGACGCGGCCAAGTTTGGAAAGCCGTAGTTTTCGGCAGGCAGGGAAACAATAAGGCGGTTCACAAATCGGGGCGGGTGTCGAATGGCACCCGCCCCGGTTTGCGTTTGCGGTCGCTCAAAAAGCGCAAAGGGTGCGGCGCGCACCACCAATCGAGTCAGGAACTATTTCGCGCCGCACTCCGTCTTGCGCGAGTTCCGTCAAAAGCCGGCGTTTTTCAGGGCGAATCAGCCCTTCATATGGCACTTGGCGCAATTGCCCTTCGACTCGAACGCCGCGCCGCCGGGACGGTGGCAGGATCCGCACGAGGTCTGGTCCATCTCGGCCGTCTTGTGCAAACCCGGCTTATAATTCAGCGGAGCCTTGGCGTCTTGCTTGAACAGCTTGTCATGACAGACAGCGCAATCGCCGTTGGCACGCTTCAGGTGCGCGGCGTGATCGAAGGTTACGTTCCCGTTCTTGGTGACAAACGTGAGTTTAGCGGGAGGAGTTTTCTTGTCCTGGGCAAAAACCCCTAACGCTCCGCCCAAGCCTACGGCGAGAAGACACGCGATGAGAGTACGCATGCAAGAAAGGTAGCATTATTTGCGCCGCCGACTCAACGGGCCAAAGCGGCCAGTTCACGATGGCTCACCGGCACGATGGGCGTGCCCGGCGGCGTGCGCCACCCTTTCCTGCGCCGCCTTCAGAACCTCTTCCACTTTCGTAATCAGTTGAGCGGCAGTATATGGGTGAGGAAACATCTCAAACCGTTCCAGGTTCGCGCGATATCGAATACGATCGTCATCCGGGAGACCGGACACCATCAGGACCTCCATGTGGGGGTTCCTGGCGCGCAGGTATTTGGCCGCTTCGTGACCGGCAATGTTGTCGATGTAGGGCGGGATAATCAACAAGCCGAACTTGCAGTCGGCGAGCATGTCGACGGCGGTCCCTAAGCTGCCCGTCGCCAGGACTACATAACCTGCGTTTTCCAGAGCCTCTTTCATCACCGAGCGAACAACCGGCTCTGAACCTAGCAGTAAAATCGAGTTCGTCTGGATTTGTTTGTTCACCGCTGCTTCCTCATTTCACAAGTGACTTATGTTACCCGACAGGCACCCCGCTCGCAAGGGAGTGTGACAGGGAGTGTGCCCGGGGACCCTATGCGGGTGGGTGAAATCACCCAGACTGGAAGCAAATTTTTAATACAGCAGGAACGAACTCGATTGTGTTCATCACTTTACTGCCGCGCCGCTTTGGTGGGCGGAGTGCGATTCAGTGCAGTGAGGTTTAGGAGGACGATATGCACAAAGTTATGTGGTTAACGTTGGCGTGCTCGCTGTTGACGGTGGCTCAGACTGCATCCCCCACGGGCACGCCCGCGAAGATTGTGGTGACTCTCGGTCACAGCTATGGCCCGGAGACTCCCGTACTCACGCGAGATAGCTTGACGATCACGCAGCACTACGAGCCTTTGCAAATCACCGATCTGATTCCACTCCAGGACGCCCACGCTGCTCTCGAACTGTATTTCCTGGTGGACAACTGCTCGAGTTGCGAGCCAGGGACAAAGTTCGAGGATCTGCGCCGTTTCATCGTTTCTCAACCCGCGACGACCGCGATCGGGGTGGCATACATCCGCAACGGACATCTGGAAGTGGCCGAAAAGCCGACGCAGGATCGTAAGCGCGCGGCCGAGGCTCTCAACACTCCCGAGGGCGACAAACCCACCAATCCATATGACGCTCTCACGGAGCTAATCCAGAGCTGGGGGCAGAATTCATCCCGCCGTGCAGTCCTGATGATCACCAACGGATTCAATCCGAATGCGCCGGCGACGGGAACGGATCCCTCCGTGGAGGCAGCGATTGCGGCGGCGCAACGCGCCCGCGTCACCGTTTACGCAATGTATCATCCCAGCGCGGATTACCTTTCGAACGACTTATCGAAGCTCTATGACGGTCAGGTTGAGCTCGCTCACCTGGCGGTGGAAACCGGCGGCGAGGCCTACTTCATCAGTTTCGGGCCGTTGCCTTCCCTGGCTCCATTTCTGGCTGACTTGAGCGACCATTTGGCGAATCAGTACTTGCTGCAATTTCTCGCGAACCCGGGTGCAGGAAGCGGCGCGCTTGAGGAAGTATTGGTCAAGAGCAAAGTCCGCGATATCGAACTGATGGTTCCGAATCGAACCTGGATTCCGGGACGCGCCCCCGCTGAAGGGCCATCCAAAAACACGGGAAAGGGCCAATGAAAGGGATTCTTAAACTCGCCTATAAGCTGCTGGTCAACGACAAGGCGAAGTTTACGGCATTGCTGGTGGGCATTACGTTCGCGGTGTTCCTGATGATCGCCATGACTTCGCTGTTTGCCGGGGTTTTATACCGGGCGTCCGCGACGGTCATCAATCTGGGCGCATCGATGTGGATCATGGATCCGTCGGTGCAGACCGTCGCGAACACCATCGGCATGCCGGATTACGTGCTGGATGCGGTGCGCAGCATACCGGGCGTCAATTATGCAGTTCCGGTCTACTCGGGGGCGGCTCTCGTGAAGTTGTCCGACGGCGCCTACCAGGCAGCCAATGTAGTGGGGCTGGACGATACCAGCCTGTTCGGCCGCCCGACCCTCACCCAGGGAAAGATCGAGGACATCTATGGCGAGAATGCATTCATCGCCGTTAAAGATACCGAGTTTCCGAAGCTGAATAATCCCGCGATCGGGACGGAATTTGAGGTGAACGACCATCGCGGGGTGATTGTGGGCATCGCGACCGTGGCCAGCAGCGGTCTGTTCGGCGTCCCGACGCTGTATACCACCTACGACCGGGCGCTTGAATACATCCCCAACCCGCGCTTCACCATCTCCTATGTTCTGGTGAATCCCAAGACACCCGCGGATGTGGCCGCCATCAAGCGCGAGGTGCAGGGGCTCGGCTACCTGGCATTGACCAAGGACGAATTCATGGACAAGATTTCCAAGTTCTACATGTTCCAGACCGGCCTGGGGATGAATCTTCTCATCATGACCATCATGAGCTTTATCGTTGGTCTCTCCATTTCGGGCCAGACCTTCTACACGTTTGTGCTCGAAAACATCGAAAAGTTCGGCGCACTCAAAGCCATGGGCACAAAAAGCCGTGAATTGATCCTGATGATTTTGTTCCAGGCCAGTTTCACGGCCCTTACGGGCTACGGCTTGGGGATCGGATTGTGCGCCGCCACCATCGCGCTCGCGAAGATGAGGCTTCCGGATTATGCCGCGATGATCACGTATTGGAATCTGGCGCTGGCTTTTGTGATGGTGGTGGTCATCGCCGGCATGTCGAGTTATTTCGGCGTCCGCAGAGTGCTGCGGATCGAGCCGTTCGAAGTTTTTAGAGGATAGTCTTCATAGGTTGACGACATGGCTGAGGCAGCGATTAAAGCAACCGGCATCGTCAAGTGGTTCGGCGAAGGCGAGGCCAAAACGACCGCGGTAAAAGATGTCAGCATCGAGGCCTATTTTGGCGAAATGCTGTACATCGTCGGCCCATCCGGAAGCGGCAAGACGACGCTGTTGAGCGTTCTGTCGGGAATTCTCAGGCCGGATTCGGGAAGCGTCACCGTGGAAGGCGCGGACATCTGGAAGCTTTCAAGCGATAAGCTGGCGGATTTCCGCTTGCACAAGATCGGGTTTGTCTTTCAGGACTTTCATTTGTTTCCCCGGCTGACAACAGCCGAAAACGTGGCGATTCCCCTGATTCTCAAGCGAGAGAACTGGAACGAAGCCATCGTCGAAGCCAAAAAGTATCTGGAGATCGTCGGCTTGAAGGGCCGCGCCGATCTTCCGCCGGTGAAGCTGAGCGGCGGAGAACAGCAGCGCGTGGCCATCGCCCGCGCCATTGTCGGCAAGCCCGACATCATGATTATGGATGAGCCCACGGCGTCGTTAGACGGCGATACCGGCCAATCCATCGTTCGATTTGTAAAGGAGAACGTTCTCAATGACAAGCGTTGCATTCTGATTGTCACGCACGACTCCAGAATCTACGAATTCGCATCGCGGATTTTGAAGATGGAGGACGGGCAGCTGACTGGATTTGAGAAGGGAGGCTCCATGTGAGGAAGCTAATTTTTGCGCTCTCGTTCGTCGGCCTCTTGGCCGGATGTTTCGCGGCGTATATGGCGGCCATTGTCCAGCCTGTGCTGCCGCCGGCGTTTAGTCCGCCCACGAATCCCTATCCGAATGGGATCTATGCGGAAGGCATCGTGGAAAGCGATCAGCCCAGCGGAGAGAACATCAACGTGTATCCGGAGGTTTCCGGGACCGTGAAGCAGATTCCGGTCACGGAGGGCCAGGAGGTTAAGAAAGGGACGGTTCTGCTGGTGCTGGATGACTCGATCCAACGCGCCACCACCGAGCAACTCCAATCTCAGGCACAGGCCGCTTTCACTCTTCTGGACGAACTGAAGGCTCAGCCGAGAAAGGAAACTCTGGACGTAGCGGAGGCCCAAGTGGTGGCCGCGCAGGCGGCTTTGAAGACCGCCCAGGATGAATTGGACAAGCAACAGGCGGCCTACGACCTCAACCCCAAGTCGATCAGTAAGGATGCCTTGGACAGCGCCGCGAATGCAGTGGCGAACGCAAAAGCCAACCTGGAAGTGGCCTGTAAGCAGCGCGACCTGACCAAGGCCGGCGCCTGGGTTTACGACATCGATAACCAGGAAAGAACATACAATGCTCTGACCAAATCCCATGCATCCGCCAGCGCGCTGCTTGGCAAGTACACTCTTGTCGCGCCCAAAGATGGAATCGTGCTGGCGATCAATCCCACGGTGGGGAGCTATGTCTCGGCCCAAGGCGCTTACGACACCTATACGCAAGCCATGGACCCTGTGTTGGTGCTGGGAAGTCCTCACGCGCACCTGAACGTGCGTTGTTACGTCGACGAGATCTTAGTTCCGCGGCTTCCCGGTCCGGCCGCGATGAAGGCGCAGATGTCCGTGCGGGGATCGACAGTCAAAATCCCGCTGCAATACCTCAGAATACAGCCAACCGTCTCTCCGAAAATCGAGCTTTCCGACCAAAAGCTGGAGCGCGTGGACGTCAGAGTGCTGCCGATTATTTTCCGGCTCGATAATGCTGCCGGCTTGAACTTGTACCCAGGCTTGTTGGTCGACGTGTATATCGGGGAATGAATATGGCCAGAAAATCGCTTACGTTCGCGGCCGGCGTGGCATTGTTGGCGCTGTGGCTGACGGCGTGCACCATCGGCCCCAAATACACTAAGCCTTCCGCTCCGGTGCCGCCGGCTTACAAGGAGGCCGGGGCGTCGAATATAGACGGCGATTGGAACCCGGCTCAACCAAAGGACGATGCGGCGCGGGGCAAGTGGTGGGAGCGGTTGAGCGACCCTCAACTCAATGCCCTCGAAGAAAAACTCAATATCTCGAACCAAAACATCGCCGCGGCGGCAGCCAACGTCCAAGTTGCCCGGGCTATGATCCGGGAAGCTCGAGCGCAGTATTTCCCCACGGTCACGGCCAATCCGGGCATTACAAATTCACGTTTGTCGACCGCGTTCGGACAAACCGTCGGCATCAACTACACCGCGTTCGCCGCTCCCCTCGAAGCTTCCTGGGAGCCGGATCTATGGGGGCGCATTCGAAACACCGTCAAGTCCAACACATTCGCGGCGCAGGTCAGCGTAGCCGATCTGGAGAATGCGCGCCTGTCCGCGCAAGCCGAGCTCGCCGCCGATTACTACCAGCTCCGCGGACAGGATGCGTTGAAACAGGTGCTCGATTCCACCGTGAGCGCCTATCAGGAGCAACTTGAGCTTACGCACGACTTGTATAGAGCCGGGCTCGACAACGATGAGTCCATCGCGCAGGCGGAATCCCAGCTAAAAGCCGCCCAGGCGCAAGACACGAACCTGGGCGTTCTCCGCGCGCAGTATGAAGATGCCATCGCCGTTCTGTCGGGCCAACCGGCGTCGACGTTTTCGATTCCCGCCGTCGAAACCCTGAAAGCGAACCTTCCGGCGATTCCGCTGGGCGTTCCCTCCCAGCTTCTGGAACGGCGTCCGGATATCGCCGCGGCCGAACGCGCCATGGCCCAGGCGAATGCGCAGATCGGCATCGCCAAAACGGCCTATTATCCCACCGTCACCTTGGGCGCCTCCGCCGGCTTCGAAAGTCTTGCGTTCGCAAAATGGCTCGCATGGCCGAGCCGGATTTGGTCGGTGGGTCCGGGCCTGGCGGAGACGATTTTCGATGGGGGTTTGCGCAAGGCTACGGTTCAACAGTTCCAGGCATCCTACGATCAAACCGTCGCGACGTACCGGGAGACCGTGCTGACCGCTTTCCAACAAGTGGAAGACAATCTGGCGGCGCTGAGAATCCTTACCCAGGCGATCGAGCAACAGGACGGCGCCATCGAATCGGCGGGAAGAAGTCTTGAAGAAGCCAATGTCCGATACAAAGCGGGCCTTGATCCTTATTTGAATGTGATCGCTGCCCAAACCGCGTTGCTGAACGACCAGCAATCGGCGGTAAGCTTTCGCACACAGCGAATGGTGGCGAGCGTCCAGTTGATTGAAGCTCTGGGCGGGGGATGGGATGCCTCGCAGATGCCTTCGGAGAAGGAACTGGCCGCCAAGACCCCCACCATTGGACCGGCGATTGCCGCACCAAGTAGGGAGGCGGTAAACCCATGAGCGTCGCACCGTATATCATCCATTTGTCCCCGGGATTCCCCCAGCTTCAATGCCGACATGGGGCTCTCCCGCATGGTGGGCGCGTTCGCCGCCGGACGAATACTGAATGCAACGACGGCGCGGAGCCAGTTCCCGGGTGTGAGTGACGCCAACGACCGGTGGCGTCACTGCAAGAATGGAATCTTCCGCCCTCAATTGCCGGCAAGCGCGTCGATTCAGCCCCTCCTCATGCAGCCGGATCAGACCTGAGTACAAGTCCCGGTCGGCCGCGATTACGAATACAGGCATCCGCCGATCGCCGCCATTCCTGCTGCCAGCGCAGCCCAAGCGCCCAAACGCCCTCTAACAAAGATCAGCCCATCAGCCCCATTGCATTTGCTACTCCAACGCGAATACCCAAACCGGGCCGCCTTCGGGCACTGAACGAACCATTCATGCCGTTCGCATCGCTCCCCCAACCGGCTAAGCCGACGGCCGACGGAAGCGTCCCTGCAAGGACGGCGCCAATCACGACCAGCGCACATACGCCTGGTTTACGTTCCGCTGGAGGAACTCTCGGAAGTCGCGCTGGTACTTGGGCAGACGGAGCTTGCCGCGAATCGTGCGCTTGTCGGTGAACTTGATCTCCGAGGATGGATTGAAGTACGCGAGCGCGTTTTCCCGTGTCAGCACGAAGGGAGGGCATCCATTCTGCAAGAGGATGCCGCTGGCAATTAAGGACCCGGTGCGATGGTTGCCTTCCTGATAGAGCTGTGGCTGGCTGAGCACGCCCACGTAAACTTGCGACGCGACCTTGTACGGATTCTCGGTCTCATGATTCCGATACCAACGGCGAATCGGCTTTACATATCGACGAAAGTTATTGAAGAACTGCCGCCGGGTCACCTTGATGTGCCGGCCGAATGCAGTTGGATCATATCCCCTCCCCAGCAGCACCAGGTGATTGAGTTGCAAGAGCGCTTCGAGCCCTTCGTCGCTGAACAAGTCGAGGTGGTCAGCGACGACAGCATCGAGAAACTCGTAGGCGGTGAGCATGTTCTGCCGCACCGTGTCACTAAAGTCATCACGACGGCAATTGAGCACCCCGTTGATTTCCGGGAAGTGGCGCTGCACGTCGCGCAACTCGTCCTCGATGCGTCCAAGACGCAAGCGCACCTGTTTCACCATCACCTCCAGCAGTAGCACATCCAGGATTTGATAGCTTTGGCGCCCCAATCTGAAATTGAGATGATCTCCGTGATCATCTCGCGTTGACATCGCGTTCGGGACCATCCAGCAAAATCGCCGAGAATCCACGGCCCCTGCGCGCGAACGGCAAGCGCATGGTTCGCCGGATACACCACGCTGGTCGCAGGGTCGCGGATGACGTGCGTATTCGGGGGCACAAGAAAGCTCAGATACGATGAGTATCCGACTTAGGCGTCAGGCAGGAAGGCGGAAAGCGGGCCCTCTGACTGTACGCGAAGTTGAAACTCACACCCAAGTAATTCAAGAACCGCGCCGGCCGGATTGAGGAGCGCGGCCAAACGTGCCTACCACCGCTTTTCCAGCCCAATAGCTATGCCGGGTAAGCGGGCTTCCAGGGATACCCACCATGCACCCACGGTCTCCAGTTCCCCTTGGCGCTGTTGGGTGCCATCGAAGTTGTGCCGGCGCCACGGCCACTCACGCTGCTCAAAGTGATGATCGACCCGGCCACCCCGGTGGCTGAGACGGCGGCAAGTCGTGGCGAGGATTCAGTAGTACAATTTGGCAGGTGCGGTTTGCTATGGAGGGAACCACCATGACATCTACAAATCCTCAAAACAGATGGCGAGCGGCGCTCTTTGGCGAGATTCGCGCAAGACGGAGCGCGTCGCGCCCTTTGCGCTTTGCAGCCTTGTGTGGAGCAATCGCAGCTCTGATCGCGGTTGAGTCACCTGCGAAGCTGCATGCTCAGGCGCCCGCGGGGGCGGGGCGCGGCGCGGGTCAGCCGGCAGTTCAGGCGGCCGAGGCGCTATTCACATCGGCACAAGCGGTAGCGGGGAAGGCGGCATACGAGCGGAACTGCGCCAGTTGCCACGGCGCGAGCGTCGATGACGGCAACTCTGCTCCTCCGCTCCGCGGCGCGGCTTTTCTTGGCAAATACGCAGGGAAACCCGCGGCCGATTTGTTCACTTATGTGAGCACAAAGATGCCATCGGGTAATCCTGGGAGCCTCGACGGCGCCGAGTATGCGCGGATCATCGCCTACGTGCTCCAGCAGAATGGTTTTGCGACCGGACGGAAGGAGTTCGCATCGGACGCGGCGGCGCTCGCTTCCGTGACGATTCCCGCTCCGCCGGGAGGACGCGGCGGCGGTGGGCGGCGGCTTAGTCGGCCGGCGTGAAGCTGCCTCCGGCGCCGAAGAAGGCGAACCCTCTCGATAAAATCACTCCCGTCACCGACGCGTTGCTGCAGAACCCGCCCGCAGGCGAGTGGCTCACGTGGCGCCGCGGTTTCGACGATCAGGGATTCAGCCCGCTGAAGCAGATTACGAAATCGAATGTGAACAATCTGCGCGTCGCGTGGACATGGACGCTTTCCCCGGGCGCCAATGAAGCCACGCCCCTGGTTCATGACGGCGTGATGTTCCTGCACAGCCCCGGCGACAAACTCGAAGCGCTGGATGCCGCCACCGGCGACCTGCTCTGGCAGTATGCGCGGCTGTTGCCCCCGGGCGTTAACGCCGGCAACAAGCGCAACATCTCGATTTACGGAAACAAAGTCTATATGGGGACTTCCGACGTGCACGTGGTGGCGCTCGACGTGAAGACCGGCAGGGTGGTCTGGGACCAGCCGCTGACTGAGGAAAGGGGCTTCACCCTCACAGGCGGTCCGCTGGTGGCCAAAGGCAAGGTGATGATCGGAACCGGCGGCCGGGTCGGCGGAAAGAACTACATCGTCGCGCTCGACGCCGAAACCGGCAACCTCGCCTGGCGATTCAACACAATCGCGCAGCCCGGCGAGCCCGGCGGCGATACCTGGAACGATCACACAGCCGAGGAGCGCAACGGCGCCTCCGTCTGGGTCGCGGGAAGCTACGACTCCGCGCTCAACCTCGCGTTCTTCGGCGTTGCGCAGACCTATGACACCGCTTTGCTGGCGAAGCCCGTGAGGCCGGGGGTCAAAACCGACGGCCTGTATACGGACTGCACCCTGGCCATCAATCCCGATACCGGCAAGCTCGTCTGGTATTACCAGCACCTGCCTAACGATCAGTGGGACCTCGACTGGGTGTTTGAACGCCAGATCGTGCGAATGCCGGTGAACGGCGTGGTTCGCCCGGTGATCATGACTTCGGGCAAGCAGGCGACCTATGACATTCTCGACGCGGAAACGGGAAAGTGGATCTACTCGAAGGACCTCGGCCTGCAAAACATCGTTTCCTCCATCGATCCCGTCACCGGCAAGAAGACCATCAATCCGCAAACGCTGCCAGGCGACGGGCAAACGCACATGGTCTGCCCCCATGCGGACGGCGCCAAGAGCTGGCTTCCGGGCTCGTACAATCCCGGACACGAAGATTTTGTATATACCGCTGGTGGAGGCGTGCATGGATCTGACTCCGGTGACCGACGGCGGCCGGGGCTTCTTGTCCACCGGCGTTGGCTCGACCGTGCGGCCTCGTCCGGATTCGGACGGCAAATACGGCCGGGTGGAAGCCGTCAACATGGTGACGCGCGAAGTGGTGTGGACCGAGCGCCATCGCGCGCCGGTGTCGAGCGGCGCGCTGGATACGGCCGGCGGGGTGATCTTCAACGGCTCGATCGACCGGTTCTTTCGCGCTTACGACGACCAGACGGGCAAACTGCTATGGGAAACGCGTCTGAGCGATGTGCCGAGCAACGCCCCGATTTCGTACACGGTGAACGGCAAGCAGTACATCGCTATCGGCGTGGGCAACGGCGGCGCCCAGGCGACGGGGTTCGCGCCGCTGGTGCCGGAAATCCAGAACGTCGACCGTGCTCCGGCGGTGTGGGTGTTCCAACTGCCCTGAGCGCAGTTCACTCGCCAGGGCGAATTCCGGATATGGAGTGGATGTGCGAAACCGAGGTCGACGGCATCTCAATTGCAACCGCGAAGACCTCTGTAAACGCGGGCCGACATAGAAGGACGTATCGATAAGAGCCTGGGGACAAAGGAGCGTTGGCAGCGCGCCGGAGTCAAACCGCCTACCGTCAGGGATACCGCGTGTCGAGAGCCATCGAGCTGGTATACCAAGCGCGCTAATCGGCGAGGAGCGGCACCGTGACACAAGGAGTCCTGAGGCAGTGCCGAGGTCGGGATTGACCACGGGGAGGCCA
>CAVXWB010000005.1:0-73228 GCA_963765185.1 Bryobacterales bacterium
TAACCACGTATTGCTATCTCGTCTCCTTACTCAGATCCTCTTGCGGCGGTGGTTCTCATCTGAAATGGCGCACTCTTCACGATCGCCAGAATCAGTGACGACCAGCGATACCCATCCGCCGCCGCTGCGCGATCAATCGCGCGAACCGTGGGAGCATCGTAATACTGAAGCCCACGGCCCAAAGCGTAGGTCAGCAGTTTCTCTGTGACGGCGGAGGCGAATTGGCTTCTTCGCCACCAGCGCCTGCCGCAACTCCCGCGGCCCGTCCACTTTCGTGCCGTCCAGCAGCACGCCGGAAGCGTCAATGGCGCGGCCCGCATCCGTGGTGCGCCACTGCCCGATGGCGTCGAAGTTTTCGAGACTGAGCCCCAGCGGATCCATGCGCTTGTGGCAACTCGCGCACGCCGCGTTGGCGCGATGCACCTCAAGCATTTCCCGGACCGGCAGCGGCTTGCCCTCTTTGTTGCTCGACTCCAGCGCCGGCACGTTGGGCGGAGGAGGCGGCATCGGCGCGGCCAGGATATTCTCCAACAGCCACTTTCCGCGGATGGTTGGCGAAGTTCGCGTCGTGTAAGAGGTGACGGCGAGCACGCTGGCCTTGCCCAGCAGCCCGAAGCGGTTCTCGTCGGTGAGTTTTACGCGCCGGAAATGACTCCCATAGATGCCGGAAATTCCATAATGGCGCGCCAACTGTTCATTGAGAAAGGTCTCATCCGACGTCAACAGGTCGAGGATGCTGTGGTCCTCTTTCAATTGAGCGTCCAGGAACATCTCCGTCTCGGTCACGAACGCGGTACGGAGGTTGTCGTCAAACCAGGGAAACTTCGTGCTATCCGGATTGAGCAGCCATACATTGCGAGTCTGCAGCCAATCTTCAAAGAAATTTTGGATCAGTGAGGTGCGCGCACGGGGATCGGCGAACATGCGCGAAACTTGTTGCTCCAGCACCGCCGGCTCATGCAGTTTGCCGCGAATGGCCAGGTCCAGCAGAGCGTCGTCCGGAATACTGCTCCACAAGGCGAACGATAATCGCGAAGCCAACTCGACATCGGAGATGCGATAGACGCTGCCCGGAGCGGCGCCGGCGGGATCTGCTTCGATGCGGAACAGAAAATCCGGGCTCACCAGCACGCGCTCCAGCGCGGAGCGAATCCCGTCGTCGAAGCTCCCGGCCGCGCGTGCACGCTTGTAGAAGCTGAGCAGGGTCTGCACGTCGTCATCGCGTGGCGGAACGCGTCGATACGCCCGGCGCGCCAGGTTGGACAGGATCTTCGTCGCGCAGGGAGCTTCGTCGGCGTTGTTTTCAGGACGGCACACAAAGAGAAGCTGGCGGCTGGGCGAATCGAGCGGAACCTTGCCTTCATACGGACCGCCGATCAGCAACGCCGCAATGGCAATGGGCGAGCTTGCGTGTCGGAACTGCGGCTGTAAAGCGGAAGGCGGTCCGGACCTCCGCCCTCCGGCTCCACATCGTCGGATTTGAGCATGGTCGCCATCACCTCACGCAAGCCGGCCTTCACCGGTACGCGCGCTTGCAACGCTTCGTCCCCGTCGTATTGAAAAGTCTTGGATGGCGACTTTTCCCCGCCGATGCGTGAATTGCGCCACGCACCTTTCCATCCACGCGGATCTCGAATTGAGTCGGGCACGTTCAGGCCGCGGATGATGCTGTCCCAGGCGCGCTGCAGCCGAAGCTTGAAAACGTATTCGCCATCCACCGGAAAATAGTGGCGCGCGGCGACGCCGCCCTTGCGTTCCCAGGGGGAAATCCTCGCCCAGGCGCTCCGTCTGGCGAAGATACGTCAGGTCGTTGGCGTTGTTCTTGATCGCGCCGTAGCGCACGAACGCGGCGGTATGGTCGGATCGCCCACGGCGCGGCGCGCGATGGCCGCCGCTGCGGATACGTAGCGATCCAGCAGTGCCGGCTGTATCGAAAGCGCCTCTGCGTTGTTCTCGAATCCGAACGCCTGCTCATCCGGCGGCAGCAGTCGCTTGGGCGTCCACTTCCACGCGCGATCAGGTCCCGCACAGCGTTGGCGTATTCGGCGCGATTCAGACGATGCAGGCTGGCGGTCCGGCCCGGGATTCGCGTGAGTCGCAGCCGCGCGGTCGATCTCCGCTTCCAGCCAATCGGCGACCTAATCGTATGTCGCATTATCCGGGCGAGGCATGCCCGGAGGCGGCATCGCGCGGCTTCGCAGCTTCACGATGACCTTTTCCCACGCCTCCGCCGAGTTGGCGACGTGCTCGGAATCCGCACGATCCAACATCAGATTCGCGGTCTTCAGCTTCTGGTTATGGCAGGAGACGCAGTACTTATTTACGAGTTCGCCCGCGGGAGTGGCAGCCGGGGCATTCTTCTGAAAACCGAACGCCGCAACGGCGAAAAGCGCCAAACAGGCCGTGCCGATCGCACGTGTCATATTGAATTCCTCACGTGGTTGTCTCACTGGGCCCGGCACTTATTCTGGGCCTCGCAGGGATGTCCCAACTTCGGATCGGCGCCATGCGTCAGCAGCAGGTCCGCACCTTCCTTGTTAAACAGTACGCCTCCCAGCCGGTCGCCTTGACCGTTCGCCGCAAGCCAGGGCGTCACCCCGGCCTTGCTGACCGCATTCACGTTCACGCCCAGATCGATCATTTGCGCCAGCAGCGTATTCCACCCGCGATAGGCCGGGCCAAACAGCGCGTTCTCGCCGAATGTCGTCTCGCCCTTCGGGTCGAGGCCGAGATCCAACAGCAGCTTTACCGCATCCTTCGCCTGCGCCTCTGTGACCAGAGACTCTCCGATGCCATGATTCAGACCCGTGGCCGCCATGATGGCTGTCGCATTCGTCGCCGTGGGGATTTTGGGATTGGCGCCGGCATCGAGCAGAATGTGCATCATTTCCAGGTCGTCGACCGAGGCGGCCAGCAGCAAGGGGGTTGCTCCGACCGCGTCCACATATCCGGTGGCGAACGATGGCGGGCGCTTAGTCATACGCGCGTTCACATTTGCGCCGTGGGCCAGCAGGGCCTTCACCAGCCGCAGCTTGGCCTGACGATCCGGAATTCCGGACATGGGGTCTTCGAAACCGTACACCGGATTCGAAGCGTAGCCTTCCCAGCTGGTTGACGCCCAATGCAGGGGTGTAAAGCCCGCTGCGTCGATGTTGGGATCGGCGCCATGATCCAGCAGATACAACGCGACGTCCACCTGTGCCCGCAGCGTCGCGACCAGCAGTGGAGTGTAGCCGCTGGCGCCCCCGCCCCCACCTCTGGCGCCCCTGCCGCCTGCCGCGTCGCCGACGGTCTGCGTCTGGTCGCCAGTCTGGGTCTGGAGGTTCACATCCACTCCCGCGGCCAGCAACAACTGGACACTCTCCAGATCCCCGACTCGCGCCGCGAAGTGCATCGCCGTGAATCCGTCTTTGGTATGGGCTTTGAGATCCGCATGCGCTGCAATGAGTGCACTCACCACGTTCGCGTGACGTTCGGCGGCGGCCCACATCAACGCCGTCTGGTTCTGCATGGGCTCCTTCGCGTTGACCGCAGCGCCGTATTCGACCAGCAGACGGACTGCGTCGGCACTGCCGGTCTTCGCGCAAGTCATCAGCGGAGTTTCGCCGGTGGCTATGCCCAAGTTTGGATTCGCGCCGGATTTCAGGAGCAGCCGCACAAATTCGGCGCTTCCGTTGGTGCACGCTTGCGATAACGGCGTCATGCGGAAGTCGTTGGCCGCGTTCGCGTCCGCGCCCGCACGGAGCAGCAGATCCGCGGTGTCGATATCGTTCCAGTGCGCCAGCCAAAGCAGCGCCGTCGAGCCGTCGCTCGACCGCGCATTGACGTCAGCTTTTTGACTTAGGAGCAAGCGGACAGTTTTTGTGTCTTGGTTGCTGGCCGCTTCAGGCAGTCGAGAATCGCGTGTGTCTCCGGCGAAAGCGGACACCATGAGCAGCGCCCAGACCGACGCGCTCACCAGGCAGCGCCTCTCGTCGCGGTCAAACATGCCGCCCCCTTTCAATCGTCGCCCCTCAATTGGCCGGAGAAATAGGAATCGGGCCCGCGGCTATTATACGAGATTTGAACGACGGTGACGACCGTGGACACCGTGGACGCCTTAAGCCATCCTACTCGTAAAACTCCGGCGCAATCTTACGTTTGATGCCGGAGGTGTAATCGTGCTGGATCCATAACTGGGCGTTGTTCTTCTTGACGAACTCTTCGATCATGGCCCGGCTCTTGGCGGTCTGTTCCTGGTTCCAATCGAAGGATGGGATGCGCTTATAGGTGATCTCTTCGGGATAGTGATACAGGTCGCCCGACAGCAACACCGGTCCGGTCTTGGCGAGCTTCAAAAAGAGCGATTGGTGGCCCGGCGTGTGGCCGGGGGTGAACTTGATCACCACGGTGCCGTCGCCGAACACGTCGTGATCCTCGCCTTTGAGCAGCAAGGTTTTGCTCTTGGCCAGCTCGGTGAAGTAGGCCGGGTCGCCGACGGCTCCCAGCTTCTTCTGGTTGTCTGGGCGAGGGGCGAAGATAGCATCGCGGTCGCCTTGCTGCACGATCCAGGTGGAACCGGCGAACGCGTTGGCGTTGGCCACGTGATCGCCGTGATAGTGCGAAAGCGCCAGATAGGTGATGTCCGCGGGCGTGTAGCCGATGGCGGCGAGCTGGGGCAGCAGCGGACGATCCACGGTGAACGCGCCCGCCGTCTGCGGCGCGACGCCGCTCTTGAATGCGCTGTCGGGGATCTCGCCCGTGTCCCACATCAGGGTGCCGCGGGGGTGGACAATCAGGAAGCACGGGGTGACCATATTGGACGTAGCCAGCTCACCCGGCTTGAACCCCATCGAGTCTCCGTTCGCTACCGTGATTTTCCCGCAATCGAGGACATAAAGCCGAAGCGACTTGGGCGGCGTGGGCTTGCCGGTTTGCGCGTGGGCCAAGGGCCACGCTGCCAGGCCGATCAGTGCGGCGGTGCCGAGGACAAGATTCATGGTTCGATGGATCATGCTCGAAAGCATAGCCGATGCCGCGCTCCCACGCCAGCGCTTACGGCGGAACGGCCGAAGGCGTCACGAACCGGTCCGCCGCAATTAGCGCCCAGGCGCGCTTGGTAGCGATCCTCGCCGTGAACGACTCTCCGAAGGAACAGCCCGCAAAACGGAGCGCGGCGGCGTTGTTGCTTGGATGAAATGAGGGCGTCGCCGCGCCCTTTGCGGGCTAGGTAGCTAGCTGCCCGATGGTTTCGCGAACTTCGCCGCGTCGATCGCGACGTTGGTCTTGACGCCGGTCAGTTTCGCGGTATAGCGGCCGTCGAGCCACAGGAAGGTGATCTCGAACGGGAACTTGATGCCACCGACATCGCGATAATCGGCGTAGTCGATCTGCGTGGGAACGCGCCCGACCGGCGAGGTGGTGAAGCGGATCATTCGCGCGAGCAGACCCGTCTTCGAGTCGAAATAGAGGGTTGCAAGCAGGCCTCTGGGGCCGCTTCCCTGCACTACCTGGTAGTCGATATCGCCGATGCTTTCCGGCGTGCCGGACTTCCAGTTGGTGAGGATGGTCTTGATCTGCCCTGGGAAAGCCAGTTGGGCTTCGAACCTGGCTCCGTCCAGCCCGACGCCGGTGAGCTCAAATGTTCCCAGCAATCCGCGCGGAACTGAGATCCAGCCGGTGTGGCCGTTGTAAGTCCAGATGCTGGTGCCGCGGTCCGGGTGTCCCGGGTACGAGATTTGCGTGGAGCGCTGATCCGGAGCCTTGGCGTAGACGGTGAAGCTGCCATTCCCGCCCAATCCTTCGTAGCCGATGCTCTCGCCTGTGGCGATGTAGCTGGTAAGGCCATCCAGCGCCCGCTGCCCGCCCATCGCCGCGATGTATTTATCGAGAATCGCAGTAGCCGAAGGCTGCGACGGATCGGCCTTGACGACATCGTCTTTCTCCATGTTGGGAGTGCTGTACAGGGCATCCAGCGCGATCGTGGTGGAGGGGACGTCGCGGGCGTGGTGGCAGGTATAGCAGGTCACCATCTGCGCTCCCGCGAAGTGGGTTTTGTTGATGGCAGCCACCATCTCCACCATCTTGCGCGCGGTCTTCTTTACCGGAATATCGATCACCCAATCCGCATGGTCCGTCCCGGCTCCGGGATGGCATGACGAGCAGTCCCAACCGAGGGAGTCCGCCATGACGCCCATGGCCGATAGAAAATCGTCGGGGGTAAGCTCCTTGAGCGTACTGGTGGTGACGGCCTTGAAGAACTCTCCCGATTTCTGGTCCTTCGCTGCCGCGGCCGGCGCTTGCGCCGCAACGTGGCCCGACAAAAAGACCGCGGCCACGCTTACTGTTATACCGGCGACCGCAAGCGGCAATCGCCTCGACCAAGACTTCATGGGTTTGTGATTCTCCTTTTATGCCGGCATATTCTCCGGCCTTCCCCCCTGAGCATCTCGAGTTCCATGGGAAAGCGCTGGCAAGTGCCTCAACGGGTGTGAGGAGACGGAAATATTCAAAGGCCTTGGGGTGAATTCGCGCAGCCCGTGCGCCCTTTCACACAGAGGAAGTGAATCCAACCCAACACGGCGCTCGGGGCGAGCGCTGGGATCGGCATCCATTCTATGTTAAGGGGAGAGGGTTTCCACGTTGAGAAGCTTAGGATGGGCCGGTCTGGTTTTTGGCGTTGGCGTGTTGGGGTGCTCACTGGGATGGGGACAAGCGGTTTCCACATCCCAGATCAAAGGCACAGTAGTGGACCAATCGGAATTGGCGGTTCCTGGAGCGAAAGTCAAGCTAACGCAGACCGACACAGGCCTCGTCCGCACGACTACGACCGATGTGGAGGGGGCGTATCTGCTGACGAACCTTCCCGTCGGGCCGTATCAACTGGAGGTGACCAAGCAGGGCTTCAGTCAATATATCCAGACTGGAATCACGTTGCAGGTGGCCACCAATCCGACCATCGAGGTGTTTCTGGAGGTCGGCCAGGAGAGCAATCAGGTGGAGGTGGAAGCCAACGCGTCCATGGTGGAGACGCAGAGCACAGGCGTAGGCCAAGTGATCGATTCGCAGAGGATCCTGGATCTGCCGCTGATCGGGCGCCAGGTAGCGGATCTGATCGTGCTGGCCGGCGCGGCCACCGCGGGAAGCGATCCGAATCAGCTTTCCAGCCGCAATTACCCTACCATCGAATCCTACTCGGTGGCGGGGGGGCTGGCGACGGGCACCACCTACGTGCTGGACGGATCGATGTACAACGACGTGTACACCAACGCCAGCCTGCCCCTGCCGTTCCCCGACGCGCTGCAGGAATTCAAAGTGGAGACCGGCGCCTTGCAGGCGCAGTACGGAATACATTCCGCCGCGACGGTCAACGCCGTGACCAAGTCCGGAGGCAATGAGTGGCACGGCGGCGCGTTCGAGTTCGTGCGCAACTATCTGTTCGACGCACGTCAGCTGTTTGCCTCGACTAACGACTCGCTCAAGCGCAATCAGTTCGGAGGAACTTTGAGCGGTCCGATCCGGATCAACAAGCTGTTCTTCTTTGCCGCCTATCAACAGACCAATACTCGCCAGCGCCCCGATGCCACCGTGGCCTATGTTCCCACCACCGCTGAAATGCTTGGCAACTTTAGCGCCGTCACATCGACGCCCTGCCAGGAAACTCCCATCCAGCTGCGGGACCCGCTGGATGGCGCACCCTTCCCCAATAACCAGATCCCTTTGACGCGGCTATCCAAGCAGGCTCTGGCCATCGCCGCGATGTTGCCGGCCCCGCAGGATGAGCAGTGCGGCAGGACCACGTACGGAGCGCCGGTCAAGGACAACGAGCATTTTGGCGTGGCGAAAGTGGATTACTCGTTGGGCCCCGGCCACACCATCTTTGCGCGCTACCTGGGCACCCAGGACGCCCAACCCGCGCCGTACAGTCTGAGCGGGAACCTGCTGACGACGCAGGTAGCCGGTTACAGCGACTTCGACCAGGCCTTCACCGCCGGCGACACCTACCTGGTGGGAGGCTCCATGGTGAGCAACTTCCGCATCACCGTGGATCGCACCGGAATCGCGCGGTTGGCGCCATCCTTCTTCGGGCCGCAGTCGGTGGGCATCGATATGTACAGCTACCTGCCGGATTTCACCAGCCTATCGCTGCCCGCTCCGTATTTTTCGATCGGCGGCTCCAACGCCTCCCCCGCTACCTTCCGAACCACGACGCTGCAAACCAGCGAGGACTACGGCTTGATTCGCGGCAATCACCAGATGGCCTTCGGCGCGAACGTGGCGCACTGGAATTCGAATACCTACGCCAACAACCTGGCGATGGGGGCGCTGTCGTTCACCGGGCAAGGTTTCACCGGATTCGCTCTCGCCGATTTCTTCACCGGGAATCTTTCCGGGCTCACCGAGGCCGCTCCCAGCACGATGTTTGTGCGCGATTGGTACCTCGGTTTGTACGCGCAGGACGCGTGGAAGGTGAAACCGGGGCTGACCGTGAGCTACGGTGTTCGCTGGGAGCCGTTCCTTCCCACGACTTTCGCCAACGGCGAAATCGATCACTTCGATGAAGCCGCGTTCCTGGCCGGGACACACAGCACGCAATTTCCGAATGCTCCTCCGGGACTGTCTTATCCGGGCGATCCAGGATTTCCGGGCAAGGCGGGCATGAACGACCAATGGAAGCAGTTCGCGCCGCGGATCGGCATGGTATGGGATCCCAAGGGCAATGGGCGCATGTCCGTTCGCGCCTCCTACGGGATTTTCTACGACACTGTTCCGGCGCAGTACAACCTGAACACCGGAACCGCGCCGCCGTGGGGCGATCGCACCACCCTGACCAATCCTCAGGAAGGCTTGTCGGCTCCGTTCGCCGGCATCGCGGGGGGAAATCCGTTCCCCTTCACGTTCAACCCGTCCGCGCCCTATTCGTTGTACGGGACTTACAATACCTTCGATTACAACACGCACCCGACCTACGTAGAGCAGTGGAACGTCAGCGTGGAACGGCAAATTCGCAACAACTGGCTGGTCCGGGTGGCCTACCTGGGCAACGAGATGGTCCACCTTATGGGCGCGCGTGAGTTGAATCCGGCGGTGTTTATGGGTACGAACCAATGTACGCTCAACGGAATCACATACAACGTCTGCTCTACCTTGAGCAACACCAATGAGCGGCGTCTGTTCAGCGCTCTCAATCCGACTTACGGCAAGTACTACGGGTTCGTGGATACCTGGGACGACGGTGGCACCGGCACCTACAACGGCATGCTGCTCTCAGCGCAGAAGCGCATGAGCAGGGGCGTGACGGTCAGCGCCAACTACACCTGGTCGCACTGCATCAGCAACCCCGTCAACACACTTCTCAACGCCGGAACCGGCGGGGGCGAGGTTTACATCTTCCCGGGCCGCACCACGGACCGCGGCAACTGCAACACCTCCGGCGACGACCGGAGCCAGGTCGCCAACATGACCGCAGTGGCCGAAGTGCCCAGATTTACTGGCAATGGGTTCAGCAACAAGTGGATGACCCGGGTGGTGAGCGCGTGGAGGGCTTCGGCGGCGGCGACGCTCCAATCCGGCAGCTTCTTCACGGTTAGCACCGGCGAGGATAACGCGCTGACGGGCGTGGGCGGCCAGCGTCCGAAGCAGGTGCTGTCCAATGTTTATGGCAACAACACGCCATCGGACTGGGTGAATCCGGCGGCCTTCGCCTTCCCAGCGACCGGCTCATATGGCAACGTGGGCCCTGGAACAATTCTCGGTCCGGGCCTGCTGGTTTTCAACGCCGGCCTGTCCAGACCGTTCCGTATCCGGGAGCGCCAGACGATCGAACTTCGCGTGGAAGCTGAGAACGTACTCAATCATACGAATCTCGGGCCGCCCATCCTGAACCTGAACAGCCCGTTGTTCGGGCAGATCACCAGCTCCGGTCCAGCCAGGATCATGCAGTTCGCGATCAAGTACGCGTTTTAGAGCGCGCTGCTGCGTGACCACACCCAATCAGCCGCCCGGAAATCCGCGCTAGATCGAATCAAGCTTTCCCCTCATCGGCTTACGTCGGAACGCGCTCGGCACGCGAGTTGCACTTTGCCGGGTGGAGGCATTTTATGAGACGAGCGTTTTCGTTCTTGACCCTAGTCGCCGGCTTGGGGCTGGCTACCACACCTGCCCTCGCGCATCACTCCTTTGCGGCGGAATTCGACTCGAACAAGCCAATCACGATTAGCGGTTGCGTGACCAAGCTGGAGTGGATGAATCCGCATGCCCGGTTCTACCTGGATGTCAAGGACGCTTCCGGCAAGGTGACGAATTGGGAATTTGAGCTGGGCAGCCCGAATGGACTGATGCGAGCCGGCTGGACCAGGAGTTCGCTGAAAACAGGCGATGACGTCACCGTCAAGGGCTTTCGCGCGAAGGACGGGTCGAACCTGGTCAATGCCACCAGCGTCATCATGAGCAATGGCAAGGGAGTTCTTTCGGGCGCATCCTCAGGCGAGAATCCCGCGACGAAGTAGATGCGGTGAGGATCGTATGAAAGGCGTTCTCCTTCTTGCTTTGACCTGTTGCGCGTGGGCCGGCGACGCGCAACAGGGCTCGATTGTGGTCCAGGAGCAGAGTTGCCTGGAGTGTCACACCGTGAATGCGCAAGGCATCGGGCATGAGGCCAATGCCACCGCACCCGATCTGGCGGCGCCTTCCGGCTCCGCTTTTACGCCCGCGGCGTTGGCCAGCGCGCTGTGGAATCACACTCCCGCGATGTGGAGCGAGGTTTCCGCGAAGCGCGTGGAGCGGCCGGCCCTGACAGAGGCGGATTGGGCGGACGTGTTTGCGTATCTTTATTCGGAACAGATCTTCCAGTTCCCGGCTGAAACCAGGCGCGGGCTGGAGACCTTCAATTCGAAAAGGATGTGCCGATTGCCATGCCGCCACGGAAGCTAGTGTCAAGGCTGGCCTCGGTCCGGGCACGCCCGTTTCAATGTGGAGGAGCGGAGAAGATCCTGTGACGCTGGTGGTCCAAATGTGGAACCACGCGTCCACCATGAGTACGACGATGAAGGAGACGTCTGCCGCGCGCAAACGGGATTGGCCCAAGCTGGATGGGCGGGACTTCGTTGATCTCGCCGTCTACGTTCAGTACGTGCAAAAACTCGCGCCGGAGAGTCACTTCTCACTGCCTGAGGCAGCCAGCGGAAAGATCCCGTTTGAGCGAAACTGCCAACGGTGTCATGAAGGCCAGCTCGCGCTGGAAACCCGGCTCGCCAACAAGACCTTTTCCGACATCGCCGCGGGCGTGTGGAACCATGTGCCCCTGATGGGAGCAGGGGCGGGAGTGTTTTCCACGGTCCCTGAGGGAGACCTGCGGAAGATCCTGGCCTACGTTTGGGACCTGCAATATCGAGGACCGGAAGGCAACGTCGCCCGCGGTGAGCTGGCCTTCGCCGCAAAGGGCTGCGCCGGCTGCCACAGCGACGCGCGCACGCGAGCCGTGGTGAGCCCTCATCCGGGCAAGGTGTTCACGCCGTTTTCGATGGCGGCGATCGCGTGGGGCTCCAGCCTCCGGATGCATCGGGAGATGGGGAATCAGGGGATGACTTGGCCCACCCTCTCTCCCGAGGACATTTCCGACTTGGTCGCCTATCTCAATTACGTCTCGCGAAACTGATGGCGGTGCAGGGATGGGCGGGCAGGTTCAATGTCCGCCCATCCTCTGCCCGGCCGCGCGCAGTTTCTAATTCACCGGACAAATGCCGAGCGAGTTAACGGGGTTGGTTTCGCAACCCGGCTGGCCCGGCCCTTCATGAACGCTATTGCGTCCGTTGTAGGCGGGAGCAACGAACGGAAAGGTGGTCAGGGAGGGTGTAGACGGAGTGTTCACACCATCGCCGATCGGCGTTCCGTACATGGTCGCATTGGCCAGAATGCCGCCGACGGCGCGCGCGGCGATATCGATGACATCGTCATTGAGACGGCGCCCATTGGGGAAGCCGGCGGAATCCCCGACGATGAAACCGAGCCGTTTAGCGGCGGAGAACGGCGTGGGAGCAACGCCGGTGTTGATTCGCAAAAGGTCCGCGATGGGGCCGGCATCCGCGGCGGCGCAGCCGGGGCAGATCGGCGCCTGATATTGCACCAGGGGCAGTAAATCCGTACGAGGCGCAGCCGGAACGGGAATTCCGATCGATGCGAAAATCTGCGCCAACAGAGGGTTCAGGAAGAAGGACGAAAACTGGCTGTCGCCGGTGGGACTGGAGACACTGAAGAGATCCTTGGAGCCGGTCCCGATGATCAGTTCATTGATCAACGGATTGCCCAGGCGCTGCACTTGCGCCCACGGGCCTTCCGTCGCTCCCAGAAAACCGAGGTTGTCCATCACGGTCGCCTTCTTGCGGGAGGTAGTGGCGTAGGTGCCGAGAACGGCGTTCTTATCGCTGGCGGCGTGCAGTTGCCCGTCGGAGGTAAGTATGGTGATGGGGACCTCCAGCACGATGCTGTTCACGTTGAATCCTGAGGTAGCGTTGGGCGCGTAGTTATTGTAATCGTCCGAATCGATATTGTAGGGCAGCACTCCGCCGCCGGCAGCCTGGCGGAAATTCAGCGAGTCGAACGCGGCGCCCAGATCGACGAAGAAAGGATCGGCGACCGTGCCCGCGAAAACGGTGACGGAGCTGGGTAAAGTGTAGATGCCCTGCGACACCAGAGCCGCGTAGTTGGGCATGGTGCGCGGCCCCACGTTGGTGGGAACGGCATACAGGGTCTGGCCTTCCGCAATTTCCAGAGTCTCGTACTTGGTTATCATTTTGACGGTGTAGGTCTGGCTGAGACTCAATCCCGCCGCGCCTGCGCCTGAAAGAGAGGTGATCGGCGGAATGCCGGCGAGGTTGCCGACAAAGCCTGTGAATACGGTGGGCGCCTGGATTTGGGTGGTGAAGCGGAACTGGAAGGTGACGTCCGGAACGCCGTCGCGATTGTTATCGACCTTCATTTCATACAAGATGTTGGGATCGAAAGGGAAGTAGTTGGGACCGTTGGACGGTTCCAGAAACGGATCCACGTTCATGATGAAGACGACGTGATCCGGATGGTTGGGGTCCACGAAGCAATACCAATCGGTGATATCGGCCTTTTGATCCAAGGCTGTGATTGGGGCTTCGCGGTGGCTGGACGCCGGGAGCTGCATGGGCAGCATCGAAGCGAGCGAAAGCAGTGCAATTTGGGGCAGATTCAGTTTCATCGAGAACTTCTCCTTAGGAGCGAAAAGGGTGTGGTCATTCATACCCGATACGAGAGTGGAGGGGTCATCGGATGTAGACTGCACGTCCGCGCCCGGTGAAAGGGCCCAGCCTTGCCCAAAAGACATGCCGTGGGCTAATCTATAATCGCGTATGGAGAACGAGCGCGCCGCCCAGATTCCGCTCCACCGGGCCGGCCCGTTGCCGCGGAGCAAATGAGTCTCCCGAGCAGTGACTCGGTGGCGCCCAGCCAGGAAGATCTTAACAGGATGATCGAGCGCGCCCGGCAGGCCGCACAACGGCGCGATTGGATCGAGGCTTGGCGCTGCTGGGACGCCGTCCGCGCAAGTTCCCCAGGCTACGCGCCGGCGTATCTCGGAGCCGGCAACGCGTTGCGCGAGGCAGGCCGCTACGGCGAAGCGGAGCTCGCCCTTGGGGCCGGAGCCGAACGCTTCCCCGAGAATGAACAAATCGTGATCGCGCATGCCTGGCTGTCGAATCGGCGGCGCGATTGGCCGGCGTCGCTGAGCCGTTGGGAGGCCGCTCGCGCAAAGTTTCCGGATAATCCTTGGTGCTACTTGGGAAACATAAAAGCACTGCAAGGGGCGGGGCGTCCTGAGCAGGCAGGGGCTCTGGTGGCTGCGGCGGAGGCCGTCCTGACCGCAGCCAAGCAGCGTGGCCTCGACGCAGCAGCGGTCCTCCGGTTGGAGTTCGAGTTTGCGAAGGCCCGCCTTGACTGGCCGGCAGTTCAGCGGTCAGCCGAAGAGATCGTCGCTCACGAGGCGGCGCCTTCCGCTCAGGTGTTTCTCTCACTGGCCCAGGCCTGCTTGAATAACGGGAACCTCGAAGCGGCGGATCGCGCCGCTCTGCGGGCCATCTCCGCCGATGCGGCGCTAACCGAAGCGGTCCTGGTGCGCGTTCGGGTAGCAACCGAACGAGGGGATGGAGAGACGGCGCTGTCCTGCTACCGCACGCTCGTGGAGCTCAACCCAGGAGCCGTGCGCTGGCGTTTGAAACTCGCCCAGCTGCTCAACTGGCTCGGCCGCGTCCACGAGTCGCTAGCCGAATTCGAAAGGATACGCCAACGGTGGCCTGACGATCCGATGGTCAGGGCATTCCTGCGAAGTTTCGGGCCCGTATCGCAGGAAACCCTCGACGCGGCGATCGGCGCGGCGATCGGCGCAGGAAGCCCGGCGGGCGATCTGGAAATGGAACACCCTCAAGGGCTGGAGGAGACGCGAGCAATCTTCGAGAAGGCTCCAGACCCGGCGAAGCGGGTACGGCCTCTCCTCGCCGCCGATCTGGCGCGCGACGTGCTCCTTGCCGAAGCGCCCGGCGCGGAGACCGCGGTTCTTATCTTCACCGGAATCCGCGACACGCTTTCCATGCCGTTGCAGCTATTCGATCGTTACCTGGCGACATTCAACCTGTCGGCCGTCTACCTCAAGGACTTCAACCGTCTGTGGTATCTCTTGGGCATCCAGTCCCTAGCCCAGGATTACCAGGGCACGCTGGCAGCCCTGCGGGACATGTTACGTCGCCTCGGAGTGAAACGCCTGTGCACGATCGGCAATTGCGTCGGCGGCCTTGCTGCCATCCGCTATGGGGTCGAGCTCGGCGCGGATCGCATTCTCGCCTTTGAACCCTGGACCTACAACCCTCGCGACTCGTGGACCGAGAGCGAGGAGCGCCGGCGTTTTATTATCCATCGGCTGGATGCGAATGTCCCCCGCGACATGATGGATCTCAAGCCGTTTCTCGAGACCCACCCGCACGGCGCTCAAATCGACGTGTTCTACGTGGACGCGGAGGACCCCCGCCGGAACCAGGCGTTGCACCTGTCCGGTCTCCCCGGGATCAGGCTGCATCCCGGTACGGGACTGAGCCATTATCTGCTGCGCCGGGTCGCGTCATCGAGCCAGGACTTCCGCGGAATGCTCGGCGATTTCCTCGGGGTTGGACCTGCCGCTGCGAAGGGATGAATTCCATCGGGTGCCGCGCTTGTTTGCCTCGCTGCCTTCGTCCTAAGATAGGGCATGAGTTCACCGGTGCTGCCGCCCGAACAACCTCTGGTCCCGCGGGAGCAGCTTCCGCTGCCCCGGCCCTATGTTGCGCCGCGCACACCGACCGAGCAACGCCTGGCAGAGATTTGGCGCACCGCGCTGAGCATGGATCGCGTGGGCGTCGAGGATAACTATAATGACCTTGGCGGAGACTCGTTTCTCGCGACGATCATCTTTAACCTGATCGAAAAGGCCTTCCTGGTGGCCGTCCCAATGGCAATTCTCGCAGAGGCGCCGACCGTCGCAGAGCTTGCGCCAAAGATCGATGAGCTCCTGCGCGACGGCCCAAACAGTGAAGCAATAGGGAAAGCCCGACAAAGAGATGGATAAATTACCCGGGGACGATTGCTTGCCAGCCCGCAAAGGGTGCGGCGGCCTCGATTCGCCAAGGCGACTATGCCGCCGCACTCCGTTTTGCGGGCTTTTACTTAGGGGCCGCCTGATGGCACGAGGTTCAATGCCGCAGGTGGTTGCGCCATCCATCCATCGGATGTCCTCGGTATCCATTCAATATTCGAAGATTGCTGCGAGTCAGGCCGGTCGCCACCAGTTAGATTGACAACCACGACCGAATCTCGGGAGAAGCCATCGTCGCGGGCCAGCTTCATGAGTCCCGCCACGGCGGCGGACGACGAGAAGCACGGCGAAACCCCCTCGCACTGTTCCATTCTCTCGCGCGCCTCCCGAATCTCGGCCTCGTTCACGATCACAAAGGCGCCCCCGCTCTCGATCACAATGCGCCGCACATAGGGATAGGCTCGCGTCGGGTTGCCCCGCAGAATCCCTTCCGCAATACCGGTCGGCCGGGGCACCAGATGTTCGGGCCGGATGGTCGGGCTGCCAATGGCAAAAGCGCGTGCCATTGGCGCGCAGGTATCTTGCTGCACACATAACAACCGCGGCAACCTTTCAATGCGGTTCATTTGGAGCAGTTCCTTGGCGCCTTTGTATGCGCCATACACCCCCATGGCGCTGGAGACCGCTTGCACGTACCAATCTATGGGCTGCGGCACCTGCTCGCTGGCTTCGAGAAATGCCAGCTTCAGCCCTTCCCTGCGCCCAGGATTGAAGAATCCGCTTTCCGACGCCAGTCCGTGCTGGCGCGCATAGATGCCGGCATAGTCGGATGCTTCGACGAAGCTCGCATCGCGCATGCCGAAATGTGTCACCTGTCCATGGTCCGCGTAATGCACGCGCGGAACAAAGCCCTCGGCGGTAAAAATGAAGACATGCATGTCGGGATACGCCGGAATTCCATAAGCAAAAGAAGTCGCGCTGTTGCCGGTAGACGACGCACAGAATGCGCGGACGCCGCGTTCATGGAGATAGGCTAGGGCGACCGCAGCCATACGATCCTTCGTCGATTTGGTGGAGAGAACGGTTTCGTTCTTGAGATAAAGCGAGCGCATGCCAAGTTCGCGGCCAAGCCGTGTGGCGTGAATCATCGGTGTGTATGTGGCCGCGGGCAAACGGTCCTGCAGCTTGGTTAACGGGAGGAGTCCGCCAAAGCGAATATAAGGATTGGTCGAAAGCGGCAGTTCTACGCTTTCGAGGGGGTACTCGACGTCCACCATTCCGCCGCAGGCGCAGAATGGATGAAAACCGGTTGGATATGGTGTTCCGCAGGCAACGCAACGGTGCTGCACGATTCCTCAATCATATCAGGCGATCAAATTCTCCCCTGGAAATTCGCGGCTGCGGTCGAGGAGCAGATCGCGAATCCTGGCGGCGATGCCGACGCTCAGGAGTATCCCCTTCGAGCCGCCGCCATTGGCGATATAGACATTTTGCCAGCCATCCGCCCGGCCGGCGATAGGCGCGTTTGACTCCGTCATCGGGCGCAGCGCGGCGATGTGATCGAGCAGCGTGGCCTGCCTGATGCCGGGCATGATTCGCGCCGCGCAATCCAGCAGAAGCTTTTTCGCTTCGGGGGTCGGCGTACTGTCGAACCCACGGCTCTCCATCGTGACGCCGACCCACACCTCGTTCTCCCGCCTCCGGTAGAGGGACGTCAATCCCCAGGTAAAGTCATAGCGCGGCATTTCTCCTGGCAGGCGCATCAGCAGAATCTCGCCCTTGAACGGTTGGACCGGCACATTGACGCCGAGCCATGATTTTGTGTCCGCGACCCATGGTCCTGTGGCGAGAACGACCTCGTCGCAAGCGATCACGCCTTGGCGAGTTTGGATGCCGGTTACCCGCTCGCCGGATGCTATGGCCCCTAATGCCGGTTCGCAAAGGATGGTAGCGCCAAGTCGCACCGCGCCGTCCGCAAGTGAGCGTGTGACGTCGTAACCATCGACGGTCAGATTGCCCTCCGTGAGGACTCCAAAGGCGGTATCGCTGGCGAGGCGCGGCTCCATTTGGCGCAGGTCGTCGCGGTCCAGCCATGTCGAGGAAAAGCCACCGGTGGTCTTGAAGAGTGCAGCGGTTTCTTCCAACTGTTGCCGGTCCGCTTCGTCGTATCCGAGATGAACACGCTTTACTGGTGACGCCAAATAGTTTGCACAGCCGAGTTGCGTCAGCTCCCCCCGGATTTCCGAGTGGATGCGGAAGGCTTCGAGCGCAAAGGGGACCAGGGCCGGCGGTGTTCCGTGGAGCGGGTTCAGATTGCCAGCGTTACGACCCGAAGCATGGGCGGCGATTGCATCGCGCTCAATTAGGGTTACTTCCAAACCGGCCCGGGCAAGTTGATACGCTGTCGCGCACCCGACCACGCCTCCCCCTACCACCGCAACGCGCCGCCGAGCTAATTCCAACGCCTTCGTCCTTGCCGGAAAGCCATCCCCTGGGCTACTCTATACTGGCATATGAAGAGCGACGCTGCGCGTCTCGCCGATCGATGAACGTGATCGGACCGGTCTTCCACTTTGGAAAGACACGGCAGGACGCTCCGGCCCTGGTCGAAGGCGAGCGCACGATTACGTATGGCGATCTCACAGGATTGGTGCGCCGCACCGCCTGCCACCTCGTCGTCCGTGGATTCGGACGCGGCGACCGGATCGGCCTGTGCCTGAAGGACACCGCGGAGCATGTAGTCGCGCTGCTCGCCGTGGCGTACATGGGAGGGGTGGCGGTACCGCTCGATTGGCGCGCCCGCCCGGCCGAGACCGCTCGTTATATCGATGCGTTGGGACTTACCTGCGTGCTCGTCGAACCGGACGCCCGACTGGCGGACAAACGTACGGTGGTGCTCGATGCGGAATGGAATCGTGCCGTGGCGCAGACCGACGCCGGCGCTCAGCCATCCTTTGACTGGGCCTGCGACAGGGACGATCCCTTCCTTATCTCGGCAACCTCGGGAAGTACCGGGCTCCCCAAGTTCACGCTGATGACGCACCTGCAGTATTATTTCGCCGCAGCCGGTATGATCGAGCTGATGGGGCTGGCCGGCCGCCATCGATTCTTATGCGCACTTCCGCTGTATTACAGTGCAGGCCGGAATAGCTGCCTCGCGCATCTGCTTCGCGGCGATTGCGTGGTTCTTTACCCCAGCCTTTTCAATCCCGCCGAATATATCGAGGTCGTGAACCGGCAGCGGATCACGACCGCTGCCGTGGTCCCATCGATGGTGCGCCTATTGCTAACGGCGGGTGGAGACGAACCGCTGTTGCCTGGCTTGACGGCGATGTTCTGCAGCGGCGCGCCGCTGCACGCCGAGGAGAAGCGCCAGGCAGCGCGAGCGCTGACCCCGAATTTTCACGAGCGTTATGGCACTGCCGAGACTCTGGCTATCTCGGTGTTACGGCCTGAGGATTTCGCCGACAGGGCGGACAGCGTCGGGCAGCCTCATTCCTTAACGGAGATCGAAATTGTCGACGAGAACGACCGGCCGCTCCCGAGCGGCGCCGTCGGGCGGTTGCGCATTCGCGGACCCGGCTTGGGGTCGCCGCTGCCGGGGCAGGCCGGGGAGACGAATTTCCGCAACGGCTGGTATTACCCGGGCGAGATCGCCCGTCTCGACGAGGCTGGCTACATTTTTCTCCAGGGCAGAACCTCCGACGTCATCATGCGCAATGGCGCCAAGATCTATCCCGCGGAAGTCGAAGGCGCCTTGACCGAGCACCCCGGCGTCATCGAAGCGGCCGTGCTCGGCCATCGCGACGCCGGCAACGAAGAGGACGTGATTGCGTTTGTCGTGCGTCGGGGAACCCTGGCGGCAGGCGAACTTCTTGCTCATTGCCGCGTGCGGCTTACGCCGAACAAGGTGCCCCGCCAAATCCATTTCGTGGATCAACTACCGAAAAACACGGCCGGCAAGATCGACAAGGCGGCTCTTGCCAAACGCCTGGACGCCTCGTGAGCGCAAAGGGTGCGGCGCGCACACCCAAGTCAATCCAGGAACCGATCGCGCCGCACTCCGTTTTGCGCGAGTTCCTCAGGAGCGCAAAGGGTGCGGCGTGCACCCCGAATCAATCCAGGAACCGATCGCGCCGCACTCCGTTTTGCGCGAGTTCTTCAAGAAGAATGGTCGTGGATTATCTTCCAACCCGCCGCGGATCTTCGGATGATCAGCGTGAATCGGCCCGAGGTGTCGCCTCCGGCTCCGGCGGTCCTCTTCAATTCATATTTGCCAGTCGCGAGAACCACGTCAGCCGCGAGCGTTCTGATCTCAATTTCGCTGAAGGCCAACGTCCCCATCGCGTCCCGATTCGGGTAGACCCTGCGGTAGCGTTCGAGAATCGCCTGGGTACCGCCTCGCGTGACTTCACGGCCGATGAAGGTGGTGTCGGGCGAGTCCTCATAAGCCGACGCAAAGGCAACCAGATCCCCTCGATTCCACGCCTCCTGCGAGTTCTTGAGCAGCGTGCGAATCTCATCGGTTTGCGCGAAGAGCAAAGGCGCCGAGCATAGCAAGAGTAAACAGCGGAGCATGCCGACGATTATAGTGGACCCGTTCGGGTCGGTCCTAAGTAGCAGCCCGCAAAACGGAGCCTGCGCCGCGGCACGGAGCCCAGCTGTTGCTCTCGGGAATTGGGGGCCGCGACCGGCCCTTTGCGGGCTAGAAAGCAGCTTTCGCTTGGCCATAAGCCCAGTCTAGCCAGGGAAGAAGCGCCTGGATATCGGAAGTCTCCACCGTCGCGCCGCCCCAAACCCGCAAGCCGACAGGAGCGTCACGATACGCTCCGATATCATAGGCGGCGCGTTCTTTCTCCAGCGTCGACACGAGGGATTTGGAGTGCTTGCCCTGGTCTTCCGCGGAAAGCGCGGTGAAGGCCGGGTCCTTGATCTTCAGGCAAATCGAGGTGCTGGACCGGTTGGATTTTTCTTCAGCGAGAAACGCGGCCCAAGAGGATTGGGCGACCCATTCTTCGATCGCCTTCAGATTGGCCTGTGACCGTGCGATGAGCGCAGGCAATCCGCCAATGGACTCCGCCCATTTTAAGCCGTCCAGAGCATCCTCCACACACAACATTGAGGGGGGTGTTGATGGTTTCGCCCTGGAAGATTCCTTCGATCAATTTGCCGCTCTTGGTCATTTGAAAGATCTTCGGAAGAGGGCGATCCGGGACGAAGGATTCCAGGCGCTTGACCGCTCTTGGGCTGAGTGCGATCATTCCATGCGCGCCTTCCCCACCCAGCACCTTTTGCCAGGACCACGTGACCACGTCCAGCTTGTCCCATGGAATGTCCATCGCGAACACCGCCGAGGTGGCGTCGCAGATGGAGAGTCCATCGCGGCCCGCGGCGATCCAGTCGCCGTTCGGAATTCGCACGCCGGAAGTAGTGCCGTTCCAGGCGAAGACGACGTCGCCCGACCAGTTCACCTGATCGAGATCGGGGAGCTTGCCGTAGTCGGCCTTAAAGATGCGCAGATCTTTCAGCCGCAGCTGGTTTTTGCAATCCCCGGCCCAGCCGCTGCTGAAACTCTCCCAAGCCAGGACGTCCACGCTTCGTTCCCCAAGCAGCGACCACAACGCCATTTCTACCGCTCCCGTGTCGGAGGCGGGAACAATGCCGAGCACATATGCAGATGGAATGCCGAGCACTTTCTTGCTGCGCTCGATCACCTCCGCCAGCTTGCTCTTGCCGTTCTTGGCGCGGTGCGACCGTCCCAGCGCCGCGTCCTTGAGCGCATCGAAACTCCAGCCGGGCCGCTTGGCGCAGGGTCCGGAGGAGAAGCACGGATTCTTCGGAGTTTGGAGGGGTTTCATTGTGTATAGGAGACACCTTTCAGGTTGATTGAGATATACTGCACGCCGTCAAGCGCTTGGGCCTGCGGGGTTAATAGTAGTCAGCGCAACTCATGAAGTACCCGCATTGCTCGCAAAACAGCTTGCACCGCCGCTCGGTCAATCGCAGGCTGCACACCGGGCAGTAAAGCATCGGCTCCTGGTCGCCGCGGAAAGCGTCGGTTGCGGGGGAAGATTCGGCAGAACTCTGATCCACAGGAATCATTGTAAACGGGAGCGGCGTCTTGGCGATAGATCCTCTCGGCCCCCCCCGTGCGCGTCAGCCGGTATCTTGGAAGGTATGAAGCGCGTCATCATTCTGGGCGGCGGATTCGGCGGCCTATATGCCGCCCGGGAACTCCGTCATGCGCCTCTGGACATCACGCTGATCGACCGCCGGAATTTTCACCTCTTCCAACCGTTGCTGTACCAGGTCGCGACCGGCTCGCTCTCTCCGGGTGAGATCTGCGCGCCGTTGCGCGGAATCCTGCGCCGGCAGCGGAACACCCGTGTCCTGCTCGGCGAAGCGGCGGATATCGACCCTCACAGCCGCCGGCTGACGCTCAAGGACGGCGGCGTGTTCGACTACGACTTTCTCATTGTCGCCACCGGTTCCAAGTCGTCCTATTTCGGCAACGATCAGTGGGGCAATTCGGCGCCGAGCTTGAAAACGATCGAAGAGGCCACGGCCATCCGGCACAAGATCCTTTACGCCTTCGAGGCAGCTGAGCGCATCGAAGATCCGGCTCTGCGGCGTGCGTGGCTCACATTCGTGATCGTCGGCGCCGGCGCGACGGGCGTCGAACTGGCGGGCGCACTCGGAGAGATCGCTCGCCACACTCTCAAACACGATTTCCGCTCGATCCGGCCGCAAGAGGCGCAAATCTTCTTGCTCGATGGGTCCGATCGCGTGTTACCCGGTTATCCGCCGGATCTTTCGGCGCATGCGGAACGGTCCTTGCTGAAAGTCGGCGCGTCTGTGCGGGCCGGTGTTCGGGTGTTCGGCGTGGATGCGGATGGCGTCTCGTTCCACAATCCTCACGGCGGCACGGAACGGCTCGATGCGAAAACCGTGTTATGGGCAGGGGGCGTGACCGTGACCGAGTTCGGCCAAACGCTCGCCCGCCGGACGCAAGCGCCAACCGACCAGCAAGGCCGCATTCGAGTCAACCCCGATCTGACGATTCCCAACTGGCCCGAGATCTTCGTACTGGGGGATCTGGCACGGATCGAAGGTCCCGACGGCAAACCGCTGCCGGGCGTCGCTCAAGTGGCAATGCAGGGCGGCGCCTATGCCGCGAAGGTCATCCGAGCGCGGCTAAGCGGCCACAGCGAGCCTCTTCCCTTCCACTATTTCGATAAGGGCGATCTGGCGGTGATCGGCCGCGCCTCGGCGGTCGCACGCATCTTCGGAGTGCACCTCTCCGGTTGGATCGCCTGGATGGTTTGGCTCTTTGTGCACCTGATGTATCTGGTGCAGTTTCAAAGCCGCGTGCTTGTGTTCATTCAGTGGGGATTTCAGTTCATCACCTTCAGTCGCGGCGCACGCCTGATCACGGGAAGCGCGGTCCCGGATTCCACAGAGGACGAAGCCGAGCCGTAGCGAATCGTGTCTCCGCAGACGCATGTGTTGTCGCTGACACAGATCCAATCCCTCAATTCACCATTAAACAAACTGCTGAGAATCGCGGCGCCGCTGGTCATCGCCTCCGCCGAGGCAAGCGCGCAAGACGACAAAGCCCCCCGCCGGATCGTTGTCAGCATTCCCGATCGCAAGCTGGTGCTGCTGGAGGGCGATCGCATCCTCAAGGTCTACGACGTCGCGGCCGGGAAGGCGTCCACTCCCAGCCCGAGCGGTGAATTCACGAATCGATATCGAGCGGTGACTGGAACGTGCGCGTCGAGGCCGGCACCGGCGACGAACTGGGAGACCTCGCCCGTCCCATGCGCGTGGACGCGCGCGTGGTGGTCGCGACGCCCGGCAGGATCTGTATCACCGCATTTTTGTATTTCCGATCCTGCTGCCGCCATTGCGCAAGCTTTCCGGCGATTTGCCGGTGCTGGTAGAGTTTTTTCGCGCGGCACGTCAGTGAACAGAATGGCTGGAAGCCGAAAGGGTTCACCCTTGAAGCGCTCAGGGCCTGGAAAGTTATGGCTGGCCGTCGAACGGCTGCTGCTGCTGCTGCTGGAACGTAGGCATCTGTACAAGAAGTGCACACAGCTCGGAATAGAATTGGAAAAGTTGCGCGCTTCCACCCCTTAAATTAGGGCGCGAAGTAACCATTCATATCGATGATCACATCGGTGGTCGAGGGACCCGCGTTAAACACGCTGACTCCGCCAGTGCCTGTGATCGTTGACGCTGGAACAATGGCCGCGTTAGCCACGATTAAACCTTCAGGATCATTCAGGGTCGACACGAAAGGCTGTGTGAAGCCGGTCGGCCAAAGCGAGACATAGTCGACCGGGCCGCCGTCGTGGGGGACCACTGTAAGGTTGAACGAGTAGGCTTGGGCGGTGGAAGGAATCGCCCCGCAGGGTGCCGGCTCCGTGTTGGCGCTGGCTTCGTCAAACGATTGCACGGGAATCGTCAGAGTTCCTCCGGCTGGTAGGGACGGCCCGGAAAAAGGCTCCATCCCGTTAAATCCAGCGGCGGCGCCGCGCGTATCCACCAGCCGGCAGGGAGCGATCGGGTAGAATTGCAAGCGATTGGTCGGCGGAGCGAAATAGCCGTTCATGTCAATGACGACATTCGCAGCCGTGGGACCGGCGTTAAACACACTCACGCCGCCGGAGGGTGTTCCGGCTGGAACGATGGCCGCGTTGGCCGCGATTAAACCCTCAGGGTCGTTCAGGGTCGCGACGAAAGGCTGTGGTGAACCGGCGGGCCAGAGCGAGACATAGTCGACCGCGCCCCTTGCCACCACAGGCACCACTGTCAGGTTGAACGAGTAGGCTTCGGCGGTGGAAGGAATCGCCCCGCAGGGAGTGGGCTCTGTGTCGGTGCCGGCTTCGAGAGCAGATTGCACGGGGATCGTCAGAGTTCCCCCGCTCGGTATGGAAGGCCCCGCAAAAGGGTCAATCCCGTTAAATCCGGCAGCGGCGCCCCGGGTATCGACCAGCCGGCACGGAACCATCGGGTAGAACTGCAATCCGGCGCTGGGCGGGGCAAAGTAACCGTCCATGTCGATGATCACATCCGTGGCCGAGGGACCGGCGTTAAACACGCTGATTCCCCCATCCGGCGTTCCCGCTGGAACGATGGCCGCGTTGGCCACGTTTAAACCCTCCGGATCGTTCAAGGTCGAGACAAAAGGCTGGGGTGAGCCGGCAGGCCAGAGCGACACGTAGTCGACTGGGCCTCCCGCCGCAGGCGCCACTGTGACGTTCAGCGAGTAGGCTTGGGCGCCCGGAGGAATCACGCCACAAGGCGCGGGCGTGGTGTTGGCGCTGGCTTCGGAGGCGGATTGCACGGGGATCGTCAGAGTTTCACCGGCTGGAATGGAAGGCCCGGAAAAAGGAGCGATCCCGTTAAATCCAGCCGCGGCGCCGCGCGTATCCACCAGCCGGCACGGGGCCACCGGGTAGAACTGCAGCGTTGGAACGCCAGCCTGCGTAATTTGAACGAGGGCAGACGACGAACCGCTGGCTGCGTAAGTGTCCGCCACGCCCAGATTGGTTGTACGCGAGTTCGGGAGTGTATTCGCCGCAACCGCGTAGCTAACCGTGCCACTTCCCGTGCCAGCAAGAGGCGAGACGAAGGTTACCGGCGATTGCGGCAGGGCGCCAACCGACCAACTGCATCCGTCCGGCACGGTCACCGTAAACGAGCCCGACGCTGCGTAAGGAGTATTGAACGTGAACGTCGCAGGATTCACGGACACAGGGCAGCTCGCCGGCAACGGCAGCACAGCCGCCGAGTCGCTGGCGTTCACCGGCGGGGCGCCCCCTCCAAATACCAGGACCGAATTCGTAAAGGGCGAAGGCGTTCCGGCGGGAACATGCATCGACACACTTATAGGCGGATAGCTCGCGCCCCCATTCAGAGTGTCACTTCGGGTGCAGCTCCAGTACTGGAGACCGCAATTCCAGCCAGGGCCTGTCATTGAATCGATGACTCCATATTCAGGTGGAGTCTCGGATACGGTGACGGTGCCCATGGTGGGCGTTGCTCCGGGCACGTTACCGACAACGATGGCATAAGGCACAAGCACTTGACCCTCGTAGATGTCGCCGCGCGTGGGATTTGGTCACATTCAGAAAAGGCCCCACCGCGCCCTCCAGGATGTCGACAGAATCCGTCTCGGAAGTGGCCGAAACGAAGTCGACGCGGCCGTCCCCGTTCAGATCGCTGAAGGCGAGCGAAGAAGGACTGTCGTAGAGGTACACGGCCGCAGACTGCAAGGTGCCGTCGCCGTTACCCAAGAAAAGCTGCAGGTATCCAGTGAAAGCCCAAGAGTAGACCGCCGCGACATCCGCACGTCCATCTCCGTTCACATCTACGATCGCAATCCCTACCGGCGTCGCAATCTCCGCGCCTTGGTAGGCGCTTCCTGCGTTATAGGGGTCGTTGATCGGATATTGTGTAATGCTCCCAAAGGTGCCATCGCCGTTCCCCAGCGCAACGGAAACCGGCCCAACGTCATTTGCCATCACGATGTCCAATTTGCCGTCGCCATTCAGATCGCCCAGGGCGGCAACGACGGGCGAGCCGTCCCCGTTAAGAACTACCGGCGTACTGACCGGCGCTGCGAAGGTTCCGTCGCCGTTTCCCGGCAGGACGCTGATTTGATACCCGGAGGTGCTAGCAGCACCAGTCACCAGATCCAGCTTGCCATCCCCATTCACATCTCCGATTGCGGACACATACCCGAGGAAATACCCCGGCACCGTGTATTCAGTGGCTGCGTAGAACGTGCCGTCACCCTTATTAATCAAGACTGCAACGTTGAATGTTGAGTTCTGCCAAACGACCAGATCCGGATAGCCGTCGCCGTTCAGATCGGCGGCCACGAGAGAGCTTCCACCGACCGGGTAACTCGTCGCCGGCCCGAACGATCCATCGCCGTTCCCGAAGCGGACGCTGATGGTGGAACTTGCGGCGGCCTGCATGGCCACGTCCGTTTTGCCGTCTCCATTAAAATCGCCGGTGGCGATGCTCAAAGGAGAGGCGGAGCCCGAGAATACCGGCGGTTGGAATGTCCCATTGCCGTTATTGAGGTAAACCGCCAGATTGTCAAAGCCCTCATTATTCGCGGTGCCCGTGACGATGTCGGGCAGGCCGTCGCCGTTAAAGTCGTCGACCGCGGCATCGTCGATGAAATTGATGGACATTGGGGTCGGCCTCACAATATTGAAGCCGAACGCAGGAACGCTTTGGACGATCTGGGGAATTGCGGACGACGTGCTGGGCGCGTAGCTCGTGTCGCCGCTGTAATGCGCCGTTAGCTGACGCGTTCCGGTGGAATACAACCTCACGCTGAGCGCCGCCGTGCCCGAAGAGACAACCTGCGCGCCGAGTATCTTTGGACCGTCATAAAACGTTACTCGTCCGGTCGCGCCGGCGGGGCTGACGGTCGCGGTCAGCGTGACGGGGGCTCCGAACGTAGAGGGACTCCCCGAGCTGACAATGGCGATTGACGAGGCATTCGGGAGAATTGTAAAGGTTTGGACAACATTTGATGCGGGAAAATACCCGGCACTCCCGGCCTGGATGGCTGTGATGGTGCACGATCCGACTCCGGTTGCAGTCGCGACGTTCCCCGACACGGTACAGTTGCCCGAAGCTGTATAGGACACAAGCAGTCCGGACGTGGCTTCACCGGTCAGGGTCAAGACGGGGGACTCAATGGCGATGGGTAGAATTGGCCCGAGGAGAATCGTCTGAGGATGCACGACCACGGCGACGTCGCTGGCGGTGTTGTTGGAGAGGTTCGTATCGCCGGCCACGGAAACCGTGGCAACGTTCGTCACGGTTTCGGCGGCCGAGGTTGAGACAGTCACAGTGACGGTGATTGGAGGATAACTCCCGCCCGCCGGTAGCAGATCATTGCGCACGCATTGGACTGCAAGCGTGCAACTCCATCCGACGCCGCTCGCGCCTGTTACCGTGAAATCCGAAGGAGGAGTATCGTTCACGGTTACGGCGCCGGCCGTCGCATTCGGGCCGAGATTGGAGACGGAAATCGTGAAGGTCGCGCCAGTCTGGCCTAATTGGAAGGTGCCGGTGTGGCTTTTCGAAATGCTGGCGTCGACGGGCGGAGCGCCGAGGTACACATCCACGACCTCACCTTGGGCAACCGCGACATCGGCGATTCCGTCTCCGTTAAAATCGGCAACCGCAAGCACGGGAAGGTATACCTGATTGATGTATGTGGTCCCGAAGTTCTGCATTTGAAAAGACCCGGTCCCGGACCCCAACAGCAGGCTGAGTGCGCCGTTCCCCGTGGAGGCTGCCAGGTCCGGAATACCGTCCCCATTAAAATCGCCGGATGCGACATCGACATATCCAGTACCGCTGATATCGATCGGAGAGTTCGTTGAAAACGTGCCGTCGCCATGGCCGAGGAGGATCACAACTGCTCTGGATTCCGTTGTGAAGATCATAGGCGCCGACCGCCAGGTCTGTATTTCCATCCCCATTGAAGTCGGCGGCGATAATCGAGTAAGGGCCGCCTCCACCCGAGTTGGCCGAGACGTGGTTGGGCGCGCCGAAGCTGCCGTCACCGTTGCCGAGCATGACGGTTACGTCTCCGCCGTTATTGGCGGTGGCAGCGTCCGTAATTCCATCGCCGTTGAAATCGCCGAGCGCCAGATCCACGGGCGCGTTTCCAGCCGGATAATTTTGGGCGGTTTTAAAGGTGCCATCGCCATTGCCGAGAAGAATGGTGATGCTGTTCGAGGATTGTTCAACCGACGCGATGTCAATGATCCCATCGCCGTTGAAATCGCCCAAGGCGACAAATCCTGCTCCGCTTCCAGCGCCCGCATAACCGAACGGGCCCGAGAATGTTCCATCGCCCTTCCCGAGAAACACAATGACTCCGCCCCCGAACAGTTCGGAAACGACCATATCAGCGTGTCCGTCTCCGTTCAAATCGCCGACTGCCGCAGAGCAAGGCCCAAAGGCCCCGCCACTCTCGGCATAAGAGTAGGATTGCGAGAAAGTCCCGTCGCCGTTGCCCAAGAAAACGCTGACCGTTTGATAACCGTCGACAACAGCCAGATCCTGCTTCCCGTCTCCGTTGAAATCCCCTGCCGCTATCGCCGAGGCTGCGGCGTAGGTCTGGATGAAGGGCTGGAAGCCATTTCCCGGCAGCGCATTCACGGTTTCATAAAAAACCGCGGACGTCGCCGGAGGATTCATCGAATCCCCCGCGTAGTACGCTCGAAGCGAAAGATTTCCGGAGGGAAGCTGGACCGGGCTCAGGATCGCCACTCCGGCCGTTACACTGGCAGAGCCAAGCACCGACACGCCGTTGTAAAACGTTACTTTCCCCGTGGCGGATGAGGGCACCACAGTGGCTGTCAAGCTGACCGGAGCATCCAACACGGCGGGATTGGGGATCGCCGAAAGCAAAACAGTAGAGGCGGCATGAGCCGTCTCCAGGCATAGCGCAAGGACCACCGCGGTTACACTCCGCATCTCCCCCCTCCTCATAGACGACGGTCGAAACCACCAAAGCAATATAAGTCTAATTGCACAATGCAGGCGGTGCTCTGTTTCTCGGCTCTCACCTGCTCGTTCTCGCCGGGACGCAGCAGCAACTCGCAACTTTGCAATCGCCGTCCACCTCGCCTGCCGGATGTCTCCACCCCGCGTTTTAGACGGTGACCGCTCGTCCGGAGTGCCAGTTAGTACACCCTCATTTGTGACCGGCAGCCACACTGAATTGCGTTCGACATTGAAACAATGGGCCGTCTAGCAGTCTCGAATGCCCGCCCTAGGCTCCCATGATTCTAGCAGGATTCAGTTCGGCCAATCGGTGGTTCTGGCCCCGATAGAAATAAGAACGAGTAGAAGTGTCCCATAGAATTCTTCAATTATGCATAATTGACGACTCGTTTTATCGGGGGTCAACGAAAGAACGCCGGCAGCCGCGGATTATTTCTTTAAGAAGACGCCCAGCTACCCCTTCGTACACTTCTCGCCGTTGGTGACTGAAGTGACGGCGCAACCACGATCATTTCGAGGTCCGGCTGCGCCCTTCCAGATTGAATTGGAAGCGTGGTACCGCGGGTTGCCGCTGATGGCCCGAACGCGGTGGCCGAATGACGCTCAATGGGATCCGAACGCGCGCTGGTCTGGATCGGTTTCAGGATATCGAACCGGCACAGGGGGCTGGTCCTAAGTTTGAAATCGCTAAGGTACCGCCTACGGCTCGGAGAGCCTCCATAGGATCAGTATTCCGGCGATCACAATGATCGCTCCTGCGTGCCAAGCTTTGCTATCGCTGTCGCTCCCAGCGGTAAGGGCGAGGACGGCGCAAACCAACGCCGTTATGGCGTAGAGCACCTGCCATTGCCGCCTCGTGGGATGCACCGCCTTACCCATGAAAAAGCCTGCATCCACCCAGCGGGCGCAGCTTCGCGACACGAATTGTTAGGGCGTTCCTGCCGGTCCACGTAAAGAGCGTCACGGTAGCAGGACCCTCGTATCGGAAGAAACCCCGGATTCGCAAACAAGTTGCCGCGTCTTCATATGAAGAATCGACTTCCCGGCGGCCCGCTCGACTTCGATCACGACCGGCGTTCCCGCCGGGCCGTGCAACTGGTTCGAAAATGTCTCTAGCCCCAGATCGGCCGAGGAGCGCCCGTTGACCGAAAGGATCCGGTCCCCGACCAGAACCCCCGCCGCTTCGGCAGGAGAATGTTTCCAAACGGCCACTACGGAAAAAGCGTTCGCGTCCACTTTGAAGAACTGAATGCCGATGGTGACGAATTCATACGGATCCGGCTGAAAATCGGCGTCCGGAGTCAAGTACAGCGAAGCATGCTGCAAATCGAGGGTCACCTCGAAGTGCTCCAGAATATCTCCCCCTAGAAGACCCGCAAATGCGGGATCGGCAAAGCTGCCGGCTTGAGAGGGCATCAACACTCGGAGAGCCTGATTGGGCAAAACAATCTCGCCCGAACTCTCGTCGCCTAAGTGAAGAGCCGGTACACACGCTAGAAGCGATCCGGGCGGACTTCCGCTGGATTGGATGCCTTCAACCAGGTCACTCGGCTTCCACGAAGATGGCAGCGTCCTCCAGGCGGAGCTCGACAGCGCGGTCATGTTTGTGCCCGTGTCGAGAAGCATCTCGAGGGTCGATGGCCCGATCCTGACGGGCACAAAATATCGGTTTCCGACTTTCTTTAGGGCCACCAGGGATCCGCTAGCGACGATATCGGGAATGACCTGTGGCGATCCCGAAGAGTAGGAAAGCTTCACCGCCATGGTCGCGAGCAAATCCGTCCCTAAAATACCCGAAATCGATGCCAGTTGCGTTCGCGCCAGCGTACTGAGATCCTGCACGACAAGTGGAACGCCAGACCATAGCTTCGGACCCACGCGAACACGCTCTGCGGTTACTGTGACGCTCTCTTCCGTCGAATAAGGCAGTTCCAGTGAAGCGGTTCCCGACGGCTTTAACCCCAGTCTCTGAGCGAAGGCTGAACCGATCACCGTGCGCTCGGTGCCCGTGTCGATCAGGAACGTCCCCGCGATATCGTTGATTTCGACTGGAATCGTCAGAAGCCTGCGCGCCAGATGACTTTCGCCGTGCGCCTTGAAACTCCCCAAAAGCGACAACAGAAACACCGATGCAAATCTGGCTCTTCGGTTCACGACGCTAAACCCCTCCGCCTCACGCTGGACAACCGTCCGTCTCTGAAGTCAGGCACCGCTAGAGCCTATGGTAAACACTTTAACGCTTGTCTGTAAATACAAAGTTTCTATGAATAAGATCAATTTCTAGTATTGACAACCGAGATCCCGATGGGCCAGCGCGGCCGCCCTCCCTCCCTTTCATGCCTTTTTCATGCGTTTGCCACCACACTGTGTAATGGATCGTCGACCCGCGCTGCGCTTTTCCCGCTTGGCGCTCGCACTCGTATTTGCCTTCTGCAAATCCGACGCCCAAAGCGTCCCCAGGCCGACGACATTTCGAACCAGCACACGGATGGTGCTGGTTCCTGTCACGGTCACCGACCATGACGGGAGAACGATGACGGGGCTCCAGGCGAAGGATTTCAATATTTTTGACGATCAGGTCCCCCAGCAGATCGTGTCTTTTACCATGGAGGATGCACCGTGTTCAGCCGGTCTGGTGCTGGACATCAGCGGCAGCATGCAGAGCACTCTGGGCGTCGTCAAAGATAGCGCGCGGACTTTAGTCAGAACGGCCAATCCGGACGATGAGTTCCTTCTGCTGACAGTCTCAACGCTGCCGGCGGTAAGTCCCGAATTCACCACCGACGCCGCAGCCCTTGAAGAAAGCATCGCCTACACCAGGCCTGGGGGGTTCACGGCGCTCATCGATACGGTCTATCTCGGTTTGAATCAGATGCGGAAAGCCAGGAACCCGCAACGGGCGCTGGTCATTGTCTCGGATGGAATGGACAACCACAGCCGGTACTCGAAGGGCGAACTGCTTCGGGCTGCGCTGGAAGCCGACGTTCAGATCTATACCATCATCATCGATAACGGCGCGGGCGGCTCGTCGTCGAATACCGTCCCGTTTCGTCCCAGCATGATCGCGAAGCCGGGTGACCAAGGGGCCGCGCGTCAGGGGCCCAGCCTTCTCGAAGAGCTCGCGGATAAAACCGGCGGGCTTTCCTTCCATGTGCGCAACGGTGCGGAGGCAGACCAAGGCATGCTGAAAGTCGGCCAAGCCCTCCGCAACCAGTACGTCATTGGATATCAGCCCGCCGCCTCCGACCCATCCGGGAAGCTGCATCGGATTCGTGTCAAATCGACTGTGCCGAAAGTAACGGTTCACGCGCGCAGCGGTTACTACGCGCCTTAGCCGCCCGGATTCTTACGGCTTCTTCTCTATGTTGTTGCCAAACACGAAGCCGGTTTCAACCACGCCCCGGATCTGATTGTCGTTCGCGCCCACTGGACCGAAGCCGTAACCCGGCGTGTAGCTGCTTGCGTGAACCCAGGAAAAATCCCCGCGAACAAAGAAGCCTCCGGTTTGATAAGTAGGCGTCACGGTAAGCGATGTGCCCGCGCTGCCCGCGCCGTAAAGCAGATTGACCGCGTTCTCGGCAGCGCTCCCGGAACTCGAAATATATTCCCAGCGCACCGGGAGCGAAAAACCGTGCTTGAACGCGTAGCTCAGCAAAATCGCGCCGCCTGTGGTGGACGCGCCTTTCAGGACGCCGATCTCCGTGTTGGTGGGCACATCGGTGTATTGGAAGTAGGGCTGAACGATCCATGGCCCCTTCGTGAATGTATAGATGACATTGTAGATGCTGCCGTTGTTTTGCACCGGAGTGGCCAGGGTTTCAAACCTTGTCTGACCCAGGTTCCCACCCGCAACGAACGACAACGCATTGGCCCCATTGGTATACGCCAAGGATCCGCTCAGCCAAGTGTAGCGGTTGGAATAGAAACCGTCGTTCCAGCTCAGCGAGGCCGCAAACTTGCCCATGGTCTGATTTACTTGGATTCCGCGATTCACGGCGTTCTCCTGGTTCCACAACAGGCCGCGCTCGATGTTCATGTTCTCGAAGCTGAAAGTGTATTCGGCCCCGATCAGCGTGGGCAGCACGCCGATCTCGATGGAAGTGTTCTTCCCCGCCTGTAGCTTCACAAAACCAACGGGCAGCGGCCCAAAGAGGTCGGTTGTGGCTTTGTCGGTAGCGATGAACGGCACACCCAGGTCCGGGATATTGTAGGCGCCCGCCTGCAAGTAGAACTGAAACCAGCCGTCGGTCTTTTGAAGAAAGACCTGCCCGTTACTCAGATCCCTTTGCGCGGAGTCGTCGCCTAGGACGTGATTATTCTGCACCATGCCCATGCCGCTGAGAATGCCGTTCACGGAAAGTTTTCCGAACCAGCCCGCGTCGAAGTCGGCCGGCGGAAGATTCGCCAGCGGACCCGTTATGGCGGGAGTGGAGAGCGCTGTCGGCGCCGCTGGAGGCGCGGGTGTTCCTCCGGCTTGTGCATCGGGCGCGGGCGCAGGAGGCGTAGGCGTCGGCGTCTGTCCATACGCGGACAGACCCAGGGTAAAGAGACACATGACGTAGAGTCTTTTTGCGGACATATGCGATATAACCCCTTTTTTATGTTTTCTTTATGGACAATCTCGGACGGGCCAGAAAAGCCCCCGATGGAAGACGAGGATTGAGTCGATCGCCCGCTCCGGGTTCTGAGATAGCCTGATTTTGCTTTGCTTAAGCGTTCAGCGGCGAGCTACGTGGCAACCGCTGAGTGAGTGCTCGACAACCGGTTAGCACCTATAGTAATCTCATTATCGCTTTACTGTTAATCGAAACTTTCGATATGATGTATTAGTTTATTCTCTTTACGAAGATCGGGATGGGGGGCGTCCGTACTTGCGTGCGTCAATGCATCCGTGATACCTTCATCAATTCATCTGGGGCGAGAGGTGGAGCATGACCGATGTTGAGAACAGATTAAAGGCCCTGGAGGCTACGCTTCAGCAAATGGCTCGCTCTGGTAACTTGGACGAGCGCGACAGAGCGGTGCTACAGGAAGCGCAAGTCGCCTGTGAAGTCGGGAGTGAACTATTGCGGAGCAAGCGAGCTGCCCAGGCAGGATACGCCTGTTTTTACGGGGAAGCGTGCGTGGCGGTGCTGCAACAGGTCATGCGCAGCGCCGAGATGCTTCGGAAGCTTCTCTAGCGCGTCCCGATCGGGACGAATCGGTGCCGATCCCGCGTCGCGTTCGCCCATCCCAATCCGCTCGGCTGCCGGGTACTCAATCCTCGGGTGCCTCTCTATCCCCGCACGCTACGGTTTTGCGCTTGCGGGCTTATTAAGAAGATGGCCCCAAAAGGCGTGAACGGCAGTACTTTCATGACTTTTTTATGATTCGTCGGGTATTCTTCCAGGTGGATTAGTGTATCCGAAGCTGGAGGTGGCGCGAAACGAATTGCAACCAGCGCGGCGAGGTGGTCAAGTCGCCTTGTGCGGCGCGCCGAATCTCTCGGTGCCGCCCACCGGCCACCTATCTTGCTGGTCTTTTCTCTAGAGCCACTTACGGTGATTTCGCCTGCGGTTGTGTCCGTCCTCTCTGCCGGATGCCTTGATTGCATCTTCGCGAATTGACCGTTGATCGCAGTCGCACCGATTTTTTCCGTTGCGACCTCGTTCTTCATCACCAAACTGGTCTTCTTATCCAAGGCAAGGAGGGAATCCGAATCATGATGGTTTCACAGTGGAGCGTTCTGATTGTCGACGACGAACCGTCCCTCCGCAGGGTTCTCCACACTTCTCTGAGCGCGAGCGGGTTTACCGTCGAAGAAGCCCGCAGCGGCGAGGAAGCCCTGGATTTGGCGCAACAGAAATCCTTCGACCTGGTGCTGCTGGATATCAATATGCCAGGCATTGGCGGCGTGGAAGCCTGCCGTCGGCTTAGGGATCTGTCGCCCCGGGCAGGCATCGTCATGGTCACGGTGCGCGATCAGGAGGATGACAAGGTCCAGGCGCTGGAGGCGGGCGCGGACGACTACGTCACCAAGCCTTTCCGCCTGCGTGAGCTGATCGCGCGCCTGCGCGCCGTGTTGCGCCGTACCCGGGCGCTCGAAACCCCGGCTGCTCCCGTGATTCAGGCCGGCTCTTTGGGCATGGACTTACATCGCCGCATCCTGTGGCGCTCCGGAACTCAAGTCCATCTTTCCCCCAAGGAGTTCGATCTGCTCGCCTTCATGATGCAGAATCAAGGTGCGCCGTTGACCCACGTGCGCCTGCTTCGCTCGGTGTGGGGCCCTGAATACGGCAACGAGTTGGAGTATCTGCGCTCCTATGTCCGCATGCTGCGCAAGAAAATCGAGAACGACCCAGGCAAACCCGACTACATTCTGACCGAGCCCTGGGTCGGTTACCGCTTTCGCAATCCCAGCGATCAGGAAGCGCCGGTTGTTCCTCAGCTTGAAGAGGCGTAAACAATCAATCTTTCCCGTTTCCAATGAGATAGCGGTCATCGGCCTCATGCGTTTATGACTTTTTCATGGATTTGGGCGCAAGCTGCTTCTAGGGCGCTTCTAGCGTCAGGGAGTAGGCGTGCATCTGAATCTGAACCTAAACCAGCTGCGGCTGGATCAGCTCCAGGAGGCCATCCGAGACAACCGGGTGAGCTTCCCAAGCCAGGTTCCGGTGTTTATCAAACACGCACACGGCAAACTGCAATGCCACGCGGTGCTGTTGTACTTCGTGCTGGGCTGGGGCTGCGATAAGATCGCCAAGCGTTACGGCTTCACACGGCAGCACATCTGGCACCTTGTGAACGCTTGGAGGCGTCATGCTGTGGAACTGGGCTACCTGCAAGTCATTCCGCCTCCTGAGGTATTGATGCCGCTGCTCCTCACCGGAGCGGCCATCCCCGTCCCGGTCATCGCTCCGCGCGAGGCGCGTATCCCTGTTCAATCCGAGCAGGAAATTCCTGTTCTTGCCTGAAGCGTCCGCCTGAAGGCTTGCGCCTGGGGATGGCCGGCAGGGCCTTGCGGTTCGGCGCTCTAGATATAAAAATCCTTTTATAAGACTTCCTTTGGCGGCCGATCAGAATTAGCGATGAGCCGTGATCAAGGCCCCATGTTAAGATCTTGTTACACCGGATGGGCAGAACCGCTCGGTGTCCACCGCTAAAGTTAGCCGCCCCGTCTTCTTCGGCTAGCGCCGCCCCGTCAGCATAACGAACAAAATCACAAAGAGGCGCTTCGCGCGCCCAGAATAGAGGATTCGCTCATGCTTAGAAGATTTGTCCGCATTGAACCTGGATTCATTGCGCGACGATGCGCCCCCGCGTTGCTTCTGCTGTCGGGGCTGCTTGTATTGGTGCCGCCGTCACGTGCGCAGATACTCAACCTAGGTCCAGTTACGGTTGGCGCCGGATTGCGAACCAGCTACGAGGCTACCACCCCGGATGGCGGCAACACCGACAACCAGTTTGAGATCAATGACATGCGTCTCTATGTGAACGGACCCATCACTAGCTATCTCAAATTCATGTTCAATACCGACTACAGCAGCGTCACCAACAGCGTTGACGTCTTGGACGCAGTCGCGGAATTCGGAAAAACTCCCCAGCTCAACCTGTGGGTCGGCCGCTTCCTGCCGCCCAGCGACCGCGCGAATCTCTATGGCCCGTTCTACGCGCATGAGTGGAACGTGTATACGGATGGCGTCCAGGACGGATACCCCTTTGTCTTTCAAGGCCGCGACAATGGCGCGATGTATTACGGCACCTTTGCCAAGAAAGTGAAAATCTCCGCCGGCGGGTTCGACGGCAAGTCCGCGACCGGAAATCCGAAGCTGCTTGGGGCGGCTCGCGTCCAGATCGATTTCTGGGATGCGGAGGACGGCTACTACCTGAACGGCACCTACTACGGCGATAAGAACCTGCTTGCCATCGGCGGAGCCACTCAGGTTCAAGGCGGCCGCACCGCGACCACCGCCGATTTCCTTCTCGATAAGAAACTGCCCAACGGCGGCGCCTTTTCGATCGAAAGCGAGTATTCCGACTACAACGGGCTGGGCGGTTACTATGCGGCGTACACCAAAAGCCAGGGAGCGTATGGGCTTGCAAGCTACCTGTTCCCGAAAGTGCTGGGGCCGGGCAAGTTCGAGATCCTCGGCAAGTATGCGAAGGCGGATTACACCACTGGGGCGAGCCCAAGCTTCGACCAGAAAACCACCGAAGTGAACTTCAATTACGTCATCAAGCAGTTCAATCTGCGCGTCATGTCGTTTTATCAGAAGGAGAACTTCAACCGGGTGATGCCCAATTTGTGGGAGGCGGGAATCGGCCTCCAGATCCAAATGTAACGCATCGTTCCTCAACCTCAGAATGAAGGAACTAATTTCAGAATGAAGGAGCTAAGATATGAAACGTAAAGCAGTGTTTATGACCGCTTGGCTGCTGACCACCGGGATGGTATTCTCCAAGGTCGCGGCGGCCCAGGACACAATCAAGGTGGGCGTGCTGCATTCGCTTTCAGGAACGATGGCCATCAGCGAAACGACGCTGAAGGACACCGTCCTGATGATGATTGACGCCCAAAACAAGAAGGGCGGATTGCTGGGCAAGAAGCTTCAGGCGGTGGTCGTCGATCCGGCGTCTGACTGGCCGCTCTTCGCCGAGAAGGCAGCGCAGTTGCTGGAAAAGGACAAAGTCTCCGTAGTGTTCGGATGCTGGACGTCGGTTTCCAGAAAATCGGTGCTGCCGGTTTTCGAAAAGGACGACGGCTTGCTCTTCTACCCGGTTCAGTACGAAGGCGAAGAATCATCCAAGAATGTGATCTATACCGGTGCTGCGCCGAACCAGCAGGCCATCCCCGCGGTGGATTACCTAGCGAAGGAAGTGGGCGTGAAGCGGTGGGTGCTGGAAGGGACGGACTACGTGTACCCGCGCACGACCAACAAAATCCTCGAAGCTTACCTGCTGGCGAAAGGCGTGAAGCCCGAGGATATCTCGATCAATTACACGCCCTTCGGTTTCTCCGACTGGCAGAACCGCGTGGCCGCCATCAAGAAGTTCGGCTCGGCCGGCAAGAAGACGGCGGTGGTGTCGACAATCAACGGCGACGCCAACGTGCCCTTCTACAAAGAACTTGGCAACCAGAAGATTTCGGCGGAGTCTATTCCGGTCATGGCCTTCTCGGTCGGCGAGGAGGAACTATCGGGTATCGACACCAAACCGCTGGTTGGCGAACTGGCGGCATGGAACTACTTTGAAAGCATCAACACGCCGGCCAACAAAGCGTTCATCGATCAGTGGCATACTTTTATTAAGAACCCGAAGCGGACAACCAATGACCCGATGGAGGCAACCTACATCGGCTTCAATCTGTGGGTGAAGGCAGTGACCAAGATCAAAACGGCCGACCCGGCGAAGGTGATCGCCGCGCTACCCGGCACTGAGACGCCGAACCTCACCGGCGGCATTGCCAAAGTGTTGCCGAATCATCACATCACCAAGCCGGTCTACATTGGCGAGGTGAAAGCGGACGGCCAGTTTAACGTGGTTTGGAAGTCCGCAGGGGAGGTCCCGGGCGATGCGTGGTCCGACTACCTACCGGGAAGCAAGGACATCGAGGCGGATTGGGTGACACTGAATTGCGGGAACTACAATAAGGTCACCAAGAAGTGCTCAGGACAGAATTACAAGTAATGCAACACCTCCCGCCGGGCCGGCAGTGGCTGTCCGTGCTGCTGCTCGCCCTCGGGGGGGTAATCTCCGGAAACGCCCAATCTCCGAACGACGCAAGTTTCCTGTCGACTCTCGGCGAGCTGCGGGAGGCGACGTATTCCGACAAGGCGAGTATTGCCGAGCGGCTGAGCCAGAGCGGTCATCCGAGCGTCCGCGCCGTGCTCACGGCGCTGCTGGAGGATCGGCTCTATTACCGCAACACCGATCAGAAGGTTTTTATCGTCAAGACGGCCGACGCCGATCCCCTCAATCTAATCGATCCGCTCTCGCTCAAGGATGCCGGATCCGCCTCTGCGGACAGCATGACCAAAATCGGTACGAACAACGGTCTGAGAAGCACGTTGAGGGAGACCGTGGCGCACTTCTCGTTGTCGAGCCCGGACGTGTCGGTGCGGTTGGACGCAGTTCGCGAGATGTCGAAATCTCTGGATGAGCGGACTGTGGCGCTGCTGCGCCAGCGGCTCGGAGTGGAAACGAATTCCGGCGTCAAGAAGGAAATCGCCACCGCTTTGGCGCTGGCAGCGCTGGACGGCTCGGACACAAACGCTCGTCTCGATGCGATCGCGACGCTAAGCCACAGCGTCAGCCAGGATGTGCGGAACAGGCTGGCGCTCCTGATCGACAAGAATTCCGACGGCAGCTTCGTCGAAAGCGACGCGAAGGTGCGGCAGGCCGCCGCCGCCGCGGTGGTGATCATCGACCGTTGGCGCACCTTCTATTCGGGCATCGAGACCTTGTTTTTTGGCCTCAGCCTGGGCTCGGTGCTGGTTTTGATCGCCATCGGACTGGCCATTACGTTTGGCGTCATGGGCGTGATCAACATGGCTCACGGCGAGATGATGATGCTGGGCGCGTATACCACTTACGTCGTCCAGATGGTGATGCCCGAGCACATAGGGATCTCGATCCTGGTGGCGATTCCAGCGGCGTTTGTGGTTGCGGGGCTGGCGGGCATCGTGATGGAGCGCACGATTATCCGATTTCTTTACGGAAGCCCGCTGGAGACGCTGCTCGCGACGTTCGGTGTAAGCCTCATCCTGCAGCAAGCGGTCCGGTCGATTTTTTCGGCGAACAACCGATCGGTCGTGACTCCCGACTGGATGAGCGGCTCGCTGCGGCTCAACGACGCGCTTGCGATTACCTACAACCGGCTCTATATCGTGATCTTCACGCTGCTGGTCTTCTCCCTTATCCTGCTGGTGCTGAAGCGCACCCGGCTCGGTCTCGACATCCGCGCCGTTTCGCAGAATCGAGCCATGGCCAAGGCGATGGGCATCCGCACCGAGTGGGTCGATGCGATGACCTTCGGGCTGGGATCGGGTATCGCCGGTGTGGCGGGCGTCGCGCTGAGCCAGTTGACCAACGTCGGCCCGAACCTGGGGCAATCCTACATCATCGATTCGTTCATGGTAGTTGTTTTTGGCGGCGTCGGAAATCTTTGGGGATCGCTGATTGGGGGCATGTCGATGGGGGTCGTCAATGACCTGCTTGAGCCCTTCGCCGGGGCCGTGCTGGCGAAGATTTTCGTCCTTGTCGGAATCATTCTTTTCATTCAAGTCCGGCCGCGCGGGCTGTTCCCGCCAACCGGCCGCGCGGCGGAAGATAAGTGAGGATAAGTAGTGAAGGAGCGTAAGGAGTGAGTGGCGGCGAGCAGGTGCCTGGTCTGTGGAACCGGCGGACCCTGGTTGCACGGGGGGGCGGTGGGAGGTTTGACCGGGGAGGAAAATGGTTTCTGGCGGTGCTTGCCGTGGTGGCGATCGCCGTGCCGATCCTCAATCAAGTTGTTCCCGCTTCGTCCGCTTTTCACCTCTCGGCCTTCGGCATCACTCTCATCGGCAAGTACCTGTGCTACGGGATGCTGGCGCTGGCGGTCGACCTGATCTGGGGCTATTGCGGCATTCTGAGCCTGGGGCACGCGGCATTTTTTTCGCTCGGCGGCTACGCCATGGGCATGTATCTGATGCGCCAGATCGGAACCAGGGGCGTGTACGGCGATCCCATCCTGCCGGACTTCATGGTGTTTCTGAACTATAAGTCTTTGCCCTGGTTCTGGCACGGCTTCAACCACTTCTCGTTCGCGCTGGCCATGATGATTCTGGTGCCGGCCTTGCTGGCGCTGGTGTTCGGCTGGTTTGCCTTTCGGTCGCGCGTCACGGGCGTTTATTTTTCGATCATCACCCAGGCGCTCACCTACGCCCTGATGCTGGCGTTCTTCCGCAACAACATGGGCTTCGGCGGCAACAACGGATTCACCGACTTCAAGGACATCCTGGGGTTCGATCTGCATTCCGACCGTACCCATGTCGTGCTTCTTGTGATCACCGCCATCGTGCTCGCGGCCACCTACCTGGCTTGCCGCGCGATCGTCGAATCGCGAGCCGGGCGCGTGGTGCTGGCGATCCGCGACGCGGAGAGCCGGACCCGATTTCTGGGTTATCCCGTCGAATCCTACAAGCTGTGGCTGTTCGTGTTTTCGGCGAATTATCGCCGGCATCGCCGGCGCGCTGTATGTGCCGCAAATCGGGATCATTAACCCGAGCGAGTTTTCGCCCGATCAATTCGATCGAAGCCGTCATCTGGGTGGCGGTCGGAGGGCGGGGCACGCTCTATGGCGCGATCGCCGGCGCGGTGGTGGTGAACTACGCGAAAACCTATCTCACCGGCGCGTTTCCCGAAGTATGGCTTTACGCGCTGGGCGCGTTGTTCGTATTGGTGACGCTGTTTCTGCCGCGCGGGATTATCGGCCTGCTGGCGGCCGGTGGTAACAGTAGGAGCGGCATAAAGGAGATGAAGGCCGATAGCGCAAAAGAATGAGCGTTCGCGACAAAAGGCTCTATCTCGAGGACCTGACCGTCAGCTTCGACGGCTTCAAGGCGCTCAACAAGCTCTCGCTGTACGTCGATCCTGGGGAGATGCTCTGCATCATCGGCCCCAACGGCGCCGGCAAGACCACCATGATGGACGTCATCACGGGAAAAACCCGCCCGGATTCGGGAACGGCGTGGTTTGGCAGCGGCATCGATCTGCTCGAGATGTCCGAGGCGGAAATCGTGGCAGCCGGAATCGGGCGGAAGTTTCAGAAGCCGACCGTGTTCGAGCAGTTGACGGTATTCGAGAACCTGGAACTGGCGTTGGCCGGCACCCGGTCATTCCTGAAAACTCTGCGGGCCCGCATTTCGCCCGAGCAACACATGAGAATCGACGAGGTCCTTGACATCATCGGCCTCTCGGGGCAGCGCGATGCACTGGGACGAATCCTCGCGCACGGCCAGAAGCAATGGCTCGAAATCGGCATGCTGCTGATGCAGAATCCGGAACTGCTCCTGGTGGACGAGCCGGTTGCCGGCATGACGCCGCATGAGATCGAGCGCACCTCCGAGCTCCTGCTGTCGCTGGCGGGCGAGCACTCGGTGGTGGTGGTCGAGCATGACATGGCCTTCGTTCGATCGATCGCCCGGCGCGTCGTGGTGCTGCACGAAGGACGCGTCATCGCGGAGGGTGACATGGACAAAGTGCAGAAGGACCCTCGCGTCATCGAAGTCTATCTTGGTGTGTGAGTGGGAGAGTATGAGCGTGCTGACAGTCAAGGCCCTCAACCAGTTCTACGGCGGCAGCCACACGTTGTGGGATGTGGATCTCGCCGTGCCCGCCGGTTCGCGCATGTGCCTGATGGGCCGCAACGGCATGGGCAAGACGACGCTGCTCAAATGCATCATGGGCCTGCAAGCGGCGCGCTCCGGCGGCATCGCATTCGAGGGACGCGATTTGCTCAAGTGCCCGGCCGAGCAGCGGGCCAGGCTCGGCATCGGTTACGTGCCGCAGGGGCGCGAGATTTTTTCGCATCTGACTGTGGAGGAGAATCTACGCGTGGGTCTGGGCGTGCGCAAGAACGGCGCCCGTACGATTCCAAGCCGGATCTTCGATCTGTTTCCCGTGCTGAAGCAGATGCTGAACCGGCGCGGCGGCGACCTTTCGGGCGGGCAGCAGCAGCAGCTCGCGATCGGCCGCGCCCTGGTGCTGGAACCGAAGCTGCTGATTCTCGATGAGCCGACCGAAGGGATTCAGCCCAATATCGTCCACGAAATCGGCGACATCGTCCTGAGGCTGAATCAGGAGGAAGGGCTTACCGTGCTGCTGGTCGAGCAGAAGTTGCCGTTCGCGCGCCGCGTGGCGAGCGAGTTCTGCATTCTCGACAAGGGCCGCCGTGTCGCTGCCGGTTCGATCGGCGAACTGACGGACGAGGTGGTGCGCGCTCATCTCAGTGTGTAACTGCGCAGAACCCTACTGCTGCCATCCTCCGCCAAGCGCCTTATAGAGCTGGACTACACTGAGCAATTCGTTCAACTGGATCTGCGACAAGGCGACTTCGGCCTGAAAAAGATCCGTGTCGGCGTCGAGCGCATCGAGTTGCGTATCCACGCCACCCCGGTATCGCAGGTAGGCCAGGCGCACCCGGTCCCGCAGCGCGGCCACCAGCGCCTCTTGCTGCACCCGGCTTTCCTGCACTCTTTGGTGAGCGATCAGCGCGTTCGAGACCTCGGTAAAAGCGGTCTGGATGGCCTTGCCGTACTGAGCCAGAGCGCTATTTCGCTGGGCCTCCGCGAGCCGCACTCCGGACTTGAGGCGGCCGGCGGTGAAGATCGGTTGGGTGACTTGCGGAGCGAAGCTCCATGCGCTTTGAGGGCCGGCAAAAAGACTGGCTAATTGCGTACTCTGCCCGCCCAGAAAGCCAGTCAGGTCGAGTTGCGGAAAGTAGGCGGCCTTCGCAACGCCGATCTGAGCATTGGCCGCGATCAGATTTTGCTCCGCCTCGCGAATGTCAGGCCGGCGGTCGAGCAGAGCCGACGGCAGCCCGGCCGGGATGGAAGGCGGCAGTTCCTGCTGCGTCAGACCAGAGCCGCGAATCACGCCGGCCGGCGGTTTCCCCAATAACAGGCTGATGTTGTTTTCGGTCTGCTCGATCTGCTGCTGGAGCACGGGAATGGTTTGGGCGGCGGTGTAAACCAGTTGCTCCGCCTCACGCAGATCGAGAAGCGTGGCGACGCCGCCGGTTTGCCGCGCGCGCGTAAGTTCCAGGGAAGCTTGCCGGCTGGCCAGCGTGCTCCGGGAAATTTCCAGTTCATTGTCCAATTCGCGCAGGCTCAGATATGCGGTCGCCACGTCGCCGACCAGGGTGGTGACAACAGCCTTGCGGTTCTCTTCCGCACTGAGAAGATTCGCGCGCGCCGCTTCCGTGGCCCGCCGCAGCCGGCCCCACAGATCCACTTCGAAGGACAGCAGATTGAGAGACGCTTCCCCCCAGTTGCGATTTTGCGAAGCCAGAAAACTCGCCGGCAGCGGTGTTTCGCCGTCCCGAGAGAGCCGATCGATATTCACGGTGCCGCTGGCGTTCACCTGCGGAAATTGAGCCGATCGCGTGATTCCCAGATTCGCTCGCGCCGCATCGACGCGCGCGACCGCGTCCCGCAAATCATAGTTCTGTTCGAGCGCGGTTCGGATCAGTTCCTGGAGCTTCTCATCCTTGAAAACTTCGAACCACTTGAGATCCGCCAGAGACGACGGCGGCGGCACGGGCGCCGGCGCTGCCGCGCGAAACGTTTCGGGAGTCTGAATGGAGGGCCGGTGATAATTCGGCCCTACCGTGCAACCTGCAAGCAGACTGAGAAGGAGCCCCGCGGCGATCCGCCGGCCGTTCATGGTCAGTCTCCCTCCACCGGCGTAGGCAGGTGCTCATGCGGCGCCAGCGTGGGAATCCGGTTGCCGCCGGCCCCGGATAGTTTTTCCACCATGTAGAAGATTGCGGGAACGAAAAAGATGCCGATCAGACTGGCGGCCAGCATTCCTCCGATCACTGTGGTGCCCATGATCTGGCGAGCCACCGATCCCGCGCCCGACGCCGTCCACAGCGGCACGCAGCCCAGAATGAACGCGAAGGAAGTCATCAGGATCGGCCGCAATCGCAGGCGGGCGCCGTCGAGCGCGGCGTCGATCAGATTGCTTCCCTTCTCAAAGTCGTCCTTAGCGAATTCGACGATCAAAATCGCGTTCTTGGCGGCCAGACCGATCAACATCACCAGCCCGATTTGCGAGTACACGTCACTTTCGATCTGCACCATGTAAGCCGGCAAGAAGTGGGCGAGAACGGTGCGGCGCAGCCACAACATGCCGAAGGCGCCGAACACTGCGATGGGCGTGCTCAGCAGAACGCTGAAGGGCAGCGACCAGCTTTCATACAGCGCGGCGAGAATCAGGAAAACGAAGAGCAGCGAGAATCCGAAGACCACCGAAGGCGGTATACCCTCCTCGGCCTTCTTCTCCTGAAAGGACATGCCCATGTAGTCGTGGCCCATCTGCGGAGGCATGGTCTCCTTGAAGACCTCTTCGAGAGCGGCCATGGCTTGATCGGCGCTATAGCCGGGCGCGGCGTTGCCGTTGATCTGCGCCGACGGATATCGTCATATCGCATGGTGAACTCAGGGCCCGTTCGCGATTCGATTTTCGTGATCGCGGAAAGCGGAACCATTTCGTTCTTGTTATTCCGCACATAAAACTGGCCGACATTTTCAGCGCGCGCGCGGTATTCGCCTTCAGCCTCCACGTACACCTGCCACTGGCGGCCGAAGCGGTTGAAGTAATTGACGAACACTCCGCCCATGAACGCCTGAATGGTGCGATAGACGTCGTTCAGCGGCACTCCTTGCTTGATCACCTTGTCGCGATCCACATCAACGAATTCCTGCGGAACGCTGGGCAGGAAGGTTGTGCTGATGCCCGCGATCTCCGGGCGCTTTTGCGCGGCGGCGATGAACTTGGCAAGGTTGGTGGCGAGAAACTGCTCTGACGTCGAGGACCGGTCTTCGAGAACGAAAGTGAATCCGCCGGAGGTGCCGACGCCGGGAATAGCCGGTGGCGAGAAACTGAACGCGACTCCTTCGGGAAGTGTGCTCAGCTCGCGGTTCACGTGTTGTTTGATTTCCTGGAACTGTTCGGCGCGGCTCTTGCGCTCATCCCATGGCTTCAGCGTCACGAAGAAGAACGCGTTATAGCTGGTGCGCACATAGCTCAACAAACTGAAGCCGATCACGCTGGTGACGGACTGAACGCCCGGGGCGCCGAGCAGCGTTTTTTCGACCTTCGTGCTCACGTCCTCGGTGCGTTCCAGTGAGGCCGCGTTCGGAAGCTGAAGGTTGACATAGGCGTAGCCCTGATCCTCATCCGGCAGAAAGCTGGAGGGCACTTTCCTGGCGAAGAAACCGGCCGCGAGTCCGAAAGCCAGCCAGAAGAACCAGCGCAATCACGCTCTTGCGCAAGAGCGCGCCCGATACTCGCACGTAACCATCCGTGGCTCTCGCAAACATCCGGTTGAACCAGTTGAAGAACTTTCTGAGCAGCCCGCGGCTGTCTTTCTTGGGCTTGAGCAACAACGCGGCCAGCGCCGGACTGAGCGAAAGCGCGTTGAACGCGGAAAGGATCACGGAAATGGCGATGGTGACGGCGAATTGCTGATACAGCCGCCCGGTGATGCCCGGAACGAAAGCCGTCGGGATGAACACGGCCGAGAGCACCAAAGCGATGCCGATCACCGGCCCGGAGATTTCCTCCATGGCTTTCAGGGACGCCTCCTTGGGCGCCATGCCGTCTTCGATATGGCGCTCCACCGCCTCGACCACGACAATGGCGTCGTCCACCACCAGGCCGATCGCCAGCACCAGGCCGAACAGCGAAAGAGTGTTGATGGAGAAGCCGAACATCTGGAAAGAACATGAAGGTGCCGATCAGCGACACCGGAACCGCCAGCAGCGGAATGAGCGTGGCGCGCCAGCCTTGCAGGAACAAATACACCACGACGATCACTAACCCGATGGCGATCAGGAGAGTCAGCACGATCTCCTTCATGCCCTCGGTCACCACCTCCGTGGTGTCCAGCGAGATGGTGTAATCGACATCCGGCGGGAAGCGCTGTTTCAGCTCGGCCATCATTTTCTTCACGCCGTTCGCGGCGTCGACCGCGTTGGAGCCCGGCAGCTGGTACACCGCCAGATTCGCTCCCGGTTTTCCGTTCAGGCGCCCGATCATGCTGTAGTCCTGAGCGCCCAGTTCGATTCGCGCCACATCCTTGACGCGCACGATTCCGCCGTCCGGCGTTTCCCGCACCACGATGTCCCCGAACTGCTCGGGCGACGTCAGGCGGCCCTGCGCCAGGACAGAGTAGGTGAATTCTTGACCCTTCGGCGCCGGGGGGCCTCCCACGCTTCCGGCGGGATTCACCGTATTCTGGGCCTGGATCGCGGAAACGATTTCCGGAACGGTGATGCCCAATTTGGCCAACTGATCCGGCTTGACCCACATGCGCATGGCGTACTGGCCCGCGCCGAACACCTGCGCTGCGCCGATGCCGGGCACTCGCAAGGCTTGGTCGACCAGGTTGATATAGGCGTAGTTGGCCAGGAATCCCGCATCATAGGTTCCGCGCGGCGAGTATAAGGAGATCAGCATGAGCGGCGCGGATGTGGCCTTTTGCACCGTGACTCCGTAGGCGGTGACATCCGCGGGAAGCTGCGACGCCGCTTGCGTTTCCGGCTCTGGGCAAGAATCAGATCGGTGTTGGGAGAGGTGCTGACGTCGAAATCCACGATCATGGTCATGCCGCCGTTCGCGGTAGCGTTCAGCGAGTACATGTAATTCATGTTGTCCACGCCGCTCATTTGCTCCTCGATGGGAGTCGCTACCGACTGCTCGATTGTCTGCGCGTCGGCTCCAACGTAGGTGGCGAGCAGTTTTACTTCCGGCGGAACGATGTTCGGAAATTGGGCCACCGGCAGACCGGCAATCGCGACCGCGCCCACGATCACCGTGACGATGGCGATCACCATGGCCACGATAGGCCGATTGATGAAGAACCGGGACATGCCCTCAGCCCTCCTTTCCCGAATACGGCTTGGTCGTCACCGTGACGCCGGGGCGCACCAATTGCACGCCCTCGGTCACCACCCGCTCTCCCGCTTTCAAACCACTGGTGACGATCCACATCGAACCGACGCGGTCCCCCACCGTCACAGTCCGGATACTGATGGTGTTGTCGCTCTCGACCACATCCACCTGGTAGGAGCCTTGCAGCTGATTGACGGCGCGCTGCGGGATCAGCAGCGCCCCCATCTGAGTTCTGGTGGAGGCTCGCACCTTGCCGTACACGCCTGGCCGCAGAATGTTTCCAGGGTTGGGAAACAGCGCCGCGACGCGGATCGCTCCGGTGCTCTGATTGACTTGGCGATCCGCGAAAAAGAAACTCCCGATGTGCTGATAGACCGTCCCGTCAGCCAGAATCAGCTCGAATTTCAATTGCGTCCTCTCCGCATCGAGAGTGGTCTGGTTGGAGTAGCGGCGATGGAAATCCAGGTATTCCTGCTCGCTGACCGTGAAGTAAGCCTTGATGGGATCGACGGTCGAGACCGTGGTCACGGGACCGCTGGCCGGGCCAACCAGGGCGCCGACCTGTTCCTGAGCTTGTCCGGCGATCCCCTCGATGGGCGCCACCAGCTTGGTGAATTCGAGATTCACCTGCGCCGTCTCGACCGCCGCTTTGGCGCTGGCAATGGAAGCCGTGGCCACCTCTATCTGCGCCCTGGCTGTTCCCACCGCGGCTGCGGCCGCCTGGACCTGGGCCTTCGCGGCCATGTTGGTCTGGGTGGCATTGTCGAGATCCTGCTGGGTGATGGCCTGCTGTTGCGCGAGCGGGATGTAGCGGTTCTCGTCAAGCTGGGCTTTAGTCTGATTCGCCTGCGCCACCAGCACCTGCGCCTGCGCCTGCGAAAGTTGCGCCTGCGCCTGCGAGAGCTGCCCGTTGGCCTCCGCCAGGCGCCCCAGAGCCTGATCCAGCACCGCCTGGAACGGCCGCGGATCGATTTCGAAAAGCAGTTGACCCTTGGAGACGAACGAGCCCTCGGTGTAGTCCTGCTTCAGCAGGTAGCCGCTCACCTGCGCCTTGATGTCCGCGTTGAGGAAGCCGTCGAGCGTTCCGATCCACTCGCTGTAGATGGGGACGTCCTTTTGCTCTACCGTGGCCACCTCTACAACCGGCGGAGACGGAGGCTTCATGGCGGAAGAACTGTTGGAACAGGAAGAGGCGCCGAGCAGAGCCACGCCTAGGAAGCCCGCCAACGCGATTTTTAATTCAAGGCCGGTGTGTGTGATCGTCATGAGGTCTGACCAGTTTGTAACGGAGCGTGATGCGTTTCGCGCTCGAACCCAGCGCCGGGCAGCCGTCGTGGATGTTTTCCTCATTATGCCAAGAAACCGGCCCGGCCGACGCGAGGCGGCGAGAACCGCCATCGACAACCGGTCAAACTATTTCGGCAGGCCAAACTATTTCGGCGATGCCGCGGAAATGGCCTTCTCTATCCCCTCGCGCGTGCTGTTCACGTTTTGCACCCCGGCGAGATAGGTGAGTGCTGTGATGCCTGGGCTGGCCGACGCCTTCGCAACCTCAAGGACCTTGTGCGTTGCGGCGGCGCGCAGAAATCCGCCGATCACCTGCTCCGCGACTTCCCCGGTTGTGAATTTGGCGACGCCTCCATCGAGAATCGTCGGGGCGAAGAACGGGTGGGCCACTCCGATACGGCTGGCCTCGGTATAAAGGATCTCGCCCACCAATTGCATCCGTTGCGGGGAGAAACTCTGCGAATCCCCCAGGCCGATGATGAGCAGCTTCTTCGCTCCAAGGCTGTCTTGAGGTGGTGCGATCAGGAGCGTCTCTCCGAGTTCGCCATCGAACAGCTCCGGTCTGCGGATACGCTCAAGCAGCCCCTTCAGTTTTTCATTCGCCTCTGCCAGCGAGCCGTGCAACGTATTCACCGGCGAGGAACGAAACAGGCAGATCACTTGAAGATCCGCCCTGGTCTCGGCCGGACTCTGCGCCAGTATCCGGATCGGAACTCGGGGCGTCTTTGACGTTGATGGGGGCCGGCTGCGCATGCAAGGCCGGGTAAATCATCAGCGCGATCGCGAACGCCGATGCCAGTCTCGTTTTCGTCGTTATGGTCGCCTTCCTCATGCTCCGATTCCTCCCTTTCCCTCCTCTGAGGATACCCGGGATTTTCTTCGTCGGTCCGATGAGCACGATCTCGGCGACAAGCGAGCAGCCCAGTGATTTATAACTCGGGCTGGAGGTGGATCGTCTTGCCCGCTGCCACATACACCTGTTCGGCGAACGGCGTCTGCCCGCCTTCGCGAATCTCGATGTTGTAACTTCCGGGCCGCAAATGCATGGTCTTGTTTTCCTTGGTCGTGCCCGCATACGAACCATCAATGAACACCTGGGCGTCCTTCACTTTCGTGTCCAACTTGACCTCGCCGGCGTTCGGATACCCGTAGTATGTGCCGGGCCCCCAATACGCGCCCCAGAACGGGCTGTACCAACCGGGGCCGTAGAAAGCCGGTCCTCCCACTGCCACTCCCACGCGGATCCCCGCCGAAGCCGTCATCGGCGCCAGCGCCATCACCGCCGCCAGAATCAACATTCCTTTTTTCATTTTCATTGCCTCCTGACACTGGAAAGGCAATTCTCGTGCCAACGCGAACGGCTCCAAATCAACCACTTCCGTTGGCCGGACTGGCCGAACTCCACCGCGCTGGCCGATTTCGACCACCATCTTTTGGGGTCCGCGCAATAATACTTAGATGATTGCTCGCCTGGAGCGCTATTTCGAATTCACGCGGCTCGGCACGAACTGGAAGACGGAGGTATTGGCGGGCGCCACGACGTTCGTCACCATGGCGTATATCGTGTTCGTCAATCCTTCGATCTTGCGCGAGACCGGAATGCCGTTTCAGGCGGTGGTGGCGGCCACATGCCTGTGCTCGGCCTTCGGCAGCATCCTGATGGGGGCGGTGGCGCGCTACCCCATCGCGCTCGCCCCCGGCATGGGACTGAATGCCTACTTCACGTACACGGTGGTCAAAGGCATGGGGATTCCGTGGCAGACGGCGCTCGGCGCGGTGTTTCTCTCCGGCGTGGCGTTCCTGATCCTGACGCTCGCGGGCGTGCGGCAGTTGATCGTGAAAGCGATTCCGCGCGAGTTGTACGCGGCCGTCGCTGCGGGCATCGGCTTGTTCATCGCGCTGATCGGGTTGCGCAATGCGGGGATCATCGTGCCCAGCGCGGCCACGCTGGTGACGCTGGGAAACCTGCACGACAAAAACACGCTACTGGCGCTGTCTGGATTACTTTTGATTGCCGGACTTTCAGCATGGCGCGTGCGATCGGCGATGCTCCTCGGAATCCTCGCAACCACGCTCCTCGGCGCCGCCTTCGGGCTGGTGCAATGGACGCCGGGGGTCTACCGGCTCTCCGATCTCGCGGCCACCGCGGGACAACTCGATATCCGGGGCGCGTGGAACCTGGGCCTGGCGGGCATCGTGTTCGTTTTTCTGTTCGTGGATTTGTTCGATAACGTGGGAACGCTGGTGGGCGTCGGCGCCGGCACGGGATTGTTCGACGCCGACGGGAATATCCCTCGCGTGCGGGAAATCCTGTTCTGCGATGCCACCGCGACCGTTGCCGGGTCGCTGGTGGGAACATCCACTGTAACGAGCTATATCGAGAGCGCAGCGGGCGTGGCCGTGGGAGGCCGCAGCGGCGTCACTTCCATTGTCACCGGGCTCCTGTTCCTGGCAGCGATGTTTCTGGCGCCGCTGGCTGGCGCGGTGCCCGCTGCCGCCACCGCGCCGGCGTTAATCGTCGTGGGCTCGCTGATGATGGCTCATCTCGGCGAGATTGAATGGGGCGATCCAGGGAAATCGATTCCGGCCTTCCTGACGCTGATCGGCATTCCGCTGACGTTCAGCATCGCCGACGGGCTGGGCTTCGGTTTCACCAGCTACGCACTGCTGAAGATCGTCCGCGGCGATTTCCGCGGCACGCACTGGCTGCTTTATTTGTTGGCGGCGTTGTTCATCGCGCGCTTCGTGTTGCTGCACTGAAGATCCCGGAAGCTGGCGGCCAAACTCGCCGCGAGGCGTACTCGCTCCCAGAAAATCTCACCGCGAACGACAGGTTGTTTTAGGGCAAGACGACAAGACCAACCGCTCGAGGATCGCCTTCTAAAGGATTTGACCGGCGAACATACCAAACCAAATCCGGTCCCGAACTGGAAGAGATTGCGAGCGAACAAGGCGAAAAGGGTAATGGACGCGCTCAATCGAATCACTACCGATCCAACACGTTTTTCAAAGGCCCCACCAGCCGCGCGTTAATGAAGACCGAATCGAAGCGCCGCATGATAGGGTATCCGCCGCCGGTCCACTCCATCGTTTGTCTGTATATGCCGTACAGATAAAAATTCATTTCGGACATGTGCCGCCAGATATCTCCAAAGGAGGCATGGAATCGATTGTAGGTGTTGGCGCTTACGACACATTGCAGGAAATCGACGCGGCTCAGAAACTCTCCGGCTCCCAAAATCACGTCACGTTCGTGCCCGGCCGTATCAATCTTGAGGAAATTAACCTGGTCAATGTCGTGTTCGCGGCAGAAGTCCGCAAGTGTCGTCACGTCTACGGGAATCGACCCTTCCTGAGGCTGGCCTGGAACGAACCGGGTCATCATCGAATCCTGGTCCAAAGAAATGGACCGCCGGCCGCGTTCGCTGCCGAGAGCCAGACATTGCGGCCGTACATTTGGATGAAGCTTCGCTGTATCGGCCAGCTTTTGGAATATTTCCGGCACGGGCTCAAAGCTGTATATCCGAGCATTGGGAAATCGCTTGCTTAACTCGACGGTGGCGCGGCCCACGTTCGCCCCGACGTCGAAGATCACATTCCAGTCGCTCTGTTGCGGCAGATCCGATCGAATATCCGTCAGCACATCACTGCCCGCTGAATGCGAGGGCTTATCAGGCGTATTTGGCGTGTTCCGGATATAGGCGAGCGTGCGGGCTTCATATTCGGCCAGATGCAGTTTGCGGGCCGTCTCCTGCCAGCTGCGATAGCGCATCTCATCGGATTGTAATTTGACGATTTCACGCGCACCTCCTGGCCGCTGATGGTCGTGAGGGTTGACGACCACCACATCCTCAATCACGGCCAGCTTGCGGTTTCGATTGGCTTGAAAGTAGTTGCAGAACCACCAGTCGATGCCCCATCCCACCAGCTCACCGTCGTAGACTCGCAGAAACTCGTCGAGTTTGTCTCTTCTAAATAAAGGGGCTCCCACCTCGATGAAGTTAACGATCCGAATGCCGGACCCGCTCCAGACTGTAATCGGGTGCGAGTTACGCCCTGCCGGGCCAAACGCCGGCTGGCACACCCAGAAATCGTATTCGGACGCGAGGCGGAATAGACGTTCTATATCGGCCGGCGTAACGATAAGGTCGTCATCCGCCACCCAGACCAGGTCGTACCCGGCGAAAATCTTGGGTCGTCGTCCGACAAGTTTCTTGAGATTCTGGAATTTGCTCCCTTTCGTTCGAAAACAAACTCGGGAGATTTGGCGCAGCTGGCGATAGACGGCATCGTCGCTGCCATAGAATGCGACAATCAGGTCCCACGGCCGATCCTCCAAGCCGGATACCCAGGAGAAAACGTTGTGATGATCGCCGGCGCTGGTAAATACACACCAACGCCGGCCTGGCAAGGCTGGATGGGATGGATCGGTCTGAACCTTCATGAAACGACGGCGGGCAAAGACAGCGTCGTCGTTGATGAACCAAACACGCGTGCTGCCAGAAACCCGGGACGCTCCACTATCCGACCTGCCGCAATCCTATAGTCTATGCAAAAACCGCGCAGAATGCCGATCATGCGCCGCCATAGCCGAGAGGTTGCCTGGGGATCTTTGTCTGCGATCATATCTGCTCCAGGCTGCACGCGGCCGTTGTCGCGCCGACTTCCCTCCACCAAGCTGGGAACTACTGGCTGCCCGCCGATTTCGCAGCCGTCGAGGGCTGACCCGCCAGCAGCGCCTCCAGCACAGCAAGCCGGTCTTCGAGCGAGCGATTCTCCTCGGACTGCTGTCGATTCTGCTCCTCCAGTTTCCGATTCTCCTCCAGCTGGAATTGGAGCTGCGCGTTCTGCTTCTGCACCTCGTTCAGCAGCATAGGAGCGAGCGACTGATACTTCACCGACGAAGGCTGGCCGTCTTTGTCGTATCCCACCATATCGGGATAGAGCTTGGCGACTTCCTCCGCAATGAGACCATATTGCAAGGCGTGGGAGCCATCGTCGTACTGCGGTTTGTAGAGGAACGTCACCGGACGCAGTTGGAGCAGCTTGCTGCTGGCGTCGCCCATGTCGGCGATCTGTTCCTTGAAACGGCGCGAGGAGGGGGTGCTGCTGCAGCTGGTAGTTGCCAGCTTCCCGCTGGCGTCGATGCAGACCAGGTAGTTGGGGATGCCGATAGTCACGCTTTCGCCGTAAATGCCTGCGATAAACGTGCTTGTCTGGGTGCCCCCGATACGGATGGCGCCGGCGTCGCCCGCTGCGCCCGAACTGCCGATGTGAATGTTGTTGCTGTTACCGCCCGAGACTGCGCTGGCCGCGCTATACCCGATGGCGATGTTATTGTTTCCGGTGGTGTTGTTCTGCAGCGCCTGGTAGCCGCTGGATGTGTTGTTTCCCCCGGTGGTGTTGAACTGCAGCGCCTCGTAGCCGGTGGCGGTGTTGCTCCCCGCGATGGTGTTATTCTCCAGCGCCAAATAGCCGTCGGCGGTGTTGCCGCCCCCGCTGGTGTTGTTCACCAGCGCGGAGCTTCCGGTGGCCGTGTTGAAGCTTCCGGTGGAGTTGTGTTCCAGCGCCAGGTCGCCGCTGGCAGTGTTGGAGCTACCGGTGGTGTTGTTCTCCAGGGCGTTGGCGCCGTTGGCGGTGTTGAGGTTCCCGGTGGTGTTGAGCTCCAGCGCCTCGGCGCCGCTGGCTGTGTTGCTGGCCCCGGCAATGTTGGAGTACAGCGCCTGGTAGCCACTTGCCGTGTTGTAGTTCCCGGTGGTGTTCATCGCCAGCGTTCCCGCCCCGATGGCCGTGTTATTGCCCAGGTCTGTCGGAGCGGTGAAGTAACCGTTCATGTCGATGATGACATTCGTGGTTGCAGGACCGGCGTTATAGACGCTCACCCCGCCATAGCCCGGGCTTGCGCTTGGTCCCGCCGGAACAATGGCAGCGTTGGATACGATCGCACCTTGAGGATCGTCCAAGGTCGCAACATATGGCTGCGCCGCGCCTGCCTGCCACAGCGACACATAGTCGACCGCGCCACCCGATACAGGCACCACCGTCAGGTTAAACGAATAGGCTTGGGCGATGGATGGAATCACGCCGCAGGGCGCCGGGGCGGTGTTGGCGAGGGCTTCGGCAGGGGATTGCACAGGGATCGTAATCGTTCCTTTTGACGCTATGGACGGCCCGGAAAAGGGAGATATCCCGTTAAATGAACCGCCTCGAGTATCCACCAGGCGGCACGGCGTGATGGCCACGAAGGTGAGAGCGTTCGTGGACACTGCGTTCGTGGAAAACTGCAGCTGCGGCAAGGCCTGCGCGGAGGTATCTCGCTGCGCTTGGGTGGGCTGCCAGTACAACGGAGTCGCCCAGTTTTTCAGTGGAACCACATCCTGCTGTCGTGGAACCTGAGCAGTCAGCGCCACGGACGCGAGAACCAGAAGAGAGACAATGCGGAACAGACGATTCGCCTTCACAGATACACTCCTTTTTTCTTGGATTCTGTTTCCATTTCCCGGACCGCCATAGTATACAACGGGGGCTGCCGGAAATCGTGGTGCGCTACGCGTTACCTTGGCCTCCCACAGCTTCTCCCCTGTCTGAGCATTGTGGGCGATTGCGACCTGAAACGCCAGATTTCCGGCGCTGGCTACTGCGCCGGCGACGCCTCCAGGGGTTTGTCGGTCTGGAAATACTTCTTATAGGCCGCGATCCAGTCGGAGGAGATGTCGCGCTGCGCCGCAACCAGGTCCAGATTCCCTCCACACACCAGGTCGTGCAGGCGATCTTCAAGAGCGTCTTTTACGCGGGCGTTCCATACCGCGGAAGAGTAGGATTGGGGCCACAGATTACGAATGTCGTCCGCACCGCCCAGCGCCGGAGTAATCAGGTAGTCGACTTCGTAGGCTCTGGGTTCGGCGCCTGGGATGCCATACTCCTCGAAAACCCGGCGTTGAAGCGACACTGGGACGGTACGGTTCTTGGGCGAAGCCGAGTCGCAGACTTGTTCCCTATTGACTGTGGCAACCGCGCCCGGAGTAAGGCTCGGTTCCGGGAAAGAGAATGGCACCGGGCGAAAAGCCGATCGTGATGCGGAAATCGGAGCCCAAAGGTGGTAACCAATTACTACAGTCACGGCAAATAACAGTGCTGCCGCAGTTTGCCTCCAAACCCCGCTCCTGGCGAAAACTTGTGACCAGCACGTCCACCACGGTTGGGGAACGGAGGCCATCTGCGCGAGTTGGGCCTTGAGCAGAGCGCGCGGACCGGCAGGGGGTGGCAAAAGCGGATCGAGGTTGCCGCGATGAAGCCGGACAAAATCGATAATGGCTTCCTCGATCTCCTGTTTGCGGGCCCGGCAAGCCCAGCACTGGGACAGGTGCCCGGCTACCTGCGCCGCTTGGGCCGGCGGCAATTCACCATCAGCCGCCAGGAGTAGTATCTGGCCGGAGATATGAGAATCGGAGAGATGAGATTCTTGTGGCATGTTGTCACCGTTCATCGGCGCGCGCGAAACGCGCCAAAGACCGTCCCAACGAAAGAGACACAGATCCAAGGGACATATCCAGGACTCGGGCTATTTCACGATATGTGAGACCCTCCGCGCGAAGGGCAAGGCACTGCCGGTCCTGTTCGGGAAGAGCATGCAGGACAGCGAGCAGGCGTCGCGTGGCGCTGGTTCCCCGCCAACTGATCTTCGGGGTTGGGTGCCTGATCCAAGAAGAAATTCGCAGGGAAGGCGCCACCGTAATGCAATAGCGCTTGTCGATTCCGCTGCGCGATGTTGCGGCGTTTCAGGGCCAGATTGTGGGCAACCTGGAAGACCCAGGCGCGAAGGTTGTGGCGCGGTTTGCCGCGCTGTAAGTGCTGGAACAGAGCGAGGAACACTTCCTGGATGATCTCCTCGCCATCCGGAGCAGGCAAACCAAGGCTGAACAGATATCGCAACAACCGGTCCTGCAGCTGATCAAACAGGCTCACCACTTCTTCTTCAAGAGGCGAGGGCTTCGAGGCATCCGTACACGAGCGGGAGTGGGCTCCTGACGAAACCCTCGCCGCCGCCGCGCCCGGAGCTATTGCATCCTCGAACATGCTCAGAACTTTAGTTTTAGCTCGACCCATGCCCTTCTCGGAGCGCCCGGCGCGAAGAAGGTGGCGCTGGTAAGAGGGACACTCCCGGCTTGAGGCCCGGTGGTGTACGCCGGGAAAGGCTGAAAATCGAGCGTGCCCTTGTTGGTGAACGGAGTGTTCTCAATCTGCGCCGCCGTATAGTAATGGCGGTCGAAGAGGTTGTCGACCTGAGCCGCCCAGTTGCAGATGCTTGGTCAGATCGTAATGCGCCGCGAAGTTGACCACCGCATAGCCGGGTGAAACTCCGGGTCCCAGATAATACACTCCGTCGGCTTTGTACGCGTTGTTCTCGTTGCCGCGCGCGTACGCGCTCGAGTTCGCGACCAGGCCGAGATTGAGCATGAATTTCTTGGTCGCCTGGAAATCCATGTAAGCTTTCCCGCTGTGTTTTGCGATCAGCGGAATCCGGTTGCCGGGATGGACCGTGATCACACCGCCGACTCCCGGGTATCCCGATAATGCGAGATCACTGGTGTTGTTGGCTGTACCGTCCAGCGTCTCCGTGCTTTGATAGGTCGCGGACAGAAACGTGTAATCAAGGCCGACGCTGATGCGTTTGAAGTGGCCATCCAGGCTGGCCTGCACCCCTTCCCGAAGCGTTTCGGCAAAGTTCTGGAAATAGCCGGTGCCGGTTTCCGGCGCAGCGACGAACAGGATATCGTTATGGTTTTCCGCGCGAAACGCGCCCAGGTCCCAGTCGACATGGTACTGTTCCCCCAGCTTCCCGCGCAGGCCCGCTTCCCAGGTCGTGGTGACAACCTGGCTGAGAGGCGGATCGCTGGACAGGGCGTTGGGAAGACTGCACGGGTTATTGGGATCGGCGCAGCCGAGCTCGATGGATGTCGGCGCGCGATTCGCCTGGGAGTAGTTTGCATACATATTCAAAATGCGAAAGGGATTGTAGGTGACCCCTACCGAGGGGTCGAATCGCCGGTAGGTGTAATCGCCGGTGAGCGAGCCAGGACCGGCGACGGGGTTGAGAAGGTCGGTGTTGCGGATAGTGGTCTGGTTAAATCGGCCGGAGACCGTCACGCTCCAATACTTGGCGGGAGAAAACGTGTCGGTCAGGTAGACGCTTCCGTTGGGCGTGACTCCATGTAAGTTGACGGCCGAGTCGACGGGCGAGCCGTTCGCAGCAGGTCGAGCCGTCCTGCCACGCCGGAACACCGACAATGATGCCATTTTGCACGAGATAGCCATACTGCGTGTTCTGCGTGTAGTTAATGGTGCCGCGGTCTAAAACGCCGCCCACCGTCAACTGGTTGCGTCGGCCCCACAGCTTGGTGACCGAGGTGAGCTGCCCGGAAGCTCCGAACTCATTCTGTACTTCTCTCGAAGAGATATTGTTGGCGTCGCAGGTCTCGTCGGGATCGTTGAGCTCCAGCGCGTTCGCGATGCAAGCCAAGCCTGGATACGGGGTGTTGGACGGATTTTGGTTGGTTGAAAACCCGGAATAACCGGCTGCGTTGAGGACCGCCGCGTCCGTGGGGCTGAGGGTATAAACCGGTCCGCCGAATGCGTCGTTGTTGGCGTTGCCGTTGGACTCCTCGGTGCGGATGTACCGGTAATAGGCGTTCCCGGAAAACGTAAGCGTGTTGCTGAAGCTATGCCGGGCAATGAAGTTGAAGGCAGGCGAGCGGTTGCGGATGATGTCGGGAATGGTGTAGACGCTTGAATAGTCGATTTGCAGCACGGCGATAGTCCTGAATGCCATTGCCGGTTAGCGTGTTGTACGCAAAGGAGGACGTGAGAGCAAGGTCGGTCTTGGTGTTACGCCAGCCCAGTTTGGCGAAACCTTGCTTGACATCCGAAGGCGAGTCGAAACGCCACCCGGATTCGTGGAAGCCGTTGCCGGCGAGATACCAATTGAATCCGGTGGTCTTGCCGCCCCCGTATTCGCCTTCGACCGATTTGCGGCCGCTGCTGCCGTACAATATTTGTCCGCTCCAGCCTGGGCTGCTGACGCCGTCCTTGGTTGTGACCACAATCGCGCCACCCAATGTGTTGAGTCCGAATACCGGATTTGATCCCGGCATCAACGCCATTTCCGAGACGGTGTTGCGCTCGATCAGGTCCCAACTGACGACATCGCCAAAGGGCTGGTTTTGCCGCACGCCGTCTACATAGACCGAGATGCCCTCCGGCGTGCCGAGCAGCGGCGAAGCGGTGTAGCCGCGGTAATTTACATCGGGCTGGAAGGGGTTGTCCTGCGTTTCGTTCACGTAGATGCCGTTCAGACGCCGGTTCATGAAATCCGAAAGGTCGAGAGCGGAGCTGTTCTGGATGTCAGCCTGGGTCGCGGTCTGGACCTGGGAGGGGATTTCATCCAGCGGAAGATCGACTCCGTGAAGCGGCGTGGTCGCGACCACATCCACCTTGGAAACCTGAGCGCCCAGCGCCAGCGTAACGGCGCGCGAGACGGGCGTCCCGGACTGCACGTCGATCAATACGGACTGGGTGGCGAACCCGGTCTTGGAAACCTCCAGCCGGTAACGTCCGAAGGGCAAACCTTCCAGCGTATATGCGCCCTGCGCATCCGTTTGAAAGCTGCGCTGCACTCCAGCCGCGGCAAGGCTCTCTAACTTTCCGGAGGCCTCCAGCGCGGCTCCGGAAGGGTCTTTGACTTCGATGCGGATCTGTCCCACAGCGCTCTGCCCTGCAGGAGCTTGCGCTTGCGCGTGTAACAGGATCGGGCAAAGCAGCGCAGCTACGGCGCTCAACGTGATGCACAGCGCGGCGCGCATCTCACGCCTGAGCGTGCTTCCACCAGGATTCATATCCATATATTCCCTGAGCCTCGGTTTTGTTCAGACATTTTTAAGGAATGAGTCGGGGAGGGCCACGCTGGCTCGCTGCGGCGTTGCGCGGTTCCCCCGACGGCCGCCTGATCGGACGTAACGGAAGCCGCACTACGATGCATCCTCAAAACGAAGTCGCGCATCTAACCTGCTATGTAAAGGAGTCCGAAATGGGAACCGTGGTCAGCTCAAGACTGGAAGTGCCGTCAGACCTATCGGACGGAGCTCGTTATGAATCCCTGATCCGGCTTGCCGAATCGATTCGAACTCAACAGGAGCCGAAGGCGCTCTTCGGTGTCCTGGTGAACGAGTTGAGACCGGTGATTTCCTTCGATGCCATTGCGCAGTTCGACGAATTCTCGAAGAAAGTGAATTGGCATCTTTGCGAGAGCTGCCAACAACTCAGTCCTCCTCCTTCCGACATTCAGGTCGAGGAGACGCTGGCGTGGTGGGTGTCCGAAAACCAACAAGCGGTGGTCATTGCCGATGTCCGGCGGGAGACCCGTTTTTCGTATACCGTGGAGATTCTCAAGAAGGCCGGGCTTCAATCCGCGTGCGCGCTTCCTCTCAGCACGGCCCATCGGCGGCTGGGCAGTCTTCTCATCGCCAGCCGGCGGCTCGACGCTTATTCGGAAGAAGAGGTGCGGTTTCTATCCCTGGCTGCGGGCCAGATCGCACTGGCGATGGACGATGCCATCAACTTTCAGGCGTCGCGCCGCGCCCAGGAACGCCTGGAACTCCTGTTGGATCTGACCAGCCGTGTGGTCTCGACTCTGGATCTTCGGGACCTGCTGCGGGTGATCGCGGCGAATCTCCGCCGCGTGATGCACTGCCACGGCGTTTCCATTGTGCTGCCGGATGCCGAGGACGGCAGGCTGCGGATCTACGCGCTCGACTTTCCTGAAACCAACGATGTGATTCGCGAAGGGTTTGAGCCGCCCGCCGACTCGACGCTGGCGCAGGTATTTCGAACGGGAGAGCCCATCCTTCCCGGCGCTGGGGAACTGGCGAACCATCCGGTTATCGGAGCACTGGGATTCAAATCCGCTTGCCATCTGCCGCTCACCAGCCGGAACCGCGTACTTGGCGTTTTGGCCGTGGGCAGTTTGCGGGAGAACGCATTCTCCCAGGACGACGTCACGTTCCTGACCCAGTTCGCGCGGCAAGTGGCGATCGCGGTGGACAATGCGGTTGCGTACGGCCGGATCTCCGATTCGAAAGATCAGCTGGCGCAGGAGAAACTTTACCTTGAAAATGAAATCCGCAGCGAGCTGAATTTTGAAGAGATCGTGGGGAAGAGCGAGGCGCTGCGCCGCGTCCTGACACTGGTGGAGACGGTGGCGCCCACCGATTCCACAGTGTTGATTTATGGCGACACGGGCACCGGCAAGGAGCTGATCGCGCGCGCCGTGCACAATCTGAGTTCGCGCCGGTCCAGCGCTTTCGTGAAGCTGAACTGTGCGGCCATCCCCACGGGGTTGCTGGAAAGCGAACTGTTCGGGCATGAAAGAGGCGCTTTCACGGGCGCCATCGCGCAACGTGTCGGACGGTTTGAACTGGCGCACCGTGGAACCGTTTTTCTGGACGAAATCGGCGAGGTTCCGCTGGAATTGCAACCCAAGCTTCTCCGCGTCCTGCAGGAGCGCGAGTTCGAACGGCTGGGAAGCACGCGCACGCTGCGCACGGACGCGCGGCTGATCGCCGCCACGAACCGGGACCTGGAAGCCATGGTCGGCGATCAGAAGTTCCGCTCGGATCTTTACTATCGCCTGAATGTTTTTCCGGTCCGCGTTCCCGCGCTGCGCGAGAGGCCTGAGGATATTCCGCTGCTGGTCCGGCACTTCGTGCAGCAATTCGGCCGCCGCATGAACAAGAGCATCGACACGATCCCGTCCGAGACCATGACCACGCTGGTGCGGTATCACTGGCCGGGGAACATACGGGAGCTGCAAAACGTTATCGAGCGCGCTGTGATCCTCTCGAGCGGTCCAGTGCTCAAGGTGCCGACCGACGAACTACACCTTCGTGCGGATGCTGCGCCCGTCGATCACGTTAACGGGCACGTGAATGGGCGCGTCGATGGGAATTTGCGGGCGACTCTCGACGACGCGGCACGGCAGGAGATCGTTGCCGCTCTCGAGAAAGCCAACTGGAAGGTTGCAGGTCCCGACGGCGCGGCAGCTCTTCTCGGGATGCGCCGGTCCACGCTTCAGTCCCGAATGCAGAAGCTCGGCATCCGCGTTTCGCGTACGGCCTCGTAAAAACGTGACGAATTACCGGTAACCCCCCGATTTTCGGCAGGGCGGTGCTTCGACGCGCTGGCGCCATTCATTCACCCGCAGGCTGCAAACCCCTTGAGCACCATCACTTTACCGGCTTCGGGCGCGACTGTCGCAGACTGGCTGTCCGAATGCAGTAACCCGAGCACGGGAATGGCGATGCTCAAGATCACACACTGCGCAACAGGGAACGAAGACAGATGGACCTTGTCCGGACAACTGGCCGGCCCGTGGGTGATCGAGCTCCGCGCGAATTGGGATCAGGTGCGCGGCCGGTCTCGCGACCGCCGGTATGTGATCGATTTGAGCGACGTAACCCTGATCGATGCAAGTGGAGAGGAATTGCTTGGGGAGCTGAGGGACGAGGGCGCCGAGTTCGTGGCGAGGGGCGTGTACACGAAGCACCTTCTTGAAAACCTCAGGAGTAAGGGAAAGCGATGCGCTCAGGTTGCACCAGCGCAGTTCGTGGGAGAAGGGGAATGGAAACGGTCTTGATGAACCGAATCGCCAAAGCCGGATGGTTCCTGATGCTGGTCTTAGCGCCATTGCGGGCTCAGGAGATCGACGCACCCGAGCCTTCCCCGCCGCCCTCGGTCGCCGAGAAGTGGGACCTCTTCGAGACGGAAACGGTCGCGCCCTTGACGCTCGGCGCTGGGGCGTTCAATGCCACGGTTTCGCAGGTCACGCATTCAACTCCTCTCTACGGCCGGAACGCATGGCCGGCGGCTTATCCGCTACGCTTCGGCGCTTCCGTCGGCGACATTGTCAGCCAGAATTTCTTTGGCGATTTCCTGCTCGCCTCTGCATTCCATGAAGACACCCGTTACAGGCGCCGGGGACCTTCCTATCGGCTTTGGCCGCGCATCGGCTATGCCATCTCCCGGTCGATTATCACTCGCACCGATTCCGGCGGCACGGAATTCAATTCGTCAAATGTTCTCGGCACCGGAATGAGCGCGGCACTCGCCAACGTGTACTATCCTCCCGGGAAGCAGGAACGCCCACGCATTCGCAATGAATTGGGCCACCAGCATCGCCGGCTCAGGGTTTGCGAATCTCATGCCCGAGTTCTGGCCGGATTTCCGCCGGTGGGCGAAGCACATTATCCCGCTCAAGCGCAATCGGGAACGCCAAGACCCCAACCTTTCTGTTGAGTTGGGCAATGGAGCGGCGAAGTAACCTCTCCTGAGCCTTTTTCAATCACTTTAGGAACCCCCGCCGACTGCCCCTTCCCGGCCAGCGCCAGCTCGTCCAGTCGCCAGGCCGTCCCACTTTCAAATCTTCTATACTGGTGTCCGCTCGTTCTTGAAGGAGGGCCCATATGCGAAAGATAACAGTTCCCTTGGCATTCGCCGCCACTGGCGCGCTCGTCGCAGTGGCCGTGATGTTCACGGTGTCCAATGCGGTTAGCTTGCATGCGCAGGCTCGTCCCGTCAGCAGTTATGCAGAGGATCGCGCCGCGATTGAGGACCTGCAAGCGCGATATCTCTTCGCGCTCGACTTTCACGACCCCGATCTCTACGTCTCGACCTTCACACCGGACGGAGTACTCGATTACGGCAGCGGCGAAGTAAAGGGTCGCGAGGCGATAAAGGACGTGATCGCCCGGATGCCGAATCCGGCCCCGACGGCCGGGCTTCGACCCGCAGCCGCTCGACACAACATCTCGAATATCGTCATCAAGGTAGACGGCAACAAGGCAGTCGGGCGCTCGTATTGGTTCCACTACTCTAACGACAACCCGCAACGCAAGGGCGTCTTCGACGGGTTCGGGCATTATGAGGACGAGCTGGTGAAGACCAATGGGAAATGGCTGTTCACAAAGCGGAAGATCTACAACGAAGGGCGCGATGAGTGGGCATATAAGGGGGGCAAGAATCCCGCTTGGTAGATGAGCCACCGTTGTCTTGAGCGGCAACATGTCTGGCCGCTTTGGTCCGCGATAGAATAATGAAATGTTGCGCCGCTCAGCTCTCTTCTTCCTATCTGCACCCTTCTTGCTCGTAGGCCCTCTGTTCGCCCAGGTTCCCTTTAATGAGTTCGTAGTGTTCGGCGACAGCCTCTCCGACAACGGAAACCTCTACGCGGGGACCATTCTGTTCGGCCTTCCTCCCACCCCTGCTCCGCCGAATTACGCGACAGGCGAATATACCGACGGGACCAACTCGGTTCCCGCGACCACCGGTCCGCTGGGGCTGTGGATCGAGCAGCTCGCGCAGAAAATGAATTTGCCCGTTCCACAGCCCTTCGCTAAGGGCACGGGCGGCACCAACTATGCGGTCGCCGGCGCGCTCACCGGGAAAAATCCGCTGCTATTCGCCGACGTCGACGCAAACATCCCGTATCTGACCGATCAACTGAATCTGTTCCTGAAGGCGACGCCCACGCCGCCCGCCAACGCCTTGTATGTGTTTTGGGGCGGAAGCAATGACATTCTTCAGGGTGTACTCGCCCACTACCGCGGTTGCCAATGTCCAGGGCAACATCGACACACTGGCGACGGACGGTGCGAAGTATTTTCTATGGCTGGATATACCGCCGGTGGGAGAGACTCCTGGAAACATCAACACCAGCAATCGCTCCGCCCTCGACGCGGCGTCCGTGGCTTACAACACAGCCTGGAGCAGCGCCGTCACGCAGCTCAAAACAGCGCATCCCGGCATTACGATTCTCACGCTCGACGTATACGGCCAGTTTGAATTGCTGACGCAGAACCCTTCGCTGTACGGCTTTACCAATGTCACTTCGCCTGCGCAGGGATTGGCCGGTGTTGACCCGAATACCTACTTATTCTGGGACACGCTGCATCCCACCACCGTGGGTCACGACAACATCGCGAGCGCCGCCTACAACACGATCGAATACGCATTTGGCGGACCCGCTTACTCCTGCACCAATACCACGCCTCCGCTGATTACGTCCGTGGATTCAGCCAGGCTAATATGGCGGCTATTCCTATTTCGCGTCGGGTTCCTACCTGGAAATCACAGGGTTAAACCTGGCCGATCCCACGGACCCGAGAGTCGACGGCCGGAGGGCAGTGGGCCGTTCGAGCGACTTCAATGGACTGAATGCGCCCACTTCCCTTGACGGCATCAGCGTCAGTATCGACGGGAAGCCGGCGTTCGTTTCCTATATCTCGCCGGTCCAAATCAACGTGCAGGCGCCGCAGGATATCCACGCTGGCAACGTTCGCAATTACGGTCACCAATTGCAAAGCAACCAGCCCTCAGTTCACGTTCGCGAAACAGGCGTTGGCTCCGGGGTTGCTGGTGGCGCCGAGCTTTCAAGATCAGCGGCACTCAATATATGGTGGCGACGTTCACATCCGACAGCGCGTATGTGCTTGAACACCAGCACCGGAGCCGCGCTGGGCGTCAATAGCCGCCCCGCGCAGGCGGGCGACCTGATCATCGCGTATGGAGTCGGATTCGGGAGCGTAACGCCGTCCGACACCGCCTGGCGTGATCGTCGAGCAGAGCAATGCACTGAATAATCCGGTCGTATTTTCCATCGGAGCGATGAATGCACCGCCCATTTATGCCGGTCTGGCGGGGAATTTCGTCGGGACTCTACGAGTTCTATATCACGGTCCCGTCGGGTCTGCCAAATGGGGATTACCAGGTCATTGCGACGCAGAACGGGATCGCGCTGCCGCAGACGATGTATTTGACACTGGGGAATTAGGAAGGGCCAGGGAGGTGCGCTTTATGCCAATGAACAGACGCGCATGGACCGCCTTGTCAGGAGTCTGCGCGGCAGTGGCGTTTCCGGTCGCGGTTGGCTCCCAGCAACGAGCTGGTTCGCCGCCAGTTGCTTCTGCGACGAATGCAACTGTAACCGCGAGGGTGGTCGAGGCGGCTAATGCGTTTCTGGCGACGCTCAGCGTCGCCGAACGGACCAAATGCACGTTCGGATTCACCAGCAGCCAGCGGACCGGCTGGTCCAACCTTCCCAGCGGAATTTTTCAGCGCAATGGCTTGCGCTTCGGCGACATGACATCGCGGCAACGCTAGGCGGCGCTCAGCATGGTTGCCGCAGCCCTGAGCCGCGAGGGCTACCAGAAGGTCACCGACATCATGAACGGCGATGAGGTCCTGAAGAATTCCGGCGGCGGGCAGACCGGTGGCCGCCAGGGAGGCCCGGGGTCGCGGCGGCGGCGGGGTTCGCTTCGGACTGGACGAGTACTACATTGCGCTGCTCGGAACTCCGTCGTCAACCGCCGCGTGGATGATTCAATTCGGCGGGCATCATCTCGCCATCAATGTCACGGTGGTCGGCCCGAACACCGTGATGACGCCCAGCTTGCCCGCTGCCCAGCCGGCGAAGTACACCTTGAACGGCCAGACGATTCGACCTCTGGGCCGCGAAAACGACAAAGGCTTTGCGCTGATCAACGCGCTGAACGCCGCGCAACAGAAGCGCGCCATCCTGAACTATGAGGTGACGGATTTGGTGCTCGGGCCCGGCGCCGACGGAAAAGTGATCCAACCGGAAGGCATCCTTGCGTCCGAGTTGGACGCGCGTCAGCAAGCCCTGCTGCTGGACGTCGTGCATGAATGGGTCGGCATCCTCAACGACGAGGCGGCAGCCGCGAAGATGGCGGAAATCAAAGCCAACTTGCCACAAACCTACTTCGCTTGGAGCGGAAGCACGAAAAACGGCGGTCTGGCGTACTACCGCGTCCAAGGGCCGACGCTGGTCATTGAGTATGCGCCGCAGCAGGGCGACCTCGACCACATCCACACCATCTATCGCGACCCAACCAACGATTACGGAGCGAAACTCGTCAGACCATGAACGTGCGGAGACTCTTCACGTGGTTCGCAGTCCTGTGTGCCTGGATGGGAACTCTTCCTTCGGCCGGCGCGCATCGGGTGGATGAATATCTCCAGGCCACGCGGCTGTCTATCGAACTTGAGCGTGTGGATCTGGAAATCGACCTCACGGCCGGCGCCGCTCTGGCTTCCAAAGTGTCGGCCTGGATTGATACGAACGGCGACGGAGAGATTTCCAACGCCGAGGGCGAAGCCTATGCGCGACAGATGCTCCGTTCTGTGGTGCTGAAAATCGACGGCTGGCCCGTGCCCATCACATTGGTCGAGAGCAGCTTCCCGCAAATTCGCGATATGAGCCTCGGCCTTGGCGTCATCCGGCTGCGGGCGACGGCGAAGGTTCCGGCCGCCGGCGCCGGACGTCATCAGGTTTCTTTTTTAAACCTGCACCGGCCTGAATCGAGCGTCTATCTGGTCAACGCGCTGGTTCCGGCGAATCCCCGCATTCAGCTGGCAGAACCGCGGCGGGATGTCGCGCAGCACGGGCTGACGTTGGATTACACGGTTATGGCCGATGCGCCCTCGCCGTCGGATCGCACCCTCGCGCTCCTGGCCGGGCTGGTCATGGCTGGATGTTTGTTTTTGCGACACGGCCGCGCGCTGATGCACGGCCATCGCGCACCGCGAACGCCGTAGCCTTACGGCTTGACCACTGCACGCAGGTAAGTGAGAATCGATCCGAGATCGGCGTCATTGTATGACCCGATCGCCGAGGCATGCCGCCAGGAGCTTCCATCGGTGGTTTGCGCCGAAGCCGGCTCCGCCGTGCGCAGCACCGGCGGCGGCGTGGTCAAGTCGTAAAAGATGACAACCCTGCTGGTCTTGCTGACCACCAGCGCCGGCATCGACTCGCCTCCCACCGAGGCAGTCGCGACTCTAGGCGTCGCCAGCGCCCGCAGAGCCTCGACGCTAGCCGGAATCTGCGCCATGGGCGTCGCCACCGCGATCCCGATTCCGTTGACTTCGTGACAAGTGGAGCAGCGGCCGAATCCACGCACGGCGTCCGAGAATAAATCGCGGCCGCGGGCAGCTTCGGGCGGAAGCGGCCGCTCCGGCGGTCCGCCTTCCGGTCCACCGGCCCCTGCGATGTCGGGGTTGGCGATGCCGTTCAAGGCCGCGATATACGCTACCACGGCCACCATGTCCGGGCGCGAGAGAGTCTTCGAGAAGGCGGCCATGGCCGTCCCCGGCACGCCCCTCGCAACGGTGTTGCCGATGTACGCCTGATCGAATCCACGCGCCGCCAGACGCGGAGCGCCGCCTCCCGTGCCCTTAGGTCCGTGACAATATCCCACCGCGCAACTCTTGCTGAAAACCTCTTCGCCCTGTTTCAACACGTCCTGGATGCTCTGCACCTGAATGTTCTGCGCCTGTGCCAACGCCGGAACCATCATCAACCACCACGCCCGCTTCATTTCGAGCCCTCCGGCAACGCGAACACGACGAGCGTTGAACCTGTACGAGGAGTCACCTCGGGGAACAGGTCTTTGACCAACCCGCCCACCAGCGAAGCCTGCCAGCCCGTGGGCGTCGCAATGTACTGCCGGCCGCCAACAGAGTAGGAGACCGCCGATCCACGATGGCCCGCACCGGTTTCATAACTCCACAACTTGGCTCCGGAGCGTGCATCCAGCGCGAAGAATTCGCCCTCCGGAGTGCCCGTGAACACCAGGTCGCCCGCGGTAGCCAGCACGGATGCGAGCAGCAGGAACTTATATGGATAACTCCACAGGCGCTTTCCGCTCACTGGATCCCAGGCGTCCAAATGAGCATAGGTGGTGCGGCCTGCAGGGAGCTTGAATCCCATGGAGCTATTCATAAAGCCCTGCCCTTCCTTGGGGCCGTCAGTGGTGGGACTGAGGTCGTTGCAGACTTCGTTGGTGGGCGTGTACAGGAATCCTGTACGCGGCGAATACGCCATCGAGTTCCAACTCTTGGCGCCCGCAGTACTGGGGCAAAAGCTGCCGGTCTGGCCCACCTTGGGTTCGTTTCGACCCACCAGCTTGCCGTTTTCCGTCACGCCGGTAATCCAGTTCCGCACTTCCGGGACGGAGAAGACGCCTAGGAACTCGCCCGTGCCGCGGTCAAGCACCGAGGTCAACCCGCTCTTGTTCATGTGCACCAGGATCTTCCGCATCCGCCCGCGGATCTCGCGATCCATGAGAATCACTTCGTAGGAGGAATCGTAGTCCCAGACATCGTCGGGAACCTCCTGATAATGCCAGCGCAGCTTGCCGGTATCGGGGTCGAGCGCGACTACGCTGGCCGTGTAGAGATTGGTGTCCTTGCTCCTGTCCGCATCGCTCTTGTCCGCATCAGGCACGCGAGCGCCGTCATAGAAGTCGCTGGCCGCGTTTCCCGTGCCCCAATACACCAGGTTGAGGTCCGGGTCGAAGGAGCCGGTCATCCACGGCGCGCCGCCGCCGAATTTCCAGCTATCGCCCTTCCAGGTTTCATTCCCCTTTTCGCCCGGACCGGGGATCACGTACCAGCGCCACGCCAGTCGCCCGGTCGCGGCGTCGAAGGCGGTGAGATAGCCGCGATGCGCCTGGTCCCCGCCGTTGCCGCCTACGATGACCTTATTCTTCACGAACAGCGGCGCGGCGTTGATGCTGCAGCCGCACTGCTTCGAATCGTCCACGCTGACTCTCCACGCTTCGCGCCCGGTTTTCTGATCCAGCGCCACCAGGTAATTGTCGCTGGTGCCGAAGATGACCCTGCCCGCGCCCACCGCGACGCCCCGATTCTCCACATACTCGGCGATACCTCCCGCCAGCCCCGGCCGCGGCGGCGGAGAACGATAATTCCAGATGACGCGTCCCGTTGCGGCATCCAGTGCGAACACATGCGCGCGCGCCGTAATGATATACATGACTCCGTCCACCACGATCGGCGTCGCCTGAAGCCCTTCGCTGTAATCGCCGGTCTGAAAGATCCAGGCGGGCACAAGATTCTTCACGTTGGCGGTATTGATCTGATCGAGGGCGCTGTAGCGCCAGGAAAATGGCGAGCCGCCATAGGACGGCCAGTCCGCGTGCGTGGCCCCGTCGATTGCAGCCGGCTGAGAATAAGCGGCCGCGGTTGCCAGTCCCATCAATAGGAAGGTGCGTATCATTTCGATGCCTCAGGTAATGCGAACAAGCAATGGTTCATGATAATCGAATTCCGGCGCGAGATCACCGCCGCGGCGGCCCCGGTCCTTTCGCCCCCGATTCAAGATCCGAAGATCAATTTCTGATCGCCTACAACGGCCGCACTGTCACCGGTTTTCAAATGCGCACGTCCGCCGAGCGCGGCAGCGCGGTGATGGGCGCCGAAGGAAATCCCGCGCTGGCGTTGCAAAACTCGATCGATCTCGCGATGGAACGCAACGGCGCCGGCAGGCGCATCGAATATCTGGAAATCTAAGAACCCGATGTGCTTGCCGGCGACACTCAGTCGGACTTGCGGTACGCGGCCTCGCTCTTTGCACGATAACGCAGCCCTGACGCAAGTCTATTTGTCGGGGTCGTTCTCGGAAGGAGCGTAGTATCCCAGCCGCCAGTGCGCTTTGAGAGGCGAGATCCCCTTGGGTTGGGCCAGCTTGACCTCCACCTTGTGATACTTCCCGTCCCTGGCTTGATCCTTGGGGTAATAGCCGAGGACGTACTGATTGCGCAACTCAGTCGCGATCCTCGCAGCCACGGACGGCAAATCGCTCGGTCGGCTGGCCCCGAAGGCCCGCCCGCCGGTTTGACCGGCGATTTCCGAAAGCAACTTCGGCCCGGAAATCTCCGCCGGGGTTAACCCCAGATTGAATGTGGGCTCGAAGACGCCCATCGCGTAAATCTGTACGTCAGCTTCGCGGACCAGCGCTTCGATCTGCTCCGAGGTGTAGTGACTGCTGTTGTCGCCGCCGTCGGAAACAATGACGATCGCCTTGCGGGGATTCTTTGCCTTCTTCATTTCGCGCAGAGAGAAGCTCACTGCGTCGAGCATGGCCGTGAGGCCGCCCGGCTGCGCGTTCTTGAGGGCAGTCTGAACTTCCTCGCGGTGCGTGGTAAAACCCACCGACAGCTTGACGGTTTCGTTGAACTCCACCAGAAACGCTTCGTCGCCAGCGTTCAACGTCTCGAGGAACCGCACCGCCGCGTCGCGCGAGGTTCTGAGCTTGTCATCCATGCTGCCGCTCTCGTCAAAGACTAAGCCAATCGAGAGCGGTGCGTCCTCGCCCGAGAAATGCGAGATAGTCTGTTCCACGCCATCGTCGAGTAACTGAAAGTCTTCCTTTTGGAGCCCAAGCACGAACCGGTTCGAACCGTCCGTCACCGAGGCGGGAATCACCACCAGGTTGGTGCTCGACCGGAAGCTAGGCTCCGACGCTGCTTCTTTGGACGCTTCCTGGTTCTGGCCGGGAGCCAGACCCGAAAACAGAACCGCCAGAGAGGCGGCGCACAAAGAATAGCCGATGGAAGAGGCCCACGTTCTCGCCCGCACGGTCAGTCCTCCTGTTATGCGTCGCTAGCCGAGTTTAACACGGCGCGCTAAAAGTGGAGTGTATATTGGTCCCAGGATTTCAGACCAGGCAATAAGCTAAGATTTTCGGCGGAGTCGTTGACAAAGGAGAGGTCGATGACGACGACGAGAAAACAGTACAGTCCGAAGTTCAAAGCGCGGCTTGGTCGCAGGCGATCTCCTATATCGTTTCAAGCGGGAAGACGTTTGGCGCGCCGATCGCCAATGCGATGGATGGGCAATGATCGCTGGCGCAGAGATTTTCCTGCCTCCAAGATCGGGATTTACTCCTACACCGTGGAAGGCTGGATCGATCGGTTTGGAACCTGGCGAAATGCCATGATCAAGCGGATGAACTCCGGCACCGTCGACTCCAGTCAGGATCTGAGAATGGAGTGCTTGACCGGCGCTGCTCTGCAGGAGCGGTCGGCTGTCCCGTACGCGCACAGCGTACTCGGCGCGATGTATCTTCGCCAGGGGCGAATTCCAGAAGCAATTGCAGAACTGGAGCAGGCGGTGCAATTATTGCCGATCGCAGTGAATTATTCCAAACTTGGCTATGCGCACAGCGTCGACGGCGACACGGTACAGGGAGAGCAGGAGCTGCAGCACGCATTGCAACTGGATCATTCCTCACCACAGACGCACTATCTGCTCGGCCTTCTTCTCCTTGATCGCAGGTCTCGAAATCACGAGGCGTACGAGCAACTGCAGTGGGCGCTACGCACCGTGCCAAGCGCGCAAATGGCCCTCGCGGTGTGTTACGTGCGCGGCGGCCAGGACGATGCGGCGGATCGGCAGGTTAAGAAATTTATCGGGTCCGGCGATGACGCTCGCTTCGCGTTTTGGAAGCGCTGGGTGAGCTCGGTCGCGGAACAGGCGCGGCCGTCTCTTGCCTTCGGTCTTCGCGTGCAGTAGCGGCCCCAAGAATGCAAGACGAATTCACGTAAGAGGAGCTGGCCAATGAAGAATGCCCGCCAGTTGGAACATCTGATCGTTACGGAACTTCGAGATCTCAAGGGTCTTGAATCCAAACTGGATCAACGGTTCGCCAGCTTGGGGGAGGCATCTCCCGGGACCCGTGCTTCCTTTGTCAAAGGCCTGCTGGACTTGAAGGAACGGACTCGCGGGGTTGAGGAACTCATCGACGCGCTGGCCCAAGATGCGTACCAAACGGTACCGGCGAGCGCACTGATCTAAAAAAGGAGACGAACAATGTTGCAAACACTGCTATTGATTTTCTTGGTTATCTTGCTCGTCGGCGCGCTGCCCACATGGCCGTATAGCACGGGGTGGGGATATTATCCCAGCGGAGGATTGGGTCTGCTTCTGGTAATTCTCTTGCTGATAGTGCTTTTCAGGCGCCCGAGTACGCTTTGACCCGCGCATGAAGGGGCCGCGCCCAACGCCGGAGAAGGCCCCAGTGCGGCCCTTCGTTTGCACACGCCAAAGCATGCCAATCGACGACTTGCGCCTCTTTTCATCGCGGGCGCCCGAAATCGCCCGTGTCACGCCATCGGGCTTTCACTGCCGGTGTGGCGAGCCCGTATTCTTCAGGAACAGCCGGTGCGTGGCTTGCAACTCCCCCCTGGCGTACGAACCCAACCTCCGAAAGATAATTACTTTGGAGCCGGCCGGACCGGACGATCTCTGGCGCCTTGGGAAAAATGG
>CAVXWB010000006.1:0-21312 GCA_963765185.1 Bryobacterales bacterium
AGCGCGACAGACAGCCCCAGGGCGACGAAGGCCGCTGCCGCCGCCGGAAGGAAACCAAAGCCAAGTGTGATCCTCATAAACCTCCTTCGTAGTCGTCAAAGCGACCTCGCCGGTGTTTTGCACCAGCTTAGAGAGTATATCGCGGAGAGCATACAGGGATGCTTGGCGCCGAACGTCGGGGTCTCTCAGCCCAGGAATGGATCCACGAGCCGCACGCCCGCGTTTACGAAATCGGCGCGATTTCGAGTGGCAATCGTCAGCCCGTGGACTATGGCCGTTGCTGCGATGAGGCTGTCCTTGATCGGCATGGCCTTGCCGCTGGTGCGAAGACGCGCCAGCAGGCCAGCCCATCTCAGCCCCGTGTCCGCGTCCCAGGGGAGGCAGTGCAACCGCCCGGCGCCCGAATCGAACCACCGTTCCAGAGCCGCTCGCTTCCGTCCTTGGGCAGGATGAGAATCCCGAATCGCAGCTCGCCGAGAATCACGGGATCGACGGCGATGTCTCGCTCATTTGCCCGAAGCCACTCGACGACCCTCGCATCGGGCTCCGGCCTCGTCGGCTCACTCAGAACGTTGGCATCCACCAGGTACTTCACAGCGTCTCGGTCGATTCAGAGTCGATCGGCACGAAGAAGTTCTTCTGCGGGCAGGCGAGCAGCCAATCGATCGCGCCATCGTTGGGCGCAGCCGCGCGCCGAACCAGCCGGTACTCCCCCCGATCGACACGTTCGACCTCGAACTCCTGCCCCGTTTCGATGCGGTCCATCTGCCGGAGCTCGGCCGGCAGCACGATCTGGCCCTTCGAGGAAACGGTGGTCTTCATGCAGGTAAGATATCATCTTACCTGCGCTGGCGTCAAGGACGCCGTCACGCGACCTCGGTTCTCTGATTGAACGCACTTCTCCCAATCCGCAGTTTCCAGGCCTTTGACGTTGCAAAACCCGTTTTGAAACGACAGCGAGGCCACTGCTTCTCGTGGAGTATCAAGGTGAAGGCGACGATAGAACCTTTCGCATGAATATTTTCTGTGCTCCGCCCGGAAAACCGTCGACTAGCCCAACCCTAATGTAGCCGCGCATGACGGCACACCTCGACGCCGCTCCCTAACCCTTTAATTCCTCAGGATCTTGTGTTAAAACAGGATCGCGCCCTATGAGCAACATGCCTGTGAGAATTTTGATAGGCAGCAAGCATTTTATTTATGTCAGCGCTCTTCTGGTTCTGATCGCCTCTCTGGCGGTTTTCGAAAACAGAGCTGTGGCGCAGACTCCTGCCGGGAGCGCGCCCGATCAACATCGCGAGATGCTCGAGACCTACTGCTTCGACTGCCACAACACAACACTAAAGACTGGCGGCCTCGCGTTGGATGCGTTAGACCTCAGCGCAGCAGCTGACGACGCAAAGACCTGGGAGAAGGCCTTGCGCAAACTGCGCGGGCGGTTGATGCCGCCGCCGGGCAATCCCCAGCCGCCGCAGAAGGATATCGACGCGTTCACCGCCTGGATGGAAAACACCCTCGACTCCCATCCCAAAGGTCCCAAGTCAGGCTACGTTCCGATCCAGCGCCTGAACCGCACGGAGTACGCCGCATCGGTGAAAGCGTTAGTGGGCGTGGACGTGGATGTGAAGGACGTTCTGCCGCAGGACATCCAGGTGGACGGCTTTGACAACATTGCGGCCGCTTTGAACGTATCGCCCGCGTTCCTGGCTCAGTACATCACCGCTGCCCGGCAAGTGGCGAAACTCGCGGTGGGCAATCCCAATCCCCGGGTTTCGAATGTGAAGTACGCCATTGCAGCCAATCAAAACCCGGACAATCCTCTGCCTTTGGGTACGCGCGGCGGCATAAGGTTCAAACATGATTTCCCCGCCGACGGCGAGTATCGCATCAGCGTCCTCAACCTTTCGGTCGGACAGTACACCGGTGCGATGGAGAATGAGAGCACGCTGGTCATCATGATCGACGGCAGGATCGTGTTCCGCAAATCGATCGGCGGGCCGGCCGATCAGGCTCTTGCGGATCGCAAGGCGGCCCCGGGACGCGCCGCGATCATGGAACGCTTCACCAAAATTCCCGTGCAGGTGGAAGCCGGCGTGCGCGACGTCGTGGTGGCGTTCATCGATCGTTCCCATGTGGAATCCGACGAGAATATCGCAAATCCGCCCGGTTTCGGTGGCCTGACGGGCGGTACCGCAGTCATCAACCGCATGGCGGGTCTTGTCGACGGGGTGGAAGTCGTAGGGCCGTATAACCCCACCGGCATTTCGCAAACTCCCAGCCGGGCCCTGATCTTTGTCTGCGATCCCAAAACAACGGGTGAGTCCGCTTGCGCGAAACAGATCGCGGAGAGTCTGGCGCGCCGGGCTTTTCGGAGGCCGGTAACCGCGGACGATGTGGCCAGCCTGATGCCGTTCTACGAAGCCGGGCGTCAGGCCGGAGGCAGCTTCAATCAGGGAATCGAGCAGGTGGTGGCGGCTGTGCTGGCCAGCCCCGAGTTTCTGTATCGCGCGATTCTTGGTCCGAAAGGCTCGTCTCCAAACGGCGAGTTTCCTCTGACCGATCTGGAATTGGCGTCCCGTCTTTCCTTCTTCCTGTGGAATACAGGTCCGGATGAGGAACTGCTAAAGCTGGCCGCAGCGGGCGGGTTAAGCAAGCCTGGAGCGGTGGAAAAGCAGGTCAGGCGCATGCTGGCGGATCCCAAGGCCTCCAGCCTGGTCACCAGCTTTGCCATGAAGTGGCTGAACATCGCCGATCTCGACGCCGTGAAGCCGGACCCGAAGGTGTTCGCGGGCTTCAACGATCAACTCCGGCGTGATTTTTCGAAAGAAGCGGAAGAATTCATCCGCAGCATTTTTTTGGAAGATCGCAGCGTGGGCGATCTCCTGACCTCCGACCAGACCTTCTTGAACGACAGGCTGGCTCGCCACTACGGTATTTCGGGCGTCACAGGCGCGCAGTTCCGCCAGGTCACGCTGGCGGATAAAGAACGCTGGGGCATCCTAGGCAAGGCCGCGGTGCTGCTGCGGACTTCCTATGGCGACCGCACGTCCCCGGTGTTGCGGGGAGCGTGGGTGCTCGACAAGCTGATGGGCACGCCGCCGTCGCCGCCTCCGCCGAACACCGCAACCGATCTTTCGCAAAAGGCAGGCGAGGCGCCGAAAACGGTCCGTGCGCGGCTGGAACAACACCGCGACAAAGTGGTCTGCCGGCAGTGCCACGGCGTGATCGATCCGGTCGGTTTGCCTTTGGAGAGGTTCGATGCAATCGGGCAGTACCGGACCACCGACCGCCAGGCCAACAACGCCCCCATCGACGCCAGCACCGTGCTGCCGAGCGGCGTGCCGATCAATGGGCCTTCGGAACTCAGGACCCAGTTGGCGCACCGCCCCGAAGTGTTCGCAAAAGCTCTGACGGAGAAGCTCATGATGTACGCTCTCAACCGGGAACTGGAATATTTCGATATGCCTCAGGTTCGTGCGGTTGTTCGCGGGGCTGCGAAAGACAATTACAAGTTTTCTTCCATCATTTTGGGAATCGTCAATACCGACGCGTTCCGCAAGCAGGGTCCGGAAGCCGCTCCGAAGTCGGCAGTGACTGTGGCGGCCAAGTAAGCGAGGGTCTTTAGGAGATTGAAAATGTTTATCACCAAGAAGCATATTTCCCGCAGAACAGTGCTGAAGGGCGCCGGAGTGAACCTGGCGTTGCCGTTTCTGGGCGCCATGGTGCCCGCCGGGACGGCTCTTGCCCAAACTGCTGCGGTGCCCAAGATGCGGGCCGGCTTCTTCTATCTTCCCCACGGCGCGATCATGTACAACACGTCGCATGGCGCGGCCATGGATAAATGGACGCCCAGCGGCGCGGGCGCCGATTTCAAGCTCAGCCCGATTCTCGCTTCGCTTGAGCCGTACAAGAAGTACGTGACGTCGTTCGGCAATCTGGAGAACGCCGCCACCGCGGGCTCGGTTCACACCTTCACTCCTGCGACGTGGCTCAGCGCCACCCGTCCGGACACGGGCGGTCCGCGCGCGCACATGGCCATCACTCTCGATCAGGTCATCGCCAAGTTCATCAGCCAGGACACGCCGCTGCCCTCGCTGGAACTTGCCTCGGAAACCATCGTCCAGACGGCGGCCGGCGGCGGAGGCGGCTATACCACGCTGTCTTTCCGCGACGCAGAATCGCCCCTGCCGATGGAATATAATCCACGGAAGGTCTTTTTGCAGTTGTTCGGTGAAGGCGACACGCCGCAGGAACGCGCGTCGATCAGCCACCAGACCAATAGCATCCTGGACTTGATGCTGGACCGCACCAGGAAGCTGCAAGGCGAACTTGGACCCAGTGACCGCGCCGCTCTCGACGGGTATCTCGAAAGCGTTCGCGAAATCGAGCGCCGCACGCAGAAGGCAGCCTCGAAAAGCCTCGCCGGCTTCAAGATTCCCGATGCTCCGGTCGGGGAGCTGGAGGATTTCGCCGAGCAGGTGAAGTTGATGTTCGACCTGCTGGCCCTCGCCTATCAGGCCGACCTCACCCGCGTGGCTTCCTACATCATGGTCGCGGAAGGGACCAACCGGACTTACAACCATATCGGCGTTCCGGACGCCTTCCACCCCGTTTCGCATCACGCCAACGATCTGGAGAGACTCAACAAGCTGGTCAAGATCCAGACCTGGCACGTGGAAAAGTTCGCGGAATTTCTCGCCAAGATGGCGGCAACGCCGGACGGGGACGGAACCTTGCTGGACCATTCGATCTTCATGTACGGGTCGAACATGAGCAACAGCGACCTGCATAACAACTATCCGGAGCCGAACATCGTGGTGGGCGGCGGCAACGGCAAGATGAAGCTCGGCGGCCAGCACATCGTGCTGGCGGAGCGCACGCCGATCGCGAATCTGCACCTGACGCTGCTTGCAGAAGGTGGGGCTGGAACGCGATAAGTTCGGCGACAGCACCGGCGTGATCGCAGGCGTTTAGGAGTCGACAGGTGGATCGCAGAGATGTTTTGAAAGGCGCTGTGGCGGGGGCTCTTGCCATGTGGGCGTTCCCCCGGGTTCTCAAAGGGCAGCAGGCGGCCGGTGTTCGACGTCTGACCGACAAGCTGGCGGTGGTGGACGGCGGCGGTGCGAATGTGCTGGCTTTCTCGGCCGATGGAGGGTGGGTGCTGGTGGATAGCGGCGCTCCGAATTCGGGCGACCAGGTGATGGCGGGGTTAAAGAATATGGCCGCGGGCGCGAAGGTGCAAACGCTTTTCAACACCCACTATCACATCGATCAGACAGGCAACAACGAAGTGTTTGCGGCGGCGGGGGCAAAGATCATTGCGCACGAGCGTACCCGCGAGTGGATGTCGTCCGACTACTGGGTTCCGGCTGAGGATCGATACGAGAAAGCCCGTCCCAAAGCCGCCCGCCCCACCGAGACTTTTCTGACCACTGGTTCCTTGAAAGCGGGCACGGAACGGATCGACTACGGCTACCTGACTCTGGCCCACACCAACGGCGACATTTATGTGTTCTTCAAGGACGTCGAACGTTCTGGCGGTGGGCGACGTCGCATCGCCGCTGCGCGATCCGGCGCTCGATTGGTTCACCGGAGCGTGGATCGGGGGACGCGTGGACGCCATGGATACGCTGCTCGAGCTCAGCCAATGAACAGACCACGGATCGTGCCCGCGTATGGCCCGGTGATGACCCGCGCCGAATTCAAGGCGGAGCGCGACGTGATGGAAGAGATTCGCGCGCGCCTGTTCAAACAGGTTCGGGAGGGCGACGGCCCCAAGGACATGCTGGAAGAAGGCGTTTTGAAGGGCCTCCCGCGAACCTGGAAGGATCCGGACAAATTCCTGTATGACGCATGCCAAGGGGCTGTGGGCTCACAATGACAAGCTGGACCCCAATGTGGTTTAGGAGAGAAAGTCGTGAAACGTTTCATTCTCGCCGTTTCTGCGTTGGTGATCGCGCGCTGCACCGATTCTGGGCGCAGACTCAAGCCGGGTTCTCTTGCCGGTCTCATTCAAGCGGGGGACCGCAAAGCCGCACTCGATAAAATTCGTGCGGGCGCGGATGTGAATGAGGCGCAGCCCGACGGCACTCGTCCGATCCATTGGGCAGTTTACCGGGTGGATTATGAGCTGCTCGACGCGCTGATCGCGAAGAAGGCGAAGGTGGACGTCACAAATGAGTTCGGATCCACGCCGCTCGCGGAAGCCGTCAAGCTGGCCGACGCGCGACATGGTGAAGATGCTGCTGGACGCGGGCGCCGAACCCGAGAGCGCCAATCAGGACGGCGAGACGGCGTTGATGCTGGCGATTAAGACCGGCGAGTTGCCCGTGGTCGAGATGCTGATCAAGGCCGGCGCCAAGGTAAACGTGGTTGAGAAATTTCACAATCAAACGCCCGCTGATGTATGCCGCCGACGGCGCCGAAAAATGCGGGCGAGATGGTAAAGCTGCTGCTTTCGAAAGACGCCAACGTCAAGGCTCGGGCGCTGTACAGAGATTGGCCGAGCCAGATTACGTCGGAGCCCCGCGCGCAGTATCGTCCCGTCGGGGGGCTGACCGCAATGCTGTATGCGGCGCGCGACGGCTGCTATGACTGCGTCGAGGCGCTGATCCGGAACGGCGCCGATGTGAATACGCCGACGCCGGAAGGCGTGACTCCGCTGATGCTCGCCCTGGATAACGATCACAACGACGTCGCTCAGCTGTTGTTGAGTCGTGGAGCAAATCCTAACGTTTGGGATTGGTGGGGGCGCACGGCGCTGTACATCGCCATCGACAGAAAGGAAACTGCCGCCGGAGGCGGAGGAGGCCGCGGCGCCCGAGGAGGCAATGGTGGTGGTGCGGCCCCGGTGGCTGCTCGCGTCTCGGGTCGGCGGGTTTCCAGCATGGACATCATCACCACCCTGCTCGCCGCCGACGTCGATCCCAATCCGCAGCTCAATATGCATCGCCCCAGCCGCGGAGGCAACGACGGACGCTTCAAGGAGGAGCAACTGAGCACGGGATGCACGCCGTTGTTTCGTGCGGCCCAGTCCAACGATGCCGAAGTCATGCGAGCCCTTCTGGCCAAGGGCGCCAACCCCAACATCAACGCCATGGGCTTCACGCCTTTCCTGCTGGCAGCCGGCGTCAACCCGGGCGGCCGCGGAGGCGGCGGTGGTGCACCGAATACCGCGATGCTGGACCTGATGATCGAGCATGGCGCCGATGTGAATGCTCAGGTCACTGGCACGAGGACATACTCCATGCGGATCTCCTACCATCCCCCTCCGGACAAAGAAGGCGCGTCGGCTCTCCACGAAGCGGCGCAGGCGGGACGGACGGACTTGGTTCGTTACCTTCTGGAAAAGGGGGCCAATCCCGAACTCCTCGATGCCAACGGCCGCAAGGCGATTGATTTCGTGAGCAGCGGTGCTGGAGGCCGAGGGGCTCCGGCGCCGTCTGCGGTAACGGGTAACATTGCCGCTCCAGCGGCCCCGCCAGTTGCTGGAGGCGGAGGGCGCGGCGGAGCGGGAGGCGGAGCCGTCAACCCGGCCGCCGCGGCAGAGATTCGCGCTCTTCTGGAGAACCCGGCTTTGAGGAAAGAATCCGGCGCTCGCTAGCAGTTTCCTCCATGGCTGCTAAAAACTTCCGAGCCACTGGGAGGGGATGCGCTCCAGGTTTCGCGGGAGTATACTGTAACAGCATTAACCATGTTCGTTTCAACGCGTAGGACGTTTTTGAAAATTGCAGCGGCAGGGGTGGCCGCGCCGTGCGCCTTCGCGCAATCCTCGAAAATCACGACGGCGCAGTTGGGCGACAACCTGTACCTGCTCAGCGGAGCCGGCGGGAACGTGATCGCCCGTACCGCCGCCGATGGCATTGTCCTGGTGGACGGCGGGCTGGCGGAGAATGCGGACGCTCTGGCGCAAGCGGTCGCCGCGCTTCCCAACGGCAGCGGCAAGATTCACACGCTCTTCAACACGCACTGGCATCCCGAGCAGACCGGCTCCAACGAGAAACTTGGGCTCGCCGGCGCCACGATTATTGCCCACGAGAACACGCGGCTCTGGCTACAGCAAAATATCACGTGGCCCTGGAACGGACGGAAATTCAAGAAGCTTCCCAAGATCGCCCAACCCAACAAAACCTTCTACGATAACGGCACTCTCGATTCCGGGATCAAATATGGATACATCTCCGACGCGGCGCACACGGACGGCGATCTCTACGTTTTCTTCCCGCAGCAGAACATCCTGGCGGTGGGCGACGCCGCCTACGGACAAGGCTGGCCGGTGGTCGATTGGTGGACCGGAGGCTGGATTGGCGGCATTGTGGGCGGATTGCAACGTATCCAGAGCGTGGCATCGAGCAGTGGCAACCGCGATACGAAGATCGTTCCGGGTGTCGGCCCCGTGCTCAGCGTTTCCGACATCGCCGCGCAGGTCGACATGTACGGCACCATCTACGATCGTCTGAATCAGATGCTGAACAAAGGGCACAGCCCGACGGAAGGCGTGGAGGCCAAGCCAGCCAAGGAATACGAAGCCAAAATGGGCAACCCGGATGAATTCATTCGCCGCTCATTCGAGAGCCTGTGGGCCTATCTTTCTCCAGATGCTTAAAACGATGCGACATTTTAAGAGCTCGATTCCCCTGATCGCCATCGCCGGCTTGGCTGGCGTTTTCACCGCCTCACGTCCAAGCCTGGCTCAGCAGGGCCAGGCGCAGGATCCGGCCGAAGCACAGCTGGCCACGGTCAAGCAATACTGCTCGGGCTGCCACAACGACAGAGCCAAGACCGGCGGCGTCAGCTTCGAAGGCATTACGGCCGCGAGCGTCGCCAAGGATCCCGAACTTTTCGAGAAGGCGGTGCGCAAGCTGCGCGGCCGCGTGATGCCGCCTCCGGGCGCCAAGCAGCCGGACGGCAAAGCGGTCGACTCGCTGGTGGCGTGGCTGGAAGGTTCGCTCGACAAGCTTCCGAACGAGGCGCGCGTCACCGATAGCGAAGTGCTGCATCGGTTGAATCGTAAGGAGTACGAAAACGCTGTTCACGATCTGCTGTTGGTGGACGTCAACAGCGCCGAATTACTGCCGCCGGACGACACCGCGCAGGGCTTCGACAACATCGCGTCCGCCCTGCAGGTTTCGCCGTCCTTCATTGAGCAATACGTCCTTGCCGCCCACAATGTTGCGGTCACGGCGCTGGGCAAGGCGCGATGTCTCGCCCGCAGGGCTGGACGTTCCGCGCCGGCTTCCGGCAATCAGCTCACGCACGTTCCCGGATTGCCTCTTGGGACACGAGGCGGCATTCTCGCGAAAGTGGATCTCCCTGCCGACGGCGAATACCACATCAACATCGCCGACATGGCCACCCACATCTGGGGCAACGGCATGGAGTACGAGAATCCGCTGGTGGTGACGCTCGACGACAAAATCGTCTATCAAACGGTCATCGGCGGCGAAGAAGACATGAAGCTTTACGATCAGGTGCAGAGCGGCGCGCTTGATCGCGTCAATGCCCGCCTGAAGAACATCAAGTTCCCGGCCACCGCCGGACCGCACAAGATCGGCGTCACGTTCCGGCGCCAGAGTTTCGCCGAATCCGACGATCAGTTGCAGATGTCGGCGCCCGGCGGCGGGCAGGATCGTTCCTATCGCGTGAGCTCGTTCCAGCTTCTGGGCCCCTTCGATGCGAAAGGCCTCAGCTCCACGCCCAGCCGCGACCGCATCCTCATCTGCAATCCGGCGAAGGACAAGACCAAGACGCCCGAAGCCTGCGCGAAGGAGATTTTCTCGGCGCTGGCCAAGCGGGCTTATCGCCGTCCGGTAACGAATGACGACATCGCGGAGCTCATGCAGTATTACGCCGATGGCGTGAAGCAGGGCGGTTTCGAATCTGGCATTCGCGACGGTGTCACGGGAATGCTGGCGAGCCCGTTCTTCCTGTATCGCGGCGAGCGCGTCCCCGCAGGCTTGAAGCCGGGCGACAAGTACCCGATCACCGATCTCGAACTGGCGTCCAAGCTTTCGTTCTTCCTGTGGAACTCGATTCCCGACGATCAACTGCTCGATCTCGCCATCAAAAACAAACTCAGCGAGCCGGCGACGCTCGACAAGCAGGTCCTGCGCATGCTGGCCGATCCGCGATCGAAGACGCTGGCCAGCAATTTCGTGTTCCAGTGGCTGGAAATGAAGCGGCTCGACGCGATCGTTCCGGATACGAGACGTCTTCCCGTATGCCTCCGGCCGCATGGACCCGCGCCAGGATTTCCGCACCGAACTCACGCTGTTTTCCGACAGCATCTTCCGTGAAGACCGCAGCGTCGTGGATTTGCTCCGCGCGAGCCATACTTACCTGAATGAACGCCTCGCCCTGCAATACGGCATTACCGACGTGAAAGGCGATCAGTTCCGCCGCGTCGAACTGAAGGATTCCGCGCGCTGGGGCTTGCTCGGCAAGGGCGCCATCCTGATGGCCGCCGCCTATCCGAACCGCACTTCCCCCGTGCTGCGCGGGAAATTCATCCTGAACTACATTGAAGGTGTCCCGCCGGTCAACCCGCCTCCCAACGTTCCGGCCCTGAATGACAAGGACATCGGCACCACCAAAGCGCTCACTGTCCGCGAGTTGATGGCGAAGCACCGCGCCAGCCCCACCTGCGCCTCATGCCACGCCTCATGGACCCGCTCGGCTTCGCGCTCGAAAACTTCGACGCGAACGGAATGTGGAGAGACAAGGACCGCTATGCCAACACGGCCATCGATTCCGCCGGCGAGTTGCCCGACGGCACCAAGATCAGCGGGCCCGACGATCTCCGCAACGCGCTGCTGCGCCGTCCCGAGCAGTTCGTGCAGACGTTCGTCGAAAATCTTTTGACCTATTCGATGGGCCGCACGCGCGAGTATTATGACATGCCGACCGTCCGCAGAATCGTGCGTGAAACGGCGGCGAAGGATTACAGGTTTTCGGCCATCGTTCAGGCGGTGGTCAGGAGCGAACAGTTTAAGATGCGCCGCGCACCGCAGCCGGCGCCGGTTCAGACTGCGGTTAAATAAATAAGGAGACGCACATGTTTATCTTCAAGAAGCACATTGGACGCCGTACAGCCTTGAAGGGAGTGGGAGCCACGATCGCGCTGCCGCTTCTCGAAGCCATGATTCCCGCCGACAACCGCATGGGCGCAAACTCCCGCCGGGAAGACGCCGAAGCGCTTTGCGTTTGTGGGCTTCCCGCACGGCGCGATCATGGATCGCTGGTCGCCGAAGGAAGCCGGCACGGACTACACCATGTCGGCGATCCTGCAGCCCCTGGAGCCGTTCCGCAAGCATCTGACCATCGTCTCCGGCTTGCGCAACAAGCCCGCGGAAACTCCCGAACCCCACGCCTACATCGAGCAAGGCTGGTTGACGGCCGTGAAGCCCTGGGACTTCGGCAAGGGCGGCGCGGACTCCGGCGTGAGTTGCGACCAGCTGGCCGTCCGCTACGTCGGACAAGATACGCGTCTCCCGTCGCTCGAACTCAGCGCCGGTCAGGGCAGCGCGCGCATCGCATGGCGCACGCCGACTCAATCCTTGCCGCAGGAAAGCAACCCGCGCGCGGTCTTCCAGAAGCTCTTCGGACAGGGCGACACGGATCAGGAACGCGCCCAGATTCTTGTGGAAACCGGCAGTATCCTGGATCGCGTGACGGGACAGGCGCAACGCCTGCAGGCCAGCCTGGGCGTGAAGGACCGCAGCATCGTCGGCGACTATCTGGACTCCGTTCGCGAGATTGAGCGCCGGGTGCAGATGGCTGAGAAGCAGGACACCAGCGACCTGAGTATTCCGGACGCGCCGGTCGGCACGCCCAACGATATCACGGAGTATTTCAAGCTGATGTTCGACCTGATGGCCCTTGCGTTCCAGGCCGACGTCACGCGCGTGATCACGTTCTCAATGGATCACGAAGCCAGCATGCGCACCTACACGAACCTGGGCATTTCCGAGGGGTTCCATCCGCTGTCCCATCACGGCAACAACCCTCAGAAAATGGACAAGCTGGTGCTGATTCAGAAGTACCACACGGAAGTGTTTGCCGCGTTCATCAAGAAGATCGAGGCTGCGAAAGAAGCCGGCGGCACCGTGCTGGATCATTCCACGATTCTGTTTGGCAGCGACATGAGCAACAGCGATCGCCACAACAACGATCCGCTGCCGTCCGCGATCCTGGGACACGCCAACGGAAAGATCAAAGGCGGCCAGCACCTGAAGTATCCCCAGGATTCGCGTCACGGCGAGCTGCTGCTTACGCTGCTCCAGCGCAATGAAATCCCGGTGAAATCCATCGGCGACGGCGTCGGCGGTCTGTCGGAGGTCTAGGCATGTGCAGGTTCGCGATCGCTGTGCTCGCGGTGGGCGCCTCAATCCTGGTGGCCGCCGATACGACTCCGCCTAATAGTACAGCGCTGCTGGAGGCGGCCGAATCCGGCGACCACGCCGCGGCCATGCGCCTGGTTAGCATGAAGGGCGCGAACGTGAATGCGGCGTACGTGAATACCACGGGCGCCGACGGCAGCACGGCCATCATGTACGCCGCGGCGAACGACGATCTCGAACTTGTCCGCGCGCTGGTCAAAGCCGGCGCGAACGTCAAACTGGAGAATCGGTTTGGCACGTCGGCCATCACCGAAGCCGCGATCATCGGCTCCGCGCCGATCATTGACGCGCTGCTCAAAGCCGGCGCCGATCCCAATTTCAAAACTCCCGATGGCGAGACTCCGTTGATGGCCGCCGCGCGCAGCGGCAAGGTTGACGCGGCCAAGACGCTTCTTGACGCGGGAGCCGACATCAACGCAAAAGAAACCTGGGGCGGACAATCCGCGCTCATGTGGGCCGCCGCGCAAAGCCAGGCCGACATGGTGAAGCTCCTCGCGTCGAAGGGCGCGAACCTGAACGATCACGGAAAGATCAATCAGTGGGAGCGTAAGGTCATCCAGGAACCTCGCCCGAAGGACATGAACAAGGGCGGCTTTACCCCGCTGCACTATGCCGCGCGGGAAGGTTGCGCGGCCTGCGTTCAGAACCTGCTGGCCGCCGGCGCCGATCCCGATTCCGAAGATCCGGACCGCGAGACGCCGCTGCTTCTCGCGCTGGAGAACATGCATTTCGACACAGCCGCCGTTCTGGTTAAAGGCGGCGCCGATCTCGACAAGTGGGACCTCTTCGGCCGCTCGCCGGTGTACATGGCGGCCGACGTCAGCACTCTGCCGATGAAAGGGAACGGCGCGAGGGCCGTCATCCCGAGTGCGGACAAGCTCACTGCGGTTGATGTCGGACGCATGATGCTGGCCGCCGGCGCGAATCCGAATATTCAGTTGAAGCGGCGTCCGCCGTATCGCGACGTGCCGCAGGATCGCGGCGGCGACAACATGCTGGCCCAGGGCGCCACTCCGCTATTGCGTGCGGCGCGTGGGGGCGATGATAAGTTCGTCGCGCTGCTGCTGGAGTATAAGGCGCTTGTCGATTTGCCCAGCAAGGAAGGCATTACGCCGCTGATGGCCGCCGCCGGCGTCGACTACGGCGCACGCGTCACGCGCGGACGTAACCGTACCGATGAAGGCGTGCTCGCCAGCATGGATCTGCTTATCAAAGCCGGCGCGAACGTGAACTCCCGCTCTCTCCTGGACCGCGGTCAGGCGGGTGGTCGCGGCGGCGGTGCTCGTGGAGGCGCCGCGCCCGGTGCCGGTGGTCGCGGCGGGGCTAGAGATGGCGGCGGCGCTCCCGCTGCTGCGGCCATGCCTGCTCCCGCAGCCGACAGCGCCTCGGCGCGCATCGCACAGACCTTCCGGCGCGGCAGTCAAATGCCGAGCCCGAACGCTGTTCCGAACCAAACCGCTCTGCACGGCGCTGCCGAACACGGCTTCGATAAGTTCATCGAATTCCTCGTCGCCAACGGCGCCGACCTGACTGCCAAAGACGCCAGCGGCCGCACGCCCCTCGAAGTCGCTCGCGGCGCCGGCGGCGCTCGCGGCGGTGCGGATGCATACCCGAAAACCGTGGCACTGCTCGAATCCCTGATGAAAGAGAAGGGGATCCCAGTCGCAGGCCTGCAGGAAAAGTGAGACGAAGCAGGGTTACATCCGAGACATGTGAACGTAGCGCCGGATATCTTTGAAATTCAAAAGAATTCCGACTACGATTGCCGCTCCTACCAGGTAGCCCAGTGTTTTAGCGAATTCCATTGGTTCTTCTCCCTCGTTCCTACGAGCACTTACAATTCCGAAACTCGAGCGCTTCTTGGGCGACCTCACTGGGTCAAGAATCCGTACCCTCCCTGGCCTGGCGGACCGGGAAGTTTTTTCTTCACAGCTTGCTGAGGTGGATAAACTTGCATCTCCTCGCCCAATTGGTTCACGGAGTCGAACGGCCATGGAGCCGCCCCAGCCGTTCCAGCAGGGCCGCCGGATCGTCGGTAATGATGGCGTCGACGCCCGCCGCGACCAGGCGGTCCCAGTCCTCCGGCGTGTCCGCTGTCCACGGAACAACCTGCAATCCGGCGGCGTGCGCGGCGCGCACCTGTTCCGGCGTCACCAGGTGAAACTCAGGGGAAACGATACCCGCTCCAGCTTCCTTGGCGATGGCCGTGAAATCCTTGGGATCTCCCGAATACAGCGCCGAAAGAGCGATCTCCGGGGCCGCGCGTTTCATCGCGTGCAGCGTCCGGAAATCGAAGGATTGCAGAATGACGCGGGATTCCAGGTGGTGCTTGCGAACCTCCACCAGCACCAGGCGAACGAACTCTTCGGGCGAAGGCGTGAGCTCCGGATGGTCCGCGAAAATCTTGGTCTCGATGTTGAATAGAAACTTGCCTTTGGGTGCAAGAGCGAACACCTCATCGAGCGTAGGCATGCGGGTGCCCGGAACGGTCTGCTGGCGCGGGAACGCGGGATTCTGCACCTTGCCGCAATCCCATTCGCGAACCTGAGCCAGAGTCAACTGATGGATCACGGCTTCGGGAACAGGTCCGCTGCACACGGGCGGGTGAAGCAATGGGTCGTGTGAGATCACCAGGACATTGTCTTTGGTGACCGCCATGTCCAGCTCCAGCGCGTCCACGCCTTGAGCGATGGCGTATTCGAACGCGGGCAGAGTATTTTCCGGGCGCAGCGCGCGGGCGCCGCGATGGCCGTGCACCAGCACCGTGCGTGGAACCCCCTGCGCGAAACACAACACCGCCATGGAGAATAACCCGAGAATGCGCATACCTCTCGAACCTATCAAAACCATTTTACAGACATATGAAGAGGTTTCGTCGTCAAAACGTAATGGGATTGATATCGCCATTCAGCATTGGCCCATTACTCTGTCCCACATGAGGATTTCAACGCTGGGGTTTTTTCTTCTCTTGGCTCCGCTTTCGCTTCTGGCGCAGTTTGAGACCGGCGAGGTGCTGGGCACGGTTATTGACAACATGGGTGGGGTGGTTACAAACGCCGCCGTGACGCTGATCAATCAGGATACTTCTGTTGAGACCAAGACCGTCACGGACGAAGCCGGCAATTACGGCTTCTTTAACGTAAAGATCGGAAACTACACGATCACGATAGAGCATCCCGGCTTTTCCAAATTCACCACAATGGATGTCAAAGTCGACGTCACCGCGCGGCAGCGCGTGGATGCGAAGCTCCAGGTCGGCCAGGTGACCGAATCGGTCACCGTTACCGGCGCGGCCACCGTGCTCGATACCGACACCAGCGATCACAGCCAGGTCATCAACACCCTACCGATCATGGAACTGCCGCTGAACGGACGCGATTACGCAAATCTGGCTTTGCTTGCAACCAACGTTCATGTCTCTCCCCAAGCGCTTGCCTTCGGGCCCACCGCTACGCCGCGCGAGGGCGCCTTCAACGCAAACGGCATGCGCGACACCGTTAACAACTTCCAGTTGGACGGCATGGACAACAACTCCTACGGAACCAGCAACCAGGGTTATTCAAGCCAGGTGGTGCAGCCTTCCCCGGACGCTCTGGCCGAGTTCAAGGTGGTCACCAGCAACTTCAGCGCTGAGTACGGCCGCGTGGGCGGCGCCGTGGTGACCGCCGCGCTACGTTCGGGAACCAATGAGTTCCACGGTACTTTGTACGAATTCGTGCGCAACACCGACCTGAACGCCATCGGTTACCAGTTCGGCCTAAGACCGGCGACCTTCGAAAAGCCCACGATGCATCGCAATCAGTTCGGCGTGACCATCGGCGGCCCGATTATCAAGAACAAGTTGTTCTTCTTCGGCGATTATGAAGGCTACCGGCAATTGCAGGGTTACGTCAACCTAATTACCCTTCCGGACGCGGCCGAGCGGACGGGCACCCTGCCGGCGACGGTGACGAATCCCCTGACTGGCGCTGTCTATCCGGCCAATACCCAGATCCCTCTTGGGCAGATTACGCCCTTTGCGCTGGGGGCGCTGAGCGGCATGGCCCCTGCGACGACACCCGGCTTGGTGGGGAACAATCTCGAAGAGACCATCCCGCTGCGGGATTACAGCGACAAGTACGATGCCAAACTGGACTACCAGATCAGTAACAAGATGACATCGTTCCTGCGCTTCAGCCAGAAGAAGGACATTCAATACTTTGGCCCGGCCGATCCAGGGCCCTCCGGCGGAGACGGAAACGGCTTCATTCACTCCATTCAGCAGCAGGCCGCCATAGGCTACACCTATACCGTGACGCCCACGTCCTTGTTTGAGGCGCGCTTCGGCTTCGATCATGCGCTGGGCGGAAAGGATCCGCCGTATCTGGGCGGACCCAACATCGCGGAGGAGTACGGAATTGAAGGCTTGCCTGCCGCGCTCGCCGGCGGCTTTCCCACCATAGTTGTCGGCAGCTTCACCAATCCCACCGCCGGGCGGGCATCGACCAATCCACAGTTCCAGAATCCGACGTCGTTCGGTCCGAAGTTCAACTACTCCACAGTCAAGGGCCGCCATACGCTGAAGGTGGGGTACGAGTTTCTTGCGATTCGCACCGAAGTCCTGGACGTCAATCCTCTGTACGGCCAACTCACTTATAGCGGGCAATACAGCAAGCCCGCGGCTGCGGCCATCGACTGCACCTCGTCGAGCGCGAACTGCACGAACGCTTACGATCTCGCGGATTTCTATTTCGGCCTGCCTAACGCAATTGGACTGGGCACTGACTTCGTGACCAATATCCGGCAGCACCTCAACTCAATGTACGCCCAGGACGACTGGCGTGTGAACTCGAAGCTAACCGTGAATGTGGGACTGCGTTGGGAATATGCAACACCAGCCTGGGAACGCGACAATCACTGGGCGAATTTCAATCCCGCCACCAATAGTCTGGTGCTTGCCACCAACGGCGGAATCTACGATCGCGCTCTAGTGAATCCCGATTACAAGGATTTCGGCCCCCGGATCGGCTTGGCCTACAGCGTCACGCCGAAGACTGTGATTCGCACAGGCTATGGGATCAGCTATGACTTCTTCAACCGCATGGGGAGCCCGTCGGAGTTGATCAACGGTCCTTTCGCTATCTTCGGGAGCATCAGTCAACCGAGCAACCCTCTGAGCCCCTCATTTCTCACGACGCAAAATGCGTTCACGACAGGCATCGCCAGTTCCAGCAACTTCAACCAGATCACTTCCAATAACCTGTATATTCCCGCGAATACTGCTTGGCCGATGATCCAATCCTGGGTGTTTGCGATTCAGCGCGAGATCAACCGGAACACGATGTTTGAGCTGGCCTACAACGGCAATCACAGTGTGCGGCTGCCGATCATCGGCGATTGGAATCAAGCCGCGCCGAACCTTCCCGGACAAACGCTTAACGTGCAGGCGCGGGTGCCGGACCCGAGTTTCGGTCCGATTACCTGGGTGGATCCGGCGGGCAACAACGATTACAACGGATTGTCGGCTCGATTTGAACACCGCTTCGGCCACGGCCTGTATTTCCTGAACTCCTTCACCTGGTCTCATGCAATGGGTGACTCCGAGCAGGTTCTGGAAGCCCTCAATACGTATCAGGCATCGAATCCACAGAACATCTACAATCTCCACAGCGAGTTCGGCCCGACCGATTTCGATGTCAAGCTGCTCAACGTCACCAGCCTGGTTTACGACCTTCCGTTTGGAAAGGGCCGCCAGTTTGGATCGAACCTGAATCCGGTTCTTGATGCGATCGTGGGCGGATGGGAACTGAACACGATCAACACAGCCAACACGGGATTGCCGGTCAGCATCAACTATAATCCGTCCGCCGCCAATGACGTAACGGGCCTGCCACAGAACGCCGACTATCGCGGTGTAGCCCTGCTGCGGCCGGACGTCTCCGGCAGCGCCGCCAGCCAGAGCACAGCGCAGAGCCTGTTGACTTATTTCGCCGGCTACACGTTTACCACGCCGCCGGCCAGCGCTCCGTTCGGCAACCTGGGACGCAACGCCTTTCGGACGCCGGGTCTGGAGCAATGGGATCTGGGCGTCGACAAGAACTTCTACATCCGCGAGAAGATCAGGATTCAGTTCCGAAGCGAGTTTTTCAATATTTTGAACCATACCAACTTCGGGAACCCGAATAACGTCAGCACCAGTTCGGCCTTCGGAACGATTACCACGACGTATCCGCCGCGCCAGATCCAGTTCGGCCTGAAGCTGATGTTCTGAGCATCCACGGCTCCGCGAACTCGTACGCGACAGACGTCTTGACAAAATGTCAGATTAGATATAATCTAAATGCTTCGTGGACGCTGAGGCGATCAAACGGTGCTTGGACGGCAGCGGGTTGCGGTGCACTCCGCAGCGCTACGCCGTGATGGCGTTCCTGATGGAACACAACCGGCATCCCACGGCCGTGGAAATCTTCGAGGCCGTGAATCGCGTGGATCCGCGCTCTTCCAGGGCCACGACTTATAACAATCTGCGGGACTTGGTGCAGGCGGGTTTGGTGCGTGAAGTGGCCGTCGAGGGCCGCGCCGCGCGATTCGACGCGAAAGGCATGCGGCATCACCACTTCATCTGCGACCGCTGCGGCAAAGTTGAGGACATTGAGTGGTACGACGTGCCCAGGCCTGCTTCTCGCTCTCTCGGTAAGCGGATCCTTCGCGAATGCGAACTCATTTTCCGGGGGCTTTGCACGAAGTGCGCTCCGCGGCGTGCATCCCCTTGATTCGACGAACGGGAAAGCCAGGATAGGTTTGTAGTTCGCCGCAGTTTCTTGACTAATTGGAAGGGAAGAGGAAGATATGGAGAAACAATTCGAACACGCAGTGGGGGAGCCTGTCCCCGATAAGCAGGCGCAGAACGCTGAGTGCCCGTTCTCGGGCGGCGCTCGCAGACACGCACTGGCTGGAGCCCAGCCGAATGCGGCGTGGTGGCCGAATCAGCTGAACCTGAAAATCCTGCACCAGCACTCCCCGCTGTCCGATCCCATGGACAAGGAGTTCAATTATGCGGAAGAATTCAAGAGCCTCGACCTCAATGCCGTGATCAAGGACCTGCATGCCTTGATGACGGCATCGCAGGACTGGTGGCCGGCGGACTACGGCCATTATGGGCCGCTCTTCATCCGTATGGCGTGGCATAGCGCAGGCACGTATCGTATCGCCGATGGACGGGGCGGCGCGGGTTCCGGAACACAGCGATTTGCGCCCCTCAACAGCTGGCCGGACAACGTGAGCCTCGACAAGGCACGCCGTTTGCTCTGGCCGATCAAGCAGAAGTACGGCCGAAAAATCTCCTGGGCCGACCTGATGATCCTCACCGGCAACGTCGCTCTGGAGTCGATGGGATTCAAGACCTTCGGTTTCGGCGGCGGGCGCGAGGACGTCTGGGAACCGGAAGAAGACATTTACTGGGGGCCTGAGGGCAAGTGGCTGGGAGACGAGCGCTACAGAGGCGATCGTCAGCTCGACAATCCTCTCGCCGCTGTTCAGATGGGCCTGATTTACGTGAATCCGGAAGGACCCAATGGCAAGCCGGATCCAGTGGCCGCGGCGCGGGATATTCGGGAAACGTTCGCCCGCATGGCGATGAATGACGAGGAGACAGTGGCGCTCATCGCGGGCGGACACACATTCGGCAAAACGCATGGCGCCGCCGAGCCGAGCAAGTATGTCGATGCTGAACCCGAGGGCGCCGGCATCGAAGAGCAGGGCCTGGGCTGGAAGAACACCTTTGGCAGCGGCAAAGGCGCCGACGCGATCACCAGCGGGTTGGAGGGCGCATGGACCACCAACCCCATAAAGTGGGACAACAACTTCTTCGAAAACCTGTTCGGCTACGAATGGGAACTCACGAAGAGCCCCGCCGGCGCTCACCAATGGACTCCCAAGGACGCATCTGCCGCGAGTACCGTGCCTGATGCTCACGACCCGTCGAAGAAGCACGCCCCGACGATGTTGACGACGGACCTCGCACTGAGGATGGACCCGATCTATGAGCCGATCGCGAGGCGCTTCCTCAAGAACAAGCAGGCACTCGCAGACGCGTTCGCCAAGGCTTGGTACAAGCTGACCCACCGCGACATGGGGCCTGTTTCGCGCTACCTTGGCCCGCTGGTTCCCGCGGAGCCATTGCTGTGGCAGGACCCCGTTCCCGCCGTGAATCATGAACTGATCGGGGAGCAGGATATTGCCGCCCTGAAGGCCAAGATCCTGGCATCCGGACTTTCCATCTCCCAACTGGTCACCACGGCCTGGGCGTCGGCTGCAACATTCCGCGGCAGTGACAAGCGCGGCGGGGCAAACGGGGCGCGCATTCGCCTCGCGCCGCAAAAGGATTGGGAAGCCAATCAGCCGGCCGAGCTGGCCAAGGTTCTTCGAACGCTGGAGACGATCCAGAAGGACTTCAACGGCGCGCAGTCCGGCGCGAAGAAGAAGGTCTCGCTTGCCGACCTGATCGTTCTAGGCGGCTGCGCAGCCGTCGAGGCAGCTGCGAAGAAGGCCGGCCACGACGTGAAGGTTCCCTTCTCGCCGGGGCGCACGGACGCCTCGCAGGAGCAGACCGACGTGCATTCGTTCGCCCCACTGGAGCCGGCCGCCGACGGGTTCCGCAACTATCTCCGGAAGGGACACGAGGGATCGGCGGCTGAACTGCTGGTGGATCGGGCGAACCTGATGAAGCTGACCGCTCCGGAGATGACGGTTCTGGTTGGTGGCATGCGCGCCCTGAATGCAAACTTCAGGCAGTCCAAGCACGGTGTTTTCACCAAGCGGCCCGAGACGTTGACGAATGATTTCTTCGTCAACCTGCTCAACATGAATACGAAGTGGCAGAAGTCCGCCGCAGCTGAAGGCGTGCTAGAGGGACGCGATCGGGCGACGGTTCGAA
>CAVXWB010000007.1:0-12508 GCA_963765185.1 Bryobacterales bacterium
TTAAGCGATTGGTGGTGAGCCCGGTAGTCACGCGAAAAAAAGATACATCGCGGCCAGCAGGGGCCGCGCCCAGGCGGGTTCGCGAAATTCGGAGATCAACCACATTGCTCTTTGCGCGGCGCAAGTGACCCGGTCGATCAAGCGGTTGAGATCGGCATCGAAGCAATCGAGAAAGAAGTGGGTGACGATGAGGTCGTAGCGGCCGGCGCGAGGGGCACGGTAAGCGCGTCGGCATGCATGAAGTTCGCGCGGCCGGTTCCCGCGCGGGATCGGGCGCAGCTCCAGCATGCGGGCGGATGAATCGACGCACTCGGCGGAAGCCTGCGAAACCGCGACAAAGCGTCCCAGGAAGCGGCCGTCGCCATCGCCGAGAATCAGCGCCCGCCGCGCGGAAGCGACCTCGGAGAGATAACGGAATCGCGTTCGCTCCAGCGTGCGCCCAAAAGCCAGATACTCGATCCAGCGATAGGCGCGGGCGATGGGGTCGCAGTTCAAGCCCGCAATCCCGCCAGAGGCAGAAACAAGATCGGGCTGAGAAGCGCCGCATCGGCCAGGACCCGAAGGGCGTCGGCGGAGAGCTTGACGCGGCCACGGTCGAGCAGGACAAAGGCGACGGCGCTGGCCGATTCCGCACCGGCCAGTACGGGCCGCTGCGGGATGCAGCAATGACGATGGCTGCCAGACCGATGCACGCAGCCAGAAGACCGATCGGCCAGCGGACGCGCGCGGAACCGTCGATTCCCATTCCGCGATGCCGCGCAATTGATCCAGCACAGGCACGCGAACAGGATCACGGTGAAAACGTCGTAGGAGGTTTCGACGCGCGTCCACGCGGCCAGCGACGCGCCCAGCCCGAAGATCACGGCCACCGCGGCTTCCTTGGGCCATTCGCGGCGCGCACCAGTGGACCACCCCGAAATACACCGCGCCGGCCAGCAGCCATGCGCCGCGCTCAAAGAGTTCGCGCGGAAGCGAGGTCCAGGCGAGCCAGGCAGTGCCGCCAAGCACCGCAATCCAGATCGGAAGCAGGGCGCGCCAGTGGCGCCGGTAAAACTCATGGCGGGGCCGCAGGCCGGAGCCGCGCCATGCGTCCAGAGCGCGATCCGCCGCGTAGATCAGCCAAACCACGGAGACCAGCAACGCCGACGTCAAGATACTGCTGGAAGCCGGGTTCGCCGCGTGAAAGCAGCGGATGAAGAGAATCTGCCACAGCAGGGCGACCAGAGGCGCGTCCAGGCTCAGCAGGTTCGGCCACAACCAGATTCGCGGGCCCACATCCCTATTATGCCGTCCGATTCCACAAGCGGATCACGCGCGTGGTGTGCTCCCAGCCCAGCGCGCCGACAGACGCGGTGTCCAGACCGAGAAGGCGTCCTTCCTCGGGCGCAAGTTCGAGCCAGCGCGCGGCCAGCACGCGTAGCATATGGCCATGGCTGAACAGAGCGACATTGCCGGGCACGGCCAGGCAGCGCTGAATCACGCGATCCGCGCGCGCGCCCACTTGCGCGGGCGATTCGCCGCCCGGCACCGGCCCTGTCCAGATGGTCCAGCCGGGCGCGGTCTTCTGGATATCGCCCGAAGTCAGGCCTTCGTAGGAGCCGTAGTCCCATTCGTGAAGGTTCTCTTCGATCTCGGGCTGGTATCCGGCCAGGTGGGCCGTATCCATCGCGCGGCGCAGAGGACTGGCCAGCACCAGCGCAAAGTTGGTCGCCGGCAGCATTCCCTTGAGTATTTCGCCGAGAGCCTTGGCGTGGACGCGCCCTTGTTCGGTCAGCGGAAGGTCGGTACGAGAGGTGTGTTGGCCGGAGCGGCTCCATTCAGTTTCTCCGTGCCGGATGAGGAAAAGTTCGCCGGGCATAAGTGCTTATTTTAAGATAGTGAGTTTGCATGCCTCATAAACCTGCCCTGATCGAATTCGTGCGCGTCACGGTGATGCGCGGCGACACCCTGGCCCTGAACGACGTTTCGCTCAAGATCGGCGCGGGTGAGCACGTGGCCATCATCGGGCCCAACGGCTGCGGCAAATCCACTTTCATCAAGGCCATCACGCGCGAGTGTTATCCGCTCGCGCGCGACGAATCGTCGCTGACGATTTTAGGCGGCGACCGCTGGAACGTTTTCGAGCTGCGTTCGATGCTCGGAATCGTGTCCAGCGACCTGATGACCGTCTGCATCCGCGACATGACCGGCATGGACATGGTGCTCTCCGGATTCTTCAGCAGCATCGGAATCTGGCCCAATCATGAGGTGACGGACGAAATGCGCGCGCGGGCGCAGCGGGCGCTGGAGCAGCTCGAAGTGCCGCATCTCGCCGCAAGGTTCACCGACCAGGTCTCCTCCGGCGAGGGGCGCAGGCTGCTATTGGCGCGCGCTCTGGTGCATGAGCCTCGCGCGCTGATTCTGGACGAGCCCAGCACCGCGCTCGATCTGTTCGCGCAGCACGAGCTGCGCGCGACCCTGCGCAAGCTGGCCCAATCCGGCATCGGAATCGTGATGGTGACGCATCATCTCTCCGACCTGATTCCGGAAATCGAGCGCGTGATTCTGATGCAGCACGGAAGGATCGTGGCCGACGGACCAAAGCGCGAGATATTGACCGCGCCGAGGCTGTCGAAGTTGTTCGGTCTGCCCGTGGATCTGGCGGAGCGTGACGGATATTACAACTTATGGTGAGCCGGTGACCGGCATGGTGAGCGACCCCGCGATGCCGGTGGCAGTGTCCTGAACGATCAGGCGCAGTTTACGGGTCCCGCCCGGAAGGTCCGCATCGGTGTTGAATAGGTATCCATCCTTCATCGCGGCGTCGCGCTGCTCCTGAGTGAGGCTCACGTTGGATACTTTGGGCGGGGACGCGCTCTGCGAGCCGTCGGCGTTGTAGTAGATAAACACCGAGGAGAGCCCGCCGGTGTAAGTATTGCCTCCATGCTGAAGCAGAAGATCGCGGGGATCCACACGGATTTGAAAGCGGGTCGTTGTTCCGGCCCTTGCGAACGACGCACGGAGCCCGATGTCCGGCGTATCGAAGGGGCGCGATCCAACCAGCTCCAGATTGCTCTGGGCCATCTCCTCGGGCGCGCCGGCCGTGTAGCCCTCTTCCGCCAGGATTCGAACGCCTTTGCGAGTCGTGGAGACGCGAAGCTTGTGAAATTTGCCGTTCGCGTCCTTCGCCGGCGCATAGTACGCGGCTTGATAGGTCCCGCGGGCATCCGCCTGAGCCTGTTTGATTGCGGGCCCAACCGCGTCATTCTCAAACCAGCGCCCGCCCGTGAGGGGAGGGAGTCCCTGCAGCGTTTCCTCACTATCGACGCCCGCGCCTGCGCGGTCCATTTGATGGACGGTGTAAAGCGCGATGCCCTCGCGATTGAAATCCGCGGCAGTCTGTTTGAGCAACGGATTAAAGTCCATGTACACCGTGCCGCCGGGACCCACCACCGTCAGCGGTATTCCATGTGTGATCCAAATCAATCGCTTTTGACCGGGCAGAGCGGCGTATTGCCTGCCCGCGATCGCAAGGGCTCGATAGGTGGGCTCCGCAGTGAGGCCGGGGGCAGCCGTCAAATCGAGCGGCTTGATTCTCTCGACCTCCTTCAATGCCTGATCCAGGAGCTGGCGAATCTGCCGTGTCCAAGGCGCCGAAGACGGTTCCGTGGAAGCGTCCGGAGGCTGCCACGCGTGGACCGGGTACAGATTCGCGTCGGGAGTCAAAAGAAACAGGAAGACATTATCGGCGGACTCCAGCCCAGCCAGCGATTGAATGGTTTCGCTCCAGGTTGCACCGCGCTCGGTGATGTTCGCATTGAGGAGGTCGATAAGAATGAGCGTGGATGCCCAGAACACGTTGGCGCCACGGTTTGAGAATTCGCGTGGACCGAGTGGCGGCCCTGCACCAAGCGACGTCAGGGGCGTGGCCCGCAGCAGGCGCGCGAACACCAGCGGGTAGCGCTTGCCGTCGTCCGATAGCTGGATCTCCTCGGGGCGCAGGTCCGTAACGGGCTGGCCATTGGCCTCGGTTGCGACCAACCGGAAGCCGCGGAGGATTTGAGTGGGATCGGGCTTCGGGCCCTGCGCGACAAGCTCGGGCCGGGTCCCAAACGCACCGAGGATCAGAAGACAGCCGGCGACTCTGGCAGCCATTTTCGCCTCCTTGTAACCGCAGTTCTAGTGTAATCCTCAAGCGCCGGCAGCGATGTGTTACGGTACAAAAGATGTCCACTCTGCCGCCGGGTGAATCCTTAGACCGCATTCAGTGCCAGTGGTGCCAGAGCATGAACGTCACAGGCGCCACGGCCTGCCGGGCCTGCGGCGCGCCGCTCGACGTCCGCAACCTGGTCAGCGAATCGGGGTGGCGCGAGGCTCCGCGCATCCGCGACATGACCGAGATTCAGTTCAACTCCAGCACCTGCCAGGTGGAAGGCGACGTGGTGCCGGTGGCGGAAATCAATCTGGGCCAGGGCGACGCGATTTTCTTCGAACATCACGTCATGCTGTGGAAGGATGAACGCGTGCCGCTCTCGCTGCTTCCCATGTCGGGCGGAATCGCGCGTGCTTTGTCGGGCATGCCGTTCCTGATCAGCGTCGCCAACGGGCCGGGGCGCATCGCGTTTTCGCGCGACGCCACGGGTGAGCTGGTGGTGCTGCCCCTGCATCCGGGCATGGAGCTGGACGCGCGTGAGCACGCCTTTCTGTTGTGCTCGCATCAGATCAATTATTCCTTCGTCAGGGTAGTTGGGCTGACCAATATTCTGTTCGGCGGGCAGGGCATGTATATGGACCGCTTCGTCACCGCCAACACTCCGGGGATGCTGATTTTGCACGGCTACGGGAACGTGTTTGAGCGCAAGCTGGCGTTGGGCGAAAGCATCATGGTGGAGCCGGGCGCGTTTCTTTACAAGGACTCAACCGTGACCATGGACGTGGAGTTTCAGCGCTTGGGCTCGGGATTATTCGGCGGCGCGACCATGAGCCTGGCCAAGATGACCGGGCCGGGGCGCGTCGGAATTCAATCCATGTACGTGCATCATAAAACGGAGTAAGGCGCTTATGTTCTGCACACATTGTGGCGCCCAGGTTCGGGAAGGCGCGAATTTCTGCGTCGGCTGCGGGACAAAAATTGGTGCGACTCCGGCGCCCCTCAGCCGCCCGCACCGCCGCGCCCTGAACCGCCCGCCCCTCCTCCGCAAGCGAAGCCTCCGCAACCGCCTCCTCTGCCGACGCCCATCGCGGCCACGTCAACATGCGTCTGGTGCGGAGCCACCGTCACAGGTGCGGACGCCAGCTGTCCGCGCTGCGGCGCAGCCCTCCGCGTGGATCGCGTCGTCACCGAATCGGGATGGGCGGAGCTGCCTGGCCGCAAGGACATGGCCAAGCTGCACTTCGGCAATTCCTCCTGCCAGATCGAAGGCGTCTACGTTCCCGTGGCGGACGTGAATCTGGCCGCGGGCGAGGGCGTCTACTTCACGCATCACGTGCTGCTGTGGAAGGACCCGCAGGTGAACGTCACCACCATGTCCCTGGCCGGAGCGTGGAAGCGCATGTTCGCCGGCATGCCGTTGATCATGACCCAGGCCGTCGGCCCCGGGCACATCGCCTTTTCCAAGGACGATCCGGGCGAGCTGATCTCCGTGCCCTTGCAGCCGGGCCAGTCTCTGGACGTGCGCGAACACCTGTTTCTGGCCGCTACCAGCAACGTCGAGTACGATTGGTTTCAGACCGGCATCTGGTTCACCACGCAGCAGGGTAACGACACCGAAACGCATTATCCCCTGGGCGGATTCATGGACCGTTTTTCGGCTCCGCGGACGCCGGGACTCCTGCTGCTGCACGCCGCCGGCAACGTGTTCGTGCGCGAGCTCGCGCCCGGACAAACCATTCTGGTGAAGCCGACGGCGCTGGTTTTCAAGGACCCCGCGGTGCAGATGCACCTGCATTTCGAACGGCCCGGCAGCGTGTTCAGCGGCTGGGGATCGTGGGGCAATCGCTACATCTGGCTGCGGCTGGTGGGCCCCGGACGCGTCGCGGTGCAATCCGTGTTTGACCGGATTGAGGGCGAGTCCAGAAACATTTCCAGCTTCTCCTACGCCACGGAACAGGTCTGGTAAACAAACCATGAACAGCAACCATCGGATGCTCGCGGCCTCGCTATCGCTGATCGCCTGCTCCGCCTGCCGGCAGTCTTCCCTTCCCAAAGTGACCTATCCAAATACCCCCAAAGACGATATCGTCGACGATTATTTCGGAACCAAAGTTCCCGCCCCTTACCAGTGGATGGAGGATCTCGATTCCAAACAAGTAGCCGATTGGGTTGCCGCCGAAAACAAGGTCACCTTCGACTATCTCGCCAAGCTTCCCCTGCGCGAGCATTTTCGGAAGCGCATCACGGAGCTCTGGGATTACCCCAAAGTTTCCATTCCGGTTCGCGAAGGCGGGCGATACTTCTACGCCAAGAACAGCGGACTTGCAACGGCAAGTCGCCCGTCTATATGCGCCCCAGCTCTGGCCGGGCCGGCAACGCTGGTGCTCGATCCGAACGTGTTGTCGCCCGATGGTTCCGTGTCGCTCGCCCAATGGTCGCCTTCGCACGACGGCCGGCTGTTGGCTTACGGCCTTTCCGAAGGCGGCGCGGATTGGCGTACACTGCACGTGCGCGAAATCGATTCCGGCAAGGATCTGCCCGACGAAGTGCGCTGGATGCGCTTCTCCGGCATCTCCTGGACCAACGACAACAAGGGATTCTTTTACTCCCGCTATCCTGAGCCGCCCAAAGGGAAAGCGCTGGAGGCGGCCTTGTCGGGCCAGTCCATTTACTACCATCGCATCGGCACCCCCCAAGCCCAGGACCGCTTGATTTACGCGCGCAACGATCTGCCCACCTGGTTCATCGGCGGCAGTGTCACCGAAGATGGCCGCTATTTGCTCGTTTCCATCAGTAAAGGAGCGGATAATAATAACCGGCTGTATTACGCCGACTTGGGCGACCCCGCGCGGCCCGTGATCGCAGCGCCCGTCCGGCCTCTGATCGAAGACGATGGCGCGGAATTCTCGGTGGTCGGCAACGCCGGGTCCAGTCCTGTACCTGCGAACCGACCAGGGCTCGCCCAACCGCCGTGTGATCGCGGTCGATCTCGCCCAGCCCGCCCGAGCCAATTGGAAAACCATCGTCCCGGAAACCAAGCAGGCCATTGAGAGCGTATCCGTCATCGGCGGCCGCATCGTGGCGCAGTATCTGGTCGATGTCCAAAGCCGCGTAGCGTTATTCGCTCTGGATGGCGCCCCTCAGGGCGATCTACCCTTGCCCGGAACTGGAACGGTTGACGGAATCGAGGGCCGTCAGGACACACCGGAGATCTTCTACTCGTTCAGCTCGCCGCTGTCTCCGGATACCGTCTTTGTTTATGATCCGCAGTCGAAACAGCAGACTTCGTTCGAGGCCGCCAAACCGCCGGTCGATGTAAGCCAGTACGAAACCAAGGCGCTCTTCGCCACCTCCAAGGACGGGACGCGGGTGCCGTTTTTCCTCACCTGGAAGAAAGGCCTCACGCTCGACGGCAGCCACCCGGCCATGGTTTACGGCTACGGCGGTTTCTCGATCAGCGTCCTGCCGACCTACCGGCCGGACGCGCCGGCCTGGCTCGAATTGGGCGGCATTTGGGTGACTGCCAACATGCGCGGCGGCGCGGAGTACGGTGAGGCCTGGCACAAGGCCGGAAACCTTAGCAACAAACAAAAAGTGTTCGACGACTTCATCGCGGTAGCGGAGCAGTTGGTAAAAGACAAATACACCTCGCCTGCGAAGCTGGGAATTATGGGCGCCTCAAACGGAGGCCTGCTCATCGGCGCGGTGGAAGAACAGCGCCCGGATCTGTACGCAGTCGCGCTCCCCGCCGTCGGCGTAATGGACATGCTGCGTTACGACAAGTTCACCGGCGGCCATGCCTGGGTCACCGAGTACGGCTCGTCCTCCAACGCCGCCGACTTCGCCTATCTGATCAAGTACTCGCCCGTTCAAAACGTCAAGCCGGGCGTATGTTATCCCGCCACTCTGGTGACCACCGCGGATCACGACGATCGCGTGGTTCCCAGCCATTCCTTCAAGTTCACCGCAGCCATGCAGGCCGCCCAGGCATGCGATCGCCCCGTGCTGATTCGCGTGGAAACACAGGGCTCCCACGGCTACCGTCCCACCGACAAGCAGATTGCGGAGCGCGCCGATCAATGGGCCTTCGCGGCCGCCGCCGTGGAAATGCGCGAGCGCTAAGGCGAAATGCGGCGACTCTTCCGAAGGGTGGGGCGGACCCCCTGGTCCGCGGCCGACGCCCTCGTCGGCCAGCCCCTGCTAAGGCGAATTTCTACGGAACAAGTGTCGTCCGGGCGGCGTTATACTTTGCATGAGATCGTTGGGGGTCGACCCCTCTACTCCGAAACCGCGACTAGGTTGGTGGGGGTATCGGGCGCAAGAGGAAAGCCCGCTCGACCCGGAGCGTTTTCGCGCCGCCGTAGATGCTGCTGAGCGGGTTTACCGTTCGGACTTGAAGTTGTAACCCACACCCGTTGTTTTATGCGTACTCTGAAAGAAGGAGCGCAGAGCATGGCAAGTCTCGATTGGTCACAATGCCCCGTCGTGGAGAGCATTCCCGGCAAGGTTAGCGGCGCGTGGGTGTTTCGCGGTACGCGCGTTCCCGTCGCGGCGATTTTCGAGAATTTGAAAACCTCGCCTATCGAAGAGGTGCTTGAAAACTTCCACGTCACGCGCGAGCAGGTTCAGACCGTGCTCGACTTCGCCGCCAAGAGCGCACACACACCGCTGGAAACCTTGCGCGTCGGATGAGGATCATTCTCGATGAAAGCGTTCCGCAAAAACTACGCTTGCTCATCGAGGGCCATACGGTCGTGACCGCATGGTATCAAGGTTGGTCCGGTTTGCAAAACGGAGCCTTGCTGGACGCGGCGGAACAAGCGGGCTTCGAGCTGTTCATCACGGCGGACCAAGAGTTGAGCTATCAGCAAAATCTGACGGGTCGGAAAATGGCGCTGATGGTTCTGAACACGAACAACTGGGATTTCATCAAGGCGGGTATCGGCGAGATCATGGCCGCGGTCGACGCCACCACACCCAGCAGTTACACGGAAGTGGAAATTCCAACGACTTAAGCCCCGCCCGTGTTTCTCGCGGCGAAGCCGCGGCGCGTGTTTTTTGTTAATGTTGAAATACTCACCATGAAGCTGACGACCGTTGAGCGCCTAACTTTGTTGAACCAGTATCGAATTCTGGAAAAGGTCGATCCCGAAAACGCCAGCGTCCATAGGCAGGCGTGCGAGATTTTGGAGAGCGGCTGAACGCTTGAATATGGGATTGAATTACTCACCGGCATTGATCTTGATGAGATGTCGGAAGATGACTGCCGTGAGGTCAGGGACACTCTCGATCTGTACCGCGCATTAAAGAAGGCCCTTCGAGACCTTCCCGAAGGCACCCTCACCTCTAAAGACGCGGAGTTTCCCGGCTTCGACGGAAACGAAGAGGGCAAGCAGCTTGCATATACGAAATTTCTCATTGAGGATCAGCACAAATGGGGAGAGTCTCAAGCTCTCAATTCTCATTGGCCCGGTAACCTCCGGAAGTACCGAGCAACGTTGGCTGCGTGGAAGGAGAGCGCCCAAAAATGGGAGCTGACTGTCGAGGACGTTAGGCGCATCTTGTCGCAGGACTAAGGAACCTCGAGCGATAATCCCGCGATTCCGGAATACCGGACCCACCAAAGGAAACACGCGAAGACATTGACCGCCTGGAGCGGCGCATCAAGGAACTCCAAAGCCGGTCCACCGGTCTCGTATTCTGGCGGGTTTTTCAGCTAGTGCTGGAGGCTCCTATCTGCCCGTTCTCTATCGTAAGTGCCATCGGTCAACTCACGGGGTCGTGGGAAGGGACAAGCATCAAGGGCGGAGCTGGCATATTCGGTTTAACCGTAGCGGCGGCAGCTAGCTCTGCCGCTTGGGCCTCTCGGGTCATCCGCAGGATGAAACATCGGGACCCGTTTCAAATCTGGTACTTTCGCCCCCTGCCCCCCGTGTTTCCTGTGGCGGCGCGTGTCAGCGGGTCACCGGACTGGGGTCTACTTCCCACGGCCCTCTCCCCTCGTCTTTGCAGACAGGGCAAGTCCTGATGTCATCCACCAAGTACCTCTCCGCCCTGACTCTTTCGGATGTTGCTGTGCGGCGTTCGGCGTCCGACGCTTTCCTCGAATGACTGTACGGCATCAGGATGGAGGACTCGGCGCGAAACGTTATCTGGCACTCTTTTTCCAGTCGGTCATGTTCCGCACACGGCATGATGCTTCAAGTGTAACCCTCTCATAAAGGGTAAGTTTCGACCCACGGCGCTGGCCGTTCCTTTCCAAAAACTTGGATGGGTCAAAAGTCAGGGCCAAAATTGGGCGATGAAATACGGCTGCGCCCGCGCCTCGACGGACACCAGTCCCCTGCCCTGCAACTGGCGGCGTTGAAGCGCGTCGGCTGCAAGACCATTTTCAAGGACGAGGGGCTTTCCGGCGCGACGACCAAGCGCCATGCCCTTCTCCGGTGCCTCAAGACCTTGCAGGAGGGCGACACGCTCATTGTCTGGAAACTCGACCGGCTGGGCCGCAGCGTGCGCGACCTGATAGCCCATCGCTTTTTGTGGCCTGCCTTGCGCACGGCAGAAATGCGGCAGCACTGCGGTCTCTTACCGTTCAATCCGGCAAAACCGGGGGCCCCGCTGAGCCGCGACCGTGAGGGAGCGGTAACGAAGTGCCGACGTAAGGCCAATTCCACGGAACAACCCGCACACCCACAGCGTTATACTTTGCATGAGATCGTTGAGGACTGACCCCCGGAGGAGCTGCGTCAATGGCACTGCGCGATTTTCTTGAGAAACAATTCATTAAGGTCATCCAGTGGACCGAGTCCGACCAGGACACGCTGGCGTGGCGTTTCCCCATGCGCGACATGGAGATCATGAACGGCGGCCAGCTCACGGTGCGCGAATCGCAAGCCGCCGCGTTCGTCAATGAGGGCCGCATCGCCGACATTTTCGCCCCCGGCTTGTACACCCTGAACACCCGGACTCTGCCGCTGTTGACCGACCTGATGAACTGGGACAAGGAGTTCAAGTCGCCCTTCAAAAGCGACGTGTACTTCTTTTCCACCCGCATCAAAACCGATCAGCGCTGGGGCACGGCCACGCCCATCACCATTCGCGACAAGGAATTTGGAGCCGTGCGCATACGCGGTTACGGCATCTACTCCTGGCACATCGACAATCCGCGCGCGTTTCACACCAAGCTCAGCGGCACGCGCGAACTGTACACCATCGCCGATCTCGAAGGCCAGCTCCGCAACACCATCGTCGGGCGCATGACCGGAGCGTTCGCCGAAAGCGGCGTGCCGTTCCTGGACATGGCCGCGAATCAGACCGAGCTGGGCGTCAAGATCGCCGAGGGTCTCAAGCCGCAGTTCGCCGATCTGGGCCTGGCTCTCGATAGCTTCGTGGTGGAGAATCTTTCGCTGCCCGAGGAATTGCAAAAGATGCTGGACACGCGCGTGGGCATGAACATGATCGGCGACATGGGCCGCTTTACCCAGTATCAGGTGGCCAATTCGCTGCCCATCGCCGCGGGCAATGAAAGCGGCGGCATCGCCGGAATCGGCGTGGGTTTGGGCGCGGGACTCACCATGGCGCAGCAGATGATGAATGCGATGAACAATCCTGGCGGCGGAGCTGCTCCTCCTTCTCCTCCAGCTCCGCCGCCCGCCGTATCTCCAGGAGCCGCGCCGAATCCGGCGCCTTCCACCGGAGGCGGTCCGCCCGCAGTACCCGGAGCCGAGACCAAGTTCTGCGTCGATTGCGGAAAATCCATTCCTAAGCGCGCCAAATTCTGCCCGGAATGCGGCATGCAGCAATAAAGATGTCCGGATGCGAGTGGATCGTCGAAGCTCACGGTTGTAATCCGGCCGCACTTGCCGATCTGGATCGCATGCAGCGGTTTTTCGCGCGGCTCATTGGGGGAATGCAGCTCCACCTTGTCGCCAAGACGGCCTGGCATCAGTTCCCCCACACCGGAGGCATCACCGGCCTCAGCCTGCTTGAGGAATCGCACATCGCCTGCCACACCTTCCCGGAACACAGCTCGTTGTGTTTGAATGTATTCTGTTGCCGGCCGCGCACGGAATGGGATTTTGAAGAGGAGCTGGAGCAGGAATTCGGCGCGGTGTCGGTGCAGGTGAGAAGGATCGAACGGCCGTATTATTCCTCTTGAGCCGGCACACATGAGTCAGCCCGTCGCAAATTGCCCAAGCTGTGGTGCGCCGGTCCAGTTCCGCTGGTCGAGCGCCGTGCAGACGGTGTGCCCTTTCTGCCACTCCATCCTGGTGCGCGACGACCTCGATCTCAAGAACGTGGGGAAGGTTGCCGATCTGCCTCCCGACCCCTCGCCCATCAGCCTGTGGACCGAAGGCACGTATCGCGGAACGTCGT
>CAVXWB010000008.1:0-22369 GCA_963765185.1 Bryobacterales bacterium
TCGCCGCCCTGGTCGACGAGATCAACCGCGCCCGGCACGACCACATCATCACCCTCGAAGACCCGATCGAATACGTCTTCCACTCCAACGGCTGCCACGTCACCCAGCGCGAAGTCCATACCCACACCCAATCCTTCGCCGCGGCCCTGCGCGCCGTCCTTGCGTGAAGACCCCGACGTCATCATGGTCGGTGAAATGCGCGACCTGGAAACCATCCAGCTCGCCATCACCGCCGCCGAAACCGGGCACCTGGTGCTCGGCACCCTCCACACCGGCAACGCCTCCCGAACCCTCGACCGCGTCCTGGACGTTTCCCCGGCGACCAGCGCGAGCAAATCCGCGTCATGGTCAGCGAATCGTTGCGCGGCGTCATCAGCCAGCAACTCATCCCGCGCGCCGACAACTGCGGGCCGCGTCCTGGCCCTCGAAATCCTCATCAACACCCCCGCCGTCGCGGCAACACCATCCGCGACGGCAAGACTTTCATGCTTCCCGGCATCATCCAGACCGGCACGCAAGCTCGGCATGCGCCTGATGGACGACTCCCTCATGGAACTCGTGACAGGAAGCCTCATCACCCACGAGGAAGCCCTGGCGCGCGCCGACCAAAAGCAGCTCATGCGGCAGAACTCACCGCGCCAAGAGGCATCCCCTCCTGATACGACATGCCCTACATCGACCAATTCTTCGAAGTCCTCATCAACGCCGGCGCGTCCGACCTTCACCTGGGCGAAGGCGAACCGCCAAAAATCCGCCGCCACGGCGATATCATGCCCATCCGCAACGAACCGCTCACCCACGAGGAAGCGGCCTACATGATGAGCGAAATCATCGGGCCCGAGCGCTGGGCCGAATTTGAGGAAACAGGCGACTTCGACTTCGCCTACGAGATGGACGAGGACTCCCGTTTCCGCTGCAATTTCCTCAAGCAGACCAACGGCTATGGCGCCGTTTTCCGTCTCATTCCGACCAAGATCGCGACGCTCGAGCAGCTCGGCATCCCGGAGGTCGTCAAGGAATTCGGCAAGCTGCGCGGCGGGCTGGTGCTGGTCACCGGCCCGACCGGCTCGGGCAAGATCACCACGCTGGCCGCGCTGATCGACTACATCAACAGCAACTTCCCGCGGCACATCATCACCATCGAGGAGCCGATCGAGTTCGTCCACAACAACAAGCAGAGCATCATCACCCAGCGCGAGGTCCCCGAGCACGCCGTCAGCTTCCCCGTCGGCCTGAAGGCCGCCATGCGCGAGGACGCCGACATCGTGCTCGTCGGCGAAATGCGCGACCTGGAGACCATCTCGCTCGCCCTGACCGCGGCCGAGACCGGCCTCCTCGTCTTCGGCACCCTGCACACCAACAACGCCCGCAAGACCGTGGACCGCATGATCGACGTCTTTCCCTCCGACCAGCAATCGCAGGTCCGCACCATGCTCGCCGCTTCCCTGCGCGGCGTCGTCGCCCAGCTGCTGCTCAAGCGCGCCGACGGCAACGGGCCGCGTCGCCGTCAACGAGATCCTCGTCGCCAACAGCGCCGTCTCCGCCATCATCCGCGAAGGCGCCACGCAAAAGCTCCAGGACGTGCATCGTCGGCGGCAAAGGCCAGGGGATGCAGTTCATGGACGACGCCATCTGGAACGTCATGCTGAAGGGCATCGTCTCGCCCCAGGAGGCCTACATGAAAGCGATCGACAAGAACCGCTTCAAACCGTTCCTGCCCGAAGAAGAAGCCGAACTCGCCAATTCCGCGGGCGCGATACGGTAGGGGCACGCCGGGCTAAAAGATGGTGTGCGCCCCCCCAGGGGCGCTCGTTCCCAAGTTGCACTTGGGAACGCAGTTGTGCAAGGCAGTTGCACTGCCGGTCTTTCGCGAGCGGAGCGAGCCAAACTTCCATTCGGCGGCTTCCTGTATGGAGTCAAAGCGCCGTTCCGCGAAGTGCAACTTCGCAGACAAGTGCGTTCCCAAGTGCAACTTGGGAACGAGTCCCATGGGCTTTTCGCCCACCACGTAGGGATGAAAGCGCTTTCAGCGAACTTACGGGGGAGTCTCCATGGGCTTCGCCCACCACGTGGGATGAAAAACGCGCTCGTTACCAATCTCCGATTGGTAATGCCAATGTCTTCGAATCTCTGATTCGCGGTCCGTTGTGGTTCGATTGCGCCTTGGATTCAAGGGAGCTTCTCGAATCGGAGATTCGCAGACACGTGCGTTCCCAATCTGGAGATTGGGAACGAGCGCGCGGGGCGCTTTCCACGCGCGAGACCTTTTATTTTCGGGGGAGCGCCCCGGAGGGCGCTGAAAGACACTCCAGTTTTAACCGCGCCCATTCCGGAAGACGAGACCCGTGGGATGTTGCTTTAACCGTTGGAAAGCCTATTGTTCTTCCCATGCCGAGCGTCAAAATAGACCCAGCCCTGCACAGGCGCAAAAGCCCGATTGGATTAAGGTCCGCCTTCCCTCCAATCCCGTCTTCTTTTCCACAAAATCGCTCATCTCGGACCTGCGCCTGGTCACCGTCTGCGAAGAAGCCCAGTGCCCCAACCGCTGGGAATGCTGGAGCGCCGGCACGGCCACTTTCATGATCGCCGGCGAACGCTGCACCCGCGCCTGCGGCTTCTGTGCCGTAGCCACAGCAAAGCCTTTTCCTCTCGATCCCGACGAACCTCGCCGCGTTGCCGAAGCCATCAAGCGCCTGAAACTCCGCCACGTCGTCATCACCGCCGTCGCCCGGGACGATCTCAAAGATGGCGGCGCGGAGCATTTCGCCCAGACCATGGCGGCCATCCGCGAAGTTGACCCCGAATCGTCGTCGAAGTGCTCACCCCGGACTTCAATGGCCGCGAAGAATCTCTCAGGATCGTGGCCGCAGCCGTCCCAAACGTCTTTAATCACAACATTGAAACCGTCGAACGGCTCACCCCCGTCGTCCGTTCCCGTGCCAAATACAGGCTCTCTCTGCAAGTCCTCAAGCGATTCAAGGAAATCGCTCCCCGATATCGCCACCAAAAGCGGCGTGATGCTTGGCTTGGGCGAGAAAGAAGAAGAAATTCTCCAGGCGATGGACGACCTCCGCTCCGCGGCGTCCAGGTCCTCACCATCGGACAATATCTCGGCCCAGCCCGCAGCCACCTTCCCGTGGTGGAATACATTTCGCCGGCCAAGTTCAACGAATACCGTGATATTGCCGCACGGCAAGGGGTTCGAACACATCTCCAGCGGCCCGCTGGTGCGCAGTTCCTATCACGCCGCCGAATACAACCCCCCAAGCAATAACCCCGCGACCTGAGAATCCACAATGCAGCGATACCGCAGTTGATCCGGCAAGATCGTCGCGCTGCATCCCCTGTTACATGGAGGCGCTCCACATCGCCGAGGTGGTCCGGCGCGTCCGCGAAAAAGTCGACGCTGTTCTGGTTGTCGATGATGGTTCGTCGGACGAAACTGCGAACCCGCGCCAGGCAGGCAGGCGCCGAGGTGATCAGCCACCCGAAGAAACTCCGGCAAGGGCGCGGCGATCAAGACCGGATTTCGCGCGCTGATGGATCGCGACATCGATTACGTCGTCCTTTTGGATGGCGACGGCCAGCATCTCCCCGAAGAAATCCTCGCTTCCTGGAGGCTGCCGCAAAAACTCCCGCTGGCATTTTCCGTTGGAAACCGCATGCAGGATACGCACGACCATGCCGCTGCTCGGAAATGGACCAACCTGTTACTTCCCGGCAATTCAGCCGCCTCTGCCATCAGAGCGTCCCAGACACTCAATGCGGATTTCGAATGATCCGCCGCTCGGTCATCCCCGCATCCTTTGGCAATAGCAACGGCTATGACTACGAAACAGAGATGCTCCTGGTCGCATCCCGGGCCGGGGAAAGCATCGTCAGCGTCCCCATATCCACGGTCTACGCAGATGAAAAAAGCAAAATCCTCCCGATCGCGGACGGCATGCGCTTTTTCAAGCTGATCTGGCGTTACTCGCCGGAACTGAGCGCAAGAATTTACATCTAAAATCGGTTATGAAGGGTCGCCTCGAGCGCGCTGCGGCGGCATCTGGTAGCGGCTCACAACGCGCAGCGTCACAAAGATACGAATGATGCGCAATCGGGCGCCCAAAGAACCGAGCCCACCAGCGTCGGCCAGCCAAGCCTGGGAAAAGTGCTCCAGTGCAACAAACTCCCCAGATGCAGATGTTGCATCCCAACTTGGGTGGCCAAACAGTGCGGGCTGTGCTCAAGAGAAAATACGCCGATCTCATATTCGATCCGTAAAATAACCGGCGAAAAAGGAATCGTCACGTCGTGCAGATTACGCCACCGCCGCCGCCACCGTGTTGCAACGGAAAATCCAGGCGAACAGAATGCAAGCAGCGTTTTGAAGCCGAACAAGCGGAGTAAACCCCAGGAAAACCCCTATCGCCACGGCGCCGGCAATCGAATGCGGCGTATCGTGCAAGGCGATCAGCGCACGCCAGCGCCGACGCAGAAACTCACGAATTCGGTTCATTGCAAAAAAATTTTCCCGGGATTGAACCGCATCGCGGTTTGTGTATGTTCGGTCAGATCCGCATGGATTCCATCTCTCATCCAAACGCAGCGGAAGATCGCGGATTACGCAAATGGTTTTTTTTGGCCCTGCTAATCTCGCTCATCTTTCATGCCGTTCTTGCCGCCCTCTTCCAAGCCAAAAAGCTGGAACATTTCCAAACTGGCCCTGTCGTCCCCCCGGCTCGTGCCGAGGACAGAGTTCAAAGCGGAACGGGCCGATACGATCCCAATATCTTCCAATCGACGGCACCCACCCAAGCCGAAGAGCCGAAACCCCACCAAACCTGCCAATCCCCCCGCCCCTCTTGTCGTCAGACCCTCCGCCAGATCCCCAAAAACGTCATCGTCTCCCCGCGAGTCACCGAGACTCCGAAGTTTGTTGCTGAAAGTGAGAAGCCCAACGTCAAAGCCCCGAGCGCTCCTATCGAAGGAAGGGAAGCGGCGCCGACCAAAACGAGCTCGGCAACCGCAGAAGGCTGTTTGAGAAAAACACCCATAAACCCCGGCTCACGTCAAAGGTCCCCTTCCCCACTCCGGCACGGCGAAGGCGGAGCCTCCGGAACCGGCAAGGGCACGGGAGCCTACAGCAAACTCAACAGCCTTCTGGCGCAAACCGGTGAGATCACCGGCCCCGTGGCCCCGGTCAATATGCCCGGCGGCGCTCTCTTTGAATACGACAGCGCCGACGCTTCGCCAGGACGCGATCGCGACCCTCCAGAAACTCGGGAGAACTCATTGCTACGCAATCCGCGGGCCACTTTCAGCATAGAAGGCCACACCGATTCTTTTGGCACGCCGGACTACAACCTCGACTCTCAGCGAGGCCGGGCTAGGGCCGTCAAAGCCTGGCTGATCGCAGAACATGCGCCTCGATCCTTCCAAGATACAGACGCCAGGGCTTTGGCAGTGACCCGCCTCATTGTACCGGCGACCAAGAACGGCCGTGAAACACCAAAGAAGAACAACAAATGAACCGGCGGGTGGAAATCGTCATCCGCACCCCCAAGAAATAGAGCGCCCCGTGAAATACCTGCCGGCGTCGAGGCAAAGGCCCGCAAAATATCCCGAAGGAAATCAAGGCGACCTTCGAACTGATCAACGCGCCGCTCTACAGCGTGGAAGAACGCATTCGCGCCCAAGCCCGAGAGTTCGATCCCGCCGTGGAGGGGTATGTCGCCTATGCCTGCGAAAGCAGCGGAAAACGGCTTCGGCCCGCCCTTGCGCTTTGCTCGCCGGCGGCGCCACCGGAAACATCGGCAACTCCCCATATCGAACTGGCGGTCATCCTGGAACTGATCCATGCCGCGACGCTCGTCCACGACGACATCATGGACGGCGCGGAAACCCGCCGGGGCCAGCCGACCACCAACGCCAAGTGGGGAAACGCCATCAGCGTGCTTCTGGGGGACTGCATGTTTGCCCACGCGCTGAAACTCTCCACCAGCTTTACCAGCGCCGAGATCAGCCGCCGCATCGCCGATGCCTGCACCGAAGTCTGTTCCGGGAGATCATCCAGACGCAACGCCGGTTTGACCTGAAGCTCGGCGTGCCGGACTATTTCAAAATCATCGAGATGAAAACCGCGGCGCTCTTCGCCGCGGCAACCGAGCTCGGCGCGCTCCTGAACGAAACCGCTCCGGGATCGTCAGCGCCATGAAGACTTACGGGCTGAAGCTCGGAACTGCCTACCAGGTCTACGACGACTGCCTGGACATCGCGGGCGATGAAGAGCAGGCGGGCAAGACACTCGGTTCCGACCTCCGAAAGGGAAACTGACCCTGCCGATCCTGCACCTGCTGCAACACTCATCGGATGCCGAGCGCGCCCGTTGGAGTGAGGTGATTTTGTCCGGCGAAGGCGTTGCCGATCTGGTGGATGCCACCGTTCCCAGGCGCGGTCCTCCGAAGCGCCATCAACAGCGCCCGCACGCTGCTTACCGAGGCATCGGAGACCATCGAGGTGGTTCCTCCGAACCGCTTCCGGCAGGGTCTTCAGGATATTTGCAAATCCGTTGACCGGCTTTTGAAGCAGTTTGTTTAACCTAAAAAGGACAATGGATCAGGGCGATCGACGCAATCGCCATCTCATCCCTTCCCATTGTCCTTTTTAGGTTTAAGGCTGCCGGCTACTCCGGAAGCACGGGCACATCGAGCCAGGCGCGCTTGCCCCACGATTCAAGGCCCAACTCGGCGAGCTGCACGCCCTTGGCTCCCTCCAGCAGCGCCCAGCGGAACGGGCTCGTCGAGCACGACGTGCCGCAGGAAGAGTTCCCACTGGACCTTGAAGGCGTTGTCAAAGGCTGGTGGTCGGGCACCTGGTCCCAGCCATCGTAGAAATCGATCGGGCTGTCGATGTCGGGATTCCAGGTGCACCGCGGGGTGACCGCTGTGTGCTGCGCGCAGTCGCGCAGGCCGGCCACGGCGCTGCCCTTGGTGCCGTCCACCTGCAGCGGTAAGAAGGTCGTCGCGGCGGACGCGCACGCTCCATGACGAGTTGAATTGCAGCAGATGACGCCGTCGTCCAGTTCGAAGGTGGCATAGGCGGAGTCGTCGGCGGTGCAGGTGTAGGGCTTGCCCTGCTCGTCGATGCGCTCGTCGACGTGGGTGGCCCCCAAGGCAGGAGACGACTTCACCTCGCCAAAGAGATTGTCGATGACGTACCGCCAGTGGCAGAGCATGTCGACGATGATGCCGCCGTCGTCTTCCTTGCGGTAGTTCCAGCGACGGGCGCTGGCAGGGCTGATCGGATCGCCCTCGAAGACCCAGTAGCCGAACTCGCCGCGGACGCAGAGGATCTCGCCGAAGAAGCCCGAATCGATCAGGTCTTGAGTTTCAGCAGGCCGGGCAGCCAGAGTTTGTCCTGCACGACGCCGTGCTTGACGCCCGCTTCTTGCGCTTGGTAAAGTTCGTAGGGCGTCGCTCGGGTCGTCGGCGGTCGGCTTCTCGCAGTAGATGTGCTTGCCGGCGGCGATCGCCTTCCTGACGCCGTCGGCGCGCCGGTCGGTCGTCTGGGCGTCGAAGTAGATTGCAATAGCGCGGTCGGCCAGCGCCGCGTCAAGATCGGTCGTGTACTGCGCGGATATCGTCGTCCTCGCGGCGAGCTCTCAAGCTTGTCGTCGCTGCGGCCGACGAGAATCGGATCGGGCATGATGACCTCGTCGTCGCTGATCTTGACGCCGCCCTGCTTGATGATGGCGAGGATGGAGCGGAGAAGTGCTGGTTGGTGCCCATGCGTCCGGTGACGCCGTTCATGATGATGCCGATTTTGTGGTACCTGGTGTCCATCAATAGCTGTCAGGTGGTTTTGCAGCGGACTTGGATAGCTATTCGGCTGGTTTGTCGGTGCACTGCGGCCGGGCGCCGGCGGGGAGCGGCGGGGCATCGACGCCGGCCTTCGGCAAGCGTGCCGTCCAGTTCCTGGCGCCAGTGGGCGACATCGCCGGCGGGGCCGTAGCAGTAGATCATCTTGCAGCGGGGTGTCGCCGACGTTGGTAAGCTGGTGAAAGACGCCCGGGGGGATGTAAACGGCCTGGCCGGCGCTGAGCTCCCGGCGCTCTTCGCCCAGGCACATTTCAGCCGTGCCTTCGACAATGAAATAGACTTCTTCCTGCTCCTGGTTGTGCCAGGGCACCTGGCCGCCATTGGGCTCCAAGGTGACCAGGCCGGTCGAAAAATTCGTGGCCTGGATCGGGGGCGGCGTCCGCCGACAATGTTGCGTGTCCGGCGCCGCGCGGGAAACGGCGTCCCGGGTATTTTGATTGATGTCTGAAATGATCATAGGAAGCTCCGAAAAGAAGTCAGATACGGCTGCGCCGTCGGCCACGCGCTGGATGTAAAGCGCCAGTTCGCGGGCGTGGTAATCGCCCCACATGCTCGATTCGCCGCACGGCACCTTCGCCCGGCGGAATGTAGTCCCAGCCATTGGGGCGATGGTAGACTGGAGTGGAGCAGGAGCCCTGGTGGTCCGGGTCGGCGCTCACATAAGCCTCGCCAAGAACGTGTTCGCCACGGTAAGCCCGGCCTGCCAATAGCGCGTGCCGTCCGCTGGTCGTGGCTCGGCGCGCTTGGACAGATAGCGCCCCAGGCGGAGCAAGCCCTGCGCGGCGATCGCCGCCGCGGAGCTGTCCACCGGTTCAAATGCGTTGAACGGCTCGGCGCGGGCGTTCCAGATAATCGCCCAGCTTGTGCAGCAGCGGCGCGCCGGTGTCCCAATAAGGGATGCCGTCCGACGGGGTTGCTCGATGTAGAAATCGCAGGTCGCGCGGGCGGGCCGGCAGGAACATCTGCCTCCACGGCGGCCCGGCCTCCAAACGGCTCCAGTTCCGCGTCGGACACGTTACGAAAAACTCGAGTTCCTCCGGGTAGCCGCACATAATCCAGGCAAGGCCGCGCGTCCAGGTGGTGAAGGGCGAGTAGCCCTGCTGCGAATTGGGGCAGCGGTAGTTGCCGTCATTCAGGTTGAAGATGCTCTCGTGCGCCGATGCGCCCGCGCAGGTCGTAGGCGTCGCGTCCCTCGCCGTAATAGACCGCGAAACGGGCGGTGGTGCGGGCGTGTTGGATCAGGCCGCTCCAGCAGCGAAATCGGCGGTCCTTCTCGCCCATCAGCACGTGGCCCAGCTTGTGGCGACGCGCCAGCGCGCGCAGGGAACGGATCGTATCGGCAAACAGCGAGTGCGGGCCGTTGAAGGAGTAGATGTAGCCGCCGCCATCGGCCAGTCTGCGACCAGCGCGCCGCCTGCACCGCGCCGGAGCATTTCAGCGCCAGTTCGTAAAAGCTCGCGCTCCCACGCATCGTCGGCGATCCGCCCTTCGCCATCAGGCGCAGCAGGTTGCCGTAAGTGCTGACGTTGTTGAAGCCGTGGTCGTGAACGCCGGTATGCGTGATGTGATGGCGCCATCCGCCCGACCGTCTTGGCGCGGCCCAGTTCGAGAAACGCGCTGGTCGCCGGTGGCATCAAACTGGTAGATCGCCGAGCCGAAACGAAACCCCTGCGTCCATTCCGTCCAGCCGCGGGTGGTGTACTCGCCCTTGACGGTGAACACCGGCGTGGCACATCCCGGCTTTTCGTCTCGGTCAATGGAACGGATCTTCGGGAGCCGGAGGCAGCCCAGAGACGCGCAATCTTGCCGGAAAGATCGGCGGGCTGAAGATGGTCGTCGATTCGAATCATGCGAATCTGAAACTAAAGGGTGCGCAGACCGCCGCGGCCACAACCGCGATCCAGCGCCACGGAATCGAGGCCAGGACGCTGACCGCAAACAGAATCGGGAACGGCCACAGCAACACATCGTGGTGAGCCGCTGCGCCAGCGTTCTTGGTGAGCGCCATCAGACCCCAGGCCACGACCAGGAAAACCAGGGAAAAGCGGGCCGCGCGCGACCGCCGCCACAGCGGCACCAGCGCCAGCATCAGGCCGTAAACGTAGAAAAGCTGGCTCTCGCGATGCTCCCCGATGTGGCGCCAGATCCACTCCGCCACGCGGCCCCTCCGGGAGGAAGGCGGCTTGAGCGGGGCGTCGGCTTCCCCTGTAATGTAGCCGAAGAGCGAATTCCCGTTGGCGGCGTACTCCAATTGCAACCATTTGACGGTCATGCGGTCGGTCTCGATGTGCACGTTCTCGTTCAGGGTCGCGTTCTCATTGCGCAGGTTGTACACGACAAATGGCAGCGCTCCGGCCAGGAACGATGCCACGGCAATGGCGGCGTTGCGCGGGGTCAGACATTGTTTGACCTCGGGCCAGAAGACCGCGATGGCGGCGGCGGTCAGGCCGGAGAGAGCCCACACAAACAGCGCCTTGTTCCAGAGAGCCAATCCGAAACAGGAAAACCCCAGCGCCAGATAGCGGATTCGGGACTGGTTTGTCGCGAAAACGGAACACCAGGAAGCACCCGCTGACGAGCAGAACGTGTTCCAGCGCGACTGGTCCCCAGTCAAAGGTGTTGGTCATGAGAAATACCGGGTCGGTGGCCAACAGCAGCCCTCCGGCCGAGGCGGCGAAGATCGCCGCGGGTTCCCCACCTTTCGAACCAACTGGATGTCTCGAATTAAGTGATAGAAAACAAATACCGTTATCGCTCCAACCAAAGCCATCGGGACGCGCACGGCCCAGACGCTCGATCCAAACCAGCGCACCAGCGGCCAATAGATCCACGTTTTCAGGGTTCCCACGTAGGTCATGACCATGATCGGGATGGTGTGATGGAAGACCCGGATCCTGAACTCGCGGGCCGTCGGCTGGAAGAAGGGGATAGAGAACAGCGCTTCGTCTTCCTGAATTCCCGCATACGGAATCAGGCCTAGACTCAATAAGATGAAGAGAAAACTTACCAGGCCAGCGGCAAGGTTGGAGGGAAAATCCGACCAGAGGGGAGGAAACGTATGAGAGTTTTTGCCGCTCAAGGTTACAGTATACGGCAAGGTCCTGGGCCGGACTCCGGCTCGAGCGGGGGCCGAAGATGGGCGCAAATGACGATGGACAGGGCAGAATTTGACAATCCAGGATGGCGGAAGGCGTAATCCTTTCATCCCCTGCTACCGATATGAAAGAAACGTAAGCTCCGGCGTAGGAAACAACGTCTTTGCCAAATGGCAATTGGATTGCTTGCGTTCGATGGGTAATCTGTGGTATGTTTTTTAAACAGTCAGCTTCGACGAGTGCAGTGCAACGAACCACGGCGCAGCTCGCGACGTGGGAGCCAACGGGCCTAGCCGCCCCTACGCCACGAGGCTTACCAGCGAATCAGTTTGAAAGCAGGACGTTGGAACTTGAACCTTTTCCCTGGTTCCCGCGTCTAATCCGCTAGTACGGGATTTTAAAAACGGGACAGAGACGCAACACAACAGTGAAGTTAAGAGACGCGAAGTTAAAAAAAAATAGATTGTAAGGACAAACAAGAGAGTAGAGACAGGAGAGGCAGGCAAAAGCAATGACAAAGACTGAGTTGAACAAATTTCGAAACATCCTGGAGGCTAAGCAGGCAGAGCTGGAGCTGTTGGTCCGGAATCGCGATGGCATCGCTATCGAGAAAAGCCCGGACGCGCTTGATGAGGTGCAACACGCCGCCGAGCGAGAACTAGCCATCCGCAACCTGGACCGCGAATCGAACCTGCTGCGCAACGTTCGCGCAGCTTTGCGGCGCATCGAAGAAGGCAGCTTCGGCGTGTGCCTGCACTGCGAAGAAGACATCAGCCCCAAGCGGCTGGCTGCGGTGCCGTGGACGGCATTCTGCATCCGCTGCCAGGAAGTCGCCGACCGCAATCAGGCTGGCGACGGCTCCGAGAGCTTCGACGAGCTGCTGGTCAACGCGGCCTAATCCCCGGCGATTTCAAGGCGGATCGGAATTCAGGGGCGCGGGCCGCGGAGCAGATCCGATATCCGCGCCCTTCGTGTTTGATCTTTCCTTGACCAACCGGATGTAGGAGATCATGCGTCCAGCGCTTTCCCGGTCCCGTCGCCAGGAGTAAAAGCGCTCCCGGTCGCAGGACGTGCAGGCTCCCGCGAGGCTGATCGCTTCGCGCGGAACCCCCTCCAAAGTGAGCTGACGCAGGTTTTCCGCCGCTAGATCCAGGCGACCCGCCTGCTCCAAACCAAAGCGGCGCGCTACCTCCTCGCCAACCTGGTAGCAGCATGCGCCGATGCCCGGACCGATCGCTGCCGATATGTCGACAGTCTTTGTTCCGAACTCGACACGCATGCGGCGCAGAGTCTCCACCACCACTCCATCCGCGGTTCCGCGCCAACCGGCATGAACCGCCGCGACCACGTGGTGGTGCATATCCACCAGCAACACCGGAAAGCAATCCGCCGTGCGCACGGAAACGGTCACGCCGGGTTCGCGCGTGAGCAGAGCGTCCCCCTCGCCCACACACCCGTCCTGCCGATCCGCGACTAGCGGCAAAGCCGAGTGAACCTGTTTCAGGCTCGCCATGCCATCTTGTGTGAGCGGGGCGTGGCGCGTTCCGAACCCGTGCTCGATCCAGGGCAGGCGTTCCAGCAGCGGAGAGGTGACAAGGTTCACTGGCTCTATTGTCGCGCGAGCGGAATGCGCAGCGATCCGGCCGCGCCCGTAGCCCGGTCGCGAACGGCCACTTGAAGTTCTCCCGGTGCCCCGGTGATTCCTGTGGCCTGCAGCAGATAGCCCTGCTCCATCGCCTTCGCAAGCTGATCCTCGCTAAGGGTGATTTCGATGGGGAAGGTTTTGGGTTTTGCCGGCTGCGACGGAAGCAGGACGGACAGATCGAACGCAGCGGTGAAGCGGCCTTCCTTGCGCTCCAGGCGGATATCGCGCAGATCCACGGTAATGCGCACCTGATAAAAACCGGACCGCTCCGGATCGGGCGCGGCTTGCGCGGCGATGCCGATGGCGGTCGCGTCCAGCGGCGACTCCATCAGGTCTTCAAGCGAGGGCGCCGGAGCCGGCAGTGCGGATTTGGTGGCAAGGTAGCCGGGACGGTAGCGCACCTCCGGCGTCCTGTTCGACAGCTCCTTGCCGGAGACCTTCACGGTAACGCGGTGAAACTTCCCGTCCAGCGCTTCTTCCGCCGGATAGTAGCCCAGCGTGTAGGAATTTTGCGCATCCTCTTGAGCGGTGCGGACGGCGGTTTTGAGCTCGGACGCATCGCTGAATCCGTCTCCGCCGGTAGTCGCCGCAAAATCGCGAACCTTGTGCTGCATGTCCATGAAGTCGGGACCGGAACCCTTCAGCGCGTTTCCGACCAACACGGTTCGAATCAGCACCGGATAGAGCGCGATATTGGCCTGCGCCAGCATACTCAGAACGGAGGGAGGAGTTTGAAACGACTCCTTCAGCCAGATCAGGTTCTTGCGACCGGGCACGCCGGAGAGATGCCGGATGATGCGCGTGAGAGCTTCCACGGTGATGTCGCGGTGAATGCCATGATTCACGTCGGCTTGCGTGCACGCCATCAGGAGCACGCCCTTGGCATTCAGGCAATCGAGAGCCTGGTTGCCGATGGAAGGGTAATCCTGAAGGACGACATCGAGATTATCGGGGAGCAGATCCAGACCCTGATCCAGCTTGGCGACAGCGTCGGTCAATGCTTTCGGATCGGCCGTGAAATCCTGCAGAATGTGGAGATCCTTACCCAGTGCGTAGAGCGCAATCCGAGCGGTCTCGGAGAGGACGCGCAGGAACTTGATCAGCTCCGAACGCTGGTAAGCCTTGTAGTCGAACCGGGTGTTGAGCTGGTCGAACAAAACCACGGTCGCGCCGTCGAGAAGACGGCGGCGGCTGTCCTGGCGATTGGAAACCGCCCCGGCGGGCAGGGGCGCCGAAGACGATATCGCCTGACGCGTCGTAGCAGAGTTTCGGAATATCGCAATCGCCTGCGGCTTACCTTGATCGAGCACCGCAAAGTCGTCCTTGATGAGGTTCTTCACGGGGCCATTCTTGTCGCGGACGACGACCTCGACTTCAACCAGGCGGGTTCCGGCGCGGAAAACTTGAGGTTCCTGAGCTGGAGTGAGTGTCGCGCCGAGCACAGCTATGCACGGCAGAACTCCCCGCAGAGGGACCTTCAACATGAGCCCAGGCTATCACGCTGACCCCAGACTATCAGGCCACGATAGAATTGAAGTTCCGGCCATTTCATATCACATCATGCAATTCCTACACGAGAGCTTGATCGAACTGATCACGCAGACCTCCACCAACCTTCCGCCCGACGTGCGTGAGGCGATGGGCGCGGCCGTCCGCGGCGGAGACTCCGGGCACGCAGTCTTCGCAGGCGCTGAACATCATCGCCAGCAACATCGACATGGCGGCCGAGGACGAGGGGCCCATCTGCCAGGACACCGGCATGCCGACCTTCGACGTGCACACTCCGGTGGGCGTGAATCAGATCGAGTTGAGAAAGGCCATTCGCGCGGCGGTGGCCGAGGCGACCAAGCGCGGCAAGCTGCGTCCCGAATTCGGTGGATTCGCTGACCGGAAAAAACTCCGGCGACAACGTGAGCGAGGAAACGCCGATCATCCATTTCGAGCAGTGGGAGAAGGACGAGATCGAGATCAAGCTGATCCTGAAAGGCGGCGGCTGCGAGAACAAGAACATCCAGTATTCGCTGCCCTGCGACGCTGGAGCACCTGGGTTCAGCGCGGGCCGCAATCTGGAGGGCGTGCGCAAGTGCATTCTGCACGCGGTGTGGCAGGCGCAGGGACAGGGATGCGCTCCGGGCGCGCTCGGCGTGTGCATCGGCAGCGATCGCGGCGCACGGTTACCTGCTGGCGAAGTATCAATTGTTCCGCACGCTCGACGACACCAATCCGGTGCCGGAGCTGGCCAAGCCTCGAAGCCGAAATCATGGATGAGGCCAACCGCATCGGCGTAGGCGCGATGGGATTCGGCGGCAAGACGTCGCTGATCGGATGCAAGATCATGGCGGCGAACCGGCTGCCGGCGAGCTTCTTCGTCTCGGTCGCGTACGATTGCTGGGCGTACCGCAGGCTGGGCGTGAGGCTGGACGCGTCGAGCGGCGCGATCACGCAAGTGGCTATATCGCGATCCATCGCGTACGGTGGAGCGCATGGCGCAGGCCGAAGGATTCCCGCTAACCGGCCGCGAGATCGTACTGCGCGCGCCGATCACCGAGGAGCAGGTGCGGGCGCTGAAGGTCGGCGACGTGGTGATCGTGCAGGGCGAGATGTACACTGGCCGCGACGCCGTGCACGCGCACCTGATGAAGAATCCTCCGCCGGTGGATCTGCATGGAGCGGTGCTGTATCACTGCGGGCCGGTGATGCTGAAGCAGGGCGAAACCTGGACGGTGAAGGCCGCCGGCCCCACCACCAGCATTCGCGAGGAGCCGTATCAGGCCGACATCATCAAGAATTACGGCGTCCGCGCGGTGATGGGCAAAGGCGGCATGGGAAAGAAGACACTGGCGGCTCTGAAGGAGCATGGCGCGGTGTATCTGAACGCCATCGGCGGAGCGGCGCAGTTCTACGCGCGGCTGATCGACAAGGTGCTGGACGTGAACCTGCTCGAATTCGGCATCCCGGAGGCGATGTGGCATCTGAGCGTGCACGATTTCGTGGCCATCGTCACCATGGACTCGCACGGCAACAGCCTGCACGAAGACATCAACAAGGAGACCGGGGAGCGGCTGGAGGAGTTGCAGAAGGCATAGGACGCGGGATCAACCGCGCCGGGCGCGGCGGGCCGGCGCCTGGAACAGATCTTCCACCAATACAGGCGCCACGCGCTCCCGGTCCGTCCGTGGCTCACTCGGCTCTTCGGCATCGGCGGGCTTGTTCAATCGCGCGCATCGCGTTCTGAATTCCGCAAGCCTGCGATCATATTTCGGCACCAGTGCGATTCTTCGCCGGATTTCATCTTCGGCGCGCTGAAATAGCTCCAGGTCGAGTTGATTTAATCGGACCAGATCTTCGTAAAGATCGCCGCCCCACAGACGCACCAACCGCTCCGGGCGATGGAGCGGGCTTGAAGGAAGATTCGGGCCAATAGGGCGGAATACATTGCGGGGGACGTACTCCAAGTTCAGAGCGGGAAATGCTGGCCGCAGAAAATATTCGGCCGCCACCAGGCTCTCGTCGAACATCTCGACCAGCCCTGGAATCGCCATGTCGCGAACGATCTCGGCCGCCCGCTCAAGGTCGCCCGAATGCGCGGGCCGGGTGAATGCTCCGGAACAGGCAAGCTGAGTCACTTGAATGTCGCTGACAATGTGCGGTGACTCATTCACCAGCTCCCGAAGAAAATCCCGAGCGCTCATATTCCGTGCGCGGCTGGACAAAGGATCCGGCGTTTCGACCCGGCGCAGATAGCGGTAGAGCGAGTCCAGGCGGTCGAGCGGATGGCGCAGAAAGCAGCAATCAAAGGTCACTATATGCCGAATAGCAGGCTTCGGGTAGCGCAAATGATGGCTGGATACGGCGACGATGTGAGAGTTTCGCCGCAGAAATGACTCGACGTGTTTTCGATCCAGGGTCGCGGAGCTGCCGGCGCCATGCAGTGTTGCGAAACGGTGCGCGAACTCCCGCTCCAGGATCGACTCAATCGTACTACCGCCATTTTTAAAAATGTGGTAGTGAATGATGACGAAACGCTCGCAGGGTGAGGCTAATGTCACATCAAGTCGCATAGCATTCCTTGAATGACGCAGCCAGACGGGGAGCTGCTGTTAACTCAGTGTTATTGGGAAGACGAGTAACTCAGCCAAAAGTTTACTTTATGGCAAACTGGCGACGGAATCAACTGGAAAATCCACCAGTCGTATATGCCTTTTAGCTATCCAGCGATGAGAAGATTTCGGAAAGATAGACGGTCAGCGAAGGATTCTCCGTTCGCAGGGTGCCGTCCTTGACTTCGCGGCTGCCGTCGGCAGTGTACACCCAGACGCGCCGGTTTTCTGGATTAAAGACCCAGACGTACGCGACTCCGAACTTGAGGTAGTCATCAATGCGGGCCTGAGTGCGGGCCACGCGATCCTCGGGCGATAAAACCTCATTGCAGATAAACGGCGGAGTCCGAAAGATCTGCTCGCGGGGCTTGTCGCCAACATAAACGCAAACATCGGGAACGCGGAAGCGTGTTTTTGCAACCTGCACACGCTGTTCGACGTAGGCGTGCGTCTTCAGCTCCCGCCGCCGGTTCCGGAAGTAACGCACCAGCTCGCTCTGTAAATCGCTGTGATCATGCTCTCCCAAGTTGCGCTCGATGACCTCCCCGTCCACGTAGTCGCAGTCCGGGTCATACGTGGTGCGCAGATACTCTTCGACGGAAACCAGCGCGGCAGTTCTCACAGTTTTAGTTTACTCCTCGCCGCGAATCAGATCCTCATAAGTTTCGCGCTTGCGAACCACGCGCCAAGCGCCGTTTTCCACCAGCACCTCGGCCACGCGGGGGCGGGCGTTGTAGGTGGACGCCTGCACGAAGCCATACGCGCCGGCGGTGCAGACGGCCAGGACGTCGCCGGGAAATACTTCCGCGAGCTCCCTGCTCCGCGCCAGAAAATCGCCGGTTTCGCACACCGGCCCGACCACGTCGGCCACCATTTTAGCGCGGCCGCTTTCGCGCAGCGGGAGGATTTCATGATGGGCGTCGTACAGCGCGGGACGGATCAGATCGGTCATGGCCGCGTCGACAATCACGAATTCCTTGCCGCCGGTATTCTTGCGATACAGCACGCGCGTGAGCAGCACGCCCGCCGCGCCGACGATGGAGCGGCCCGGGCTCGATGCGTCACGTGCAATCCGCTGGTCGCCGCGACGCGCTCGCGCAGAGCCGCGACGAATTCGCCGATCGCGGGAGCGGCGTCTTCGGGCTTGTATTGCACTCCCAGGCCTCCGCCGAAATCGACGTGGCGGATGTCGAAGCCCTTGGCGCGCAGCTTCGCCACCAGCTCCAGCACGCGATCCGACCGCCTCCATCACCGGCTGCGGGTTCATAAGCTGGCTGCCGATGTGGCAGCTCACGCCTTCCAGCAACAGATTCTCATGACGGCGCGCGCGCTCGTACACCGCTTCCGCCTCGCCGATATCGACGCCGAATTTGTGCGCCAGGCGGCCGGTGGAGATGTAGGCGTGAGTGTCGGCCTCGACGTCCGGATTCACGCGCAGCGCCACGCGAGCCTGCTTGCCGCGCCGGTGGGCCAGCGAATCGAGCAGGGCCAGCTCCGGCTCCGATTCGCAATTGAAGAAGCCGACGCCCGGCGTCGAGCGCCGCGTCGATTTCCGCGGCGGTTTTGCCGACGCCGGAAAAAACGATCTTGGCGGGATCGCCGCCGGCCTTGAGCACGCGGAACAGTTCGCCGCCGGAGACGATGTCGAAGCCCGCGCCGGCCTGCGGCCAGCAGCCGCAGCAACGCCAGGTTGCCGTTGGCCTTCACCGCGTAGCAGACCGTGTGCGGAGTATCGCCGAAGGCCGCGTCATAGGCGCGGAAATTTTCAAGAATCGCCGCGGCGGAATATACGTAGCAGGGCGTTCCCGCCTTGGCCGCGATCACGGACAGCTCCACGCCGTCCATGGCAAGAGCACGATCCTGATATGTTACCGGCTTCACGCGGAGACTCGCGACCACCACCAGAGTTTGATCGTCGGTGATGGGCGTTTCGCCGCGGAATTTATCGAGATCGGCGAAGAACGCGTCGGCGATGGCCTGCGGAGCCAATTGGGCGCGCTTGGTCAGAAGGCGGGATACGCGGGCGCGGGAGTAATCTTCTTCCTTGGCGTTCAATTGGTCCTCGACTCCGTCGGAATAAAACAGGATCGTGTCGCCGGGTTCCAGCATCAGCTCGACTTCTTCGTACTCGCGGTCCTCCAGCAAGCCGATGGGCACGCCTTCCACTTTCGGCTTGATGAATTTCGCCGCGGCGGAACACCATGGGCGGCTCCGAACCGGCGGTGGCCATGCAGAAGACGCCGCGAATCCGGCTCCCATTGCGCCAGAAGCAGCGTGGCGTACTGCGCCTCCACTTTGCGTTCCAGCAGCAGTTCGTTCAGAGCCTTGATGAGACGCGCGGGCTTGTACCGCCGCGGCCCCAGAATGCGCAGCAGCCCGCTGACCAGCGCTCCGTAAAGCGCCGCCGCCGCGCCTTTCCCGCTGACGTCGCCGAAGGCGATCAGGGCGTAGTCGTGCGCTTGCTCGAAGAAATCGAAGACGTCGCCGGAAATTTCGCGGGCCGGACGGCGAGCGGATGCCGATCTCCAGGCCCTTGATATCCGGCGCGTCCCTGGGCATCAGCACGCGCTGCAGCTTGCGCGCGGCCTTCAGATCCTGGTCCATGCGCTGCTCGCGCTGGGCCAGTTCCTCATACAGGCGCGCGTTCTCGACCGAGCTGGCGATCTGCGTGGCCAGCAGCGACAGCGTTCTCTGATGATCCTCGGTGAAGTACGCGATGCGGTCGCTTTCGACGTCGAGCACGCCCACCACGCGATCCTGCACGATCAGCGGCACGGCCAGCTCCGAGCGGATGCCCGGATGGGAGGGGATGTAGCGAGGGTCGGCGCCGGTATCGAGCACGCGCACGGCCTCGCGCGATTCCGCCGCCGCGCCGGTGATTCCCTTGCCCATGGGAATGTTGTCCAGGTGCACGCGCTGGTCGTAGCGGACGCTGAAGCGGTGCCGCAGCAGCGCCGCTCTGCTTGTCCACCAGGAAGATGCTGAAGGCGTCGTAGTTGATCAAGGCGCGTGTGGCGCTGGCGATTTTGCCGAGCAATTCGTCCAGATCCAGAATCGAGCTGAATTCCTGCGACAGATGCGCCAGCGTTCGCAGCGTGCGGTTCTGCCGGTCCACACGCCGGTACAGGCGCGCATTTTCGATCGAGGCCGCCACGCGCGCGCCGATCAGGCGGATCAGGCTGCGGTCCTGCTCCGGTGTAGGCGCTGCAGGCGCGTGGATTGCAAGTCGATCACGCCCACCAGCTTGCCGCGCGCCATCATGGGCACGGCCAGCTCACTGCGCACCGCGTCCAGCGCGTTCAGATAGCGCGGGTCCTGCCTGACGTCGTCCACCAGAATGGGCGCGCGGGTCGCCGCGGCTGCGCCGGTGATGCCTTCGTTCAAGCGGATCGTCAGGGTGCGCACCACCTCCTCGCGATGCCCGATGGCGTAGCGGATGGACAGACCTTGCTGACGGTCGCTCCACAGCAGGATGGCGAACAGATCGTAGGGCACCACGTCCTTGACGATCGCCGCGACGTTCTCCAGCAGCTTGTCGAGATCCAGCGTTTCGGCGGTGATGCGCGACACTTCCAGCAGAAAGTCGAGCAGCTCGACGCGCTCGCGGAAACGAACCGGGGCTTTGCGTGGCTGGGTCATTGAGGGTTGAGTCACGGCGCTCGCCGCCTCAATTATCTTCACGCTCGCGCTGGCGCCGATGCGCGTGGCCCCGGCGGCCAGCATCTTCTTCAAATCCTCCAGCGTGCGGATTCCGCCGGAGGCCTTGACGCCCATCTCCGCGCCCACCGTCCGGCGCATCAGCGCGACGTCGTGCACCGTGGCGCCGTGCGGTGCTGAAACCCGGTGGAGGTCTTGACGAATTCCGCGCCCGCGAGCTTGCGCGAGAGTGCAGGCGATGATTTTCTGATCGTCATCGAGCAGCCCGGTTTCGAGAATCACCTTCACGATCGCGCCGCCACGGTGCGCGGCCGTCACCACGGCCTGGATATCGCCGCGGACGGCATCGTAATTGCCGCCGCGCAGCTCGCCGATATTCAGGACCATGTCGATTTCCTGCGCGCCCGCGCGGACGGCATCCTCGGTCTCGGCGACCTTAATTTCAGTCGCGCTGGCGCCGAGCGGAAACCCCACCACGGTGCAGACCTTGACCGGAGATCCGGCCAGCTCCGCGGCGGCCAGCGGAACCCAATACGGATTCACGCACACGCTGGCGAAGCCGTACTGGCGCGCTTCCGCACAGAGATTGCGGATGTCGGCCGCGGTGGCATCGGGGCGCAGCAGAGTATGGTCGATGCACCGGGCGATGCAAGATAACTCTTGAACTTCCACTCGATTTCCTTCCGGTTTAAATCGGAGCAGCGTTGTGCTTGTGGCTGTCGCGCGCGGTAAGTCTATTCTAACATGGGGCCGACCTTGACACTTCCCTCTCCCGCATGTTAGTTTCGGCAGGCCAGGACTGCTGAGGAACTCGCGCAAAACGGAGTGCGGCGCGATCGGCTCCAGGGTTGATTCGGGGTGCGCGCCGCACCCTTTGCGCTACTGAGGAAGTCGCGCAAGACGGAGTGCGGCGCGATCGGCTCCAGGATTGATTCGGGGTGCGCGCCGCACCCTTTGCGCTTATAAGGAGTTATAGAAAGCAATGAAATTTGGATGTTTCTACGAGCTTCAATTGCCGCGCCCCTGGGCCGCAAGAGAGCGAACACAAACTGATCAAGAACGCGCTCGATCAAGTCCGAGCTGGCCGATAAGGCTGGGCTTCGACTACGTCTGGGCCACCGAGCATCATTTTCTGGAAGAGTACGCCCACTCCTCCGCTCCCGAAGTTTTCTGGCCGCGGTCAGCCAGCGCACCAAGAACGTGCGCATCGGGCACGGCATCGTGCAGATGCCTCCGCATATCAACCATCCCGCGCGCGTGGCCGAGCGCATCGCGACGCTCGATCTGATCAGCGACGGCCGCGTCGACTACGGCATCGGCGCGGGCGCGTCGGAAACCGAGCTGGGCGGCTTCGCCGTTCCGCAGGACGAGAAGAAGGCCATGATGGTGGAGGGCGCGCGGGCCGTGGTGGAGATGCTCACGCAGCAGCCGTTCCCGGGCATGGACGGCAAATACGTCAAGATGCCGGCGCGCAACGTGGTGCCCAAGCCGCTGCAGAAGCCGCATCCGCCCATGTGGCTGGCGTGCTCCAACCGCACCTCGATTCTGCAGGCCGCGCGGCTGGGGCTGGGCGCGCTGACGTTCTCCTTCGTCGGGCCGGAACAGGCCCGGCAATGGGTCGCCGATTACTACACCACCTTCGAAAAAGAGTGCGAGCCGCTGGGCTACGCCGTGAATCCCAACTTCGCCATCGCCTGCCCGTTCCTGTGCGACCGCGACGCGGCCAAGATGGAGCAGATCGGCACGGAGGCCTACGGCTTCTTCATCTACGGGCTGGGCCACTACAGCTTCTTCGGCGAGCATGAGCCGGGCGTCAGCGACATCTGGGACGAGTTCAAGAACCATCCCAAGGAGTTCGCTCAACGCCGGAAGGCCGCACGCAGGATTGCGTCGGCACGCCGGAGCGGCTGCGCGCGCAGTTGAGGGAGTTCGAAGCGGTCGGCATCGACCAGGTGATCTGCCTGTCGCAAGCCGCCAATACGAGAAGTTGTCGCGGCCGCCAGAACATAA
>CAVXWB010000009.1:0-53288 GCA_963765185.1 Bryobacterales bacterium
GCGGCCAAGGCGTTGCTGGTAACGCGCTGCTCATCGGCGCCCCCCAGGCCGAGGATGGCCTTCAGGTAATCGTCGACCGCTTCCGATGTTTTAGGAGACACCTGCCTCAAATATAGCAAGCAGCAGACAGCCTGCGCGTCGTGATGCTATCCTGATTTAGTCATGGCTAAATATCTGTTTGGCTTGTGCCTCCTGCCGGCTTTGGCCTCCGGGCAGGGAGAAACCACCAGTGCTATCGCCGGAGTCGTCCTGGATCAAAGCAAGGCGGGAGTTCCAGATGCCGTAGTGACAGTTAGGAATACCGAAAACGGCTTGAAGCGGAGCGTGAAGACAGACCCAGCGGGGCGGTTCACTTTTCCGCAGCTCCAGCCTGGCGTCTACCGCGTGAGCGTTGAGGCGGACGGATTCGCGACACAACAGCAGGACTCGGTGACGGCGGGTCTGGGGCAAACCCAAACGGTGAACTTCACGCTGGTGGTGGCAGCGGCAAAGCAAGACGTGCTGGTGAACGGCGATGCGCCGCTGGTGAACACCGAGAATCCGAATACCTCGACGACCATGAACGCCAAGACGCTGGAGGACCTCCCCAATCCGGGAGGCGATTTGACTTATCCGTTGCAATTCGCGGCAGGGGCGTTGATCAACACCGCCGGCAGCGGCAACGACTTCGTCGGAGGGACCAACGGATACGGCAACGTGGAGTTCAACGGGTTGCCGGCGCTGGCGAACGGCTACATCGTGGATGGGTTGGAGACCAACGATCCCCTGACCAACCTGAACAGCGGCCTGGCGACGAATCTGGTCCTTGGATTGAATTCGATCGCGGAGGTGACCGTCAACACGCTTTCCTATGCGGTGGATCAGGGCCGCTACGGCGCTGCTCAGGTGAACTACGTGACCAAGTCCGGGACCAACCGGTTTCACGGGAACCTGTACGAGCTTTGGAACGGCTCAAAGTTCAACGCCGCGGATTTCTTTACGAACGCGACCGCCGGCAATCACAAGCCGAGATCGACAGTGAACCACTTCGGAGGCAGCCTGGGAGGCCCCATCCGGCACGACAAGCTCTTCTTCTTTTTCGATTCCGAGTGGGTGCGCATCGCGCTGCCCATCGTGACGCCGGCCACGGTTCCGACTCCGGCCTTTCAGAGCTACGTGCTCGGGCAGCTTCCCCTCGGCGGGAAGGATTCGATCACGGGTTCAAATTATCAACCGGAGCCGCAGCTGGTGCACTTTTATCAAAAGATGTTTTCGCTGTACAAGAACACTTCCGGGACGCCTCTCGCCATTCAGGGTTGTCCGTTCAATAGCGACGGGAGCGCGGCGGCGGGAAATCCTCCCAATGGAAACGGTTGCGCGAACCGGCAGAGCATTTCGCATTCGAGTGACGATCATGAGCAGGTGCAAACGGGCCGCGTCGACGACAACATAGATCCGAATAACATAGCGTGGTTCCGGTTTCAGTCCGACAGCGGAGCGGCGGATGCCTATACCGATCCCATCAATCCCGTGTTCAACGCGGTCTCCTCGCAGCCCCTCTATTCGTTCGCCGCGGGCTACACGCATATCTTTTCACCCCATCTGGTCAACTACTTTAATCCGGCGTTCTCCTGGTACTCAGAGTTTGTTCGGCCCGCAGAATTTACAGCAGACCCTGGCGGCGTTACCGATCGTGCTCCAAGGCATCGGGGCGAACGCTCCGTTCACGCCGTTGGGAGGGTTGGACAACACCTGGGTGCAGGGGCGGCGGGCGGCCCGATTCTTCATCAACGACAACCTGGCGTGGAGCCGCGGGGCTCACGAATTTCGCTTTGGAGCGAACAGCAGGATCTTCCGGTTGAACGATTACGATTTTGGCGAGGGCACGGTTCCGACCGTGACGTACACGGACCTGCCCGAGTTCATTTACGGAGTGGCCTCGACTGCGACGGCCACGTATCCCTTGGCCGACTCGCAGCCCTTTCGCTTTCTGAATCTGGATTTCTACGCGCAGGACACGTGGAGAGTGACATCGAAGCTCGACCTGGACGTTTGGTCTGCGCGACACTTTCAACTCAAATCCGCTGAATCCGCATGACGCCATTGCGCGGCTGGCCGGGTCGTTTGATTCCATCTCCCACGACGTGAATCAACCGCTCAGCGATCTGATCCAGACGCACCTCGGCAATTTATTCGCAATCCACGCCGCTGGCGATTCTGCAACCACGCACGGGCGTTGCCTGGCAGGTCGCGCCGAACACGGTGCTGCGGAGCGGCTTCGGTTTGTTCAGCGATCTATTGCCGGGGAGCGTCGCCGACTTGGCCGGCGCGAATCCGCCCTACGTCAATACGTTTCAGGGCGGGCTGCTGGGTACGGCCGGGGGAACGGCGATCGCGCCCGGCGTGCCGAATAGCGCGATCGATGCAACCGCTGCCGCGAACCAGAAATTCCTAAATGGATTCGCGCAAGGGGAACTATCGTGCGCGTCTCCCTTAGCGAATCCGAACGCTTGCCTGCCGCCGGTGTCGATCACGGCCGTGCCGGACGGTAAGCTTCGGGCTCCCTACTTCATGCAATGGAGCTTTGCGGTGGAGCGGCAGGTGGGCAATTCGGTCAACCTGCGCGCGCAGTACGTGGGCACGCGAGCGGTGAATCAGCCGTACACCACCGAGGTCAACGGATATCAGACCGTATGCGCCGGCTGCTTCGCCCCGTTTCCCAACGGCCAGCCTGTGGACCCCCGATTCGGAGCGGTGACGCAGTTGAGCACGGGCGCGAACAGCCACTACAACGCGCTGCAACTGACGGCGCAGAAGCGCATGGGACACGGGCTCCAGCTCCAGGCCAATTACACCTGGAGCCATTGCATGGACGAAGTCTCGAACGGCGGCTTCCTTCCGTTCTCGGCGGGCGCGGTTCTGTCGCCGCTGCCGGGAGAGTTGAACCGGCAGTATGGTCCCTGCGATTACGACGTGCGCGACAACCTGACGGCGAACTACGTCTACCAATTGCCGTTCAAGGCGCGGGAGCGGATTTTGGGCGCCGCTCTCAAGGGATGGCAGGTATCGGGGACGGCGTTCTGGCATAGCGGCTTGCCGTTCTCCGTGCTGAGCACGCCGTACTCGGCCGGCGGGAACGGAATCGTTCAGGGAAGCGGGCCGCAGTTCGCGAGCGTTGTGCCCGGCGTGCCGTTGTACGATCACGCATCCGTTCCCGGAGTCACGCAAGCGGGAACCATTCAGTGGTTGAACCCGAACGCGTTCGTGTCAGCGGTGGATCCGGCGACGGGAGCTTGCGCGGGAGCAGACTCGGTTCAGAATTGCCAATTCGGGAACCTGGGGCGGAACGCCCTGCGGGGGCCGGATTTCATCTGGAGCGACCTCTATATTACAAGGTGGTTCGCTTTGGGCGAACGCGTGAAGCTGCGCATCGACGGGCAATTTTTCAATCTGTTCAATCATCCCAACTTCGCGCTACCAACGAATGTGTACGCGGGGATCCCGGGGAAGCCATCCACCCAGACCGGTTTCGGCGCGCTGACCTACACGACATCTCCGCCAACAGGATTGCTGGGAGTTGGATTGGGTGGGGACAGCTCGCCGCGGATGATAGCGATGCAGGCGCGCTTAGAGTTTTGAGGCCGCGGGCGCGGCAATCGCGGTTCGTGCGGATGCGATACGGTCGAGGTCCTGCTGGATCGCAGGCACCCCGTCAATGTTGGCCCTGTCAATGAGTCTCTCAACCGTTCCCATCAGCTCGTCGAGCCGGTGCTCCGCTTCCTTTGCCATGTTCAGTAAAGCGGCGCTGATGCTTTCCTCCCACTGGGACGCCAGCCGGGAAATGTTCTTGTAGACGATATATGGAATCTGTCCTGCAAAATGGCGCCTCACCAGCGGCTTGATCAGGGCGACCGGCAAGATCGGCGAAAGCAGTTCCCAATTGCGGTCGAAGACCCGGCCCACGCTAACATCGGGCGTCCGGGGTTCCCGAATCTCTATGTCGACTTCAGTGGTGCGCAGCGGAACACCAAAGGCGCGCGACGTTCGGTCGGAGAGCCGGTCACGGAATTCCTGAAGGTACCGCAACACCTGTGTGGCAGTCCCTTGAAGCGGCTCGATCAGCTTCGAGCGCTCGGCATTCGAGACTTGAGTCAATTCACGCGATAGGGAATCATCCAGCCAGCTTTGGAAGGAACTGAGGAGAACCGCCAGGCTTTGGGTCCATGCGGGAAATTGGGACTGGAGGCCGGCAAGCAAACGATCCTCAACTTCGCGCTGGTGCTGCTCCAGCACGCTGGCGATGGTGGCGCGAGCACCAGCGGACGCATGCCGTACGATGAGCTGCAACTCGCTTTTGACATCCTCGATCACGCGCTTTTCGCCGACCACCTGATACTTGAATGCCGCCCGTTCTGAGTCCAGCGACTCGGCCGATTTGAGGCTCAGCGTCACGAACTCGGCGCACTCTTTGAGGAGTGTGCCGATCTTGCGCGCCATGATCGCGCGGCGCTGCGCTCCGAACTCGGACAGGGTCCGCCGGATCAGGTTTTGTTCCAGCCGGGATTTCAAATCCTCGAATCCCGGCCGCACCGAATACGACAGCACCTCGGGCGGCGGGTCGAAACTCTTGGCCAGTTGGATTTGAACGAATTCAAGAACCTCCGAACGCTCTGCAGCGTCGAGAAGATCCACCTTGGTCAGAAGAATCGAGACGTTCGGCGTGTATTGATGCAGCTTCCTTAGCAGCTCGACGTCGTGTTGAGAAAGCGGCGGGTCGACGCTCACCGCAACCAGAGCTAATCCCACATTGGGCAGCCAGCGCAGGGAAGCATCGGTATCGTGCGCCAGAACGCTTTCCAAACCGGGGGTGTCGACGAATGTCAAACCCCGAAAATCGACGAGCGATGGTAATTCCACCTGGATGGCGGCCGCGCGTTTGCGGTTCGAAGGATTTTCGCGCTCCGAAACATACGATCCGATCTCATCCACCGATAGCTCTTTCGGCTGTCCGTCCAGGAAATGAACCTCGGCCTTCTCCACGGGACCAAATCGAATCTCAGTGATTACTGTCGTTACGGGGACGACCCCGACGGGGAGTATGGATCGACCGAGAAAGTGATTGAGGAAGCTGCTTTTGCCCGCTTTGAATCGCCCAACAATGGCGACCGTGATACCCTGCTGCGCCTGAGCCGACCAGCAGGAAGCGAGAAGAGCCCGAAGTGACGACAGGCCGTACCGATCCACAACTTCCGATCCAAGTTCGAGAGCCTGCTGGAGTGGAGCATCCGTTGGCGCGGTTTTAGAGTCGATCGTGAACATGTTATCGGGGCAACCCGCCATTGCGAAGGACGGCCGCCAGGCCACTCTTAATTTCAGCCGCTATCGGCAACGCGTCGATTTTGCGTATCGTCTCCTCGAACGGATAATCAAAGGACCGAAGCTCGATCGCTCCTCCGTCGCAGACCGCGTAACAAGCGGCGGCCCGGCCCGTCTTGGGCTGGCCGAGGCTTCCAGGATTCACCACCTTTTTCATTCCGATCTGCCTCATGAAGGGAAGATGCGTGTGGCCAACCAGCAGAACATTGGAATTCACCAGTTCGACTTCCTTGATCCACTGGTCCGAGTCGGGCAAGCAATATGCGAATAAGGGATCGGAAGGAACCGCGTGGCACAGAATGAAGCGCACGCCTTCGATTTCACGCTCGTCGATCAGAGGCAGATCCCGCAGGAACTGTTTCTGGGAATCGGAGAGCACCGAACTCGTAAACTGCATCATCGCTTCTGCCATTTCCCGAAACGCAGGCGAACAGCGAGGGTCCATTGCGAATCCGAGCGCGTGGTCGTGATTTCCCATCACCATCACGCTCGCCTTTGCTCTCACGAATTCCACAACTGCGGCGGGATCGGGTCCATAGTTCACCAAATCCCCGAGCACCCAAAGCTGGTCGTACTTCTCCGGCAGGGCGCGGAGCGCCTCCAGATTTCCGTGGAGGTCGGAGATGATGACGATCTTCATCCGGCGCCCAGCCGGCCGTGTCCCGAATGAATCCGCGGCCCGGGCGGCTGCTCGGCCAAAATTCGAGCCTCCGCCGCCAGCATCTCTTCCCACCGCGCGTCCACCGCCGCCTTCGGTCCGATCTTGTGCGCCAGTCGCAAGAACAACTTGTAGTGCCCCATCTCGGAGGCGAACAGCGCTTTGTAGAAAGCCGCCAGCTCCGGGTCATCGGAGGCGGCAGCCAGCACAGCGAAGCGCTCACACGACCGGACTTCGATCAGCGCCGACACAAACAGCCGGTCCACGATTTCCGCCGCCGCGCCTTTTCGCACCAGCAGGCGCAACGCGTTGGCATACGGATTCTTGTGGATGCGCTCCAGCCTTCCTCCGCGCCGGATCAGCAGCCGGATGACTTGCGCCAGGTGCGCAGCCTCGTCGCGCGCCACGCCCGTCATGGCCTCTACCCAACCCGGCACCCAGTCGCTCGGCCAGTGCGTCATCAGCTCCATCGCGTTGTTGGCGGCCTTTTTCTCAAGGAAGACATGATCCGCCAGCAAAGCAATTGGATCGGCGAGCACCGCACGCCCCCACCCGATAGGCGTATGCGAATGGAGCGGAAGCGCGGCCGCTTGATCAAGGGTCACGTCCCTGGGGGTCACATCCAAAAGTAGCGCAATCAGGGCAGGGGACGGGCCTGCGCGGTCCGGCCGGAATTGCCCAGGCGCTCCGAGGCGCGCAGAAGGAAGCCGATGATAGTTCCAATGCCGATGCCCATAATCAGGCCCAGTATTCTCTCTTCGATTTCGGATTGTTTGTGCATGATGCCCCCCTGTCTCCTCAGTAACAGCCCGCAAAACGGAGCGCGGCGGGCATTGTTGCTTGGCTGAAGTGAGGGTGCCGCCGCACCCTTTGCGGGCTAGCGGGTTCATGAAGCCTAGCGGGTTAATGAATAGGTGTGATCCCAAAAGGGTACCGTGCCAATGGGATCGCCGGAGATCACAATCTCCACGCGCGAGTTTTCTTCCTGTCCCGGAGGCCCAACAGGCCGCGAATCTCCCAAGCCGCGTGAGGAAACCACGGCGGTGGGGAGCCCGTTATTTGTCAGGACGCGGCGCACCGCGCTGGCGCGGTTCTCCGACAGCGCCTGCTTGGCCGCGCTATCGCTATAGCCCTCGACGCTGACGCGCAATCCGGGCTGGGCGGCGACGATGGCGGAGACGCGTGCGATCCTATCGGCCGTCGCGCCGCGCACGGCGTCGCCGCTGAAGTCCGCATCGGGAAGAGTCACCACCAGCCCGCGCGGAGTGTCGGTGGCGGGGAAGGCGCCGTTTAAATTCTCAAGCAGGCGCACACGCAGCGCCGACATGCGGCCGGGATCGGGACGAGCCTGGGCCTGCGCCTGCACGGCCGCGATCTCTGCCTGCTGCGCTCGAAAGCGAGCCGCGGCAACATCGCTCTGGGCTTGCGCCAAGGCCGCGCGATCGCTCTCCGCCTGCTGTTGTAGCGCGTTGGCGCGCTGGATGGCGGCGTCGGCTTCCTGCCTTGCCTGCCGCACCTGCGCGTCGCTTTCTGCCTTGGCTTGTTGGACGGCCTGTTCGGCGGAAATCTGCGCCGCGGCAGCTTGTTGGCGAGCATTGGCCGCGTCGGTCCGCGCCGCGTTCAGATTATCCTGCTGCTCGCGCTGCACCGCAATCAGGCGCGCGTCTTCGGCAGTCTGAGAGGCTTGGCGAGCGATCTCAATCACGCGGTGCGATTCGGCCTTGGACGCGTGCATCTGCTGCGCCTCTTGCAGCAACTGCTGGGCCCGAGCCAGCGTTTCCGGCGCATACCGCTGGGCGCCCACCGACCCGGCGACGCCAACCGCATTCTCGGCTTGATACAGTTCGGTCAGCGTTTCGAACTCACGTTCGGAAACCTTGGGCGCGTTGGCCAATTCCGCCGACAGGTTGTCGTTAATGTGCCAGGTGTACTGGCCGCGGGGCAACAGCTCGTACTTCGCGTTGACCGTTTCAGTGCTGCCCTCCGTATCGGGCCGGAGCTGGTTTTCGAGGACCACCACGTCGCTGGGCTGCCGCACCGCCGAATACGGCTCCGCGGTCACGATCATGGCGAAGGTTTGCAGATCCGTCGTCACGCGAATGTGGCCGTGGTTGGAATGATCGGGAATAATCTCGCCCAGGTTGTGCGGCCGCCCCTCCGGTGTGATGGCCCACAGCACGTAGGTCAAGTATTCGCGGCCATACTGCTGCGACTGGTTGAAGTGTTCAAGGTTGGCGTCGATTTCGGTGCGGCCCTGGCGGGATTCCACGGTCGCGGTGCCTTTGCCCGCGGGCATCAGGACGGTACCGCGGAAGTCGATCTGGGTCGGTCCAGAGCGGTAAAAATAATTCACCGCCTTAATCGTGCGTTCAATCACCGTCACGTGATAGATGGGCGCGGATGCGTCCCTTTGATTTTGCGCGGGCTGATTCTGGGCGGGAGCAAAGGACGCCCCCACCAGCGCAGCCGCCGTCAACAGCGTAAGCTTCATCGCGCCCTCCATCAAACAAAGTGCAAGTCCCATGCCAAGAGGCCTAACTCATTGCCTGCATGAGCATTGCAGATTCAGGATGCGGAGTTTTTTTCGACCCCTGGTTGTAAGAACTACTGCCTTCGTAATTAACCGGGTCATTCAGGGGCGCGACCCGCTTTAGAGGAGCTTCGGTTTGCTTTCGCTATACCGTTGCGGCGGGCACTCGAAGCGTAAACAGGAAAGAAGCTCCGCAGCCTGCCTCCGACTCCACCCATATCCGTCCGCCGTGCGCCTCGACGATGTGCTTGCAGATGGCAAGTCCCATGCCGGCGCCGGGGATTTCCAGGCCATGTAATCGTTTGAACGGCGCAAAGATGGATTCGTGGTATTGCTGCGGGATGCCGATGCCGTTGTCCGAGACGAAAATCAGACATTCGCCGCTTCTGCCCGGCTTCGCGCCGATCGTAATGGAGAGGCCGGCATTGGGACGACGATAATTGATGGCGTTGCTCACCAGACTGTGAATCAGCTGTTGCAGCGCCGAGAAGTCGCCGAGGACTTTTGGCAGCGGATCCAGAACATTAAGGTCGGCGGACGATTCTTTGATCCGCTCGCGCAAAGCGTGGAAGGTAGCAGCGATCACTCCGCGAAGAGGAACCGCAGTAAGGCAGGGCGGCTGGCGCTTCGCCTCGGCGTAGCTCAGGAAGCGGCGCGCCAGCCTCCGCACCTGATCCGCGTTGGAGAGAACATGCCCCAGGTACGTGCGTTCGTTCTCGGCGAGCGGGTGCACCCGTCCGATTAATTCCGCGAATGTGACCACACCTCGAAGAGGCCCTTCGATGTCATGGGCAATCTGCCTGGAAAAATCGACCAATTCCAAGCGTGAGCGTTCCAGTTCCAGCTCGGCGTTGCGCATTCGGAGCAGGTTTCTTAGCGCCTCCACCAGGAATGCGGGCGCAAGACTCCTGGGGAGGCACAAGTCCGCTCCGAAACGGGGCAGGTCTGTTGCGGTCCTGGGAGAGGAGATCAACTGCACTATGAGCGGAACGGTCCCGGGCCCGGCCTTGAGCCTGCGGCAGAGCTCGGCATCATTCCAGTCGAGAAGGACGACGTCGGGCTGGTACGCCGCCGCCGCTTCCATTGCCTGGCTCACTCCAGCGGCTCCGTGAACACAGAACTCCGCCGCGGTCAGAAGCCGGTGGCGCGACCTCTGCGAAGCGCCGCTTTTATCCGCGTTGAAAACTGCGTCGAGAACGACGGTGGGCCGGTCGCGCGAGCCGTCTTTCATTTCGCGGTCGCAGCGTGGCCCTGGCCCCGGACTTTTATCTCCGCAAGCCGGCTACAGAGAGTCCGCAAGCTGACGCCAAGAACCTGCGCGGCCCGCTTGCGGTCGTTGTTGACGCTCCTGAGCGTCGCCAGAATGTACTCTCTCTCGATCTCCTCAAGAGCGCGGCCCGGCTCAAAGTGTATGCCCGCGCCATTCGCGGCCGCGGAATCCGTCACGGGAGTTGAAATCCCCAGCATCTTGGGCAGGTGAGCAGGCATGATCGCATCCGAATGCGCGGTGATGACCGCCCATTCCAGAACGTTGCGCAATTCGCGAACGTTTCCGGGCCAGGAGTGCGCCGACAAGCGCTCCAGCGTTCCTGGATGAAGGCTCTTCACGCTGCACTCATGTTTGCGGTTCAAGTCTCCGACGATGGTTTTCGAGAGCTGGGGAATGTCGTCCTTTCTCTCGCGCAAGGGCGGAGCGTGTATGCGGAAAACATTCAAGCGGTAAAATAAGTCCTCACGCAGCGTCTTGCGCTCAATCGCCGTTTCCGGGTTCCGGTTCGTGGCGGCCAGGATGCGAACGTTGACCGGAATCTCCGCCGTGCCTCCCAAGCGGCGCACACTCGATTCCTCCAGAACGCGGAGTAACCGGGCTTGCATCAGCAGCGGCATCTCCCCGATCTCGTCAAGAAGCAGCGTTCCGCCGTTGGCTTGTTCGAAACAGCCCAGATGCCGGTTGACTGCGCCGGTGAAAGAGCCCTTTTCATGCCCGAACAGTTCGCTCTCGATCAGTTCGCTGGGCAATGCGGCGCAATTGATGGCGACAAACGGGCCGCCTGCCCGGAGGCTCAGGCGATGAACGGTCCGGGCAATCATTTCCTTGCCGGTTCCGCTTTCCCCGGTGATCAACACCGAGGCGTGCGTGGGCGCGACGCGCTGGATCAATGCATACACGCGCTGCATAGGCTCGGAGGAGCCCACCAGATCGCCGAGCACGCCTTGGTGGCTCAGTTGCCGCTGCAACCGCTCCGTTTCCTTGACCAGGTTGCCGTGCTCGATGGCGCGGGCAAGAAGAACGCCGAGCACCTCCCGCTGCGCCGGTTTTCCGAGGAACCAGAAAGCCCGAAGCTCATGAACAATCGACACGGCCTGCGAGATATCGTCGAATCCGGTAAGAACGATAGCCGGCGTCAACTCGCCCCGGTCCATGAGAGAACGCAGCAGTTGGAAGCCATCCATGCGCGGCATCATCAAGTCGGTCAGGATCGCTGCAATTGGTTTCGCGCCGATCTTAGCGAGCGCATCCTCTCCGTCAATCGCCGTCTCCACGGCATAGCCGAGAGAGGCGATGATCTCGGAGAGGTCGGAGCGCTCCTGCGGATCGTCGTCCACCACCAGCACCGTTGCCGTCGACATCTTCTCGTCTCTAGGCATTTGAGAGCCAATATCCCACGAAATGCATATCCGCGCTAGTAGGTCTTTAGGCCATACGGGCATGTACCCCTCTGGCCGGAACTGCGTGTTCGTACCGTTGCCCCTCTGGTACCTCAGTTGCACGAGTTCTGGGAACGCTTAACAGCAAGGAGAAGGAATGCAAAGTTTGAATTGGCGTCGTCACTGGAGTGTGATCCTGGCGGGAGGCGACGGCGAACGGCTCCGTCCGCTGACTCGTCTGATTGCGGGGGACGACCGGCCCAAACAGTTCTGTCCTTTGCTAGGAGGAAAGAAGACGCTGTTGGAGCAAACCCAATTGAGAATCGCCAAGGCCGTTCCGTCCGGCCAAACACTGTACGTTCTAACGCGCCGGCACGAACGCTTTTACGCCGATGGTCTCGCGCAAATTCCGCCTTCGCGAATGATCGTGCAGCAAGGCAATCGCGGGACCCTTCCTGCGATTCTTTCGAGCCTGGCGCGATTGATTCAGCTCACTGGCCAAGGGTTGGACGGCCACGCTGTGGTGGGCTTCTTTCCGTCGGATCATTATTACTCCCGGGAGAGAAGATTCATCAAAGGTGTGCGCGCTGCCTTCGAAGCCGCGGAGTCGAATTCGAGCTCGGTGATTCTGCTGGGGGCGGAAGCGCGGATACCCGGACACGACTTTTGGCTACATCGAGCCGGCGGCCGCGATCGAGGGACGCGGGAACCGGCGGCTTATGCCGGTGGAACGATTCTGGGAGAAACCTTCGCTCGAAGTCGCCCACAGCCTGCTGAGTCGCGGCTGCCTCTGGAACACCTTCGTGATGGTGGGGCAGTTGCGCGCTTTTCTCGGCCTGATTGAGGAGACCGCTCCCGGCCTCTATCACGCTTTTGAACCAATGCTGTCCGGCGAGTCAACAGACGCCGAGGCGATCGAGTCCGTTTACGATTCCATACCCTCGGCCGACTTCTCAAAGCTGGTCTTGTCCTCGGGCAACCCGCGGCTTAGCGTCTTGAACCTGGGGGACGTTGGATGGAGCGATCTTGGCGATCCGCAACGCCTGATCGACACCCTGTCGACACATGGAATTCGAAACCCCTGGCGGCAGATCTCGGTGCAGGAAATGGGGATTGCTCCGATCTCCAACCTGTAGATTTTACTGGCCTGACGCAAAAGCTGCACAGGCTAGCCGGAGATTCGTGCAAATGCGGCATCGTGAAACAGAAGCTGCACTCGGATGCAGGAGTTGCACCGCGCGGAGACAAGATCCTATGTATCGTCAACAACTTAAACTCTGGCCCGAGATGTGCAATATATCCGCCAAATGACCGGGAGCGCATACGGGCAGGCGTATCAGGCGGGATTTGAACGGACCATTCGGTTTCTGATTTCCAGGGGTGCAGGGAGGATCGCGCCCAGGAAGCCGCTCAAGCCGCGTGGGTCCGGGGGTGGGGAAGCGGCTGAATCAACTTCGCAATGAGGAGATGCTGCTCACCTGGGTGAATACCATCGCCCTGAACATATACCGCAGGGTGCTGAAGAGAGAAGAGCGTTTCCATCAACCCTTGCCTGAGCTGTATAGCAGGGTGAGAATCGATATGGCTGCCATTGACGTTGCCCGCATTCTGGAGTTCTGCCGGCCACGCGAGCGCCAATTGCTTGAACTGCAAATGCAGGGAGTCACAACCCAAGAGATCGCTCGTCACAACGGGGTCACGGAAACCGCGATTCGGATCCGGTTGATGCGAGCTCGTCGCGCCGCACGGGCGTTCACCGACCGGCGCGTCCCGAGCCGGAGAGATCGAGCCGCGTGACTGCGCCTTAGCTCAGGCTAAATAAAAGAACATCGGAGGACGGAGGGATCGGCGCGGCGGGGTTTTCCCGCCGCGCCGATCCGGCGTCGCGTCCCATCCCATCTGACTTCGGATCGACTGTTTTCTGAAACGGCTATTGAAGTGCAAGACCGAGCCTTCCTAGCGCTCCCGGGAGGGAAATAGATGAGAGAAGTTCCGATTGCCGAAATTCTAGATGCGAATCAGGTATTGGCCACCTTGATCGCCTTCAAGAAAGGGGACTTCTCGGTCCGCATGCCCGTAAATCAAATCGGGCTGGCGGGCAAGATCGCCGACGTCCTGAACGATATTTTCGAGCTCAATGAAAACATGGCCAATGAGCTCTCGCGGATCAGCACGGCGGTCGGCAAGGAAGGCCGGATCGGGCAGCGGGCCTCGCTCGCCGCGGGTTCCGGGCAGTGGGCCTCTTGTGTCGAGTCCGTCAACAGTCTCATCTCCGACCTGGTTCAGCCCTCGACAGAAATCGCCCGCGTGATCGGCGCGGTGGCGCAGGGAGATCTTTCCCAGAAGATGTCGCTCGAAGTCGAGGGCCGTCCGCTCCAAGGCGAGTTCATCCGCACCGCCCGAGTCGTCAACACGATGGTGGATCAATTGAACTCCTTCTCGAGCGAAGTGACTCGAGTGGCGCGCGAGGTTGGCACCGAAGGCAAGCTGGGCGGACAGGCGGTAGTGACCGGCGTTGCGGGGACCTGGAAAGACCTGACGGACTCGGTTAATTCCATGGCCTCGAACCTGACCAACCAGGTTCGCAACATTGCCGAGGTGACCACGGCCGTCGCCCGCGGAGACCTGTCGCGAAAGATCACGGTGAGCGTCCAGGGCGAAATCCTGGAGCTGAAAAATACCATGAACACGATGGTGGACCAACTTAGTTCTTTCGCTAGCGAAGTTACCCGTGTCGCTCGCGAAGTCGGCACCGAAGGCAAATTGGGCGGCCAGGCGGTGGTCACGGGAGTGGCGGGAACCTGGAAGGATCTCACGGATTCGGTCAACTCGATGGCGTCGAATCTGACTTCGCAAGTCCGCAACATCGCCGAAGTGACCACCGCGGTGGCCAAGGGCGATCTGTCCCGTACCATTACCGTGGAAGTGCGCGGCGAAATCCTGGAGCTCAAAAACACCTTCAACACCATGGTGGATCAGCTCAGCTCCTTTGCGAGCGAAGTGACTCGCGTGGCGCGCGAGGTGGGCACCGACGGCAAACTCGGCGGACAGGCGGTGGTGAAGGGCGTCGGCGGCGTTTGGAAGGATCTCACGGATTCGGTCAACTTCATGGCCGGGAATCTCACGGCGCAGGTGCGCAACATTGCGGAGGTGACTACGGCGGTCGCCAACGGCGATCTTTCCCGCAAAATCACGGTTGACGTGCGCGGAGAAATTCTGGAGCTGAAGATCACGATCAACACCATGGTGGATCAGCTCAGCTCCTTCGCCAGCGAAGTGACTCGCGTGGCGCGCGAGGTGGGTACCGAGGGCGAATTGGGCGGCCAGGCGCGAAGTGAAGGGCGTCGGCGGCGTGTGGAAGGATCTCACGGATTCCGTCAATTCGATGGCCGGGAACCTGACCGCGCAGGTGCGCAATATCGCCGAGGTGACCACGGCGGTCGCCAACGGCGATCTGTCCCGCAAAATCACCGTGGATGTCCGTGGCGAGATTCTGGAGCTGAAAAATACCATCAACACGATGGTGGATCAGCTCAACGCGTTCGCGAGCGAAGTGACTCGCGTGGCGCGCGAAGTGGGCACCGAGGGCGAATTGGGCGGCCAGGCGGAGGTGAAGGGCGTCGGCGGCGTGTGGAAAGATCTCACGGATTCCGTCAATTCCATGGCCGGCAATCTCACGGCGCAGGTGCGCAATATTGCCGAGGTGACCACGGCGGTCGCCAATGGCGATCTTTCCCGCAAGATCACGGTGGACGTTCGCGGCGAGATTCTGGAGCTGAAGAACACCATCAACACGATGGTGGACCAGCTCAGCTCGTTTGCGAGCGAGGTGACGCGCGTGGCTCGCGAAGTGGGTACGGAAGGCAAGCTGGGCGGACAGGCGGTGGTCAAGGGCGTCGGCGGCGTGTGGAAGGATCTGACCGATTCCGTAAACTCCATGGCGTCGAACCTGACCAATCAGGTGCGCAATATCGCGGAGGTAACCACGGCGGTAGCGAAGGGCGATTTGTCCCGCACCATCACCGTGGAAGTGCGCGGCGAGATTCTGGAGCTGAAGAACACGATCAATACGATGGTGGACCAGCTCAGCTCCTTCGCCAGCGAAGTGACGCGCGTCGCTCGCGAGGTGGGCACGGAAGGCAAACTCGGCGGTCAAGCCGACGTCAAGGGCGTCGCGGGAACGTGGCGCGATCTTACCGAGTCAGTGAACTCCATGGGCTCGAATCTGACGGCGCAGGTTCGGAACATCGCCGAGGTGACGACGGCCGTCGCCAAGGGAGACCTGTCGCGCAAAATCACCGTGGACGTACGCGGCGAAATTCTGGAGTTGAAAAATACCATTAACACGATGGTGGACCAGCTCAACGGCTTCGCCAGCGAAGTGACTCGCGTGGCGCGCGAGGTGGGCACCGAAGGCCGGCTGGGAGGGCAGGCCGACGTTCGCGGAGTCGCCGGAACTTGGCGCGACCTTACCGAGTCAGTCAACTGGATGGCGTCGAACCTGACCAATCAGGTGCGTAATATCGCGGAAGTGACCACGGCCGTGGCCAAGGGCGATTTGTCGCGCAAGATTACGGTGGACGCGCGCGGCGAAATTCTGGAGCTGAAGAACACCATTAACACGATGGTGGATCAGCTTAGCTCCTTCGCCAGCGAAGTGACTCGCGTGGCGCGCGAAGTGGGCACCGAAGGCAAGCTGGGCGGGCAGGCGGATGTACGCGGAGTCGCGGGCACCTGGAAGGATTTGACCGACTCAGTCAATTCGATGGCATCGAATCTCACCAATCAGGTTCGCAACATCGCCGGCGTTACCACGGCCGTGGCCAAGGGCGATCTCACTACCAAAATCACTGTGGACGCGCGCGGCGAGATCCTGGAGCTGAAGAACACGATCAATACGATGGTGGATCAGCTCAACGCCTTCGCCAGCGAAGTCACGCGCGTGGCGCGCGAAGTAGGCACCGAAGGCAAACTGGGAGGGCAGGCGGACGTCCGCGGAATTGCGGGGACCTGGAAGGATCTGACCGAGTCAGTGAACTCGATGGGTTCGAATCTGACGGCGCAGGTTCGCAATATCGCCGAAGTGACCACGGCGGTTGCGAAAGGCGACCTGTCGCGCAAGATCACCGTGGACGCGCGCGGGGAAATTCTCGCTCTGAAGGACACCATCAATACGATGGTGGACCAGCTCAGCTCTTTCGCCAGCGAGGTGACGCGCGTGGCGCGCGAGGTCGGCACGGAGGGACGGCTCGGCGGACAGGCTGACGTATACGGAGTGGCGGGCACGTGGAAAGACCTGACTGAGTCAGTGAACTCGATGGCGTCGAACCTGACCAATCAAGTCCGCAATATCGCCCAGGTGACCACCGCGGTGGCGATGGGAGACTTGTCGCGCAAGATCACGGTGGACGTCCGCGGGGAAATCCTGGAGCTGAAGAACACCATCAACACGATGGTCGACCAGTTGAACTCCTTCGCGAGCGAAGTGACTCGCGTGGCGCGCGAGGTCGGCACCGAAGGCAAACTGGGCGGGCAGGCGGAAGTCCGCGGCGTGGCCGGAACCTGGAAAGACCTTACCGACAACGTGAATCTGATGGCCGCGAATCTGACCACGCAGGTGCGCGGCATCGCCAAGGTGGTGACCGCCGTCGCCAACGGCGATCTGAAGAGGAAGCTGGTGCTCGAAACCAAGGGCGAAATCGCAGAGCTGGCCGATACCATCAACGCGATGATCGATACCTTGGCCACCTTCGCCGACCAGGTGACCACGGTGGCACGCGAGGTGGGCATCGAGGGCAAGCTGGGCGGGCAGGCGCGCGTTCCCGGCGCCGCCGGAATCTGGCGCGATCTTACCGACAATGTCAACCAGCTTGCGGCGAATCTCACCACGCAAGTGCGCGCGATTGCCGAGGTCGCGACCGCAGTCACCACCGGGGACTTGACTCGTTCCGTCACCGTGGAGGCACAAGGCGAGGTCGCGGCGCTGAAGGACAACATCAATGAGATGATCGTGAACCTGGCGGAAACCACGCGCAAGAATACCGACCAGGACTGGCTCAAGACCAACATCGCCAAATTCACCAGCATGGTGCAGGGCCAAAGGGATCTGCTTACCGTGGCCCAGTTGCTGCTGTCTGAGCTGGCTCCGCTGGTCAGCGCGCAGCGCGGCACGTTTTACATCGCCGAAAATGCCGAGGGCGAAGCCGGCGTGCTCAAGTTCATGGCCGGCTACGCCTGCGACGATCGCGACGAAGTCCCGATGCAATTCAGGATCGGCCAGGGATTGGTGGGGCAGTGCGCCAGGGAAAAGCAGCGCATTCTGGTCCGGGAGGTGCCCGAGAACTACATCCGGATTCAGTCCAGCCTGGGTTCCGGCGCTCCCACCACGATCGTGGTGTTGCCGGTGTTATTTGAGGGCGAGGTGAAGGCCGTGGTGGAACTCGCCTCCTTCCACAAACTCTCCCCGGTTCACGTGGCCTTCCTCGATCAGCTTACCGAGAGCATCGGAATCGTGCTGAACACGATCGCGGCCACAATGCGGACCGAACAGCTTCTGCAACAGAGCCAGGCCCTGGCGGAAGAATTGCAGAAAACCAACGCGGAACTCCAGGAAAAGGCACAATTGCTGGCGGAACAGAACACCGAAGTCGAGGCCAAGAACCGCGAAATCGAACAGGGCCAGCATGCTCTTGAAGAGAAAGCCGAGCAGCTTGCCCTCACGTCGAAGTACAAGAGCGAGTTTCTTGCGAACATGTCTCACGAGCTGCGTACGCCGCTCAACAACCTGCTGATTCTGGCGCGCATCCTGGCGGACAACACCGAGGGCAACCTGAGTCCGAAGCAGATCAAATTCGCGGAGACGATTCACTCCTCCGGTACCGATCTATTGGCGCTGATCAACGACATCCTGGACCTTTCCAAGATCGAGTCCGGCAAGATGGACGTGGAGGTCGGCAATGTGCGCTTCGCGGAGCTTGAGGACTACTGCGTCCGCACGTTCCGCCACGTGGCCGAGGGCAAGGGCATCGGATTCGGGATCGAGGTGCAGCCGGACCTCGCATCCGGAGTCATCCGAACCGACGTGAAGCGCCTGCAGCAGGTGCTAAAGAACCTGCTCTCCAATGCACTGAAGTTCACCGAACAGGGTTCCGTCAGATTGCGCATGGACATGGTGACGAGCGGCTGGAGCCGCACGCATTCCGTGCTGAACCGGGCCAAAGGCGTCATCGCCTTTTCCGTGACCGATACCGGGATCGGGATCGCGCACGAAAAGCAGCGGATTATCTTCGAGGCCTTCCAGCAAGCGGACGGAACCACCAGCAGAAAATACGGAGGAACCGGACTGGGTCTTTCCATCAGCCGGGAGTTGGCCCGCCTGCTGGGCGGAGAGATTCATCTTCAGAGCGCCGTCGGCCGGGGAAGTATTTTCACGTTCTACCTGCCGCAAACGTATATCGCATCCGCGCCGAAGCCGGAATCGGGCGACCGTCCTCTGGCCTTGAGCGACGGAGAGCTGCGCTCCCGGGGCGACTTGGACCTGATCCTCTCTCCTTCCGGCAACCCGGTTCCGGCCGAGCTGGTAGAGGAACTCGCGGTGGATGACGACCGCAACCTGGTCACGCCCGCCGACCGCGTGCTGTTGATCGTCGAGGACGACGCCACATTCGCGCGAATTCTGGTGGATATGAGTCATCGCTGCGGAGCCAAGGCAATCGTCGCCTTGCGCGGAACCACGGCTATTTCGCTGGCCCGCGAATTTCAGCCGGCCGCCATCACCTTGGATCTGCGCCTTCCCGACATGAGCGGCTGGACGTTGCTGGACCGGCTGAAGCACGATTCTTCGACCGCTCACATTCCGGTGCACGTTATCTCCGGCCATGAGAACAACAAGCGCGGCTTCGCGCTGGGGGCCATGTCCTGCATGCCCAAGGACGTCGGCACGGAGTCGTTGGAGGGGATCTTCAGCGTGATCCAGCGCTCCTTGGACCGCCAGAAGAAAACGCTGCTCCTCATCGCGGACAACGAGGTCCGCGCCGCCGACATTCGCAATCTCCTGGCCGGCGCCGACATCGACATCCTCAGCGTATCCGACCTGGATTCCGCGGCGCGCGTGATGGACGCCCGTCAAATCGACGGAATCGTACTCGATTGGGTTTTGCCCGGCGCGGAGGGAATCGAGTTTATCGAAACGGTCCAATCGAAATCGATGCTGTATGTGCCGCCCATCGTGGTCTCCGGGAGCCGTGAGTTGTCGGAGGACCAGGTTTCCGAAATCCACCGCTGCGCCAGAGTGGGTCCGGTGCGGTACGCGCATTCGATCGAACGCATCCTGGACGAAACCGTGTTGTTGCTGCACCGCAAGGAAGGCGCGCTCTTGCCCGAGCAAAAGCGCGTTCTCGCGGACGTACGCCAGTCCGACTCCATGCTGGTTGGGCGTAAGGTTCTGGTGATCGACGACGACTTGCGCAATATCTTCGCGCTCACCAGCGTCCTGGAACATCGTGAACTGAAAATCCTGCACGCTGAAAACGGCCGGGCTGGAATCGAGCTCTTGAAAAGCGCGCGTGACGTTGATATCGTGCTGATGGACATCATGATGCCGGAAATGGACGGCTATCAGACAATGCGCGCGATTCGCTCTCTTCCGGAGTTTCGAACACTGCCTATCGTCGCCCTGACCGCCAAGGCGATGAAGGGAGATCGTGAAAAATGCCTGCGCGCCGGAGCTTCCGATTATGTGACGAAGCCGGTGGATCTGGATCTTCTGTTCTCGGTGATGCGCGTGTGGATGGCCCGCGACGTGGACTACCGGTTTGAGCACGGCGCCGTCTCTTTGCCGAATTGGCTGGCCGAACACGAGGCGAGCCTGGACGACGACCGGAACACGATTCAAACCGGAGACACGGTCCTGCTCATCGTGGAAGACGACCCCACCTTCGCGGGCGTGCTGATGGATCAGGCCCGCGAGCGCGGCCTCAAGGCCCTGGTGGCGATGCGGGGATCGAGCGCGATCACGCTGGCGAAGAACTTTCAGCCAACCGCGATCACGCTGGACGTTCGGCTGCCGGACATGAGCGGTTGGACCGTTCTCGACCATCTCAAGCACGATCCCGTGACCCGCCATATTCCCATCCACGTCATCTCCGGCGTAGAGACGCCGCGGGACGGCTTTACCCTGGGCGCCATGACCTGCCTGCGGAAAGCGCAGGAGCAGGAGTCCCTCGATACCGTTTTCCCGTTGGTGAAGGATTCCCTGGAATCGCGCCGGAAGAAGCTGCTGATCGTGGCGGGATCCGAGCGTATGCGCACCGCGATCAGCGATTTTCTTGCCGCACCCGATCTCGATCTTCTGGCCGCGTCCTCGACCAAGGATGCCGGGATCATCGCAGCGGAAGACGCGATCGACGGAATGATTCTGGATTGGGCCGTCTCTCAAGTGGATGGACTCGATTTGATCGAGCGAATGCAGGCCGAAGCGGGTGCGGTTGTGCCGCCGGTGATCATTTTCGGCTCCCCTCAGCTGGACGCGCGCAAGGCGGCCGAGCTGCACCGCCTCTCCAAAGTCAGTCCGGTTCGATACGCGGCGTCGCTCGGGCGTCTGCTCGAGGATACGATCCTGCTGCTGCACCGGCAGGAAGGCAACCTTACGGCCCCTCAGGTGGAGGCGCTGGCCGAGGTTCGTAAGACCGACCCTGCGCTGGCGGGCAGGAAGATCCTGGTTGTGGACGACGATCTGCGCAATATCTTCGCCTTGACCAGCGTTCTCGAGCAGTACGATATTACGGTAGTGCACTCGGAGACCGGACAAGGAGGAATAGAGGTGCTTCGACGAAAGCCCGGACATCGAGCTGGTTCTGATGGACATCATGATGCCGGAAATGGACGGGTACGAAACCACGCGCGCCATTCGCCGGCTTCCGGGCTTTGCTTCGCTGCCCATCATCGCCCTCACCGCCAAAGCCATGAAAGGCGATCGCGAGAAGTGTTTGCAGGCGGGCGCCACGGACTATGTGACCAAGCCCGTGGACCTGGCCTATTTGTTCTCCGTCATGCGAGTAGCGCTGGCGGGTTTGACGGGAGCGGGCGCCGGCGTCAGACCAGAGCGGAGAGTCGATCTGCGAAGCGTATGAGCAGTCCCCACGCCGCCGACTTGAGTCCCCACCTCCCCGGTCCCGGTCCGGCGCCGGTAAAGCTGCTCGTCGTAGACGACGACCAGCATAACCTGGTCGCGCTTCAGGCCATCCTGGAACCGCTGGACCAGGAGCTGATGCTCGCGGAGAATGGAACCGACGCTCTCCGATTGTGTTTGGATCACAATTTCGCGGCCATTTTACTGGACGTTCGAATGCCCATCATGGATGGATTCGAAACCGCGGAAATGATCCGCTCGCGAAAGCGGTCCCATCGGACTCCCATTCTGTTTCTCACGGCCTACCGCAGCGACGAACAACTCTTTCGGGGTTATGACCTGGGCGCGGTGGACTTCCTGTTCAAACCGATCGTGCCCGAGATTCTGCTAAGCAAGGTGAAAGTATTTGTCGAGCTGCGCCGCAGCGAAGAGTTGCTGCAGCGGCAAACGGAAGATCTGAAACGCACGGAGCGGAAGTTCCGGGACGTGCTGGAGGCCGCGCCCGACGCGATGGTTATCACCAGCGAGGATGGCAGGATTGAACTTGCAAATTCCCGCGTCGACACGCTTTTCCAGTATTCGCGCGAGATCCTGATTGGACAGAATATCCGGACGCTTATTCCGGAGTGGGAGCGCTGGACGGCGGAGCGGGTCTCGGATTTATCGGCCCAGGTGGAACTCCGTCAGACAGGGGTTCGCCGTGACGGGACCTTGTTTCCGGCGGGAATTACTCGAAGTCCGTTTCACGCCTCCGATGCCGTCCTGGTCACCACAGCCATCCGCGACATCACCACCCAGGTGGACGCCGAGGCGCGCATTCAGCAGGCCAACGCGGAACTGGAGCGGAGAGTCGCCGAGCGCACCGCGGCTCTCAGCTCTTCGAACGAGGCCTTGCGCCAATTCACCTGGGCCGCCAGTCACGATCTCCAGGAGCCGATCCGCACGGTGCTTACCTACGCCCAATGGCTTTCGGAAGCCGTCAACGGCCGCCTGGCGGATCGTGAAAAGGGCATGCTCGCGGTCATTGAAGATCACGCCTCCCGCCTGAACCAATTGCTCGGCGCTTTGCGGCAGTACGTTCAGGTGAGCGAATCGGGCCAGCAGGAATGGGCGCCGGTGAATTGCAACGAGGTGGTGGCGGAGACCGTCGCCACGCTACAGACTTTGATTCAGGAGACGGGCGCGTCGGTGGAGTGCAGCACACTCCCCATCGTTCCGTCCATTGAAATTCTCTTGGTGCAGGTGTTTCAGAATCTCATCAGCAACGGAATCAAGTATCGATCTTGCGAACGTGCTCCTGTAATTCGAATCTCGTCGGCGGCTACCAAAACCGAGTGGATCTTCTCGGTCGCGGACAATGGACTTGGCATCGACCCCAAGTATTCGGAGTACATCTTCGGAGTGTTCCGCCGCTTGCACCTTTCCGAGCATTCGGGAACCGGCATTGGCTTATCCATCTGCAAGGCAGCGATCGAACGGCTGGGCGGCCGCATTTGGGTTGAATCCACTCTCGGATCCGGTTCGATATTCAGTTTTACGCTGCCCCGGGATCCGCTTCTCGAGATGAGGACGCAATGACGGCTGACCGCACCGAAGACAGGATCGCGCGAATCCTCCTCGCGGAGGACAACAGGGCGGACGTTTGGCTGATCGAGGAGGCTCTGAGACGCCAATCACTGGCTTATCAACTCGACCACCATCTGACTGCGGCGGACGCGATCAACGCAGTCAAGAAGTGCGGCGTGGGCGGCTCACCGGTGCCCCAGCTGCTGTTACTTGACTACAACCTTCCGGGCGGCCAGGGTCTCGATATTCTGGCGGCCGCGGCCGCGAATCCGAGCTTGGACCGAGTACCCAAGGCAATCCTGTCTTCGTTCTTAAAGCCCAATGAGCTTCAGGATGCCACCCGGCTGGGGGCGTGTTGTTTCATCGCCAAGCCGGCGAACCTGGCCGACTTTCTGCGCGATGTTGGTACAAAGGTGGTCGATCTTTTGAACCAGCAAACAGCTTGAAACGCACACAAGACAGCGCGGCGAGACTTGCAATCTCACCGCGCCTGCCAGGGTCCTCCGCTCCTCCGATCAAGTGAGACCATCGTTCTCTGACGACTGCATTCCAACGAAGCAATTCTGCCACCACAATCGGGCGAACAGTTTCAGGTGCATGCCGAGCTTACGAGAGTCTTGCCTGCTTTCTTCAAGCGGATTTGCGCCAAGCCATCCTTTGGGCCATTGTGAGTCTCCCCTTTCAATGTCGCAAGCATGTCAGGAACCAGCTCTTGAACCGCGCTATCGGCCGCAAGAATTTCTTGTGCGTGCAGAACCTGCATCTGTATGAGCACTGTAAGTTCCTCAATAGCGCCTTTGCGGATATGGCAGGCAAATTGCGGCAAGTATCGAACAAAAGGCTTACAGAAAGCCGAGCACTGATCGGAGACGCAAATGACGCCACAACCGGAATCTAGGATTCGCATACTGGTTGTGGACGACCACCCGCTTGTGCGCAGAGGAATCGAGTCCGTCCTCGCGGTTGAAGACGACCTGGAGATGGTGGCGGAAGCAGGGGACGGCAGCGAGGCCGTCGAAAAATTCCAGGAGTTCCACCCCGACGTGGTTCTGATGGATCTGCGCATGCCAAAAATGGGTGGCATCGAAGCCGCGCGCACGATGCGCGGGTTGGATCCGGAGGCTCGCATCATTGCGCTAACCAGCTACGACGGCGATCAGGACATTTACATGGCGTTTCAAGCCGGCATGCGTGGATGCCTTTTGAAGGAAACGGCGCATGCTGAAGTTGGAAACGCAATCCGCGCCGTGTATTCCGGCGGGCGCTTGGTGCCGGCAGGGGTCGCTGAGCGATTGAGCGGGTACTTCCCGAAGATGGCGCTGACCCCCCGCGAGGTTGAAGTGTTGAGCCTGGTGGCGTACGGGATGGCCAATAAGGAGATCGCACATACGCTCGGCACCGCCACCGGAACCATCAAAATGCACCTCCAGAACATTCTCAAAAAACTGCACACCTCGGACCGCACCCAGGCAGTGACGGTCGCCGTCGCGCGCGGCATCCTGCATCTGGACAGCCCCGACCGCCGAACGGCGGCCGATCCGGGATGATACGTTCCTTCTGCTTGGAACGTTCGCGGCGCTGAATTCGTCCTATGAGTGGACAGGGTCGTGCAATAGGCCCGGTGCGTTATGCCTACCCTGGCGTCGAAGGACCTAGGAATCGGACTGACAAACGGCGAGGCCCCTTTCATTAAAGAGGCGCGCGGCCGTGGCCAGATTTACATCTCTCAGCCATACGAACTGTATTCCGACGAAAACCACCAGACTTGGAGCAGTCTCTACGCGCGTATGGCCCCACGCTGGGACAAATACGCGAACCGGCATTTTCTCGACGGAGTTCACTCCTTGTGTCTCAATCCGCGCCGCATACCGAGGTTGGAGGAAATCAATCGCTTCCTCAGGCCACTGACCGGCTTCCAGGCCAAAGCGGTAAGCGGCTACGTTCCCGCCTTTCTCTTCTTCGATTGCCTCCGGAATCGGATTTTTCCAACCACCATCACGATCCGCAGAGGCGATCAACTCGACTATCTTCCTGAGCCTGATATTTTTCACGATGTCGCCGGACATGTGCCGATGCACACCGATGGTCATTTCGCCGCTGCTCTGGTGCGGCTCGGCGAGTGCGCCCACACGGCAGCGGGATTGGCGGCGGGCATTTCAGGAGAGACCGAGCGATTGAAGACGCTCACCAGCATTGTGAAGGCGATGGCCCGGTTCTTTTGGTTCACCATCGAGTTCGGACTAATGTGCTCGCCCGATGGACTGCGCGTTTACGGAAGTGGGTTGCTCAGCTCCTTCGGAGAGATTGAGCACGCCATCGCATCGCCTTCCGTGCAGCGCTTTCCCATGCAGCTTGAATGGGTGGTGAACCAGAGCTTTGAAATTAACCATTATCAGCCGCTGCTGTTTGTGGTCGAATCTTTTGAACACCTTTTTGGGCTTGTGGAACAGCTGGAGCAATGGATGAAAGAGGACAGGCTTAGCCATGTAGCGCCGGGAGAGCCTGAAATTGAAGAGGCGGATTTGAAGAGCTTTCTCGAAGCCTCGCTGAATTGACTCTCGAGGATTGACTTCTAGGAAAAGGAGCGACAATGAGCACCCTGACAGTCTCGCCGGCTGGATTTACAATCTATCCGGACGATCTTCATCTGGAAGACATCGTCGAGATCGCGCGCCGCCGGCGCCCGGTTTCCTTGAGTTCGGATCCGGAGTTTCGCACCAAGGTCCGGCGCGGACGCAGGATGCTGGAAGACAAGCTGAGAGAAGGAGAAGTGATTTACGGTGTGAATACGGGTTTCGGCGGCAATGTGAAATTCGTAATTCCGGACGACGAACTGGAACATCATCAGCGGAACCTGCTCGAATATCACTGCTGCGGAGTGGGCGACCCGTTCCCTGAAGAGATCGTCCGGGCGGCGATTCTGCTGCGCGCAAACGCGTTGGCGCGCGGCCTTTCCGCGGTGCGGGAGGTGGTGATCGAGCGTCTCCTGGATTTGCTGAATCACGGCATTACGCCATGGGTTCCGAGATACGGCTCGGTCGGGGCCAGCGGCGACCTCTGCCCTTCCGCATATATCGCGCGAGCCATGTGCGGAGGCGGCGAAGTCTTCTACCAGGGACGCCTGATTCCCGCCGTCGAAGCTCTGCGCCAGGAGAGCATTCAACCCCTCTCGCTTGCGGCCAAAGAGGGCTTGGCGCTGCTGAACGGCACAACCGTGATGACCGGGATTGCGGCGCTGGTGGTGGATGAGGTGTCGTATCTTTTCCGCTTATCTCTCGGAGCGCTCGCCATGACCGCGGAGGCGTTGAGCTCCTCACCCGACTATTTTCTTCCTGCGATTCACCTTGCCAAGCACCACCCGGGTCAATTGCGCGTCGCCGAGATGCTGAATTCGCTGCTGTTCGATTCCCAATTAGCGGTGCCCTTAGATGAAATTCGCCGGCGCGTCGAGGCGACGGGGCGCAAAGCTCACGAGTTGCACGAGGTGGTGGCGGCAGCGGAGGCGATTCAAAGCCCTTACTCGCTTCGCTGCGCGCCTCAGGGCTTAGGTCCAATGCTGGAGACGTTGGAGCAGGTGAAAACGGTAGTGGAACGGGAGGCGAATTCGGTAAACGATAATCCGCTGGTCGATCCAGCGGCGGACCGTGTTTACCACACCGGAAACTTTTACGGTGCTCATATCGCCCGCGCCATGGACGGGTTGAAGCTGGATATCGCGAACTTGGCCAATTGGCTGCACTCGCTGATGGCGCTGCTGATGGATGAACGGTTCTCTAACGGCCTGCCGCCTTCTCTCAGCCCCCACGTCGGCTTATATCAAGGTTTCAAAGGGGTACAAATTACCCACACCAGTCTCGTGACGGCGATCCGGCAGGCCAGCGCACCCAGCTTGATCCACTCTCTTCCCACTGAGCAGTTCAACCAGGATGTCGTCAGCCTGGGAACGCATTCCGCCGCGACCGCTTGGGACATGACGGCCCTGCTGCGCAACCTGGTGGCGATCTCGCTTTTGTCCGCGGCGCAAGCCATCGATCTTCGCAAAAGGATCATGCCGCAGGGAGCCGATCGCATTGGCGCCGGAACCATGCCGATCTATGGCTCGGTGCGCGCCGCCAGCGCGTTCGTCAATGAGGATCGCGCCCTGGACAAGGATATTCGCGAAGTCTGCGAATGGATAAATGGCCGCAGGATTCCTGTGTTGAATTAATTCCCTTCGGTCAGGTGACGGATGTAGCCGGCCATGAACCAATGCATGGCCACCGGATCGAGCGGCTGGAGCAGCGAGGCCACCCTCTCCGCGGCATCGCCGTTGACGGTGCGGACCACCAGGAATCCAAACCCCTGCCGGGCCCACGCAGCATAGCGATCCACCAGATTGATTTCGGTATCCAAAATCCGCGAAATTTCCGCGGCCAGCTCGTCCCAAAGCGCCCGGTGAAAGCGGATCTCTTCGAGAAACCGTTCCACCTCCTCACCGCGCACCACGACGATTTCCCATATTCGAAAGCCCACGCCGGACAGAACCCGATAGCCTGCTTGCGCCCGATCGAAAGACGAGAAGACCGCGACGGTGTGCTTCTTCGGATAGAAAATGCCGAAGCTGGTATCGGCGCCGTGGAAAAAGTCGGCCAACGCCTTCGCGGTGACCGGCGTCGCCTGGTCCGCCGCCAGCCGCGGGAAGTCGGGATGGCTTCGCAGCGCAGCGGAATGCAGCGCGTGCAACAGACCCGCGACAACTTCGTTCACTTCCATATGCAGAGGCGTCGCCGGTGTCGCGGCGGCGCGCTGGGCAAGTTCCAGATTGTGCTCGCATTCCACCGGCATCGCGCCAAGAGGTACGCATGCGCGGTTTGCAAGTGTTCCACCAGAAGCCGGTGTTCACCGGAGCTCTTCAGTTTCTCAATCAAGGCGTCCAAATGGGCCCATTGCGGATCAATTTGCGTAGGCGTTTGCATTTCTCACCCCGTCTGGATCATATGCACGTACGTTGCCGCTAAGGGAGCAACACAAGCGATACGCCGTCTCCGCCTCGAAGGGGGCGCGAAAAAGATTCCGCACCACACGCAATCCGCGGCGCTGTGCGCAATCTTCAGCGGTGCCGCCCCCTGATCCACCTCGCGCGCCTTCACGATGAAGCGCTCCGGGGCGGAGCACGCTCACATCCGTGGGATCGACGATTTCGATGGAGCTGACCTGATAGACATAACTGCCGGAGGAAGGGTTTTCTCCCCCACTCCCTCGCGCACCATCGCGCTCAGGTTCAAGCGCGGAATTGTCAGACGGCCGATGAGGCTGCCATCTTTGGCGGCAGGCGGCCGGGTGAGAGTCGCGGATTGCTCGCGTATCTCACGATCAAAACCCGGTCCGCCCAGGCCTGCCAGGCGTCCCAGCGAGAATCCATTCCATCCAGCGGCGAATTCTATTTCCGTTGCTGGCTGTCGATCTCGTCATAGCGATACCTTCTCCGCGTTAGCGTAATCAACTTGGCGTGACCCGGCGCCGACGCGCCCACGCGAATATTCCGCACGTCGTTCACACCCCTTTGCGCCGCCGGAACATAGCCCAGGGTGTAGCGAGCTCGAATATCCCGCGCAATGCGACGGCAGGTGGGGACCATCTCCTCGGGGCTGGGCGGGAAATACGCCTCGCCCCCGCTGACCCTGGCGAGCTGCCGGAGAATGCCGGGATCGCTGTCCGCATCATCGGCGTCGAACAATCCGATGGTGTGGATGGTCGCAATGCTGCCTTCCACCCGGTCGAGCATCTTATGTCGCGTGTACATACTGGCGTTGTCGCCGCCGTCGCTGATCAGCACCAGCGCCTTTTTCTCGCGCTTCCCCATCTGGAGTTGCGCCAAACCCTCCACCACGGCGTCGTTCAGAGCCGTTCTTCCTTCCGAAACGCCGCGGAACAGGGCCGCGCGCAGTTCTTGGAGGTTATCCGAAAACAGCAAGGAGCTGGGCAGTCCGCGCGTCACCGTGTCATTGAAGTTCAGAACGAAGATTTCGTCGTGGGGATTGCTCTCCGCGATGAACGCCATTGCCGCGATCAAAACCGCGGGCCGTTTCGGAGCCATACTGCGGCTCTCATCCACCAGAATCCCGACCGTTACGGGAGGGTCGCCGTGGTCGAACGACACGATGGGTTGAAGTCGGTCATTTTCGAAGATGGTGAAGTTTTCCTTGGAGAGTCCCGAAACGAAGCCGCCTTCGCTATCCTTTACGCTCACATCCAGCAGCACCAGGCGAGCCTCGCTGTGGATGATGTAACGGTCCTGTTCGTCCTGCGGACTCGCGGCCAGGAAGCCGCGCCCCAAAAGTGAACCGGCGCCGGCGGTTACTAGAGTTCGCACTGCCGCGCGCCGGTTCATAGCTACTGCCTATCCTCACTTAACAGTCTACCCTTTTCAATTTACGCGACTGTCTTGATGCGGAGCGCCGCGTACAATCCCAAGGCAAACAGGCCGCCTAATCCGAATAAAGGATACGGGCTGGCGGTCTGCGGAAGCGTTTGAGACTGGTCGGGTTGACTCGGAGGCGGAGGCGCCGCATTATCCGGAGGTGGCGTGTTCTGCGCGATCTCTACCGGAGCCTGCTCCGCTTGAGGTTGTTCCTGAGGAGCGGTTTGCGCGACCTCAGTCGGCGGCTGCTCCGCTGGCGCAGCCTGTTCCAACGCCTGCGGAGCAGGAGCAGGAGCCGGAGACGCCGGCGCTGTTGTTGTTAGCGCTGCGATTTGCCTCAGGTTCGTCGGGTAAAGGAATTCTTGACCGAAGTGATCGCCCGGGTAGTACCACGTCCGCACCGCTTTTGCGGTTCCCGGAGGCGTCTCCCAGAACGTGAACTGCGGCCCATCGGTCAGTTCGACACGAGGTAACTCGGAATCGCAAAGATCGTGTTGATCAGATGGCTCCGGTCTTTGGTGAAGATTTGAACGATATGCCGATCCGAGTTTGCGAGCTTGAACATATATGTTCCCGGCTCCAGATACGTGTTGTTGCCTACTTGGATTGGCTGATCCACGGTAAGAAGCGTCATCTTGTCCCACTCGTCGGCTTGGGCGCGAGACACAATTATACTTGCCGCGATTCCAATTCCAGTTAATGCGATAGCAGAGACCCCGATTCTCTTGAGAAGGTTTGATCTCATATATTTTCTCCTTCCTGCATTTCCGTGTGAGCCTCCGGAGCGGAACGCTCGAAGCGGCTCACACACGCCTTTACAGAGGCATCTTTCGGGCCGTTGCCATTAAGCTTCTTTAAATCAGATATTCACGAAAAGACCGAGTCTTCGACGCCGCACTTTTTGCGGACAACCCGGAACTTCTTTCCGGCCAGCCCGCAAAGGGTGCGGCGGCACCCTCACTTCAGCCAAGCAACAATGCCGCCGCGCTCCGTTTTGCGGGCTGTTACTGAGGAGCCCGCAAAGGGTGCGGATATGAAGCCGCTTGCCTGGCCGATCTTCCATCCTCTGAAAAAGGGAACCTTTGCCGAACGGATACCGTCAAACGGAGTAGCGCGCCCCTAAGCGCGTTCCCGATCGGAAAAAAATCTATGGTTTCCCGTCGCTCCTTGCTGAGAAGCTCTCTGTGTATCCTCGGTGCGCCGTTCATCAATATAGGGCGGTTCCGGCTTTTTGCGGGAACGAGAGCGGCCGCAAGCGAGGCCGAATACTCAGTCCAAACGATCGATCTGGTTCGGGAGGCGGTCGTGATCGACATGCTCGGTCTCTTGACTTTGGACTACAAGAAGCTGGCGGTCTGGTGGAGCGAGCCGGACGGATTTCAACCCGCCGAGTTCCAAAAACTCAAGGATTCCGGCATCACCGTTTTCCATCCGGCGGTGGGATTCACATACGGAAACATCTACGAGGAGTCGCTCAAGGACATCACCGGCTGGAATATTTTCATCTCCAGCCACGCGGGCGAATTCCTGCGGGTCGATAGCACTGCCGACCTGGAAACCGCCAAGAAACTGGGAAAGATCGGCATCATCATCGGCCAGCAGAATTCGGAACACTTTCGAACCGTCGATGATGTGGACCACTTCTACGCGATGGGCCAGCGGGTTTCGCAGCTCACCTACGGACCCAACCGGATCGGCGGAGGATCGACGGTCCCGCACGACGGAGGCTTGACCGGCTACGGCGCCGAGATCGTCCGGCGCATGAATACGCTGGGCATGGCGGTGGACATCTCCCACTGCGCGGATAAAACCACGCTGGACGCGATCGAGGCGTCCCTGAAGCCGGTCTTGATCACGCATGCGAATTGTCGGGCGTTAATGAAAACCAGCCCGCGCTGCAAGAGCGACGCTGCCATCCAGAAGATGGCGGCCAAAGGCGGTGTCATGGGCATCACCATGGTCCGCTTTTTCGTGGGCTCCGCAGGTATGGTCACGATCGAAAACGTTCTGGATCACGTCGATCACGTAGTCAACCTTGCCGGAGTGGAGCACGTGGGCATCGGGACCGACGTCGATCTGGACGGACGCGACCATGGAAGCCTGCCAGTGGGAAGCGCTCCCGCGCGCAGGAACGATCTGGACGGGATCGCGTATGCGCAGAAAATCTTCGACCTCACGGAAGGCCTGGTCCGCCGGAACTACAGTCGAGAGCACATAAAGCTGATTCTCGGCGGCAACTTTCAGCGCGCGCTGAACGAAATCTGGACAATGACATAACTCCGAACGGCTCGCTGCCTCGCGCGAGTGAATCGTAATATTTGCCGGTTGACTTTTAACCCTTTACCGCCGCTTCCACCAGATCCCCGGCTCGCTGAACTCCGCCGGCCTTGCGGATAGAGTCGCTGATCCGGCGCGACGCCGTCCGGTATTTCTCTCCGTGAAGGACATCGTTCACTGCTTCCTTCAGAAGCCGGGCGTTGAGTTTCGCGAGGGGCACGGAGCGGCCGCATCCCGTCCATTCCACGCGTCGCGCGATCGCCGGCTGCTCGTAGGTGATGGGCACGGTCACCAGCGGAACTCCGTGAGTCAGCGAATCGAGCACCGTATTCAGCCCGGCGTGCGTAATCGTCAGCCGGGCATTGGCCAGCAGCTCGAGTTGCGGTGCATAGCCAACCACCAGGGGATCTCCCGGCAGTTCCGCGGCTTGCGCTTCCGTCAAGCCGCCGCCGTGACTGATCGCGAGTTGAACATCCATTCCGCGACACGCCTCCGCGATCGAGCGAAACACATCTTCCCGGCTGTTCTGAAGGGTGCCGAGCGAAGCGTAGATCAGTGGCCTTCCATCCAAACGATCCCACGGAAACGGGATCGGAATGGGGAGCGCCCGGCGCAGAGGTCCGACGTAATGGAAAGTTTCAGGAAGTCGCGCGCGCGGAAAATCGAATTCGCGCGGCATTTGGCAGATTTGCGCCAGCTTCGAGAACGATCCGTCGGAAGAGTGCAGCGGCGGCAGTCTCCATCTCTCGCGGTACTCGCCCACAACCTTGGCAATGGATTGCGTCATCCACTCCGAGACCGCGTAGCCAAACCCGTTCCGCAACCTTGCCCACGCGGTGTCCGCATAATTCCACGCCGTGAACGGCGGCGGAGCCAGCGGGTCCCGATTCATCGCCAGTGCGTTGCAGACGGTGATGAAGGGAATCTGAAGGTGTTCGGCAACCGCGCCGCCCGCCGGCTCCATCTGGTCTACCAGCAGAGCTTCAACCCCGGCGCTGCGAATCGCGGCCGGCGCATCGCGGCAGATCATGACGCTGGTTCGCTCCACCGCGCGAATCGTGAAGCGGAGCGCGCCAAGACCCTTCAGCCGGCCGAGTTGAGCCAGCGATTGCGGCAACGATCCCAGAGGATGGTCGCTCTCTCCGATAGGCCGGAAATCGATTCCTTCCCCGCCGATTTTATCCTCCAGGTCGGGCATCTGAAAGCAGGTGACGCGATGGCCCCGCTGCTGCAATTCGCGCCCCAGCGCCGAGAAAGGATGAATGTGTCCGGAAACCGGTGGGCTAATGATTCCGAAGTGCGTCATGACCCGCGGACCATTCTTAGCAGCCCGTGGTGAAAGTCGTCGGGCGCAAAAACCGGGACAGTATTCTCATTTCCGCCGGACCAGCGGACCGATACAGGACGACACTCGCGTCCGGCGGAAATGAGTATACTGTCCCAGGTTTTTCGCGATGCGGTCCCTTCTGCCACGGGTTGCTGGGAGTTCAGGAACAAATGCCATGATCGATGGCGTATTTGATCAATTCGGCCGTCGTATGAATGCCGAGTCTGGTCATGATGCTGGTCTTGTGGAATTGGGCGGTCTTTACGGCGATGGCAAGGTGTGCGGCGATTTCTTTGGCCGAATGTCCCTCTGCCACCAGCCGCAAAACCTCCCGCTGGCGCGCGGTCAGCGTGGGGGCGGGCGCCAGCAGGGACGAGAGAGCTTCCTTGGCGATCGAGGAACTCACATACGCGTTCCCATTCATCACCTCCCACATCGCTGTGAGTAACTCCGCTGCGGCGGACCGCTTCAGAACATATCCGGATGCGCCGGCGCGAAAAGCTTCTCGAACCATCTCAGCCTGAGAATGCATGCTGATCAGGATCACCTTACAAGCGGGCGTCATCTCCAGCAGCTCCCGTGTGGTTTCCACGCCCGTCATTTCCGGCATCGAGACGTCGATGAGGGCCAGATCCGGGGGCCTTTGCGCCGCAATTCTGAGCAGCTCACGCCCGCTGTCGACCTTGGCCACGACTTCGAAATCGTCTTCCACAAGCTTAGCCAATCCCTCGGCCATCAGCATATGGTCGTCGGCGATCGCCACCGTCGGACGTTTCTTTCGCCCGTTCTGAAACGCGAACTCGGGTCCGTGATCTGGCTCCATATGTGAATTCGTTTGCTGTCTCCTCCGCTGTCTTTTTTCACCCGAGGAGCCGGATTCCCGGTCATCTCCACCAGTCAGGGGTTGGTGTCGCGCCGGTTCACCGGCTCCTCAGGAGCCGTGATGCGCCATCGGCGGGAATGCTACTTCCCGCTCTCATGGGGCACATCACGTTTCTCTCTAAACGCCGGCCTGCATCCCTGACCGGTCGCGAATGCCCTCCGCCTCCGAGGACGAAAAAGGGACAAAGGCCACGACCCGGGTTCCTCGGCCGGGATTGGAGCGGATCTCGCATCGGCCGCCCAGCAACCGAACCCGCTCACCCAGCGAAATCAGGCCCAGGCCGTGATTTGTTCGAGTACGATCCGCTCCAGCGCGAGAGAGATCGAAGCCGCATCCGGCGTCGCGGATCGTCACTGTAATTCCGTCGCTGCTTCCGGAAAGTGTCACCGTGGCTCGCGTGGCTCGGGAATGCTGGGCGACGTTGTGGAGTGCCTCCTGAGCCACGCGATACAGGCACAGAGACATGCCGGATGGCGCAGGTGGAATGTCGTCGCGGACGAATTTAACGGTGACTCCGCCCATCTTCGTGTAATCCTCGCAGAGGGACTCGATCCCCGCGGCGAGGCCCAAATTGTCGAGGATCACGGGATGCAGACAATGACAGATCCGGCGCAGATCCTCCGCCAGTCCAGCCACTCCCCCGCGCAAGGATTCCAGTTCCGAGACCAGCCGGACCTCAGAGCCGGACGCGCGCTTCATTCTCTCGACTTGGATTTCGAGCAGCGCCAGCTTCTGGCACAGACCATCGTGAATCTCTCTGGAGATTCGCCGCTGCTCCGCTTCTTGCGCCAATACAAGACAGGTCGCGAAGCCTGTTCCTGCGCCCTTGCAGCCGTTCCGTCCGTTGACTTGGTTGCTGGTCCCGCGTTGCACCTTTATCTGTCCCATTCCACCGAATCCCCCAAGTCGTTTTTCAAAAACAACTGTCAATACTTGCAAGAGCATCGCCACTCCAGCTGTGTGCCTTATGGCAGACAAGATCATTCTCGATCTTTGAAAAAACCGCGAAGCCGTCGCGCGCACGCTCTGCGGCTGTGACGTGGATCGTCGCGCGGCCCATTGAAGGCCAGCGAAACCAGGGACGGCGGTTCCGCACACCGTACCCGCAGGAAGCAAATGAGAATGCAGTTTCTGCTGGTGAATGCAAGTTTTTCCGGCTTGAAGGTACTCGCCTTGGGACTTTGAGAGCCGCGCCTTGGGAGCCGCCTTAAGCACAATTCAGTCTTGAAATATTAGGGTGGGCATGATACTACTGTATGAACTGGATGTCGCAGCGCAGCAGCAGCAATCGGTTTTCTAAACTTGTCTACTCGGGGGGCGGCAGGAAGGAAAAAACATCGCGCGGATGAAGCTTGTTTCAAGTGGATCCCGGCGATTCGTATTGCTTGCGCCCGCCCGGTGCGATATCCCCGCATCGTTCAGTGGAGTGCAACCCGACTCAAACCAGTACTGGGATCTGCTGTCTGAGATGCAGAAGCTTCGAGGAAAAACTTACCTGGAGGATGGCGCCATTCAGCCGTCTCAACTGGAAGACGGAAGACACTGCGTTAGCACGGACCAGGAAAGTTGGCACCTGCTGGTCCTCGATGAGGACCAGCAAGTCCGCGGTTGTGTACGGTATCATGAGCGCTCCCGTGATATCGATCCCCGCGAATTAACCGTCTGGAATTCCGCTCTGGGGCGCTCCCTGCAATGGGAACGCCCTCTTGAATCCGCCCTGAGTGCGGAGCTTAGGTTGGCGCGGCGGCTGGGCTATCGCTTTGCTGAGATCGGAGGATGGGCCCTCGCTCCCGAAATTCGAGGCACCACCGAGGCCCTGCGCATGACGCTGGGGATTTTTGCGTTCTCCGAACAGTTGGGAGGCGCAGTGGGACTAAGCACTGTGACCCAACGCCACTGCTCGGCGTCCATCCTCAAACGCATCGGCGGGCGGCCGCTCGAGTTCAACGGGTCTCCTTTGCCCCCGTATTACGATCCCCTGTACGACTGCCAAATGGAAGTGATGCGATTCTATTCGTGGGACCCCAACCCGCGCTATCGCGTCTGGGTTGACGAGATTACCGCGGAACTCGCAGGCATCTGCGTCTTCAGCCCATACAGCGGACAAAGCTCAACCCACCGCGCTTATGCAGCATCTCTAGGGCGAAGGTAGGGCGGATTGTACCCGGCGGGGAACCAGCTTGCGGAGGGATCGACCGTGATTTCAACCAGATGTCCGTAGTCGTCCGCCTCGCAGGAACTTACCGTCGCGCGAACCGGGCCTTGGGGAGACGCGAGATCGACAATCGAACCCTCGGCGATAGAGTTCGAGGTTTGCAGTAATCCGCCGGAATCCCATATTTCCAACAGGATTGCACAATCGCACATCGTCTTTGACGCTTCCCCCCAACTTACGCGAAGTACGTCGAGGCAAAGATAACGACCCGCAACCACGGTCCAACATCCCCAATCAACTATCACTCTATCGCAATTCTAGGGCCGTAGTTCCGAGGCTGCAAATTCCGGAGCCCAAGGGAGCAGGCTCGGTAAATACAACCGGGCCCGCGAGTGACGCGGGCCCGGTCTGGGGTGCACTGAACCGGGCGTGGGGCGCAGCCGGTTCGGCTCGGGGGGAGGGAATCAAGGCTTGCGCTGGCGGCGGATGCGGGAAAACGCGACCAGGATCCCGCCCGCCAGTAACATCATCGGGAGTGTTCCCGGTTCGGGAACCGTCGATGCGGTTACTGTCGCTGACCAGGAATTCGAGAACGCCCCAGCCGCGGACTCGGCCGCAGTTTCCACCGCGCCGATAGTTGTATCGAGGTATTGACCGGTGACTGCAATATCCAGATTCGTCTTGGAGTCGTCCGCGGTATTGATCAGCGTGCCGTAGATATTCATTTCGACGGACACATTCCCGTCACTCGAACTCAACTCGAACGGTCCAATACACTGCTGTGTTGAGGATGGGGTACAAGACGCGAGCGGCAGCGAATCGGCCTGAAAATCCCAATCTGAGTATGCGCTGCCGGTCAAGGTTATGATGTTGTCGATGTCAACCGGTATGCCCACCGGAAGGTACGTGTAACCTGGAGCAGGCGGCGTGGCATCCGTCAAATCGTCGATTGTGCCGTTGGTCGAGCTCGTCAACTCCGAAAAGGAGTCCGTTCCCGGCCCGCTGACTGAAAAGCTGCCCGTCCCCGACCCGTCATTGTTACACGTCGTGCCGGTCACTGTGGCGCAAAAATCGATAAAGTCGCCGCTGCTGTTAAACGCCAGAACCCCGGGTCCACTGAGTCCGAATGTTCCAGTAAGCGGACCAAGGATCGGACCCGCGGAAACGAATACAGGAACCAGTATTAGGACAGCGGGTATTAGCCAACGCCCGCGCCTCCGAAAACCTCGCGTACTCAAATTCATGATTTCCTCCACTCTTCTCTTACGCCGGTTCGATCCCGGTCATTTAAGTCGATTGTGCCAGCCGGTCCAGCGCTCCGATACTCGTAAACGTGCCTGCGCCATACCTGGGAAATGTACCGTACGCCTTGCATTCCACTCAGGGGGATTCAGCCCCGCGATAGGACACAAGTCAGCCTTGCTTAGGGTCTCGGTCGCGTATCGCCGGCCATGCTAAATACCGATAAGACAGGTATATAGGCGGAGCGCAGGTTCCGCGAAGGAAGTTGGCCGCACATGAAGCTCGTGCCCAATCAGAATGCAGCTCACGGCCGCCTGGTCTTGTTAGCCCCTCCACAGGCGCGGATTCCGGGCAGTTTCCTCAGAGTCGAAGCTGGATCTCACCACCATGAGCGTTTACTTCTGGGCGCGCAGCGACTTAGAGCTAAGGTGTACATGGAAGACGGCGCCATTCGCGAGACCGAGATCTCGCGCGATGGGCGGCATGTGCATCCTGCGGACGATCGCGGTTGGCACCTGTTGCTGCTCGACCGGAATGGCGAAGTATGCGGCTGCTCGCGTTATCTTGCGTATCCCAACACCGTCTCCTTCCCGCAACTGGGCGTCGGGAAGGCTGCGCTCGCGCGTTCTCCCGAATGGGGCATGAAGTTGCGGACCGCCATCGAAACGGAAGTCGCAGAGGCCCGGCGCCGCGGGCTGGCGTATGTCGAAGTCGGAGGCTGGGCGCTGGACCCCTCTGTGCGACGGACGGCGGAGGCCGTTCGCATCGCTCTCGCGACGTACAGCCTGGCGCGCGTCCTGGGAGGATGTATCGGCATCACTACCGCGACCAGGCGGCACTGTTCCGCGGCCATCCTGCGCAGGATCGGCGGACGGCGCGTGCGCTTCGGCGAAGTTGAAATCCCGCCATACTTCGATCCCCAGTACGAATGCGAAATGGAGTTGCTTCGCTTCGATTCGGCCGAGCCTAACCCGCGGTTTGAACCCTGGATCGAAGAGTTATGCTCCTACCTGATTACCACGCTCGTCGTGCAGTCAAGGGCCCAGTCAGGAGCCCAGTCAGGAGCCCGACAACCGGCGTGCATGCGCGAGGCCTGGAGATTTGGACAACGTCTGGCTCACGCAGTACAATGATGGTTCGGCAGTCAGGGGCCGTTCCGTTCTTGGTGCGCCTGTTTTTCGGGGGCCAAGGAAGAAGGTCCACATGCTTGCGCACGCTGCCCTGTCGCATTGGGAATCGGTTCTCGGCGCCGAGAACCTGATTACCGCTGGAGAACGCCTTCACGACGCCGCAACCGCCACATTCCCCGTAAACCGGCGGATTCCGGCAATCTTACGTCCGGCCACACGCGACCAAGTTCAGCAGAGCCTCCGCATCGCCGGCAAATTCGGGATTCCGGTTTATCCGGTCTCGAGCGGCAAGAACTGGGGCTATGGCTCATCGGCGCCCGCCTCCGACGGCTGCGTGTTGCTGGACTTGAGCCGCATGAACCAGATCCTGGACTTCAACGAGGAATTAGGCTATGTCTCCGTCGAGCCCGGCGTGACGCAAGGCCAGTTGTTCGATTTTCTACGCAGCCGAAACTCGCGTTTGTGGATGGATGCAACCGGGTCGAGTCCGGAGTGCAGTTTGATCGGCAACACCATCGAGCGCGGATTCGGCCACACGCCCTACGGCGACCACTGCGGCAACGTATGCGGATTCGAAATCGTCCTGGCCACGGGAGAGAAACTGGAGACCGGAGCGGCCCGGTTTCCTGGCTCGCCGGCCGCGCCGATTTATCGCTGGGGCTTGGGTCCCAGCCTGGACGGGTTATTCACGCAATCCAATTTGGGCGTCGTGACGCGAATGACCTTCTGGCTGATGCCCGCGCCGGAGTGCTTTCAGGCGTTCTTCTTCCGCTGCGATGACGATGCAGGTTTACCCGCCATCATCGACGCGCTTCGGCGGTTGCGGATGAGCGGCACTCTGCGCAGCTCGATTCACGTGGGCAACGATTACAAAGTTCTCGCTGGCATTCAGCAATACCCTTGGGAGGAGATGCAAGGCGCGACTCCCTTGCCGCCGGAGCGGATGAAGGGCTTCCGCCGTCGCATGGATTTCGGAGCTTGGAACGGCTCCGGCGGACTCTACGGCACGCGCGCGCAAGTGTCCGAGGCCCGCAGACTGCTGCGCCGCGAGTTGGCCGGCAAGGTTAGCCGATTGCAGTTTCTGGACGACCGGCGCCTGGCGCTGGCCTCGCGTTTCTCGCGCTTTTTCGGCCTGGTCGCACGCTGGGATTTGAGCCGTGCGCTGGAGCTGGTGCGGCCGTTGTACGGATTGCTGAAGGGCGAACCCTCCCATCGGCCTCTGGCCAGCGCGTATTGGCGTAAAAGCACGCTGCCTCCCGAACGCATGGATCCGGACCGGGACCGCTGCGGGCTGCTGTGGTGCTCGCCTGTGGCGCCCGCCGAAGGAGGTCACGCGCAAATCCTGGCTTCGCTGTCGTCTCAGGTGCTCCTTGACCATGGATTTGAGCCCATGCTCTCGATAACCTTGATCACGGAGCGTGCGCTGATCTGCGTGATTTCGATTTCCTACGATCGTGAAATACCGGGAGAGGACCAACGCGCCATGGCGTGTTACGCTGATTTGCAGCAACAACTGTCCGCGAAAGGGTACATCCCCTACCGTTTGGGAATCCAATCCATGGCCCAGATGAGCATGGGTGAGCCGAACGCCGAGGGCCCGTACATGAGATTTCTGGAGGCGATCAAGCGGGCTGCCGATCCAGCCGGGATTCTGGCGCCCAGCCGGTATGAAACGCCGCAGGTCGAAACCGCCGGCGCCTCAAGCCGGCGACTTAAGGAGGATTGATGCCTCAGGGAGGGAGGATGGTTAACCCGAATTCCATCGCGCCAGAGGCCGAGATGTCTCACGCCGCGGACCGCGAGGCCAAGCGGCTGGTGAGCGATCTGCACACTCCGCGTCCCGGTATTTATTGGGCCGATCTTCTGTTGAGCGCACTGGTCGGCTGGACCGCCTTCGCCGCGGCGATCGCATTTGCGCCGCCTGCGTGGCGGCCGTTTCCCTGGAAAATGATATTGGCCGCCCTGGTTGCGGTGTTTGCTTTGTATCGCGGCCTCTGCTTCCTGCATGAGATCACCCACCTGCGCCACAATACCTTACGAGGATTTGAAACCACCTGGAACCTGCTCTTCGGTGTGCCGATACTGATGCCTTCCTTTCTCTATGTGGGTGTGCATCAGGATCACCACAAGCTCTCTACTTACGGGACGGCGCAGGACCCCGAGTACCTCCCGTTTTCCGGACGTCCCCGCATGATCGTGATCTTCACTCTACAGAGCCTGCTGTTTCCGGTGCTGCAATGGGTGCGGTTCCTGCTGCTGTCGCCCTTCAGCCTTTTGTTTCCGCGCGTGCATCGGTGGCTGGCGATTCATGCCTCGTCCTTCGTCATGAATGTGCAGTACCGGCGCGAAGTGACGGAAGCCCTCAGCCGCAAGATCGCTCGCTGGGAAGCTGTCACGCTGGGCGTCTGGTACGGTCTTGTGGCGCTGGCCGCGTTGCGCATTCTTCCCTGGCGTTTCTTCGCGCTCTGGTATCTGCTCGCGGCTACCGCCGGCTTCGTCAACAATCTTCGCTCCCTGGGCGCACACCGCTACGCGAGCGACGGAACTCCCCTCGACCGCGATGGCCAGCTGGGCGACTCGATCGATACGCCCGGCGCTATCTGGACGGAGCTGTGGGCTCCCGTGGGCTTGCGATACCACGCGCTGCATCATTATTTCCCGGGGATTCCGTATCACAATCTGAAGGCCGCCTATCAGCGCCTGATCCGGGCGTTGCCGGCGGATTCCCGGCATGGTCAGGCGACCAGCCCCAGCCTCCCCCGGTCTCTGCGGACGCTCTATCGCGGCGAAAGAACATGAGCTGCACTGCGGCCCCATAAGTGAGCCGACGCGAGATCGGCTCCCTCGCGCAGGGCCTTGAGCTTCAGCCACACTGCCGGTTCGATAACCCATTCCCGTCCGGTGAAGGTTCCGAAACCGCAGTCCGCGCTGGCAATGACGCGCTCGCGATCGCCCACCGCGGCTACGGCCTCTTCGAGGCGCCGCGCCACCACTTCAGGATGCTCGACGATATTGGTCGTGGTGTCGACAACGCCGGGCAGCAGCACCATGTGGGCCGGCAGCTTGTGGCGGAGCAGCGCCTGGTATTCGTGTTGGTGTCGCGGATTGGCAAACTCGATGCTGAGCGCACCCACGCTGGCCTGGTATAGCACGGGCAGGATGCGTTCCAGCGCAACATCGAAGATGTGCGGGCCGTCCCAGTTGCCCCAACAGCAATGCAGGCGAATGCGGTCGGTCGGAATCCCCTCGATTGCCTGGTTTAGCGCCTCTACGTGCATTTCGGCCGCTTTCACGAACTCTGCATCCGACAGATCGCGGTAGAACACAGAGCGGTCCATGGCAAGATCCGGCGCGTCAATCTGCAGGATCAGGCCGGCCTGATAAATCGCCAAATATTCCTTGCGCATTTCACGCGCCAGCGCCGCCAGATACGCTCGGTGCGAGTCGTAGTATGCGTTCAGCAGAGTGGTCGAAATGATGCCGGGCGAAGGCGCGGTCATAAAGCAGTCGGCGAAAGTACCCACCGCCTGCGCGTTGCGTTTCAGGCGCTCGATCTCCCGCTGGATCGGAGCCACGTCGAGGTAGTGCAATTCGCCTTGCGCCTCCGGGGCGTTCTGCATCCGGCTGCGCCGTGGAAAGCGTAGCGCCAGCACTTGAACCAGTTCAGGGAACTCTTCGTAATCGCGGCCGCGGCGGCGCTTGGATTCGCCGGCGAACCCGGACATGCGCTGCGGCACGTAGGTCTGGAAGCCGATGCGCTGCTGCTCGCCGTCATTGCCGATGTCGATGCCGGCCGCGGCCTGCTTTTCGATTACATGCCGCACCGCGCGGTCCATCTCCCCGGCCAGCCGAGCGGGATCGACGGCCCCGCCTTCTTCGCGCTCCACCAGAAGCGCAGAGAGGGTCTCGTTCCGCGGCAGGCTGCCGACGTGAGTGGTGAGGATTCGGTCGCGGCTGATCATTTTTTCGACGCTTACAGGTCGGTTATTTATTCTAACCTTGTTCCGAGATCCGCTCCGTGGTAGTGCGCTAAATCTGTGTCCCTCTTGGCGGCGGCCTCGCGAGTGCGGGCCACCAAGGGATCACGAGTTGCCGTTCGCACGACCCCAGCAATGGACGCCGGGACCTCTGATCACATGTGGCGCGTTCGCGGGCTCCTGGAGGCAGCGTGATAACATCAGGACGCGAAGGCTTATGGAAAAGCGAAGCAAGGTGACACTTGCCTTACAGATACTTGCGTACACGCTAGTGGCGGCAATCATGGCATTTTTGCTTTTATTGTTCTTCGGCAGTCTTTTTTTCTCTGGAGGTGTTTTGTGATCAGGGAAGAGGGACACAGATTTAGCGCACTACCCGCTCCTTGCGGCCCTGATTGTTATACTTGCTGGGCGTGGAAAAGACTGTCGCGGGGGTGAATTCACGAGCCAAGCTCACGATTCTGGCGCTTCTATCCATCGCCTACGCAATTACCCGGTTCGGATGTCTCGGCAGGGAATTGGGCTACGAAGAAGGCTTCTTTTTAGCTCCCGGCATCTCCTTGTTTCACTCGGGACACTACCGGATTTATTGGGGCGAACTGTATCCCGATTTCACCCCTTTTCAGAAGCCGCCCCTGACCTCACTGGTTTTGGGATTGTTTTCCCTGCTGAGCTTCGATCCGGTCGCAGGAGCTCGCCTCGTCCCCTTCCTGGTGGGCTGGGTGGTTTGCATAGCGCCCTACATCGTTACCGGAAGTTGGGTGCCTTCTCTGCTGGTGCTGCTTTCTCCGTTTATGTACGGGGCCGCCAGCCACATGCAGACGGACCCCATCGGCGTCGTGCTGGGTTTCACCATTTTCTGCCTGGGCGTGAGGCGCGTGATCCAGAGCCCAGGAAACGCCGGCTGGGCCGTGGCTGCGGGACTGGTGATTCTGTGGCTCACTAAATTCGAGTCGGCGTTAATGGCCACCGCCTGCGTGGCCGCGCTGGTTCCCGTGATTCCTCGCCTTGAACGCGGTAAGTGGATTCGCTTTACAGCAAGCGCCAGTGCGGCAGGCATCCTGCTGCTATGCGGCGTCTCCGCGTTGCTGGCGATGACTACCGGCCGCCATCCCGTCGCCGCGTGGGCCGATATTTTCGGAACCACCACGCGCATTGTTTCGGAGACGGTGGAGCGTCATGCGCAGGCCTCCGACGGCGGCATGAGCAGCCGGGTCGCCCTGTTTCATTTTGCGCTCAATTTCCGCGTCCCTCAGCTTCTGCTTTGCTGCTGGATCCCGTGTGTTCTGGGATTGCTGCTGGTTTCCCGGGCGCGGCGCGAATGGCGCTTCTTTGCCGCCATGGCGATCTGTTTCACGATTCCCCTGGCGGCGATCTTCGCGGTGGCTTATACCGGCGACGGCTACCCGCGCTACTTCCTGATTGTTGTTCCCCCTTCGCTGTTCGCGCTGGGCGCCATCCTCGCCTGCCTGAGCGATCGCAGAGTCCGGCTTGGCGCAACCGCGGCGATCCTCGCGTTTGCCCTATTCTCGATGGCGCCCGACACTCTCCGCGCGATGGAATCCGCAGGCAGCCCGAATGCTTTTCGGGGAGAACGTGGAGCCCGGCTGGCAGCGGACATCGCGCTGGGCGCCACAAAGCCGGCGATTTGATCCTGGCTCCAGCGCTGGAGATTCCATATCTGGCGGAGCGGCGGGTACTCAACATCCAATCGTTTGAGCCCTACCCGGCTCTGCACCAGTCCGCGCTCGGCTTTGCTCCGCAACTGCGCGCAGCCATCGTCAGCCGGGATTCGCCGCCCAGCCCGATCCTCGATCAGCTACTGGCCGGTCTTGCGGCGCGCGGCGGAAGCCGCACCTCTGCGGATTCTTTCTCGGTCTACGTTCTATCCGGAAATGCGGCGCCGTAACGGCTACGTGCGGGTGGCGGGGCTTTGTCGGGCTCTGCTGCTCGACCCCGGCGACAGCGGCTGATATTATGTCTGGACATGTGGGTGTTCTGTGAGAGGCGGGAGGAACGCAAATGCTGAAGATCTCGATGATTGTGTGCTTGACCAGCGCTTCTCTGATAGCGCAGTGGCCGAATCGCCCAACCCAGGCACTGGCCCGAACACCCGACGGCAAACTCGACCTCTCGGCCCCTGCACCGCGCTCCGCGGATGGCAAGCCGGACCTGTCCGGAGTCTGGATGGTCAGGAATGGTAGTTTCTATCTGACGGCGGACCTCAAGCCGGAGGAGATCCTGCCGTGGGCCGCAGCCTTGTACAAACAGCGCGAGGATAATTTTCGAAGGGACACGGACGGAATCGAGTGCCTCCCGCCGGGTCCGAAAGCCGGTATTGGCCTGGGCAACTTGCCGATGAAAATCGTTCAGACGGCGAACCTCGTCGTGGTCCTTTACGAATATCAAACCATTTTCCGCCAGTTTTTTACCGACGGCCGCGAGTTGCCGCAAGATCCCAACCCGACCTGGATGGGCTATTCGGTTGGGCGCTGGGACGGAGACACGCTGGTGGTCACTACCGCGGGTTACAATGACCGGACAACCATCGATCTGGCAGGGCATCCTCACACGGAAGCATTACGCATGACGGAGCGCTACCACCGCCGCGATGTTGGCCATCTCGAGGTTCAGGTGACGCTCGATGACCCCAAGGCGTACACCAGGCCATGGACGCTTCCCATGGAGTTCACTCTGATGCCGGACGGGCAACTGATTGAATATGTCTGTGAGAATGAGCGCGACAAGCCACACCTGGTCGGTGCCAGCGCGGAGGAGTTTCGTGTTCCGGCCGACGTCCTGGCCCGCTACGCCGGTACTTACGTCTCCGGTGGATCCTCCGTTTCTGTCTCCTTGGAAGGGAGCCGCTTGATGATCGATACGGGTGGAACGGGAAAGATTCCGCTGATCGCGCGCTCGGAAAACAGCGTTCACCATGGAAGGAACCTTCGTGGAGTTCGTCAAGGATCCAAAAGGCGCAGTCACTTCAATGATCGAGGGTTGGGTGGAGGGAGATCGGAAGTACGTCCGCACGAAGTAAGCCGCCCGGCGGACCGTTTTGCGGCTAGGATTTCTGGCCGGCCCGCCTGTCGCGCCCGTGAAACTGATTGGTTTACTCCAGATGGGCGAGGTTAAGCGAGCATTCCAACGCGACTTCGACTCGATCGTGAATCTTAACCGGCTGGCGTGCCTGTTTGACGACAATAAGTCTGATGTGCAGCAATCCAAACATTATCTTCTGCGCGGGTAGACGGAGCGCAACCACCCCGTGGAAAATGATCACCGGCGAACCAAGTTATGTCCGCCGCCCCAGTTCGGAGTTTGATGATGCAGGCGACGCCACAAGACTGCGACGGAAGAGGCCCGGGTTCACGTCCCCAGCCTGAGTTGGCGATTGCGCTAGAACGCGACGTGGGAGGCTTCGGAGACCACCATTTCCCGATACATCGGCAGCGCCCAACCTTGCTTCACCAGCTCGTCGTATCGTTGGGCGACTTTCTTGGCGTAGTCCTGGGGATTCTTGTAGAGCTTCTTCAGCTGCTCTTTCGACAAGCGGCACTTCGAAGTTGGCCAGGCTGCAGAGTAATACTTCGGGGTCCTGGCCGGCGGCGCGGTTGGCTGCGATGGTGCGGTGCGGGATTTGGGATTCGGGCGTGGCCGCTTCGTCCGGGACGTGGTAGCTTCTCACGGGCACATCCACATACGTGTTGCGAATTCCGCCTTTCACGTTTCCGAATTCGTCCAAGGCGAACATCGTGCCTTTGTCGCGATCCAGTTGGGATTTGTTGTCCGGGTTAAAGTCGACGTAGAAGCGATCGGCGTGCGGCGGCGCGACGCCCTTGTCCACCCAGGTGAAGAGCTTGTCCAGCGCCACCGCCATCTCCGCTCCCAGCGGATACCGGCTGATCGGAGCCTTGCAGGGATCGGGGTAGTAGGCGCCGGCTACGCGGGAGTCGATATGGGCCATGCCGGCAAACTCGTACACGCGGAGCCGCTCGTTATCCTGTTCCGTGGTGCCGTTGCCCGCGAATGCCTCCCGCATGGTGGGCACCAGGATCGTCGGCACATCGATGGCCGGGACTTGACCGTTGGCGCTGGTAGGCATGAAGCCGTCATAGATCGGTGCAAGCCGATCGGTGTTACGCCGCCGGGATTCATGTCGGCGAGACGCAGCGCCATATGCGCGTTGGAGAGGTAATTCTGCGCGACCGCGGCGGACGCAGAAGAACCGGCGAGGATCATCTTCCGAGGCGCGAGGCCCAGCAGAGGGTTGTCCTTGTGGTCCGATTTGATGAGCGCTCCCACCTGCGCCAGGATGTCGTTGGTGGCGCCGTTGGGAACCACCAGATCCTTGTAGCGCGCCGGATTCGCCGCGGCGAGGCCCGCCGGCGTCGTGGTCAGGATTTCGAGCCCAATGACGCCCGTGGTCATCGCGTAGACCTGGGTAAAGTGGAACACCCACGGATTGCCGCTGGGGTGCATGGATTCGGCCAGGATCAGGTGGTTGAACTTGGCGTTGTCCTTGGGCTTGCGGATGACGATGCGGGTCTTATAGGGCGCGCCCGTGGAGGTTGTGCCGGAGACGAAGTACTCTCGCGCCTCGTAGTTGAACTTGGCGTAAGTGTCACTGGCGGGGATCTGGACCTTCTTGATGTCGTCCCAGTCGTCCATGAAGGTCTCGAAGAATGCGCCGGGGCCGGTGACTTCGACGGCGGTGGGGATGGGAGCGGCGACTTGCTTGACAGGCTCGGTTGGCTGCGCTCCGCGGCCGCCGCGGCCGCCTCGTCCTGGGGTTCCGCCTGGTCGAGGGGCGTTTTGAACCGGGGGTTGTCCCGGCACAGGGATGGGTGCTTGCCCGAACAACGCCGCTTGCCCGAACAAAGTGGCTGTGCAAGCCGCGAAAAGGGCGGCGAGTCTCTTGGCGAGTCTCTTATCGACAATGTGCATGGATATCTCCAGATTTGATCCCGAGTTTAACATTACAACATCACGGCAGTCTCAGGGCTTCTTCGACCGATTCGGTTTTACGTGCGGATCGGTGACGATGACAAAATCACCAGTGCCGTTCATGTCCGCTCCCTTCCAGGACGGGAACGATTTGTCACGGAGAATCGTAACCACCAAGCTGGTCGTGCCCGGCCTATAGCGTGCCAGGTGCTCCGGGATTCCCAGATGATACTCGCTGTGGAAGGAGCCATTGATTTCGAGAACGTGCTGGTTCGGATGCTCCTTCAGAAATTCGGCAATGGAGTCAGCCATTGCTGCATCCCAAAGGGTCTGAGCCTCGCAGCGCGTAATCTGACTCAGCCTGATGCGCGGGCGCCGGCTTGGAACCGTTTCCATGCATTTCCTGGTTCATCTCGCGCTCAAACCGCTCTCGATACGCCTGCGATGCGGCCGCGTAGGGCAACGGTGGAAGCGTCCGTTTCGTCTCGGCGCTCAAGGCCAGCAGGCCTGCCTGTCCCTTCTTGCTCACCACATCCAAGTACCGTTTCGGAGCATTTGCTGCAATCACCGGCATGTGTTTTTCCTTCGCGACCTCGATCAAAGGCTTGTAATCGGATCGGTAGTTACTCCAGGCGCGCCCGCTGGCAATCAAATCCCTTTCTTCGATCAAGCCCTTTAAATACTCGTCCACCACGCCCTGTACATCGCGCTCGAACATCTCCATCGAGAGCGCCCAGTCTGGACCAGCGACACGCCTGAGGATCTCTGCTTCTAAGAAATGCGCGACTGCATCGTCGTGCATTTCTCCGATAAACGTCACGTCCACGTGCCTTGCGGCCTCGATGATGTCGTCCAGCGTCGCCGGCGAACCATTTCCTCGGAAAATCCGATAGTTTCGGTCTGTGATCGGCTTCTGCGCGCTCACCGGTGCGCCGCAGAATATGAGCAGGCCTACGAACAGCCTGCGTTTCGTTCTTGAGTTTCTCAAACAGTTGCCTCGCTACTGATTTTAACCGTAGCGGTTCCGCTGCTAACCCACCCTTGGTACGAGAATGGGACTATAGGACCGCGCCATGATCCCGCTTTTTGACACCGACCCGTTGCCGCCCTCCCACGAGCAGCTTGAAGAAGGCGCCGTGCTGCTGCGCGGCTTCGCCATGGCCGAAGCACCCGCGCTGGTTGAAGAAGTGGCACGGATCGCGCATGCCGCGCCGTTCCGCCATCTGGTCACGCCCGGCGGTTACACCATGTCCGTCGCGATGACCAACTGCGGCCGCGTCGGTTGGGTCTCCGACCGCACCGGCTACCGCTACGACTCAGTCGATCCCGACACCGGAGCGCCCTGGCCGGCGATGCCCGCGGCGTTCCTCGACCTCGCCGCTACGCGCCGCCGCCGAGGCCGGGTTTGCCAACTACGATCCCGACGCTTGCCTGATCAACCGCTACGTCGCGGGCGCTAAACTCGGCCTCCATCAGGACCGCGACGAGAAGGATGCTTGGGCTCCGATCGTCTCTGTCTCGCTCGGCCTGCCTGCCGTATTCTTGTGGGGCGGCAAGCGCCGCTCCGATCCGGTGCGCCGCCTGATCGTCGAAAGCGGTGACGTCGCGGTGTGGGGCGGTCCCGGCACGCTTCGTCTATCACGGCGTCGCTCCGCTGAAGGACGGGGAGCATCCGCTGACAGGTGCGGCTCGGATCAATCTTACTTTCCGAAAGGTGTTCTGAGACCGTCGGTCGGTAATAGCAACAAGGCTCTGGCGCGCCGCTGGTTCAGAGAAGTCTGGAACGGAGGACGGTGTTGCATACGGCCTCGGTGAATGAGAAGCCGAGGTCCGCGCGCGCGGCCCTGGCTGACCCCGAATGGGTGGACTGGACTCCTGGCGCAAAGTCCGGTGAAATGGAAGTCAGTCATGAAAACAATCATTGGGATCTCGGTTGGGCTCGCCGCTTGGTCGACGTTCGCACTTCTCGCCCAGGCTCCGGTCACCCCAGGCGCACCCGGGTGGGTTTAAAGGCGCTCCGAAGGCGGGTCCGGCAAAGCCGGCCGGAGAGGTGCTGTTCGGGAGCGAATGCGCCACGTGCCACGTTGCCGGGGAAGCCACTCGGGCGCCCGCGCTCGAAACACTGCGGCAGCTGCCGGCCGATGCGGTGTTGACGGCGCTGACCACGGGCCGCATGTCGGTCCAGGCGCAACGCCTCTCACCGGCAGATCGCGTAGCGGTCGCCGAGTTCGTCACGGGAAAGTCGGTGAGCACGGCGCAAACAACCGTGGGCGGGCAGTGCGATGCGAAATCGCGAGGGTCTGCAGATGGGTTGGCCGCGGGGCTTGGTAAGGGTTCCTGGAACGGTTGGGGCGGCACTGCGGCAGGCAACCGGTTCACGGAAAGCGGCGGCATCAAGGCGGCCGAGCTTCCGCGGCTAAGGCTCGCATGGGCGTTCGGATTCCCGCGGGCGTTGTCGGCGCGGACGCAACCAACCGTGGTGGGCGGCTGGCTGTTCACGGCGAGCGAATCCGGGGAGGTGTTCGCGCTGGACGCGAAGACCGGGTGCACTCGTTGGACGTACCAGGCCAAGGCCGGCGTGCGCGGCGCTTTGAGCGTGTCTGAAGTGACGAGCGTGGCAGCGCTCGGCTCGGGCAAGTTCGGCGTGTATTTCGGCGATGGGCAGGCCAATGCGTACGGGCTGGATGCGGTGACCGGCAAGGAACTATGGACCTTGAAGGTGGAATCGCACCCGAACGCGACGGTGACCGCGGCTCCGGTGGTCTACGACGGCCGGGTGTATGTGCCGACGTCGGCGGTGGGCGAGGAGTCGCGCGGGCAGGATCCTACTTACGCATGCTGTTCGTTCCGCGGCAGCATTTCGGCCATCGATGTTCGCAGCGGCGAACTGCTCTGGAAGAGCTACACGATCCCGGTGGAGCCTGGTCCACGCGGGAAAAGCAGCGCGGGCGTGGAACTGTTGGGACCCTCCGGCGCCGGGGTCTGGGGCGCGCCGACGCTCGATACCAAGCGCGGCTTGCTTTATGTGGGCACCGGCAACGGGTATTCCGGACCGCCGCAGAAGACGATGAACGCGGTTATCGCGATCGATTTGAAGACCGGCGCGCACAAGTGGGTGCAGCAGACCGTGCCCAACGACGTCTGGCTGATGCAGTGCCAAAGCGCCATTGAAAGACCACAGGCCAAAGGCAAGCAGGTGAATCCCAATTGTCCGGACGAAGAAGGGCCGGATTTCGATTTCTCCGCTGCGCCGCTGATCACCACCACCGCTTCCGGCCGCGATCTGATCGTGATTCCGCAGAAGTCGGGTGTGATCTGGGCGCTGGACCCCGATAAAGGAGGCGCAGGTCGTGTGGCAGTATCGCTACGGCCAGGGCAGCGGCTTGGGAGGCCAGTGGGGAGCGGCGGCCGATGGAGTCAACGCCTACATCGGGACGGGCGATGCATTCAGCCCGAACCCGGGTGGAATGCACGCGGTGAATCTGGAGACGGGCAAGCTCGCTTGGTCCATGCCTCCTCAGCAGAAGCTGTGCGGCACGGCAGGGGTTGTCCGGGCTCGCAAGCCGGGGCGATCTCGGCGATTCCCGGCGCGGTCTTCTCCGCCGGCGGCGACGGTGGCTTGCGCGCCTATGCGAGCTCGGACGGCTCGATTCTTTGGACCTTCGATACGAATCGTCCATTTAAGACCGTCAACGGCGTGGAGGCGAACGGCGGCACGATGGACGCTTCCGGAGTGGTGGTATCGGGTGGGATGCTCTACGTGAACTCGGGCTACGGCGGCATCGTAGGACGGGCAGGCAACGTGCTGCTGGCCTTCCGGACGGAGTAGGTCGACCGGCCACGATTCGCGTCATCTTCGACGTGATCGCGTTCCGCCACCGCCCATCGAGGTCAACACATCCATCACTCTTTGGGGACAACCGGGTCAAGCCGAGCAGCGCTTCCGGTTGCGGCAAGCGATCGTTCTCGCCATTACAAGAACCATTACAGTGCGGGTGGTGAAGACCTGCGGTAAACTCAAAAGAGTCAAAGGCTTGCTGGAGTGGCGGAACTGGCAGACGCACGGGACTCAAAATCCCGCATCCTTCACTGGGTATGAGGGTTCGACTCCCTCCTCCAGCACCATTGATTTTGGCTCTCGCACTTTATCGGGTGCCCTTCCGCGCCGGCGCTTCTCCACTGGCTGCTGGAGGAGGGACTCGAACGTGCGCTCGCTATTTGACGGGAGGTGGTCCGAGGATCACCATCACCACCAGCCGTTCCGGCCCCGGATTGCGAATCGAATGGACGATACCGGACGGTGCAAAGGCCGCGTCGCCGGCGGATAAACGCTCAGTTTGGTCGCCCACCTGAACGATGCCATCGCCTTCCAGAACGAGGTAGAGCTTCTCCTGGCCGTCATGCGCATGGGGGGCGTGTTCCTGACCAGGCTCAAAGGAGTTCAAGCCGGCGAAGAGAAATCCACCCTGCACCAGGGTGCTCTTTCCCATCCTTTCGGGTGTGAACTTGGCAAAGCTGGAGACTCGTTGTACGAACATGATTTCCAGTTTACCGGCCGGCGCGCCACAGCCTAACGATCAAGCCGCCGGTATCTGGTAAAATCGTCTCCGTCAGGAGAACGGGGAATGAGCAACATAACATTGAACGTAAACGGCACGATGCACACCGTGGATATCGACCCTTCCACTCCGCTGCTCTACATCCTGCGCAACGATCTCGGCTTGCAAGGTCCGCGTTTTGGTTGCGGACTTGGCCAGTGCGGGGCATGCACCGTGATCATAAACGGCGGGGCGATCCGGTCGTGCATCACACCGGCTTCCCCGTTAAGGGCGAGATCACCACCCTCGAAGGACTCGCCAAAGCAGGTAAGCTGCACCCGCTGCAACAGGCTTGGATTGACGAACAAGTTCCGCAGTGCGGCTACTGCCAGAACGGCCAGATCATGACTGCCAAGGTGCTGCTGGACAAGAATCCGAATCCGACGGATGCGCAGATCCGTGAGGGAATGAACCGGACCCTTTGCCGCTGCATGACGTATTACCGCATCCAGGCCGCCATCAAGCGCGCCGCCAAGGCGATGCGAGGCCCGGCCGGCTCGCCACTCCGGCGGAAGTCGCGGCAAAGGAGGTGGTCGCATGACCACCTTCACAAACATTCCCAAGCACGTCGAAGAAGCGTTGGAAAACTGAACGTGACCACGTCCCGCCGGAACCTGCTTAAGAGCGCAGGCCTGCTGGTCGTCAGCTTCAGCGCCGCGGGCACCAGCCCGCTCGCCCAGACGCCCAGAGCCGCCGCGGCCGCCTGCCGGTCCGTATCCCGACCCCGACTTCAGACAACTCGATTCGTGGATCGTCATCCATGCGGACAGCACCGCGACCTTCTATGTCGGCAAAACGGACTGCGGCCAGGGCACAGGGACAGGTTTCCGGCAGTTGATGTCCGATGAACTGGACATCGCCTACGACAAGACCGCCTGCATCATGGGCAGCACGGACATCACCGTCGACCAGGGCGGTTCCGGCGGGTCGACCGCGATGGAGCGGGACGCCTGGCCCATGCGGCGCGCCGCAGCCGAGGCTCGCCGGGTGCTGTTGGAGATGGGGTCCGCACGGCTCGGCGCGCCGGTCGATCAGCTTAGCGTCAGCGCGGGCGTGATTACCTTGAAAGCCGATACATCCAAGCGCGTCACTTACGGAGAACTGATTGGCGGAAAGAGATTCAATGTCACGCTGACGGGCAACAATGTGAATGCGGCCACCGGCGTGGCAAAGGTAAAACCAGTAACGGAACTCAAATTTGCCGGCCAGTCTCCCAGCGCTACGACATTCCCGCCAAAGTGGACGGCTCGCTGAAATCGGCGATGGACGTCAGGCTGCCGGGATGGTGCATGCTCGCAACGTCAAGCCGCCGTTCGCGGGAGCGAAGTTGATCAACATCGACGAGTCTTCCGTGCGAAACCTTTCCGGATTCATCAAGGTGGTGAACAAGGGCAATTACGTTGCGGTGGTGTGCGAACGCGAGGAGCAGGCGATCAACGCGTCCCGCCAGCTGAAGACAAACTGG
>CAVXWB010000010.1:0-9712 GCA_963765185.1 Bryobacterales bacterium
GCAAGCCTTGATCCCGCTAAAAGCCGCCCTTGGGCCGATACCCGGGCCGCGACTGCACGCGGTATTTCTTGCCCACGTCCGACACAATATCGACCGAAATTTTGCGGAAACCCTCATTGGCATTGGCCTGCGGATAATACGTGATGGTGTAGGAATTGCCCAGGTCCTCGCGAATGGCCTCGAACGCCTCCACCTGTTTCTGCCAGGTGCGCGCGAAATAGGTTTTGCCGCCGGTGCGCGTGGAGATGCGCTTGAACACGTTGGAGGAAATCGGGTCCTTGTTCACATCGTTGGTGGAGATGACATAGATGGGAATGCCTTCGTCTTCGGCTACGGCGCGCACATCGTCGGGCGCAACCATGCTGGCGTTGTCGGGACCGTTGGAAAACACGATCACCACCTTGCGCCCGGGAACCTTGGCGGCGTCGCGCAGGGTCAGCAGCAGAGCGTTGTACAGCGCCGAATCGTCGCCGGCGACGGCCTTGCGCAAACCGCCGATGGCGGCATTGCGCTCCTTCGAAAGCGGCGCGGCGCGAGACAGGTTGCGGCTGTAAGTGTACACCGCGACGGAATCGGAGCGATCCAGACCGCGAATGAAATCGGCGATGGCGTCGGAGGCGTACACGAATCCGCGATACATGTAATTGCTGGTATCGAACAGAACAAAGACGTTGGTGCCCACGCAGCGTCTCGGTGCGCACCTCCGGCGCTTCCGCTTCCGCCGCCGGCACGGCGACGCGGCTTCATGGTGCCGTCCGCGGCGACGGCCATGGGAGCCTGGTCGCCCTCGGAGAAGGTAATGATCTTCTGCGCGATTCCGTCTTCGAGAATCCTGAAATCCTTGGGCTTGAGACCGTTGACGTAGTGGCCCTTGCTGTCGGTGATCTGAAAGCTCAGCACCACCATGTCGACTTTGACGTTGAACGTGGGGCGATCCTGCGCCAGCGCCAGCGCCACCACCAGGAAGACCAATCCGAGTTTACGAATCAAGGCAGTATCCTCCGATATCTATGTCATCAGCTCATTGGTTGGGCGCCCGCAGCTCATTGATTGGACGCCCGCAGCGGTTCCTTGCGCGCCTGCTCGCGCACCTGATCGCCCACCGTTCTCAGGGAGCGCAGCAGCGCCGGCCAATCCTCCAGGTGCGTCGCGAAAATTGCCTCGCACGGTTTGCTTGGTCCATTCCGGCACCAGCACGTTCAGCTCCGCGGGCGTGGCGTGAATCTCGTCGGCCAGCGCGCCGTAATACAGCAGATTCGATTCCCAGCTCTCCGCCAAAATGCGGCTGGAATAACCCATCAGCGTGGGGAACGTCCGCAGGTTCAGCAGCTCCGGCTCGAAGGAATTCGCCAGCGACGGCTTGGGCGATCCGAAGATGCGGGAAATCGTGCGCGGGCTGAATTGCATCCGCGTGCTCCGACGCCATACGGCGCAGCGCCGACGCCAGCGCCGAATCCTGGTCGGACGGCGCCAGTGCCTCAGCCAACAGGTACATCTCCGACGGAGGCACGTGGTCGAGCGCGCCGCGGACCTCGCCCGCGGCCAGAAGTCGATCCACCTTCCGCACCCGCCCCGGCGAGGCGTGGCGCTCCAGCGCCGATTCCACTTGATCCCGCCGCGCCGTGCTCATCGCCGCGTCGGCAAACAGCGATTCGGCGTAGGCCATGTGCATGTCCACCCAGTGAAGCTGCAGAGAAGACACGTTCCACCAGCGCGGGATCACGGCGGTAACCAGCATCTGCGGAACCAGGTCGCCCCAAATCAGCGCCTGTTCCTTGCTGGGGATCAGGAAGTTCTGCTCCGCCGTAGCCAGCGCGTAGGGCAGCGTCGCGAGCGAGCCCGTCAGCCTTCCGCCCGCGCTCTCCGGCCATCCCGAGCCGTACACTTCGGTCTCCCTCCACACCATCTGCACGCTCTCCGAGCCGATAAAATCGTGGCTGCGCACAAACAGAGGATTGGTATTGAGCACCTGCGCGCCCGGCGGGGCGTAATGGATGTAGTTGAAGCCCACCAGAGTGTCGCGCAGGAACGGCGCCAGTTGGCCGCGCAGGTCTTTGAGTTTCTGCGGATCGCCCCCTTCTCATTGGCTGCTTTCTCAATCGCCGCCCGCAGGTTGAGCTTGCGCTGCGCATCGATGTGACGCTCCGTCCAATAGCCGAACGCCAGCGCGGTCCTTTCCTGCTCCGACAAAGATCCGCGCGGCAACTGGATCTCGCTGATGCGCGTGGCCAGTTTCCCCGCCAGCGCCGTATTGAGCTTTTCGCCGCGGCTCACGCTATCCAGGTTGTCGGCCAGATCGAAGAGCGTGTTCAGCGCCACTAGCCGTTGGGCCTCGAAGATCCGGATCTCTTCCTGGATCATTTGCGTGTGCGCGTCCGAGGAATCGGCCGCGCCCGTGCCGGCAAGTAAGTCGATGATCCGATCCTGCGGATTCACCTTCGCGGGCGTGTGGGTGGCCGTCAGTAGGATCTGGACCGCGGCCATGCCGCCGTCAAACAGTTCACGGTTGTTCTGGATCTTCGAAAACGGCGTCATCAGCGCGGCCAGCGCCTGGTCCGCTTCGGCCGGCGCAAGGGAGCCTTGGCGCAGGAAGATCTGCCACAATCCGGCCAGCGCCTGAAACGTTCCCGCCGCGTCGGCCCGCAGCCCGACGTCGCGAATCTGGCCGATCCCGTGGGCCGTGTCCATGAAGGCGAGGATGGTTTTGTCGCTCAACTCCGGAGCTTCGGCAAACAGGGAATACTGCGCCGACATGTCGCGATACTCCTTGACCAGGCGGTCCGCGGTGGCGGGCTCCAGGGGCTTGGCGCGGCCGCGGTCGAGGTCGCTCAAGGCCATGAAGATCTTCAGCGGCTCATTCTCCGCCAGCTTCCGGCTCAGGCCGAACAACGCTTCGAGCACATCGTCACCGTCTTTCCATGCGGGGGCGGCGCGCGTGAGCCGGGAGTCGAACCGGCCTCGCGGGAAGTTGGCGAACAGATTCTTCCATACCTCCAGGCCGCCCGGCAGATGCGGCTTGCCGTCGGGATCGAGGCGCAGGCGCGTGGTCAGCAACAGCATGTCGGTATTCGATTGGAATACCGGCCGCGCCGGCCCGGGACTGGTGACGCGTCCGCGAATGGCCGCGTAGAAGCGCTTCAGGCGGTCCGGATCGGTGAGGTAATCCTTCACCGGCCCGTCCATGCGCGCCAGCGCGTCCAGATAGCTGGCCAGCCAGCCGTCATCGTGCGAAAGCAGCCTCTCATAGAACGCGGCGCCCTTGGCGGGATCGGCGCCGGCCATTTCGGCCCAGGCCTTCTCGGTTCGCGCTCCGCCGGGCACCATGGCTTTGCCATCGCGGATCTCAAACATGCTTCCGAAGAAATCCAGCACGTGGGCGTACAGCTTGAGGCGTGGCGCGGGCATCTGTTTGCGCAGCTCCTCCGAGGTCTCCGGGTCCAGCTTCGAAAGCCCCAGGTACAGCCGGCAGAGGGAGGGGTCGGAGAGGAAGTAGTCGATGAACTGGCCCTCCGTCTTGTCCTGCGCGGATTCCCAGTAGGCCAGGTTGTACATCAGCGGAATACGCGCCGCATGGAAGTCCATCGTGAAAGGCTGGTTGAGGCGCAGAGTCTGCTCCAGCCGGGCCAGAGGAAATCCCGAATCGATGGTGAGAAATGCGCGCGAGGCATTCACCGTTTCGAGCACCAGGTCCGATCCGCATCCGCCGCGCATGCGGTAGCCCAGCACGCGCAGCAGATCGCCGGTGGCGGTGGAATCGCAGGTGTCGATGCGCAGGATCTTGGCGTCGCCGGAGAGTTTTTCAAGCTCGCGAGCCTGCGAAAGATAGCGGATCACCAGCTTCAGGTATTCGGTTTGTTCCAGGCCTTCGGTTCCAGTGGAGGTCTGATAGCCGTTGGTGACCACGTTGCGCGCGAGCGAGGGCAGCAGATCCGACGGGTCCATGTCGGGAGCCAGCGCGGCCATGCGTGCGAAGGCCACGAGAGGCCCGGGAATCTCGATGTAATTTTGATCGTTATGGCCGGGATCGGCAGGGTTCGCCACGCGAGTCCCCAGGGAGAGACCTGCGCCGCCCGCGGCTGTGAACGCGGCCAGCTCGCCTTTGGCGGCGTCGCGGTCGCCCGCTGCCAGATCCAGGCTGGCCAAACGGCGGTGGACGGCGGCGCGCTCGGCGGCGGGAGCCCCGGAAGCTTTCGAGCTTGACGCGTCCAGCAACTGCGCCAGGCGCGCGTAAACCGTGCGCGCGGCAGGGTCGTGATAGCGATCCAGAAACTCGGCGTAGGCGCGCACGGCGGCGGGGTTGCCCTGGGAGCCGGCTGGAGTCGCATTCGCGGCCCGTTCCAAGCGCATCCGCGCTTCCGCGGCTTGGCCGCGGACCTCCAGGGTCCACGCATCGTCGGCCCTCTGAGCCCACGCGCAATCCGTCACCCCGATCAAACCAGCGAGAAAGAACGCGAGCCGCATCGCTCCAGTACCTCCACGTCGCAGGTCACTTTGCTCCGGCGCTGTCCCCCAATGTAGCACTCCCGCGCGCTCCACGCAGGTGTGCCGCCGGACTGGGTTTTAGACCGGCGCCCCGGGCCAAACGGAACGGGCTACCGGCGCGCCAGCGCTCGGGACATGACCTTCAATAGAGACTCGGTTTCGCCGGGGACGCTTTCCGCCGGGTGCGAGTGCGGATGCGCGTTGAGCTGTGGGGCCTGGTGCTGTCCTAATGTGTGAGCTGGGGCTGCGGCGGCCACGGGCTCCGCTGGGGGAGATCCCTCCGGGAGAGACAATGCCGAGGGTTTGATGAACGGGAACACTTTGTCGGGCGCGGGCTGGTCGTGTTCCAGGAAATCCATGCCATCCACCGTAATCTGCAAGTTGCTCTTATCGTCGCCCACCACCAGACCCTTCTGCTTCAGATAAAACAACGAGAAGTTCAACTCGTCGTTGGTTGCGTGGATCATGCCCTCGATATGCCGTATGGACAGGCTCGGCTTGGAGGGCTTCTTCCGCCTGCGATCATAGAGAATGCACAGCATCGCCGCGCGTAAGCCCGCTTGCCGCCCCAGGGCGTCGAAGAACTCGAGCCCGGCGAACATTAGGTTGGCGTCGTCCTGATCGATGCCCTTGATCTTGTCGAACTCCAGCCGCAGCACCGGATCGGAGAGCACTTCGAAGGCTAGCTTGACGGAGTCGAGCTTGTCCTGATCCCCCGATTCCGGGGTATTCACGTTATATTTGCGCTCCAGCCGGGCATACGCAGTTTGAATCGCCTCCAGCGTTGCCTTGGGGTCGACCCCGAGAATGGTGTAGTGATCTTGGAACTTACCGGCGAGCGGAGCAGACATATGGCTTACTCATCTCATCGGCGGATTTCGCGCGAGTCAGCAGGCCAAAAAATGGCCACTATGCTAGGGCGCGGGAGCGGCGGCGGTCTGAGGAGGACGAGCGTGTCGCGGAATCAGTGGAGCCAGATCCGGCAAGCGGTCCGGCAGCCCTGGCGCGGCATGGCAGGAGACGCAACTGCTCCCGGCGAAGGGATGCGGCCATGCGGCGAAAAGGTTGGCGACGGCGCGCGCCACCTTGAAACAGAAATCCTTGTTGAAATGCACACCGTCGGCGCTATAGTCGCCCGGCGCGGCGTCGATTTCAAACGCGGCCGCTCCGGCGGAGGAGCCCGCGAACTGGACCGCGTTGATCATGTCGTGATACTGGCTCAGGAACTTGTTGTTCTGATAGGCAGGCTGCAACAGCCACACCACCTTGGCGCAGCGCTGCGGTTTGAGCGTCTGAACCAGCGCCTGGACCCGGTCCGTGTAGGCTCGCTGCCAGGCCTCCGTTCCGAGTCGAATCCATTTGTTGTCCCCGGTGGCGATGCTTTGCAGATCGTTGGCGCCCAGTTGGACCACGCAAAAATCGACGCGGCCCAAATCGGCGGTGTCGCGCAGCCAGGCTGTGTAGTCGAAGTAATCGGTGCGGGTGAGGCCGATCTTAGGACGGCTCCAGCGGACCAGTTGGATCCCGCTCTTGCGCAGCAGATCGGGTTGCAGCTTCAGGCCCAGGTAGACGGCGTCGGCCAGGCTGTCGCCGACGGTGGCGACGGTGACTTCGGCGCGGGCCTGGAGCGCGGCCAGCATCAGCGCGCACAGGGCCAAGCTCCGTCGTGCGGGCGAGTCCCTGGTGAAGGCCGCGCGTGCCATAGTCAGATTATTATAGAACGTAAAAGGAAAAGGGCGGCAGAACATCTGCCGCCCTTTTCCGATTTACGCGAAATCGGACTTACGCCCAGCTATACCCGCTATTCTTCAGCGGCAGTGAGCGCACGCGATCGCCGGTCGCAGTGAAAATCGCGTTGGCGACGGCCGGCAGAATTGGAGGCATGGACGGTTCGCCCAGCCCGGTCGGGTTGTTGTCGCTGTGCACGAACTGCACGTCGATTTCCGGCGGGGCCTGCGTCAGCCGGATGAGCGGATAGTTGTTGAAGTTGCTCTGCACGATCCGTCCCTTATCGACGGTGATTTCCTGGCCCATCATCGCGCTCATCCCGTCGACAATGGCGCCCTGGCACATGTTGACCGCCATGCTGGTGTTGACGATCTGGCTGCCGACGTCGGCTGCGACCCAGACTTTGTTGACCTTGATCTTCTTGTTGGCGTCGACTTTGACCTCGGCGACTTCGGCGAAATAGCCGGAGTGGCTGAAGTGGAAAGCAATCCCCAAGGCGGTACCTTTAGGAAGCTTCTTCTGGCGGTTGCTCCAATCCGACATCTCGGCCGCCAGCTTGGTGACGCCGGTCATGCGGCTGGCGTTGAAGCCGGGGCCGCCGAAGCCACCGCGGCCCCCGCCACCCGCCGGAGGAGGCGGCGCGGGTTTGGTCTGGGCCAGCAGATCCAGCCGGAATTGCACCGGGTCCTTACCGGCCGCGTGAGCCAGCTCATCGATGAAGGACTGAACCACGAAGGCCAGCGCATTGCTGGTGGGCGCGCGCAGCGATCCGGTGCGCATCGCGATCGGCTGGGCGGAGGTGAGCAGTGCGTAATTGGGAATGAAGGGTTGCGGGAATTCCGTCGCGCCGATGGTCGCGGCGGAGGTGGCGCGCATGGGATTGGAGTTTGGATCGCCGTAGGTGACGAAGTGGTCGTGCCACGCCGTGACCGCGCCGTTCGCGTCCACGCCGCCCTTGAGGAAGTGGAACCCGCCGGGACGATAATAATCGTTGGCCATATCGTCTTCGCGCGCCCAAACCAGCTTCACGGGCACGCCGGCCATCTTCGCGATCATGGCCGCTTCCACAGCGTAATCGTTGGTCAAGCGCCGGCCGAAGCCGCCACCGCCGCGGATCATGTGCGCGGTGATATTGGCCGCCGGAATCCCCGCGTTCTGGGTGATCAGCCCCAGGGCGCCGGCGGGAATCTGGCTGGAGGACCAGATTTCGCACTTGCCGTCCTTAACCACGGCGGTGCAGTTCTGCGGTTCCAGCGGAGCGTGCGAAATAAACGGATAGGAGTAGTTGGCCTCGACGGTCTTGGCCGCGCTGGCCAGCGCCGCTCCCGTATCGCCGTCGTTGCGGGTGGTGGTCTGCGGCTTGCCCTTATTGATCTCCACAGCCTTGGCTGCGTATCCCACGGAGCTTTGCGTGGCGCGGGGACCTTCATCCCAGGTGACCTGCAACTTCTTGCGCGCGGATTGAGCGGCCCACCAGTGATCGCCCACGATGGCGATGCCTTCCTGAAGGTCGCCGCCGTTGATGAAGGGCGTGTCCGGCTGATCCTTCACGATCACGAAGGCGTCCGTCACGCCGGGCATCTTCTTGATCTCGGCTTCGTTCCAGGTCTTCACCTTGGACCCGAATACGGGCCCTTTCTGGTACACGGCATACTTCATGCCGGGCACTTCAATGTCGATGGTGAACAGGGGCTTGCCGGTGACGATGGCCTTGATATCGTTATTGACGATGGGCTTGCCGATGATCTTGTAGTCCTTGGGGTCCTTCAGCGCGGCAGTGATCTCTTCGGTGGTGGGAGGAGTGAGTGTCGCGGCCTTGGCGGCCAACTCCCCGTAGCCGAGGGAGCGCTTGGAGTCCCGGTCATAGACCCTGCCGGAGCGGGTGGTGAGCTCGTATTCGGGCACGTTCCAAGTCTGCGCGGCGGCCCTCTTCAGCATGAGGCGCGCCGCGGCGCCTACCTCGCGCATGGGAACCCAGTTCTGCGGCGTGGCCGTGCTGCCGCCGGCGATCTGGCCGGCGTATTTGGAGGCGTCCAGGTCGGTCTGCTCGATCTTGACGTTCTTCCAATCGACATCCAACTCATCGGCGATCAGCATGGGCAGCATGGTGCGGACGCCCTGGCCGACCTCCGGGTTCTTGGCCATGATGGTGACGGTGCCGTCGGCCGCGATCTTGATATAGTTTTCGACCTTGGGAGGCGCGGCTGGGCCGCCGAATCCGCCGCCGCCCGCGCCGCCGCGGCCGCCTGCGGGAGGCGCTCCGCCGCGGCCGCCCGGCTCCTGCGCCAGGGCGTCCCTGCTGAGAAGACCAAACGCAACACCGCCTCCGCTGAGGGCAGTGACGCGAAGGAAAGACCGGCGATCAAGTTTCTTGGTAGTCATGGTTTTCTTCTCCTGATTCTTTCTGGCCTTATCCTTACTGTGCGGCCGATCCCGAGGCGCCCTTGGCTGCGCCGCTGCCCATGGTCGCGGCCAGATGCACGGCCTGACGGATGCGGATATACGTTCCGCAGCGGCACAGGTTGCCGTTCATGGCGGCATCAATGTCCGCGTCGGTGGGCTTGGGTTTGGCGGCGAGCAGAGCCGTGGCCGTCATGATCTGCCCGGCCTGGCAATACCCGCATTGCGGCACATCCACCTGTTCCCAGGCGATCTGCACGGGATGATTGCCGTCCGCCGAGATGCCTTCGATGGTGGTTACCGCTTGGGTGCCGACCGTCGCGATCTGCGTTTGGCACGATCGCACCGCTTTTCCGTTGAGGTGGACAGTGCAAGCTCCGCACTGGGCAATTCCGCAGCCGTATTTCGTGCCGTGGAGTTTGAGAACGTCTCGTAGGACCCATAACAAGGGCATATCGGCAGGAACGTCCACAGTGGACTTCTTGCCATTCACAGTCAAAGTGTAAGCCATGGCGCGTCAACTCCAGAAGGGGATTGTATCTGAAACACTACACTGTCGCGTAACCGCAACAAGCACAAAACAAAACATTTACGAAACCCGGGTCCTACGGTATCACCCATGGAGAGGCGGTGTCAATCGGGAGTCTTGTCTCATACAAGATGAGCCTGGAGGGAAGGGCGGTTTCTCATACAAGATGAGCCTGGAGAAGCGATTCGGCATGCTGGGACTTGACTATCAACGTGGAGACGACGGAACGATTGAGCCTGGAGCAAATACAGGCATTTCTAGAAAGCAGTGGGGAGGTCGGATTCAGGGGCCGGAAACGAGGGGAGGTTTATAGCTGGGTGAATCAAACGCTGCGGCAGCAGGGATATGAAGAACTGAACCGCAGCGGGAGGGGATTGGTGCGACGGTACATGGAGAAGATGACCGGACTGAGCCGGGCGCAGTTGACGCGGCTGATCACGATGGTCTTGTGCGGGGAAGAAGTGAAACCGCAGCCCTATCGGCGGCGACGCTTCACGAAGGTCTATGGGCGGGAGGACATTGCCTTGCTTGTAGCAATACGAGAATGGAACGAAGTAGGCTACACATAAAAAA
>CAVXWB010000011.1:0-69182 GCA_963765185.1 Bryobacterales bacterium
CAGCTACGACACGTATTATTCTGGTCACCTCCATCGAGTTTCAAAAGGCCACGCTCGAAAGCGACATCGCGGCGCGGGTCGCGGAGTTGAACCAGGCGCAGGCCAAGCTCGACGAACTGCTCAACGGAAGCCGTCAACAGGAGATCCAGCATCCGAAGCGGCGGTCAACAACGCGAAGGGCAGCTTGAATTCGCGCGTCGGATTGGGACCGCTCCCAGACGCTTCTTCAAAAACGACGACATCTCCAAGCAGCAATACGACCAGGCGCGCACCAAATTCGAGAGCGCAACCGCGATGCTCCGCCAGGCCGAGCAAAAGGACTCGATGGTGCGGGAGGGGCCGCGCAAGGAAGACATCGCGGGTGCGCGAGCCGATGTGGCGCGCGCGCAGGCGGCGGTGAAAACGGCGGAAGCGAACCGTTTAGAAGTTCAGCGCCGCGAACAGGAGCTGGGGGAGCCGCAATCGGAAATCCAGCGCACTGAGGCGCAGGCGGGGATTTCGCGAATCGCAACTTGCCGATACGATAGCTTATTCGCCGGTGGACGGCGTAGTGCTGGTGAAAGCAGCCGATGTGGGTGAGATACTGGCGCCGGGCACGACAGTAGTGACTGTCGGCGACATCGATCATCCATGGCTGCGCGGTTATATCGACGAAAAAGATCTCGGGAAGGTGAAAATCGGGTCGAAGGCGAAGCTGACCACGGATTCATATCCAGGCAAGATCTACAACGGGCGGGTAAGCTTCATCGCTTCGGAGGCGGAATTTACTCCGAAGCAAATTCAAACGCAGCAGGAGCGCGTGAAGCTCGTTTACCGCATCAAGATCGAAGTGGAAAATCCGGGGCGCGAGCTGAAATCGAACATGCCGGCCGATGCCGAGATCGTGGTGGAGTAGCGCGTGGAGCCAATCATCCAAACGCACGGCCTGACGCGGCGCTTTGGCGCTCTGACGGCGGTGGATCATCTGGACCTCTCGGTGGCGCGCGGGGAGATTTTTGGGCTCGTGGGCCCGGATGGTGCGGGCAAAACTACGACACTGCGCATGCTGTGCGGATTGATGGACCCAACCGAAGGCAGCGCGAGCGTGGCGGGGCACGACGTGGTGCGTGAATCCCAAGCCGTGAAAGACCAGATTGGCTACATGGCGCAGCGCTTCGGACTGTACACAGATCTCACCGTGGAAGAGAACATGATCTTCTACGGCGACTTGTTCAACATCACGGGCCAAATACGCGAAGATCTTTCGCGACGCCTGTTGCGCATGACGCGCATGGAACCGTTTCGCAACCGGCAGGCGGGCAAGCTTTCAGGCGGGATGAAGCAGAAGCTGGCGCTCATGTGCACGCTGCTGCATCGCCCGCAGATTCTGTTTCTGGATGAGCCGACCAACGGCGTGGACCCCGTTTCGCGGCGCGATTTCTGGGCGATTCTGTATCAACTGCTGCACGATGGCATCACGATTTTCATGACCACGGCGTATCTGGATGAAGCGGAGCGCGCCAACCGCGTGGGCCTGATGCATCGTGGCAAACTGATCCGCTGCGACACTCCCGCCAAGCTTCGCCAGGACCCCGACCACGCCTATTACAACATTCACACCATCGATCCCCGGGAGGATTTTCGAGGCGAAGTTCGTCTCCACCTTCGCGAGACTCTGGAGCGGCAGCCCGGCGTTCTGGCAGTGCAGCCCACCGGCGCGGATCTGCGCCTGTATGTGGATGAGCGTCAGACCTCGGCGGAAAAATTGACGGCCGTAACGCCCTTCACCTGGGAGCGCATCTCGCCCTCGCTCGAAGACGTTTTCATCGCGATGGTTCGTCAAGAAGAGCTGCGGCAAGAAGAGCTGCGGCAACAAGAGCGCGGCGGTGCCAAGGAGCCCCATGCTGCCTGATGCCAACGGGCCGGCCGTAATGCTGGAGCATCTGGTCAAGCGCTTCGGCGACTTCGTCGCGGTAGACAACGTATCGCTCCAGATCAAGCGCGGAGAGATTTTCGGTTTTCTGGGTCCCAACGGGGCCGGGAAGTCCACCGTGATCCGGATCTTGTGCGGTCTGCTGGAGCCTACTTCCGGACGAGCCACGGTGGGCGGCCGCGACGTGGCCACTCAAGCCGAGGAGATTCGGCGCAACATCGGCTACATGTCGCAGAAGTTTTCGCTCTACGACGATTTGACCGTGGAGGAGAACATCGAATTTTTCGGCGGCATGTACGGAGTCTCGCCGAAAACGCTTCCGGCGCGGCGCGATTACGTACTGAAGATGGCCGGCCTCGAAGACCGCAGAAAAAGCATGACCACGCTGCTCTCGGGCGGCTGGAAGCAGCGCCTGGCTCTGGGCTGCGCTATTCTGCATGAGCCGCCGGTTTTGTTTCTGGACGAGCCGACCAGCGGCGTCGATCCCATCGCGCGGCGCAATTTCTGGGACTTGATCTATCAGCTTTCCGCGGCCGGCCATACCATTTTCGTCACCACCCATTACATGGACGAAGCCGAGTATTGCCATCGCATCGCCCTGATGTACGGAGGACGGGTCATCGCGCTGGGATCGCCCGCCGAGCTGAAGCAGTTGCTGGGCGAAGGGCGGCTGTTGTATCTGGAATCCTCGGATCTGCTGGGCAGCATGACCACTCTCTCCGGCAGAGCCGGCATTCTCGACGTCGCCGTGTTCGGCGGTGGGTTGCACGTGAAGGTTGCCGACACCGGCGGAGGTGAGGAAATCATCCGCGGCGCGCTGTCGCCATCCGGCATCAAGATCGCCGTGCTGGAGCCGATTTCGCCGACCATGGAAGACGTCTTTGTGAGCCTGATCGAAAGAGAGGAAAAGGCCGCATGAACCTCCGCCGCACCCGCGCCATGTTTCGCAAGGAATTTCTGCATATCATCCGCGACCCGCGCAGCCTGGCCGCGGCTCTGCTGCAACCCTTGATGATGCTGCTGCTGTTCGGCTACGCGCTGAGCCTGGACGTGGACCGGATTCCGACGGTGATCTACGACCTGGACCGCAGCCCCGTGAGCGACGCGTTGATCAAGGATTTCCGCGGCTCGCGCTACTTCCAGATCGTCGAGGAGGTGCACAATTACCGCCCCATCGAACAAGGCATGGATTCCCGCCGCGCTCTGCTGGGCATCGTGATTCCGGTGGACTATTCGAGGAACCTGGCCTTGGGCAAGACCGCGGATGTGCAGTTCCTGCTGGACGGAAGCGACTCCAATACGGCCTCCATCGCCATGGGCTACGCCGAGAGCATGATTCAAAACTACGCGCAAACCGAGCGCGAGGGCGCGGAGATGTCGCGCACCGGCAACGTGGTTCACGCTCCCATCGAGCCGCGCGTGCGGGTGTGGTACAACACCGACCTGGTTTCGCGGAACTTCATCGTGCCGGGATTGATCGCGGTGATTCTCATGATCATCGCCGCGATGCTGACGTCGCTGACCATCGCTCGTGAATGGGAGAACGGGACCATGGAGCAACTGCTCTCCACCCCGGTGCGGCCGGTGGAGCTGTGCGTGGGAAAGCTCTCGGCATATTTCGTCCTGGGCATCGTGGATATGCTCATCTCCCTGTTCGTGGGCATGGTCGTTTTTCACGTTCCCATGCGCGGCAGCCCGGTGCTGCTGTTTGTTTCGAGCTGCGTGTTCCTGTTCGGCGCGCTGTCGTGGGGCATTCTGATTTCCGCGATGAACCGCAACCAGCTTTCCGCCTACCAGCTCTGCACCCTGACATCGTTTCTTCCGGCGTTTTTGCTCTCCGGATTTATTTACTCCATTCAGACCATGCCGGTGGTGATCCAGTTCATCGCGCTGTTCGTGCCCGCGCGCTATTTCATCGACATCGTGAAGGGAATCTTCCTGAAAGGGATCGGCCTCGAAATTCTGTGGTTCGATTTTCTGCTGCTGTTGGTTTATGGCGTCGCCATGTTCTACCTGGCGACCAAGAAGCTTCGCCAGAAGGTGGCGTGACGTAATGAGACAAAGACTCCGGTGCATGATTCGCAAGGAATTTTTGCAGACGCTGCGGGAGCCGCGCATGCGTTACATGCTGTTTCTGCCTCCGCTGATTCAGTTGCTCATCTTCGGATTCGCCGTGAATCTGGATGTGGATTCGGCGCGCATCGCCTGGATGGACCAGGACCACACGCCGGAGAGCCGCGAGCTTCAGTCGGAATTTTTAGGCTCCGGGCGTTTCGCCATCGTGGCCACTCCACAGGGCGAAAAGGAAATGCAGGATCTGCTCGACCGCAGCAAGGTGGACGGAGTGGTGCGCATTCTTCCCGGCTTCGCGCACGATCTGGAGCGCGGCCGGGCCACCAGCGTGCAGGTGTTGCTGGACGGCACCAATTCGAATACCGCGTCGATTGTATCCGGCTATGCGGGCCAGACCATTCTGCGCTACTCGAGCGAGGTCATGGACCGGCGGCAGCGGGCGCAGCTGGTTGGCGCGACCATGTCTTCCCATGGTCCGATGCACGAGGCCGTTCCGCAGGTGGATGCGCAAACCCGCGTCTGGTTCAATCCCGACCTGCGTAGCCGCAATTACTTTGTCCCCGGAGTGGTGGTGAATATCGTCATGCTGGTGACCTTGTCCCTCACGGCGATGGCCATCGTGCGCGAGAAGGAAATCGGCACCATGGAGCAGTTGATGGTGACGCCTCTCCGGCCGGTGGAGCTGATCCTGGGCAAGACCCTGCCGTTCGTGTTGATCGGCTTCTGGGATCTGGTGCTGGTGGTGAGCGCGGCGCTGCTGATCTTCCACGTTCCGTTCGCCGGCAACTTCGGAACGCTGTGTCTGGCGGCGTTTTTCTTCATCCTCACCAGCCTGGGCGCGGGCCTGTTCATCTCCACCGTTTCCAAAACCCAGCAACAGGCCAACATGTCGACGTTCCTGTTCTTCCAGCCGTTCATGATGCTCAGCGGATTCACGTTCCCCATCCGCAACATGCCCATCGCGGTGCAGTATTTCACCCTGCTCGACCCCATGCGCTACTTCATGGAAATTGTGCGCGGCATTTTCCTCAAAGGCTCCGGCTTCGCGGTGCTGTGGCCGCAGATGCTGGCGCTGGCGGTTTTCGGCGTGGTGGTGCTGGGGTTGAGCGTGCAGCGGTTCCATAAACATTTGGATTAAGCGCGACGATCACGCTTAGTAAATCAATTTTCAGACGGTCGCTCTATGTGATCGATCACGACGACCTCTGCCGGCCCGTTTTCCGGAACCAGCTTGATGCCAAGTTGCTCCTGTAGAGCGGTAGCCAACTCGGGTGCATTACTATCCTCACTTCCTCCAAGGAGGGCATTACTGTACTTCAGCGTGAAGTTGAATCTTCCTTGGAGACCGGTCCTATCCACAGTCTGGCGTTGGTCGATCTGCAGAAACGGAGATTGAGCCAGTTCCTCAACGGACACCGCAGTCGCTCTTAATTCATTCTCCTGTCCATTTCGAACGAACGACAATTCGCTTTTAGCATCGCCTTGAGCCCGCTCCAATTTGCTTCCACCTTTCGCGAGAACCAGAGCATACCTTGGCATCTCCCTGGTCTCGATATGCGCTCTGAATTTGAAGCGAGCGGCAAGAAGAGATTGTTCCATCAATGAGACCTGTTCCTGCTGCTGTGCGGGACTCATCTTCTGGATCGCGGCATAATGCGCGTCATCTATCTTCGCAGTCACTTCATAGCGATCAGACTCATTCCGAATCCAATCTGGCCCACCCAAAATCTTTGGAGAGGATAATGGAAGACCATACGCCGCCTCGATAAGCAACTCAATCTGTCCTATGAAATGCACACGATCACTGACCGGAGCTGCCGCGCTTCCCGGAGCAAACTTCACCGCAGGAGGAGTAACAGTACTTGGTCTCCACGGTTTAATTGTCGCTACCTCGAACGAAGGCATGGGCCCCTTCGGGTGGAGCAACTGAGCACGCAATGAAAACGAAAACTCCCCTACCAACACGAACAACGCTGACAGTGCTACAAATGTACGGTTCGTTGACATTTCGTCCTCGCATTGGCCGGTCCGGTATTTTGTGCCAGTCCGACAGACAGTATAACGAAAGGTTGGAGCGGGATGGGGGCATGGCCGGCCATGTTGCCGAACGTGAAGTTGCAATAGAATTGGGAATACTCGCGGATTTCGACAGACCCAATGTTTGCGCCGGAAGAACGTGCCCAGCTGCGATCCGACATCCTCGAATTCGCCGCCCGCGACTGCCGCATCAGCGGTGTTGCGATCACCGGGTCGGCCGCGGCCGAGCGCGAAGACCGGTGGTCGGACATTGATCTCGCCTTTGGAATTGCCGATGCCGCCACACTGCCGGATGTCCTCTCCGATTGGACTGCGCGCATGTACGACCGGCATTCCGCCTTACATCATGTTGACGTAAAGTCGGGCGCCTGGATATACAGGGTGTTTCTCCTCCCCAGCACTCTGCAGGTCGATCTGGCCTTCGTCCCCGGCACGGAATTCCGAGCCCTGGCGCCGTCGTTCCGCCTCATTTCAGGAAAGGTCAATGAACCCCGGCATTCTCCGCCACCGCAGCCTTCGGACATCATCGGCCTTGGCTGGCTCTACGCTCTCCATGCACGAACCTGCATTTCGAGACGAAAATTATGGCAGGCCGAATATATGATCAGCGGCATTCGCGATCACGCGCTTGCTCTGGCTTGTCTCCGCCACGGCCTTTCTGCCGCCCACGGCCGCGGCATAGATCAGTTGCCGGGCAGTGTCACTGCCCAGTTTGAAAGCTCTCTGGTCCGGCAACTCGATGCCGCTGAACTTCTCCGAGCTTTCCAGGTCGTGATGAGTGGATTGCTTCATGAAGTTCAAATCGCGGACGCGGAACTTGCCGGACGTTTCGAACAAACGCTCACGCATCTGACAGAGGACCTGTGTTGAAAGCCGCGACTGCCAGACTTGCCGCAGAGCTTGTGTGATCGCAAGATAGCGCTGTCAAGCCGCGGTTTCGAGCGGCCGGGCGCGCTTGATCCGCTCGCGCTCGCGAGGAGAGTGCAGGGCTTCCCAGAGATCGCTCCGCCGCTGCACGTTCAGCCAGAAATCGGGGCTGTTGCCGAACACTCGCGCGAGGATAAGCGCGGTCGGCGCGGTGACTTTGCGGCGGCCGTTGCACAGCTCGTTCACATGCTTGCGCTGGACGCCCATCGCATCGGCCAGTGCGCCTTGCGTGAGCCCCAACGGCTCCATGAATTCTTCGATTAATATTTCGCCGACGCTCGCCGGCTTGCGCTTCGTAGTCAACATGGTTCACCTCACTGATAGCTATGGTCGTCCAGATAGACGCCTGCTGCTTCGCCCCGGCTGCCATCCCAACGAAAGACGAGCCGCCATTGTTTGTTGACGCGGATCGAATGCAAGTCGTCGAGATTGCCACGCAGCTTTTCAAAGTGATTGCTGGGCGGCACTCGTAAATCCTGATCCGTCGCTGCGTCGTCGATCATCTGGATTTTGCGGAACAGACGGGTCTCCAAATTGGATGGGATCTTCCTCGATCGAACAGCCTTGACGAAAAAATCGCGCAGCCAGTCATCCCGAAAGCTCACGATCATTCCGCAACCCCATCATGCAACACTGTACCACCCTATGGTACAACCCACAACGCGAGACTTGTCGACCGGAATTGGCTACACTCAAATCATGGACTCCCGCCGCAACTTTATCGGCAAGGTGGCCACCGGACTGGCCGGGACTCTGGCTGCCGGTCCGGCCGAAGTGCTGGGCGCGGCGGACCGTATCCGCGTGGGCGTCATCGGCGCGGGTGATCGCGGCACGGAGCTGCTGAGCCAGATCCGCGCGTGTCCCAACACCGAAATCGCGGCATTTGCCGATGTTTATTCGCGCAATCTTGAGCGCGCGCAAGCGAGCGTTCCAGGCTCCGCGGGTTACTCCGATTACCGCCGCTTGCTGGAGGACCGCTCCATTGACGCCGTGGTGATCGCCACGCCGCCGCACCTGCACGCCGCCCAGTTCGCCGCGGCGCTGGATACGGACAAGCACGTGTACATCGAACGCGTGATGGCGTTTTCGCTGGATCACGCCAAGCTCATGCGCGCGGCGTATCAGAAGCACGCAGCCAAGGTCACCGTGCAGGTAGGGCATCAGGCCTGCTCCTTCGGGCACATGGCGGACGTGCGGCAGTTCCTGGCGGAGCCGGAACGGCTGGGGCGGATCACCGCGGTGACCATGCAGATGCACCGCAACACACCCGCCGGAAAGCCGCAGTGGGCGCGGCCGGCGCTGCTGACTCCGGATCTGAACGAGCGCAACGTGGCCTGGGAGGAGTTTCTGGGCGAAACGCCGGCGCGTCCTTTTGATCCGCACCGTCTGGTTCATTGGCGCTATTTCTGGGAGACTTCCGGCGGCAGCGTTTTTGAAGGCATGAGCCAGCAGGTGGCGTTCTGGTACAAGGCTCTGCGCTTGCAGATTCCGCGCACGGCGTCGATGGAAGGCGGCGTGTATCTGTGGAAGGACGGCCGGGAGACGCCGGACACGGTCAGCGTCAGCCTGCAACAGCCCGAAGAGATCCTGATCAACTGGGTTTCAGGCTTCGGCAACAACCAGCTGGGCGTGAGCGAAGACGTGCTGGGCACGCACGGCACGATTTCGCGCGCCGCGCAGGTTCGCTATACGCCGCAGAAGATCAGCCGTTCCGCGGCGGCCGAAATGGCCGGCCGCTCCTCGCACGTGCCGCACGCGCACATGCAGAACTTCTTCGATTGCATCCGGTCGGGCAAGGAGCCCAACTGCCCGTTCGACCTCGGCTATCGCGTTTCGGTGGCATGCCGCATGGCTGTCGACAGCTACCGCCTGGGACGCGCGTTGCGGTGGGATGCGGTTCGGGAAGAAATCGTCTAAACACTTCCGGTGAACTTCGGATTCAGCGACGACCAGCGGCAGCTTCGCAAAACCATTCGCGAATTCACTGAGGCTGAGATCAAGCCGCACGTGATGGAGTGGGACGAGTCGCAGCATTTCCCGGTGGACGTCTTTCGCGGGCTCGGCCGGCTCGGCGCACTGGGCGCGGTTTTTCCGGAGGAGCTGGGCGGCTCCGGATACAGCTACGTGGATTACGCCATCGTGATGGAGGAGCTGGCGCGCGTGGATCCTTCCATCGCCTTGAGCGCGGCTGCGCACGTTTCGCTGTGCACGAATCATATTTACACGGCCGGCAGCGAGGAACAGAAACGGCGCTACATTCCCAAGCTGGCCTCGGGCGAATGGATCGGATCGTGGTCGCTGACCGAGCCGGAGGCGGGCTCCGACGCGGGGCAAGCTCGCGCCTCCGCGGTGCGCGACGGAGAATGCTGGGTGCTGAACGGCATCAAGACCTTCACCACCAACGCGCACGTGGCCGATATCGGCGTGGTGATGGCGGTGACGGACCGCTCCGCCTCATCGCATGGAATTTCCGCGTTCATCATTGAAAACGGAACGCCCGGATATTCGTTCGGCAGGAAGGAAAACAAGCTGGGGATGCGCTGCTCGCCCACCGGCGAAGTGATCCTGAAAAACTGCCGGCTTCCGGCTTCGCAGCTTTGCGGCAAAGCGGGCGAAGGGTTCGTAGACAGCTTGCGCATTCTCGACGGCGGGCGCATTTCCATCGCCGCGCTTTCGGTGGGCGTGGCTCAGGGAGCCTATGAGGCTGCGCTGAAATACTCCAAGCAGCGGAAGCAGTTCAGCCGCTTCATTTCGGAGTTTCAGTCCATTCAGAACAAGCTTGCCGACATGGCCACGGAGATCGACGCCGCGCGGCTGCTGACCCAGCGCGCCGCCTGGCTCAAGGATTCCGGCTCCGGCGTCAACAAGGAATCTTCCATGGCCAAGCTGTTCGCGTCGGAGACCGCCGTGCGCGTCACCAATGAAGCCGTGCAGATCCACGGCGGCTACGGCTTCATCAAGGACTATCCGGTGGAAAAATTCTTTCGCGACGCCAAGCTGTGCACCATCGGCGAAGGCACCAGCGAAATCCAGCGGCTGGTGATCGCGCGGCAGTTGCTGAAGAGCAACTGAATCCATACGAGACTAAAAGGATGAGTACTGACGCTTCCGCAAGCCGCTTCAGGAACCTTTCGATCCGCGGATTCCGGCGCCTCAACGAGGTGCAGCTAGACTTGCGCCCGCTCACGGTTATGATTGGCGCGAACGGCGCCGGAAAGACTTCTGTCCTCGATGTTCTCTCGCTTCTGGCGAGTTCTGCCCTGGGTAAGCTGAGGGAGTCCATTAGCGATTTGGCGGGGTTGTCGAGCGTCCTGACTTATGATCGGGCAGATGACCTTGCGCTGAAGATCTCGATGGGCGTTCCGGGCGAAGACGATCTCAATTACTATTTGCGGTTAAGACCAAGGGGACAGGGCTACGATATTGAAGAGGAATTATTGAGCCAGACGCGGCGCCCCCAGCTGCCGATCATTTACGTTATGTCGCGCTCCTCGGTGATCATCGAGTACTATGATGCCGATGCACGTCGGATGGTCCACCCGGATTGGGAACACGTTCCGTCCGAGACCTCCCTTTCGCAGGTTCCCAAAATGTACCGCGTGCCGGAGGATTTCAGAAAGCGGCTGGCTTCGTCGACTTTCTATCACGTATTGAATGTCGAGCCCAGATCCCCGGTGCGTCTCCCGCAGCCTATGCAGCCAGCGATGCTTCCAGGCCGCAATGGTGAGGAACTCGTGTCCTGCCTCTTCTATCTCAGAGAGGCTGAGCGCAACCGATTTGAAGCCATCGAGGACGTGCTCCGCGCGGCGTTCCCCGCCTTTGACCGGCTGGATTTCCCGCCGGTCGCCGCGGGAACTCTGGCGCTGGCGTGGCGAGAGAAGGGTTTCTCAAAACCTCTCTACATGCACCAGCTCTCCGAGGGCACGCTACGCTTCCTGTGGCTCGCTACGCTCCTTGCAAGCCCCGGCCTGACGGCTCTCACCCTGCTTGACGAACCGGAAGTCAGCTTGCACCCGGAACTGCTCAATCTCCTCTCCGACCTTTTCCGGGAGGCGTCCCGGCGCACGCAATTGGTGGTTGCGACTCACTCGGACCGCTTGATTCGCTTCCTCAAACCGGAAGAAGTGGTGGTCATTGATTCGGATGAGGATGGCATGTCCACCCTAACTTGGGCCGACAGCCTCGATCTGACTGAGTGGCTCAAGGACTATTCGCTGGACGAGCTTTGGAGTAACGGCCGCATTGGCGCTCGACCGTGAAGATCACAATCATCGTCGAGGGAAAAACGGAGACCGCCTTTAAACCGCATCTCAGAGCATTTCTCGAACCGAGGCTTCAAGGGAAAATGCCGCGTCTGGATTTCTTTCCTCAGAACGGAAGGATTCCAACCGAAGAAAAGCTTCGCCGAGACGTTGCGAAGCTGCTCTCGAATGGTGATCCGCTGTCGGATGCCGTGATCGCTCTCACCGACGTCTACACCGGAACCAGCGATTTCAAGGATGCGGCCGACGCGAAGCGCAAGATGCGCGGCTGGGTCGGACCCGAGCCTCGATTCCATCCCCACGCGGCCCAACACGATTTCGAGGCATGGTTGCTCCCATACTGGAGCGATATTCAAAAGCTCGCGGGCCATAATCGGAGCGCTCCCTCAGACTCACCGGAAACCGTGAACCACCATCGTCCGCCGGCATACCATCTGCGAGAAATCTTTCGGGCCGGGAAATGCCGCGATGATTATTCGAAGCCCCGCGATGCGAATCGTATTTTGCGTGGTCAGGATCTTTCAGTATCGGCAGCGCAGTGCCCGGAGCTCAAGGCCTTTCTAAACACGATTCTCTCGCTGTGCGGCGGACAGCCATTATAGATGACCGATCTCGCGCAAAAGATCATCGCGCGCGACGCCCGTGCCGTGGCTCGCGCGGCTACGTGGATCGAGAATCGCCGCCCAGAAGCCGAGGCGCTGCTGAAGGAATTATTTCCGCACACCGGCCGCGCGATGGTGCTCGGCGTCACCGGTGCGCCGGGGGCGGGGAAGAGCACTCTTTGCGATCGCTTCGCGGCTGAATTGCGCAGTCAGAATAAGACGGTTGCGATTCTCGCCGTCGACCCCACCAGTCCTTACTCCGGCGGAGCGCTGTTGGGCGACCGCATCCGCATGCAGCGGCATCATGACGATTCCGGCGTTTTCATCCGCTCCATGGCCACGCGCGGATGGCTGGGCGGATTGGCGCGAGCAGCCACGGAGGTCACCATGCTGCTGGACGCCGCCGGATTCGACGTGGTCATCGTCGAGACCGTTGGGGTCGGGCAAGACGAGGTGGAGATCGCGCGGCTGGCCGATGTCACGCTGGTGGTGCTGACGCCCGGCATGGGAGACGATGTGCAGACGATCAAAGCGGGTATCATGGAGATCGCCGACGTGTTCGTCCTCAACAAAGCGGATCTGCCGGGAGCCGAAAAACTGGAGCGCGAGCTCAAGGCGTCCCTGACCCTGGCGCACCGGCCCGACGGCTGGATTCCATCGATTATTCCGGCCATCGCGAGCGAAGGCAAGGGGGTGCGCGAGGCGCTGGCGGCGGCGGAAGAGTATCGCGCGCGGGGACGCGATCCGGGCCGGGCCGCGCATATCTGGGCCGGGCGCTTGCGCGAAATGCTGCGAGACCGTTTGCTCGATCGTGTGCCTTCGGACGAATTTCTTACGCGGGGCCGCGAAGTGGCGGAACGGCTGCGCGATCCTTATTCGGTGATTCATGAGTGGCTCGAAAATTACTGAATCGTCCCTCGACCATCTGGGGATCGCCGTGCGCTCCATCGATCGGGCGCTCGCGTTTTACCAGGGACAGCTCGGACTCTCCGTGGCCGCGCGGGAAACCGTGCCGCATGAAAAAGTCCGCGTGGCGATGCTGCCGCTGGATGGCTCGCGCATCGAATTGCTGGAGCCCACGGAGGCGGATTCGCCGGTCGGTAAATTTCTGGATAAGCGCGGGGAGGGATTGCATCACGTCGCGCTCAAGGTTCCCGATCTGAACGCGGCGGTGGAGCGGTTGCGCGCATCGGGCGCACGCCTGCTGAATGAGCCCCGCGCCGGAGCCGGCGGACATCTCTACGTGTTTGTGCACCCGGCCTCGGCGGGCGGCGTGCTATTGGAATTGATACAAGCATGATGAAACCGGCATTATTATGAAACCGGCACTATTATGAAACCAACGATCGGAATTATCGGCGGCAGCGGGTTGTACTCGATGCCGGGATTTGAAGCGCAAGAAGAACACCTGGTGGGAACGCCGTTCGGCGACCCTTCGGATGCGTACGTGGTGGGAAAGCTGGCCGGCAGGGAAGTGGCATTTCTGTCGCGCCACGGCCGCGGCCATCGCCTTTCACCCTCGGAGCTGAACTACCGCGCCAACATCTGGGGCATGAAATCGCTGGGCGTGGAGCGGATTCTTTCGCTCAGCGCGGTGGGCTCGCTGAAAGAGGAACATAAGCCGCTCGATTTCGTCCTCCCGGATCAGTTCGTCGACCGCACTCGCGGGCGCGTCTCCACGTTTTTCGGCGACGGCCTGGTGGCGCACATCAGCTTCGCGCATCCCATTTGCCCGCAGCTCGCCTCCGTCGCGCACGCCGCGGCGGCGGAGGCGGGCGTGAACGCGAAGCTTGGAGGCACGTACCTTTGCATGGAGGGTCCCGCGTTTTCGACGCTGGCGGAATCGAACCTGTATCGAAGCTGGGGCATGGACGTGATCGGCATGACCAATCTCACGGAAGCCAAACTGGCTCGCGAGGCCGAGATTTGCTACGTCACCATCGCCATGGTGACCGACTATGATTGCTGGCATCCGGATCACGACGCGGTGACGGTGACCGACATCATCGCCAATCTTATGCAGAACGCGGAGAACGCCGCGAAACTGGTGGCCGCGGCGGTGCGCGCCATGCCCGATTCGCGCGATTGCAAGTGCGGTTCCGCGCTGGCGCATGCGCTGATTACGGATCGCAAGGCGATTCCGGAGAGCACTCGCAAAAAGCTGGAGCTGCTGGTTGCAAAATATTTGTAGCCAACTGCTTGACCGCTGCTTGCGTGGCGAGGCCGTGACTGACGATCTCCTCGACCGCGCGCTGGCGGTCGACGAAGGCCGGGCGTTTCTTTCGATCGTGGTGGAGCGGCTGGGCGATTTGTTCGAGCCGCGTTTGTGCCAGGTCTACGCGGAGTTGTTCCCGCGAGTGATTCGCCGCGTTGCGCCAGAGCTGATGCCACGCTTGCGAAGATTCCGGGAATCGCCGGCGCCGCCGGAACGGGTGGACCGCGTGTACGTGCTGTCGCGCGTGACTCTGGGCGCCGATGTCGCCGTCACCAGCGTTCTGCTTGACGCCGCCAAGAAGCGTTATCCCCACGCCGAGATTCTTTTCGTCGGGCCGAAGAAGAATTTCGAACTGTTTGAGGCTGATCCCCGCATCGCTCATTTCGCCTCGCCCTATCCGCGATCGAGCTCGCTGCGCGACCGGCTGGCGGCGTCGGCTGCGCTGGATCTCGGCGAGGGGATCGTGATCGATTCCGACTCCCGGCTCACGCAGCTCGGCCTGATCCGTGTCTGCGAAGATTCAAGCTACTTCTTTTTCCCCAGCCGGGAATACGGAGGCGACGGTCTCGATCGCTTGCCCGATCTTGCGGCCCGCTGGGCTCGCGAGGTGTTTGGCATGGCCGACGCGCGGCCGTTCCTCGCACCTCTGCCGGTGACGGGTCCGCCCGCGGAGATTACCGTCAGTCTGGGCGTCGGCGAGAATCCGGCCAAGCGGATTGAGGGCGCGTTTGAGCGCGAGTTACTGGCGATGATCGCCGAGACCGGAGCTTCCGTGCTGGTCGATACAGGCGGCAGCGAAGAGGAGCGGCGGCGCGTCGAATCCGCCGTGCTGCCTGGAATGCGCACGCATGCAGGTGCGTTTGCTCCTTTCGCGTTTGAGATCGCGCGCAGCAAGCTCTTCGTGGGCTATGATTCGGCCGGCGGCCACATCGCTTCGGCGTGCGGCGTGCCCGTAATCAGCATCGCCAATGGATTCGCCAGTGAACGAATGGCGGCTCGTTGGCGGCCCAACGGGACCGTGCTCGAAGTGGATCACGCTCGAAATCCCGGCGATGTTTTGGACGGGGTGCGGAGCACCCTCACATGTACATTCCGCCGTTGACGTCCAGCACATGCCCGGTGATGTAGCCGGCGTCATCGCTGGCCAGAAACCGAACGGCCGCGGCCACGTCCTCCGCCTTGCCGAAACGTTTCAGCGGAATGTGTCCCAGCATCATGTCCTTGAGCTCGGCTGAGAGTCCCGCGGTCATGTCGGTGTCGATGAAGCCGGGGGCGACGGCGTTCACCGTGATATTGCGGCTGGCCATCTCCTGCGCCAGCGACTTGGTCAGACCGATCAACCCGGCCTTCGAGGCCACGTAATTCGCCTGGCCCGGATTGCCCGTCTCCGCCACCACCGAGGAAATGTTGATGATGCGCCCCCAGCGTTCCTTCATCATTCCTTGCAGCACCTGCTGGATGCCAGGAACGCGCCGGTCAGGTTGGCCGCCAGCACGGCGTCCCAATCGTCCTTCTTCATGCGCAGCGCCAGGCCATCGCGCGTGATGCCGGCGTTGTTCACCAGAATATCGATGCGTCCGAATTCCTTGGCGGCCGCGAACGCTTCTTTGATCGATTCCGCCGAAGCCAGGTCGATCGACACCACGAACGCTTCGCCTCCCGCGGCGCGAATCTGCAGATGCAGTTTCTTCGAGTTTCGCCAGGTCTGCGCGCCGCGCAGCCACCACTCGAACGCCGGCCTTGCGCCAGAGTCAGAGCGCATGCGCGCCCGATGCCCCGGCTGGCGCCGGTAACAAACGCAGTCTTCATTGATCATACGATTAATGATAGTCAAACCAACCTCTCATGGCCTACGACGATTTGCGCGACTTCGTGCGCGCCCTGGAAAAGCGCGGCGAATTGAAGCGCATCTCTTTTGAAGTCGATCCGCACCTGGAGATCACCGAGTTCGCCGACCGCAGCGTGAAGACCGGCGGCCCCGCGCTGCTGTTTGAGAAGCCCAAGGGGTCGGAAATTCCGGTGCTGATCAACGCCTTCGCCAGCGCGGAGCGATGGATATCGCGCTTGAAGTCGCGGCCGATGAGATCGCCGGGCGCATTGCGGAGCTGATCGAAATGCGCAAGCCCGAAGGCCTGCTGGGCAAGCTCAAGATGCTGCCCAAGCTGGCGGAGCTGGGCTCGGTGTTTCCCAAGACCGTCTCTCGGGGCCCTGCAAAGACGTAATACGGCGCGAGGATTTCTCGCTCGACCACTTGCCGATTCTGCATTGCTGGCCGCAGGACGGCGGCCGCTTCATCACGCTCCCCATGGTGTTCTCGCGCAATCCCGACACCGGGAAACGCAACTGCGGATGTTACCGCTTGCAGGTATATGACGGCCGCACCACCGGCATGCACTGGCAGACGCATAAGCAGGGCGCCGAGCATTATCGCCGAAGCCTTGCATCAAGTAAAGCCGCTGCCGGGCAAACGAAACGCATGGACGTCGCCGTGGCTATCGGCGCCGATCCGGCCACCATGTATTCGGCCATTTTGCCTTTGCCGCCGGATCTGGATGAGATGATGATCGCCGGCTTCCTGCGCGGCAAGCCGGTGGAGATGGTCAAGTGCGAGACCTCCGATCTGGAGGTTCCCGCCAATGCCGAGATCGTTCTCGAAGGCTACGTCGAGCTGGGGGAGCTTCGCCGCGAAGGGCCTTTTGGCGACCATACCGGTTTTTATTCGCTCGAAGACGACTATCCGGTGTTCCACATCACCTGCGTCACCCATCGCAAACATCCGATTTACGCCACTACCATCGTGGGTCCTCCGCCGATGGAGGATTTCTACATGGGCAAGGCCATCGAGCGGATTTTCCTCCCGTTGATGCGGCTGCAACTGCCCGAGATCCGCGATGTGTGCATGCCCGCCGAGGGCATCTTTCACAACCTGATCCTGGTCGCGATCCGCAAATCTTATCCGGGTCACGCCCGTAAGGTGATGCACGCGATCTGGGGTCTGGGCCAGGCGATGTTTTCCAAATGCATCGTGGTTGTGGACGAAGACGTGGATGTGCAAAATGTGCGCGAAGTGGCCTGGAAGGCTCTTAACAATATCGACCCGGAGCGCGATATCCAGTTCGTCATGGGCCCCGTCGATTCGCTGGATCATTCCAGCCGGCTTCCCAATTACGGTTCGAAGATGGGCGTCGACGCGACCAAGAAGTGGCCGGGAGAAGGCTTCACACGCCCCTGGCCGGACGTGATCCGCATGTCCGATGATGTGCGCCGGCGCGTGGACGCGCTGTGGAAGAAGGCTGGATTGGGTTAAAATGAAATCTCACGGCGGCTGTAGCTCAGTTGGTAGTAGCGCCAGATTGTGGTTCTGGATGTCGTGGGTTCAAATCCCACCAGCCGCCCCAGACTATTGCCGGCGTTCATTCCGAAAAATCAACCGACCATACGAGGTAGAAACGTCACGGAGCCCGAATGCCTGAGCTTGTCACAATACCGGTTTCATTTCTTGAAGTGACGTTCGAGTATGAGCGCCCCAACCTCGCCCTCTGGGGTAACAAGGCGCCCATCGTTCAGGCTCTGTTCGACGCGCTTCGGTCGTGGAGTCCGAGCATAGATGACATCGAATCTCTCAACTCCGGAAAGCTCTCGGAGCAGGGTCTAGCTATAAAGCTCCCCCTGAAGCGCGTGACGTTGTTTTTCGGCCCGGCCCACTGCCGATTTTCACGGGACTCGGTGGATTGGAATCTAGCCGCCGAAACAATAGACATATTTGACGCGGCCACCTCAGCGTTTGTTAACTTGAGTGGAGTACCGATGGGAGCGAAGAAGACCGCCATCGGTCTGCATCTTCAGCCAAGGTCGATACCTTTCCTCGAAGTGCTCAGCCCATTCATGCCCTCGCAACTTGGGGCACTAGACCACACGCCGCTCCGAACGATGGCGATCGTTGCGAAATGGGATAAGCGCAGGGTCACGTTAGACGGTTCTGGGTCCATCGCAAACGGCCTGTTTGTGAAATTTGAAAGGGAGTTTGAAAGCTCGACAACCTCGGGCGATATGGCCGCGCAACTCTTGAGGGATGAAGAAGAGCTGTTTGCAGTTCTGGGAGTGCAGGAGGACCGATGAACGCCTATCAAGACGCTCAGACTTCGGGCAATAATTCATTTCACGCACGGGGGCAGCCGTTCACCCGACGTTCCCGTGTGATCTGGGAGCAGGTTTGTTTTCGAATGGTCCAGTTCAACACTCGACTCCTCTTGTGCCGCGGCAAGAAGGAACCGCCGTGTTCGAGAATTATGAACACGAGGCTGCGATTGAAGACGTGCGGCGGGAGTTCATGCTGCCGTCGGACGCCTCGGTCGTGACATTTCTGAGCGAACATCGCACTATCCCTCAAATTCTTTTGGAGGCAGCCACGTTCCTGAAAGGATCATTCGGCGCGGACACCATCTTCAGCCTGCGAGCGCCCGTCGACGAATCCGGATCGCGCACCCTTTATGCAGTGGCAATATGGTCGGGCAGCATGCAGGAGGTGAGGACAGCCATTGCAAGATTTGACGACGCTTGGTGGGTTGCCAACGCGCGCCGCGCCTCCGGCTACCTCAACTTCACTTATGAGCTGGTGTGATGGCTGCGACTCCTTTCAACTGGTCCGAATATCTAAGACTGGCGGAAGAGCTGGCGGGGAGAGCCGGCGACGAGGCGTCCCTTCGGAGCGCCATCAGTCGTGCGTACTACCGCGTTTATCATCTCGCCCTCTCGCGAGCCGAGGCGAACGCGTACAGGCCACGAGCTGGTGAGCCAACTCACGTGCAGCTTTGGCGGGTCTTCAGCGGAAGCCCAATACCCGATTGCCAGAGGCTCGCGATAATAGCTGGGCGACTCAAGGAAAAACGTGAGCGCGCGGATTATGAAAATCATTATGCGCGCATCGATGAGGAAGCACCCGCTCTCTTGGCAGAAGCCCAGACCTTCGCCGCATTGCTGGCGACGGTGCCTGCGCGTCATCCAAATTTCGCAAGTACGCGACAGTGACCGCGCACATGGGAACAGTCTCGGACACGCGTAAAAACCCAATCCACCGAGAAAAACTCATGAACAAAACCGCTGCCAAGCGCCCCCCCATCCACCCTGGGAGAATATTGAAACGCGAACTCGAAGAGGCTGGGCTTTCCGCCAATGCGGCAGCTCTGGCCTTGAGGATTCCAGCCAACCGGCTGACTGAAATCGTCAACGGGAAGCGCTCCATTTCCGCCGATACCGCGCTGCGGCTCGGACGATTCTTCGGAACGTCGGCGCAAATGTGGATGAATCTTCAGTCTCAATATGAGCTTCAGGCGGCAGAGGACCAATCGGCCGCGAGAATCGAACGAGAGGTCGAACCATTGGCCACGAGCGCTTGATCCTACCCCGGCTACTTTCCCGGCTGCTGCGGCCCGAACCCTAGCCGCCCGGCTTCCCGGTCGAGATTATTTTCGTCGCAGGCGAACTCCATTACCTCCTGGCCGGCCGGCATGTGCGTGAAGACGCGATGGAAGGTCCACGGCTTGGTGTAAAACTTGGGGTCCTCCACCCAGACGTCATGATCCAGATGGTCCTGCGTCCATGCGCTGCCAGCGCTCCACCACGTGCATCTGCGTCGCTGTGCGGATGCGCGTCGTCGTCGATCCAGCTCAGCCGGTCCTTGAATCCGATGGAATCGATCACCAGCGTGTCGCCGTCCCAACTGCCGATGCCGTTGCCGAAATACGACGGGCTCGATGCGCTTGGGATGAGTGCGTCCGTCCACCGGAATCGACCGCCAGGTGCTCATCAGCTCATACAGGAACGCCACGCGGTTCGAGTTCTGCACGATCTCGAAGGGCACGCCGCTGATGCTGGCGCGAGGGATGCCGGCGAACAGGCACAGCCCTTCGGGATTTACCGATTGCGTCAGGTTGTACTGGTAGGCCTTCTGACCTTCGGGCGTGAAGGGAGGCCCGCCCACGCTTTCGAAAAAGTTGCGCAGCAGAGGGCCCTGCCAGAAGCCGGAGAGGTCCGGCTTGCCGTCGGGCGCGCGAGGAGCGGGTTTCGATTTCGGCGGCGCGGGCGCCGGAACCTGGGCGCCGGCGGGGGCCGCGACGAACAATACATAGAGCGGGAGCACGGCGACGATGTGTTTCATGACATCCTCCACATTACTGCTTTCTGGGCCGCAATGCAGCCCGGCGCTACCCCCGGCGCTACGATAGACCAATGACCTCTCTTCCTTCACGGACATCCATCATGGTTGCGGCCGGCCGGGCGTTGGGCGCGCGTATTCCCGATCCCACGATGCGCAACCCCGATCTGCTGGCGGAAAAGCTGCTGGGGCCGGATGAGGTTGCCCTTATCGCGGAGCATCCCCTCGGCGCGGCGCTGGCGGTCTCCGACGGCGCCAGTCCGACGTTCGAGGCCGAGGCTACCGCGAACATGATGCTGATCCGCACTAAGTTCATCGACGAAAAACTGGAGCGCGCCATTGACGAAGGAGCCACGCAGTTTGTGATTCTGGGAGCGGGCTTCGATACACGGGCGCACCGCTTCGCGGAGCAACTTAAGGACGTCCGGGTGTTTGAAGTCGATTCGGCGCCGACGCAGCAACGGAAGCGCCAGCGCGTGGATGCGGCGCTGGGCGGCGCACCTCCCAACCTCACCTACGTAACCATCGACTTCAATCGCGACAAACTGGGCGATGCGCTGCGCCAGGCCGGCTACGATCCGAAGCAGAAAACGTTCTTCACGTGGGAGGGCGTCAGCATGTATGTGGCCGAGCCAGGGGTGCGTGAGACTTTGTGCACCATCGCGACGCAATCGGCGCCGGGAAGCTCCCTGGTGATGGATTACACCACCAAGACTTCGCTCGAATTCATGGCCAAGTTTCCTCAGTTCGGTCGGGCCAAATTTCTGGCCGCGTGGGGCGAGCCTTGGGTGTTCGGAATGCCGGACGGGGCAGAGAAGGAATTCTTCACCAGCGTGGGACTCGAGCCGCGCGAATTCTTCCCCGTGGTCGGCCCGGAGGCGATCAAGCGGTATCTGACAAAGCCGGATGGAACCGTTCTGGGTGCGCCTCCGCCTGGTGCGCCGCGCCCGGAGATGCCTCCCGAGATGAAGGCCGCAATTGCCGAGTTGGGCATCAAGCCCGGTGCATCCTTTTACACTCTGGCGGAACTGGTGGTGCCCGAACGCGTCCCCGAACGCCGCTCCGGCGAATGATATCATCAGGCCTTTAGGCTACCGGTCATGACCCCAACCAAACACCGCCCCTTTGTTCCCGAAGGCTCCAAAATGACGGAGTTCTCGATCAAGGCGTTGATGCTGGGCCTGGCCATGACCGTGATTCTGGGCGCGGCCAACGCCTATCTGGGGCTGCGCGCGGGCATGACCATCGCGGCCACCTATCCGGCCGCGGTGATCAGCATGGCGGTGGTGCGGCTGTGGAAAGGATCGCTGCTCGAAGAGAATATCGCGCGGACGGCTGGCTCCATCGGCGAATCGGTCGCGGCTGGCGCGGTTTTTACACTGCCGGCGTTTCTAATCGCCGGATCGTGGACCTCCTTCGATCCCTCGCACGCTTACTGGAAATCCACCGCGCTGATGATGGTGGGGAGCATTCTCGGCGTCCTGTTCGTCTCGCTGGTGCGCCGCGTGCTGGTGGAAGATCCCACGCTGCCGTTTCCCGAATCCGTCGCGGCGTCGCAGATTCACAAAGCCGGGCAGCAGGGTGCGCAGGCCGCGCAATATCTCTTCTGGAATATCGGATTGGGCGCGCTGGTGCAGATCCTGGGCGAAATGCAGCTGTACGCGGTGGACAAGAGCTTCTTCGTGCGCATCGGCCAGTTGGGCAGGAGCTTCGTCAGGCTGGGACCGCTGGGAAGCCGGAACCTGATCAACACCGGCGCGATTACCAGCATCGACGCGCCCACCATCAGTCCCGCGTACATGGGAGTGGGCTACGTGATCGGGCCGTCGCTGGCCGCGTTGCAGTTTTCCGGCGGAGTGCTGGCGTGGGGCGTTCTGGTTCCGCTGTTCATGTATTTTCTGGGTCCGCAGCTGCAGCAATTTCTTCCCCCCGGCGCGAGCGAAGGCGATTGGGCGGGCAACGCCGCCGCGGTGTGGCGCTACATCGTGCGGCCCATCGCCGTGGGCGGAATGCTGGTGGGCTCAGTCTACACGTTGTTCCGCATGGGCAGGAACCTGACGTCGAGCCTGGGCCGCGCGCTCAGCGAAGTTCGCCACGGCGCTCCGCCGCTTGAATCCGTGGCGCGCACCGAACGCTACATGGGATCGAAGACGGTGTTCGCGATGATCGGCAGTGGTGTTCCTGTTGATGAACGCCCTGTACATTTATTTTTCCGGCCGGGTGCTGGCCGGAGTGGTGGCGGCCGTCGTGATGCTGCTGGTGGGGTTCTTCTTTGCCACCGTGTCGGGGAACCTGGTGGGCATGATCGGCTCCTCCAACAACCCCATTTCCGGATTAACGCTATCGACGCTGATCATTGCCGCGCTACTGATGGTGGCGCTGGGCGTTTCCGGGCCCGGCGGAGTGGCGGTGGTGCTGGGAGTGGCCGCGGTGGTCTGCGTCTCTTCCGCGGTTGCGGGCGAGCTGTTGCAGGATTTCAAGGTCGGCTACATTCTGGGCGGCACTCCGCGCACGATTCAAATCGTGGAGCTGATCGCCGTGGTCGTTGCCAGCCTGGTGATGTACTATCCCCTATACGTGCTGAATGTCGCCAATATCCATTCCGGCGGAACCGGGTTTGGCGATAAAGCGCTGCCGGCGCCGCAGGCCGGCTTGATGGCCGCGCTGGCGCAGGGCATCGTGGGCGGGGAGATGGCGTGGCCTCTGGTGTTCACCGGTGCGATGTTCGGGGTCGCCATGATCCTGCTGAAAGTTCGAAGCCCGATGCTGGTGGCGGTGGGGATGTATCTGCCTTTGCCCACCAGCTTCGCCATCTTCCTGGGCGGCTCGCTGCGCGGGTTGCAGGATTGGCTCACGCGCCGGGCCGGGCACAACGAGGCTCAGAAGGCTCGCGTCGAAAACACAGGCATCCTGATCGCCAGCGGCTTGATCGCCGGTGAGGCTCTGGCCGGGCTGGTGATCGGGACCTTCAAATATTACGAGAAGCCGATTCACCATTTCTTTCTGGACCCTTCCTATTTGGCCGGATTCCTGGTGCTGGCGGCACTGGGTGCGATGCTGGTGCGGCTGCCGTTGACGAAAGCCGGGCGTCCGGAAGACCCCGCGCCGCCCTCGGCCATAATGTAGCAAAAACCCGGGTTTTTGCGCACGCTGCTAAAGTAGTAAATTGTCGCGCGTTAGTTCTTCCTCGATCCAGGATGTCGGCCGGGGCGTCCCCTGGACCCAGTTGTATGTAGGGCTGAGCTTCACCACGCTTGCCACGCTGATGCTGGAGCTTTCGCTGACGCGTATCTTCTCGGTCGTTTTTTATTACCACTTTGCATTTCTGGCCATTTCCATCGCCTTGTTTGGAATGGGCGCCGGAGGCGTCTTTTCCTACGTTGTCGCCGCGCGGCCGGGCAACTTATACGCCAAGCTGGGCGCGCTGGGGTTGAGCGCCAGCGCTTCCGTGATCGCGGCGCTGCTGTTCATTTTATTTGCGCCGGGCGAGCTGGGTTATTTCACTCTGGCGCTGGTCTACCTGGCCAGCGCCTTGCCGTTCTTCTTTGCCGGAGCCGTCGTCTCCCTGGTCATCGGGGAGGCGATGGAGCGGGTCGACCGCGCCTATTTCTGGGATCTCGCCGGCGCCGCCGCGGGCTGTCTGCTGCTGATTCCTTTTCTGCACTTGTTCGGTGGACCCAACACCGTAATCGCGGCGGCGGTGCTGTATCTGGTTTCCTCGGCCATCTGGTTCCATCAGGCCGCGGCCAGCGGCGGAGGGGGAGTGCGGCGCAGAGCCACCTCGGTTCTGCTGGCGCTGCTGCTTGTGATGCTGATGGTGGTCAACGGCAAGACGCATCTCATTGATGTTCGAACGGCGAAAGGCCAGCCGCTTCCGCATGAAAGTTTCATCGCCTGGAACAGTTTTTCGCGCATCGGGGTGGTCGGATCCCCGGGCGCTTGGACCATTGTCATCGACGGCGACGCCACCACCGGCATTTCTCCGTATGACTGGGCCCGCGGCATCACCCGGAGGAGCGCTTCAAGCTGCTGCACGAAGGCCAGGGCTTCCCCTACATCCTGCGGCCCGCGGCCAAGACGCTGGTGATCGGCGCGGGCGGAGGCTACGATGTCGCCCGGGCGCTGGCCGGCGGAAGCCGCGACATCACCGCCGTCGAAATCAATCCCATCATCGCCACCACCATCATGCGCGATCGCTTCGCCGCCGATAGCCATCGCATCTATTTCCTGCCCGAAGTCCACGTGGCGCCTCCGCAGGACGGCCGCGCTTTCGTGCGCGGCAGCAGCGAAAAATTTCAGGTGATCCAGGCCACGCTGGTGGACACCTGGGCCTCCACCGCCGCGGGCGCTTTCGCGCTTTCCGAAAACAATTTGTACACCGCGGACGCCTTTTACGATTACCTGACGCATTTGACGCCCGACGGCCTGCTCAGCTTTACGCGCTGGGGCTTCGATCCTCCGCGCGAATCGCTGCGCCTGGTGTCGCTGGCCATGGACGCTTTCGCGCGGCTGGGCGAAGTCCGATCCCGCGCGCCACGTGATCGCCGTGCGCGCCAACACTGCCGCAATCAAGGGCTGGGGAGCGCTGGATACCGTGCTCATCTCGCGCAAGCCGTTCACGGCCGGAGATGTCGAGCGCGTCCGCGGCGCCAGCGCCGAGGCCGGGATGGAGGTGGTCTACGCTCCCGGCGACGGGCCCGTCAATGCCTTCGGCCAGTTGCTCGAAGCCTCCAACCCCCAGGAGTTCTTTCGCGATTATCCTTACAACGTAACGGCGGTCAGCGACGACCAGCCCTTCTTCTTTTACACCGTGCAGCCGCGCGATCTTTGGAATTTCGTTCTTCACGCCAGCACGCTCAGCGCGGATTACAAAGTCAATCGCGCCGTGCCCCTGCTGTTCGCCGTCATGGCCATCAGTATCGGCGCGACCTTGCTGGTGCTGCTGCTGCCGCGCTGGCTGCTGGGAACGCGTCTGCCCAAGCAACGCGGCGTTATTGCATTCCTGTGGTACTTTCTGTGCCTGGGCGCGGGTTACATCCTGATTCAGGTGGCGCTGATTCAGAGATTCATTCTGCTGTTAGGTCATCCCGAATATGCGCTGACCGTCATCGTCTTCTCGATGCTGGTGTCGAGCGGGCTGGGCAGTTACGCCAGCAGGACCGTCGTCGCGGGCAAAGACGGAAAGTTGATCCTGGTGCTGGCGGCGATCGCCGCGCTGGTGGCGGTGCTGGCGCTCACCGTGGGTCCGATGGTGGTTGCAGCGGCGGCTTGGCCGATTCAGGCGAAGGTAGCCCTGACCGCGCTCTCCATCGCCCCGGCCGCGTTCCTGATGGGCATGCCTTTCCCCAGCGGGCTGCGCCGGCTGGAGCTGCGGCATCCGCCTTCGGTGCGCTGGGCCTGGTCGATTAACTCCGCCTCCAGCGTTCTGGGCTCCGCGGGCGCGATCGTCCTGGCCATTTATCTGGGGCTGCGGGCGACCCTGCTGGTGGGAGGCGCGTTGTATGTGTGCGCGCTCATTGTGATCCTCGCCACCCGGCGCCGGCCCGCATCAAACTGAGGCCCGCGTTACGCGCCTGGGTTACACTGCTGGGTAGAGCATGAAGGCTGTTTGCCTCCTCAGCGGAGGATTAGATTCCTCCACCTGCCTTGGCGTGGCGATTCGGGACAAGTTCACCTGTTACGCGCTCTCGTTCGACTACGGCCAGCGGCATCGCATCGAGCTGGATGCCGCGGCGCGCGTGGCACATCACTTTCACGTGCGGGAGCACCGCGTCGCGACACATCGATCTTCGAGCCTTCGGAGCCAGCGCCCTCACCTCCGCGATCGACGTTCCCAAGAGCCGGACGCTTGAAGAGATGGGCCACGGGATTCCGGTCACCTACGTCCCGGCGCGCAACACCATCTTTCTGGCCTACGCGCTGGCTTGGGCCGAGGTGCTGGAATGCTCCGACATCTTTATCGGCGTGAACGCCATCGATTACTCCGGCTATCCCGATTGCCGGCCCGAATACATCGAAGCCTTCGAGCGCATGGCCAACCTGGCCACCAAGGCGGGCATCGAGGGCCGCACGCGCACCCGCATCCATACGCCTCTCGCGAAACTAGGGAAGGCCGCTATCGTGAAGCTGGGCGTGGAGGTTGGCGTCGATTTCTCGCTGACCCATAGCTGCTATGATCCCGGTGAAGGAGGCGTCCCGTGCGGGCAGTGCGACTCCTGCCTCCTGCGCCGCAAGGGCTTCGAGGAAGCGGGGCTCCGCGACCCACTCGCCTACGCGCAATGAAAGTCTCCGAGATCTTCTACTCGATCCAGGGCGAGGGCATTCTGGCGGGCGTTCCCAGCGTCTTCGTGCGCCTGAGCGGTTGCAACCTTCGTTGCGTCTGGTGCGATACGCCGTACACCTCGTGGAACCCTGAAGGCTCTACTATGCTCCTCGAAGAAGTTGTGGCTTCGGTTCGCGGCTGTTCGCCGTCGCATGCGGTCGTGACCGGCGGCGAGCCTATGATTTTCCCCGAGTCCGTCGAACTGACGCGCGCACTGAAGCAGGCGGGCCTACACGTAACGGTGGAGACGGCGGGCACCGTGTACCAGCCCATCGCGTGCGACTTGATGAGCATCAGTCCCAAGCTCGCCAATTCAACTCCGCATGAACGCGAAGGCGGCCGCTGGGCGCAGCAGCACGAGCGGCTGCGCTATCAGCCCGAAGTTCTGCGCCGGCTGACGGCCGAATATCCGTCAGCTCAAGTTCGTCGTGACTGCGCCGGACGATATGGCGGAGATTAAAAGGATCGTCGAGGAAACCGCCGCCGATCCCAGCCGCGTGGTCCTGATGCCCGAGGGAACCGATCGCGAGACCATCCGCGAACGCGCGCTTTGGCTGGTGGATCTGTGCAAGCGCGAGCGTTTTCGCTACGGCCCCCGCTTGCATGTCGACCTGTGGGGCAATGAGCGGGGCCGGTAGTTTGGTGGGGCGGACGCCCCTCCCGCCCAAGCCGGCCGGGGGGCCGGCTGCGGTCCAGGGGGACCGCCCCACCTTGCAAAACTCAGTACTCTGTTACTCGCTCAAGCACCGCAGCGCCTTCGCTGCCGTGGTGCTTAACGGAATTTCCGGGAGGCGGGATTCGTCCCACCACCGCGATCCCTTGGGCGCTCGATCCACGCTGGCCGCCCGCACCTCGAAGAGGTATTGCGTGTTCATGATGGTGTGGCGGAACGAGCTTCGTTCGCCGTCCACGCGCGCGCCTGCGAACGGCTCGGGAAGATCCCAAAACCCGCGCACCCGTTGGCTTGGCGTCAGCAGAATTTTCCCCCGCCTCCGGATCGCCAGAAGCACCAGCCGAATCCGCCGGACTTCGGCGCGCGGCCGTTTCGGGGGCAGCTCAGCCTGGGTGCCGTGCCGCAGCGCTTGGCAATGCCGCGCCACCGGGCAGGCGCCGCACAAGGGATCGCGCGGAAGGCACACCAGCGCGCCCAATTCCATCAACGCCTGGTTCGACCGGCCCGGATTCTTGCGGTCGAGCAAGCGGTCCGCCACGCTTTGAACATCCGCGGCGCCGTCGTTGGTAAGGCGCGCGATGACTCTGCGCACATTGCCGTCCACCACCGCGTGAGGCAGCCCGAACGCGATGCTCGCCACCGCCGCCGCGGTGTATTCGCCGACTCCGGGAAGCTCCCGGATGCTCTCGCAATCGCCGGGAAAGGCGCCGCGCTCCGCGATCGCCGCGGCCGCCTTGCGCAGGTTTCGCGCCCGCGAATAATAGCCGAGCCCGCTCCAGGCGGTCAGCACCTCGGCTTCGGAGGCGCGCGCCAGCGCGGCGGCGTCCGGAAATCGCGCCAGGAATCGCTGGTAATGCGGGATCGCCGCGGCCACGCGCGTCTGCTGCAACATGATCTCGGAAATCCAGATGGCGTAGGGATCGCGCGTGCGCCTCCAGGGCAGGTCCCGGGCGTTGCGCGTGTACCAGCGAGCGAGCTGCTTGCGTAGGGCCGCGGCGTCCAACCCCTTATACTAATATGTAGTCCCTGCCTTGAACCATACCGCCGTTACAGACTATATTCGCATTCGTGGCGCACGCGTCCACAACCTCAAGAATCTCTCGCTCGAGATTCCGCATGAGAAGCTGACCGTGGTCACCGGCGTTTCGGGATCGGGCAAATCGTCATTGGCTTTCGATACGATCTACGCGGAAGGGCAGCGCCGCTACGTCGAATCGCTTTCGGCTTACGCGCGCCAGTTTCTGGAGCGCATGGAACGCCCCGACGTCGATTCCATCGACGGCATCGCGCCGCCGGTGGCCATCCGGCAGAAAAACACCACGCGGAATCCGCGCTCCACCGTCGCCACTTCCACCGAGCTCTACGATTTCCTGCGCCTGCTGTGGGCCCGGGCCGGCCGCACCATTTGCCCCAATTGCGGCATCCATGTCCAGCGCGATTCGGTGGACCAGGTGGCCGTCAAGATGCTGGCGCAGCCGGAGGGATCGCGCTGGTACGCGCTGTTTCCGTTGCCGCAGCACGCGACCACCGATGCATTGCGGGATCACCTGTTCGACCTGCGCAAGCGCGGTTTCACGCGCCTCTATCAGGCCGGCACGGTGGTCGAGTTTTCCACGCCCGAATCTTTATTGGATGTGGATTTTTCCAAACCCATGTTCGCGCTGGTGGACCGCATCGCCATCTCGCCGACGATGCGCCAGCGCCTGGTGGATACCGTCGAGATCTGCTATCGCGAATCGGGCGAGGTCATTTTCGAGCCCGCGCAGGGCGGGGAACGGGTTCGCTTCAGCGAGAAGTTCGCGTGCAAGCGTTGCGGCAAGGAATTCGCCGATCCCGAACCGAATCTCTTCAGCTTTAACAATCCCCAGGGCGCTTGCCCGCGCTGCCAGGGTTTCGGCAACACCATCGATTACGACATGGACCTGGTCATTCCCAACCGCTCTCTGTCGTTGCAGGAGGGCGCGGTCGATCCTTGGACCAAGCCCCAGCACGCCGGCTATCTCGTCGATTTCCGGCGCACCTCCAAAGGCAGGGTCCGCTTCGGCGTGCCGATTTCGAGCTGCGCGAAGACGAACGGGCGATCCTTTACGAGGCCATCCGCCGTTACTTCCAGGAAATCGAAACCAAGAAGTACAAAGTGCACGTGCGCGTGTTCATCAGCCGTTATCGCGGCTATACTCTGTGCCCGGATTGCGGAGGCTCGCGCCTGCGCCCGGAGGCGCTGTGGGTGCACGCGGGCGGGAAGAACCTGGCCGAAGTGACGCGTCTGAATATCGTCCAGGCGCTGGATTTTTTCCACTCCATGCGGCTTTCCCCGGAAGAAGCCGCGATCGCGGAAAAGGTGCTGATGGAGATTCGCCAGCGCCTCAAGTTCCTGAACGACGTCGGTCTCGAATACCTCACTCTGGACCGGCTTTCGATGACGCTATCGGGAGGTGAAGCGCAGCGCATCCAGCTGGCCACCTGTCTGGGATCGCGCCTGGTGGGCGCCTGCTACGTTCTGGACGAGCCTTCCATCGGCCTGCATAGCCGCGACACCGCGCGCCTCATCGGCATTCTGGAAGAGCTGCGCGACCTGGGCAACACGATCCTGGTGGTGGAGCACGATCCGGACGTGATGCGCAGCTCCGATCACATCATCGACATGGGCCCCGGCGCCGGCGAGAATGGCGGACGCATCGTGTTCGAGGGGCCTTTCTCCAAGCTGATGGAGGACGGAAATAATTCGCTCACGTCGCGGTATTTGCGCGGCGAGCTCAAGACTTCGCATCTAACGCTGCGGCGTCCGATCAATCCCAAGCGCGTGATTCGCTTCCTGGGGGCGCAGGCGCATAACCTCAAGGGCATCGACGTCGCCATTCCTCTGAACCTGATGGTGGCGATTACCGGCGTTTCCGGCTCCGGCAAATCCACTCTGGTGCACGACGTGATTTATCAGTCGCTGGAGAAGCGCATGGACCGCCAGGCTCCTTCCGCCGCCGACGCGGAAGCATGGGGCGCCGCGCCCGAGAAACTGACCTGCCGCAAAGTGGAGAAGGCCGATCTGCTCACGCAGGTGGTTCTGGTGGATCAATCTCCCATCGGGCGCACGCCGCGCTCCAATCCCGTCACCTACATCAAGGCGTTCGATATCATCCGCGAGTTGTTCGCTTCCACCGCCGAGGCCGGACGCCGCGGCTACGGCCCCGGCCACTTCTCTTTCAATATCCCCGGAGGCCGCTGCGAAACCTGCCAGGGCGACGGCACAGTGACGGTGGAGATGCAGTTCCTCGCCGACGTCGAGCTGGTCTGCGACGATTGCAAAGGCACGCGCTATAAACCCGGCGTTCTGGAAGTTAAATATAACGGCCTGAATATTCACGAAGTCTTGCAGCTTACGGTTAAGGAAGCGCTGTCCTTTTTCTCTTCATCGCCGAAGCTGGTGGAGCGCTTGCGCGTGCTCAACGACGTCGGCCTGGGCTATCTGCGGCTGGGACAATCCGCCACCACTCTTTCCGGCGGCGAGGCACAGCGCGTCAAGCTGGCCGCCCATCTGGCGCAGGCTACCAGCGACGGAACGCTGTACATTTTCGATGAGCCCACCACCGGCCTGCACTTCGACGATATCGCCAAGCTCCTTGATGCGTTTGAACGGCTGCTGCGTTCCGGCGCAAGCATCCTGATCATCGAGCACAATCTGGAAGTGATTCAGCGCGCCGATTGGGTGATCGACCTGGGTCCCGAAGGCGGCGACGGCGGAGGACGCATCGTTGCCGAGGGAACTCCGGAGCAGATCGCCCAAGTGAAGGAATCGTATACTGGCAGATATTTGCTCGCCTCGGGCGTTGTGCCCGCAAAGTGAATTTGAATGACCCTTCATCATTCTGAACATCACTTCGAGTCTTCCGAAACCGTGCGCGACATCGTTATCGGGATGGCGGACGGCCTCACCGTGCCCTTCGCGCTGGCCGCCGGACTCACCGGCGCGGTGGCCGCTTCACACCTCATCGTGATCGCCGGCCTGGCCGAGATCGCGGCCGGATCGATCGCCATGGGCCTGGGCGGCTATCTCGCCGCGCGCGGCGATGCCGAGCACTACGCCAGCGAGCGCGCTCGCGAGGAACGCGAGATCGTCGAAAAGACCGATGTCGAGCGGCACGAAGTGCTGGAGATTCTGGAATCCTACGGCGTGACGCACGCGGAAACCGCGCCCATTCTCGACTGCGTTCGAGAGGAACCCCAAGGTCTGGGTGGATTGGATGATGCGCTTCGAGCTTGGTCTCGAAGAACCTCATCCCGGCCGCGCCGTGCGCAGCGCCGCCACCATCGCCGCTTCCTACATCGCGGGCGGCCTGATTCCGCTCACGCCGTACATGCTGATGCCGCACGCTGCCACGGCTTTGCGTTTTTCCGTCGCGCGCGACCATCATCGCGCTCGCCGTCTTCGGCTACGTCAAGGGCCGCTTCACCGGCGCGCCTCCGCTGTTGAGCTCGGTGCGTACGACGATTATCGGTGGTCTGGCCGCCGCCGCCGCGTATGGAATCGCGCGGCTGATCAGTTGAAGCAGCGGACGACCCGTCACCGAACCCAAATGACGATCGTGTCGCGCACCACATTTCCAAGGGTGCCCACAGATAACGAAACCTGGATCGCTCCGGTTGCGCCGCTAGGCTGCAACAGGACCACCTGCCAGACACCGGAAATCGACCCGGGCAGAGCGACGGCGGAGACCACATCTCCGCCGTAGACCGGCAGGTTGAGCGGGATCGCCGGACTCGGATTGATTGAGCCGGTAACGAGCGCGGGGACCGTTACGCCAAGACCGTCAAGGAAGATGGTGACGACGGACCCGGGGCTGGCTGGATTGAAGCAGTTGTTCCGCGTGCCGTCGCTGTTAAAGGCTAGCGGGAGGAGTTCGCCCGCGTACGGTTGGCCATACGCAGGGCAGGAAGCAAGGGTCGACTGCGGGGTAACCGTGTCTAGGAACACTGCGGGGTTCGTGGCGACCACCCCCAGCGTCCGCGAATCGGAAACGTTTGCTCCCGGGTTCAGGACCAGGTTGGCCTCCGTGCTGCCCGCAATTTCGAATGGCGCCTGAACATTGATCTGCTGAGGCGAAACATACAGGAGCGGGCCCGCGAGACCGTTGAACGTGACAGTGGAACCGAGTAAAGAAGTTGGGTAGGACGACGCACCTGGGTTTAAGCCATCCCCGGTGCTTGGCTCAAAATACTCGCCAAAAAGAGTCAGTAGCTCTCCCGGCGCGATTGAGCTCACCGGCCGCAGATCGGCCGCGTCCACGATGCAGGAGATGGGCGGCGGAGGGGCGGACGGGCTGAAACTAATAAGCTGCGTGCCGGTCCAGGCAAGCAGCGTGCCGTTGACCGGATCGTATGCAAGGACGTTGGCTGATGTTACACCGGGAATAAGGCTCGCGGGAGCTGCGAGGGACCCATCGGGGCCGAAGCTCGCCACAAACGTCTCCGGAAGCGCAAGGCACTCCGTGGGGATTACGCCGAAACCAGGAAGGTCGGGCGATCCGGATTGGCCCGATACATGGGCTCCATCGGCGGTAAACGCCGCGAAAGTTATCGTATCGGACTGCGTTCCGCCGAGGTACGTCGAGTAGACCAAGCCTGTGCCGGTTGGGTTCAGCTCCGTGACATATCCGGTAGTGGGGGGTGGGGAAAAACACCCGAGACCTGCACAGGGCGGGGGAGGGGCGGCGGCGAGGTAGAGAGTTTGGAAGGCGCCTGGGGTCGTGGGGTAATCCGACGAGCTGGTGGTCCCCGCCAGGAAGACGTCGCCTTGCGCATCCACGCCGATGGCGGCCGGCGTCGCGCCATACGACCCGGTAACGAGAGTTGAATATGCGATCTGAGTGAGGCTGGCGTTCAGCTTCGTCACGGACTGGTCGGAACAGGAAAGAATGACCTGGGCGTCGCCGCCGCAAACATACATGTCCGGGTTGGGGACGGTGGTTTGGAACGCGCCCGACGTCGGAGGGATGCCTGCGTACGGGCCAGCGATATAAATGTTGCCCTGGCTGTCGGACGCGATTATGCCTCCGACACCGGCGACGGCTCCGAGAAGCGTGCTCCCGGTGCTGTCCAGCTTCACCACGAAAGCGTCGTTGATGCTGGCGAACGGCGCTCCGAACGTACTTGGGGCAGCCGCGCTTTGCACCCGGCCCGAGATGAAGGCCTCGCCGGCGGAATCCACGAGCAGCCCGCCTGGGCTTGGATCGACCTCCCAGGTCTCGCCGAGAAAAGTTGAGTAAACCACCTTCCCTTGTGGATCGACCTTGGCCACAAAGCCCGCCCGGCCTCCACCGGCGAGGTAGGTGGTCTGGAGCGCGCCGGACGTAACCGGGAACTTGGGCGAATTGGTCTGACCGAAAATGTACGCCGCGCCCGTGGAGTCGATGTCCAGGGCGAGTGCGTTGTCCTCATTCCCCCCGGCGAAGGTTGTCGAATAAAGGACCGTCGAGCCATCCGGGCTCAACTTGGCCACGAACGCATTGTAGGGCATGGCGTCGTCGACGTTACCCTGAAATCCGGCGATGTAGATGTTCCCCGACGAGTCTACCTTGATGGCATTGATGCCGGTGTTCGGGAGATTCGCCAGAGTTGTCGGAAGCCCGGCTGCGAAGGCCGAGTTGCAAAGGAGCAAGCCAATAAGAATACGGTCGACCATGACACAAATGATACGCCTTCTCTACCGCCGCCAGCGTTGTGAGCCCCGCGCTGGCTCAGAGCAGCGGTTGTTTTATGGTCCGGCCAGGATGAACGGGCACGATGGTTCGAGCCTTCGTCGCGGGGTGGACCAGCACCAGGTGGCTTCCACGCTGCCGGTCCTCAATGAATCCGGCCCGATGGAGCGGGAGGGTAAGAGAGGAAGGGGGCATGAATCAAGGGGAAACGGAGGCTGGAACGGTTACGCGTCCCTGAAACGATGGGCCTTCTTCGGGAATCGCCTCCCCGTGAGCGGCTAAGCTTTCCAGGTAGAGGGCGATGGCTTCCTTGACGTTGCGCTCCGTCTCTTCAAGGCTCTCGCCCTGGGTGTGGCAACCAGGCAGGGCGGGAACGAATGCCGCGTAGCCGCCCTCCTGCGCCTGCTCGTAGAACACGGAATAAGAGAGGGCCTTGGGGATTTTACGCTTCATTACATTCATTGTAGGACGGCACCGATGTAACGCGGTTGGCAGCGTATAGGTCATCATGGTTACGTGGTCAACCCCAATCTGATCGGTCTCGATCTCTCCGAAATGGAAGCGATGCTCGGCCAACGTCCGGCGGCGCGCAGCCCCGCTTCCGTGCGCGGCAGATCTACGACGCCGTGTATCGGCAGCGCGTCTGCGGTCTCGATGGATCACCAATCTCCCCAAGCCCCTTCGCGAACGCCTCCATGCCGAAACCGCCTTGGGATTGCCCGCCGTTGAGCGCGTTTACGACTCCGCCGACGGCACGCGCCGATATCTCCTCAAGCTCGACGATGGGAAAACGGTTGAGACCGTCTGGATGCCGACCGGAGCGCCGAATCCGCGTCGAGTTCCCCGAGGAGGCGGGCCGCGCCACGGTCTGCATCTCCACTCAGGTCGGCTGCCCGGTGGATTGCGATTCTGCCTCACCGCGCTGATGGGCCTGGAGCGCAACCTCACGGCCGGCGAAATCGTTGGCCAGGTGCTCTGGTGGCCGCGCGAGAACGGCCTGCGCCAGGATGGCGGACGGCTCAACATCGTCATGATGGGCCAGGGCGAGCCGCTGCTCAATCTGCCCAACGTGCTCAAGGCCACGCGCCTGCTCACCGATCCCCAGGGCGTGGCGATTTCTCCGCGCCGCATCACGCTTTCGACGTCCGGCATCATTCCCAAGATCGAGGAACTGGGCAGACCAGGTGCGGCCCAAGCTGGCCATTTCGCTCAACGCATCCACCGAGGAGACAGCGCCGCGAGCTGATGCCCATCACGCGCAAATATCATTTGAAGGATTTGATCGCCGCCTGCCGGGCCTATCCTTTGCGGCACCTGGGAAAAGTTGACGTTCGAGTATGTGCTGCTCCGCGGCGTCAACGACACCGACGCCGACGCGCGGCGGGTGGTGAAGCTGCTGGCGAATCTCGACGCCAAAGTGAATCTGATCGCGCTCAATCCCGGCCCGGGCATTCCCTATCAAACGCCGCTTCCGGAGCGCGTGGCGTCGTTCCAAGCGATCGTCAGGCGATCGCTGCCTTGCTTCCTGCGCAAGCCGCGCGGCCTGGACGTCTACGCCGCCTGCGGCCAATTGAAGCGCATGGAACTGGTTCCGCATCGGCGCGGCTTGAGGCTTGTCCCAAGATAGTCCCAAGATAATGCTTGACACAATCCAACAAGCTGCTAGATTTGCAGCATGTGCTGGTTTTGCAGCACGTCTGCCATGAAAAAGGACACGACATCTAAACCTTAGCCGGCGGGAGCGTCAGATCATGGATATCTTATTCCAGCGCGGCAGCGCGGCTGGTTTTGAAATTCATGAAGCGCTGCCCGATCCTCCCAGCTACTCCGCGGTGCGCGCGGCGCTCAGTGTTCTTAGAAAAGAAGGGCCATATCCGGCATGAGCTACAGGGGCTGCGTTACGTCTGGAAACCGCGAGTCGCACGGGAGAATGCCGCCGCGCGGCGCTGCGGCATCTGGTCAAAACCTTCTTCGAAGGCAGCGTCGAACAAACCGTAGCGGCCCTGCTCGATGAGGCCTCGGTAAAGCTGGAGCAGCGCGATCTGGACCGGCTCCGCGAAATGATCGGCAAAGCTGAAGGTGGCAAATCATGAACCTTATGATCGACTATTCCTTGCGAGTCACTGTGGTGCTCACGCTGGCCTTCGCAGTGACGCGGATGTTGCGCCGCCAGTCGCCGGCCTTTCGCCACGTGTTATGGATGTGTGCTTTCAGTATCGCCGCCGCAGCGCCTCTGTTTCTGCAATTCGGTCCGCGTATTCGCGTAGAGAGTTCAGCGCCACAGGCAGCTTTCGAGGCCACGGCTGCCTCTGACTCTGTTACTCCCGACTCAGTCGATCAGACGGGGCCCCGGCAGCCGACGCGGGGCTTGAAAGAGATCCCGTTCCTCGAAATCGTTTGGCTCGCCGGCGTCTTATGGGTTGGAACTCGAATGTGGAATGCGAGGCGCAGGGCTCGTGCTCTTCTTAAGAACGCAAACGTTATCGAGAACCTTTCCGGAGGCAGCCTGCCGGATGGAGCCGAGTCTCTCCGGATCGCGGAGACCGACGCCGTGGCAACCGCCATGACGCTGGGAGTGTTTCGTCCCTGGATTCTATTGCCGCGTGAACACAGGCTTTGGGAACCCGAGCTCCTGAGGGCAGTTCTTTTACATGAGGCCGCTCATGTGCGCCGCCGTGACTGTCTGGTTCAGTGGCTGCCGAACGTTGTCTGCGCCGTGCACTGGTTCAATCCGCTGGCTTGGCTGGCTCGGTCCGAAATGCTCTGCGAAAGCGAGCGTGCCTGTGACGATGCCGTGATTCAATCCGGCATTAGCGGAAGCGCGTTTGCCCGCGATCTCGTCGAAATTGCCCGATCTATTCACTCGAAAGGAGACTCTCTTATGTCTACAGCGGTCACCACGAAACTGGAACGGCGGATTGCACGGCTGATCGATCCGGCTGCCAACCGCAGACCATTAACCACTGGGCGCACCGTCTTTGGCGCGGTCATCGCGTTGGCTGTCCTGGCTCCGATAGCCGCAGTGAGAGCGGATCAGTCCCTTAAAGCTCCTGTGGTTACGGTGACCTCCGATCCAGTGGTGGTCGCACCGAAGAAGGCGCCGCGCGTTGTTGCTCAGGTTGCCCAATCCCAGCTTGCTCAAGCGCAGGTCACCCAGGCGGCTCCGGCTCCGCAATCGTCGCCAACAGGCTCGCTGTCGGGAGTCGTCACCGACCCCGCCAGCGCGGTTGTTCCCGGCGCGACAGTGGAAATCGCAGTCTCGACCGGGACCAGCGGCGCAGCCGGCGGGGGACGGGGCCCCGGCCCGGTCCGTTACTCGACGGTTACGAATCAAGTCGGACAATGGAGCTTCCCCAGCCTCGCAGCCGGGATGTACACCGTTGGAGTCCAAGCGCCTGGATTTAGGACCTTCAGCAAGCTGGTAACGGTCAGCCAAGGGGTCAATAACGTGGTCAATTCCAACCTGATCATTGGGCGAAGTCAGGAGTCGGTGACCGTCACGGCCGCGCGGCCGAACGCCTCCGCTGGGTTAACTTCTTCGCCGGCCGTTGAGAGTTCATCCAAGCCCATTCGAGTCGGCGGGAACGTGGAGCCGGCGAAGCTGATCCGGCACGTCGCACCGGTCTTTCCGCAGTCGGCTCGCGATCAAGGAATCCAGGGTTCGGTCACGTTCGAAGCCATCATCGATAAGGCCGGCTTCATTCTGAACACGCAACTGGTAAGTCCCTATGCGCCACCTGATTTCGTTCAGGCTGCTCTTGACGCAATCAAGCAGTGGCAATACACGCCGACCCTCTTGAATGGCGAGCCCGTGGACGCCCTCACCGAAATCACGGTAAACTTCGCGCTTCAGTAAAAGAGTGGGGCAGGCTTGCGACCTGCCAAGCTTCCGCGCTGCGAGCAGCCCGCAAAACCGGGGCCGACGAGGGCGTCGGCCGCGGACCAGGGGGTCCGCCCCACCCTTGCTGGAATCGACCGATTTCCGGGTCGCTATGCCACGGCCGGACTAAGGCCAAAGCACCCGCTCCAGCGCCTCGCAGAAGAAGTATTCGCCCCAGGCGACGCTCTCGTCCACTCCCAATCCCTTGTGGACGTGATACACGCCGCCGCGCAGAATCCCTTCCCACTTCGGCTCGGATTGGCCAGATGCTTCTCGCACAATGACCGCAGGATCCGCACTGCCGTCGACCAGTACAGGTGGCCTTTGAGCGAATCCGGAACCAGCCGGCACAGCCGCAGCAGTCCGGCCGCGCAAATCGCCGCGGCGGAGGTGTCCAGCAGAGTCCGGTTCTCCACGGGCGCGTTGAAATCCCACGGCGGAATTCCGTCCGTGGGGCTGTGACGTGATGTAGAAATCCGCGCAGTGATTGCGCCGTTTCCAGGAAACCGCGGATCGCGGCTGTACTCGTAGGCGGTGGTAAATCCATACAGGGCCCACGCCAGCCCGCGCGACCAGCACGAATCTCCCGCGATAACCCTGGTGCGTGGTCTGTTGTAGAGAACTCGCCCGTATCGGTGTCGAAAATGTCCTTCGTGCGCGGTGGATCCGTCTCCGCGCACCAGCACCCGCCGCGTCGTCAGGGAGTGCCGCATGGCGATGTCCCGCAGCCGCCGGTCGCCCGTCTCGCGCGCCGCGTAAAAAATGATCCCCACGTTCATCATGATGTCGATAAACAGAGAATTTGGCCCGACAAACGACCGTAAATACTGCCCTTTTTCCTGAAATCGCTGCGCCAGCGTGCGGCCCGCTTCGATCAGCACGTCGCGCAATGCCGGCTCCAGCGTCAGACGATGCCAGCGGTAATACGTCGAAAAAAACAGAAAGCCCAAATCGTGCACTTCCGGGTCCAGCTCGGCGCGGCTCCAAAGCCTTGGTGTATCGCGTGGCGTGTTCCAGCCAGAACTTGCCCTCGGGAGCATTCCCGCTCGCTGTGCTTGTAAAACATCCACATCATGCCCGGAAGGAACCCGTCGCACCAGTGGGTCCAGGTCTGGCCCTCGTGCTTCCACCGCCCATTCTGCGTGTACAGCGGATAAAATCCCGGATGCTTTTCCACCAGCTTCCGTACTTGCTTTTGCGAAAATTGGAAAGCCTGCTCGAAAAGATCCCCGACATCGCTCGATAAATGAATCACCCTATTCGCTTCTCCAAAACATGACGACGCCGCGGCTCAAATGCAAATGTCCCGGCCGCAGCGCCACCAATCCTTCATGCGGCCGCGGCGGCGAGCTCAGCCCGCAAGGCTGCCGCGGCTCCAGCGTATCCGCCCCCATCGCCCGGTCCAAGGTCAGATCCAGCTTCACGTGGACCGTCTCCGATTCCGCCTCTTCAAACATCACCCCCAGCATCGTGCAGCTATCGTAATGCTCCAGACGGAGAACACGTCCCGACACTTCGACGCCTTTTCGCAGAATCACCTTGCCCTTTTCCTTGACGTCGCTTGCGAGCGCGGCCTTTACCGGATCGCCCACAGCGGCGTTGTCGGTATCGATCTCGCCCACCAGCTGCACGGCGACCTCGGCGTTCCTGGGCAAGCTCAGCTCCTGCTTCGCGGGCGCGGCCGAAGCCGGCGAAGCCGCGTCGCCCGCGTCGGTGTCGAAGCGCAGCGTGGATTCACCCGCGAATTCGTGGCACGCCGAAAATCGCACCACGTTGCGGCTCGCGTCTCCCCGTAAATTCACCATAATGACTTCGCTTACCGACGGGAGCAGAAAATCGCCGCCGCCGATTCGCGTTCGCTTGTACTCCATCGTGTCAGAAACCTGGCGAAGATCCAACTTCTCCGGCAGTGGATCGGCCTCCACCTCCAGCCGCAACGCGTCCAGCGTCCCCGTTTCCACGTAAAGCGATCCGTGGTAGCCCACCGTCGCCGTCGAATCCATCAGGCGAATGCGCATTCCCGACGCCAGGGGCACCCGAAAATAGAAGCGCGCAGTCAACTGCCCGTCCAGCTTCGCTTCACCCTTGTACTCGAATTCGGTCGACCGCCCTCCGAACACCGCGTTCGCGTACAATCCGAATTCCCCGTTGCCGAACATCCCCGTCGGAACGAAAGCGCGCACATCGGTGTCCTCGAATTGTTTCGAGCCCGGCCAGGCGAACATTTCCGTGCGATCCACCAGCGCCACTTCGAGCCGCACCGTATCCAGGAGCCGGAATTGCTTTTCCTTGCCCGCGCGGTTAGACCGCTCCACCGTCTCCAGGCACGTGTAATTGGGCTGCCGTGCCAGCGTCTCCACCATGTGCGCCCGCACCCGCTGAAGCAGCGACGCCGAGGCGTCCTGCGCCGCCGCTTGCAGCGCCGCCCCGCACAGTGCCAGCCAGACTCGCGCCATGGTGTCCATTATAGGCGCGCAGCGCAGGGAGATGCGGCGCTGTTAGGAATGCGCGGCATTTGTTGCTAGGATTTAAATGAAGATGCCAGCGAAAATTACCATCAACACCAACGGTTCCATCCGCGTCGAAGGCGACTTTATCGTCACCGATGTCGACGGCAAACCTTTCGGATTGGGCGGACGTTCCGTCGTCGGCTTGTGCCGTTGCGGCCACTCCGAAAACAAGCCTTTTTGCGACGGATCCCACCGCCGCCAGGGTTTTGAGTCCGCCTGCCCCGCCAGGGATCTCCCTCCGCCCGCGCCCAAAGTTTGACCCAGCGGTGGGCCGATCAGAGCTCCGGTTGGCCCTGGAACTCCATCTCGTCAGGGAAAAAGAACTGCGACACCCACAGCCGCCCGATTTGAGCCGCGAACCGGACGTGGCTGTCTTTCGGCGTGATTTCGGCCGAGCGGGGAAACATATAAACGACGGTGGCAAGTTGGTTTTGCCGATGGAAGAGCTCGACGCGCAGGGGCTTCACATCCTTCTTCTTATCGCGCTTCAGGAACGCGATGTCCTTTAGCTCGTTGGCCAGATTCCAACGCCAGGCAACCGGGATGTCATGGACCGCAATGGCATAGTAGTTGCCGTCCCAGACGGGAGCGCCGGCCCCGCCTGCCTTCATCTCCGCGGCGCGGATCGGAAGTGCGCTTTCCCATCGCACTGTTACCTTACCGGGAGTCATCTGGGCGCGGTAAATCTGCATGATCACGGCATCGAGTTCAGGGTTGAACAGGGCGGCGAGCCCGACGCCGGGCTTGAGGCCCGCCTCCCAGTCGCCGCTATCCCGGCGCTCAAACTCGCTCAGGTCGCGCACCCGCTCCGGCTGGACGCTTTTGACCCACGGCGAGTCGGCCAGAATCTATTGCGCATCTTGATCGTCCCATTGCGGAATCGACTTTTCCTTCCAGGAGGGATCGTCCCCGGAAAGAAGAACCACGGGCGCGAAGGCAAGCAGGCATAGCCTCGAAAGTGGGCGCATATGCTCTTAGACCTCTTCAAAGAAGTGTGGACCAAAAGGGTTGAAAGAGGCATAAAACATTGAAGGGAAAGTGAGTAGAAAATAGACCTCGCTTTTATGGCCCTTTTATAAAATGTTGGAGACACTTTGGGCCGGAGAGGTATCTACGGCGAAGGAGCATTGAATGCCACACATCAACGTCGGAAAGGAAAACTCCGGCAATATCGATTTGTACTATGAGGATCACGGCGCGGGTATGCCGGTGGTCCTGATCCACGGATATCCGCTGAGCGGCGCTTCCTGGGAGAAGCAGACAGCGGCGCTTCTGGCCGCGGGCCACCGCGTCATCACCTATGATCGCCGGGGATTCGGCAAGTCCAGCCAGCCCACTACCGGCTATGACTACGACACCTTCGCCGAGGATCTGCACAAACTCGTGACCCAGCTTCAATTACGGGACTTCGCGCTGGCCGGTTTCTCCATGGGCGGCGGCGAAGTGGCGCGCTACCTGGGCAATTACGGATCGAACGGAGTGAGCAGGGCGGTGTTCATCTCCTCGGTTCCGCCCTTCCTTCTGAAGACGGCGGACAACCCGGAGGGCGTGGACGGGAGTGTTTTCGAGGGGATCCAGAAAGCCGTCGCCGCCGACCGTTACGCGTTTTTCACCGAGTTCTTCAAGAACTTCTACAATACGGATCTCCTGCTGGGGAAACGCGTCAGCGAGCAGGCCGTCCAGGCCAGCTGGAATCTCGCGGCGGGCGCGTCCGCTACCGCCAGTCTCGCTTGCGTGCCGACGTGGTACGAGGACTTCCGCAAGGATCTGGCCCGCATCGACGTGCCGACCCTGGTCATGCATGGCGATGCGGACCGGATTCTGCCCATCGGCGCTTCCGGACTGCGGACCGCCAAACTGATCCAGGGGGCTCGCTTAGCGGTGGTGAAGGATGGGCCGCACTGCATCACCTGGACCCATGCGGAGGAAGTCAACCGGGAGTTGGTCGCCTTCCTCGGGGAAGGCATCGGGAAGCGGGCAACTTCGACCTAGTGTCCCGAGTTGTCGATTCGTTGAAGAAGTTGCAATGTGGGGCGGTCCCCCTGCTTCATTCTCATGTATGGGCGGCCGACGCCCTCGTCGGCCCGCATTTTGAGAAAGAGCCGGACCCGGGGGTCCGGCGCGGGTCGTTATGGAGCAAAGCGGGCGTCCGCCCCACGGCGATTATATATGGCGAATTTCCAACTCGGGCCGCTAGAATCCTTCGAGCTCTTGCGGTTCCCGGTTCTCAATCCGCGATCAGATGGATGGCCCCCACGCCCCCCTGGATATCCAGGTGGATGGTCACGTTAGAACTTGAGAAGGCGTCGTTGAAATAGCGGTTGCCGTCGCGGTGAAGGCCGGGGGCGCTGACTTCGCCGATGCCACCCATGGCTTCCGCCTCCACGCCCACGGTGGAGGGCAGGCGAATGGTGGCTTCGCCGACGCCGCCCTGGATTCGAACTTCGTAGCTCCTCTTGGGACTTCCCCTCAGGTCCAGATTGAGTTCGCCCGCGCCCATCTGCACCTCCAGGCCGCGCAGAGTCAGATCGCCCAGATCCAGATGAGCCTCTCCCGCGCCTAAGTGAGCTTCTATTTCCAGCGGAACACCGTCGTTGAGGCGGAGATCCCATTCATACTTTGTATTGCCGATCGCGCCGCTATGGCCCGGCTGTCGGATGCTGAGGCTGCCCTGACCCGCTGCGCTGCTATAGCTCACCTCGGGCTTCCAGGAAGCCACATTGTACTGGAAGTCCGCGGCCGCCAGTTTGTCGGTGCCGCCGGCGACTCTCAAGGTTCCGGCTCCCATGTCCAGGTTCACTCGGACCAGGTCGGAATTGTCGCGGTCGATGGTCTGCGAATCGTGCTGCGTAGGTCCGGGGCGTTCGATCACGCATCCTGTCAGACACAATGCCCCGGTCAGACACAATGCCCCGGTCAAATACAACGCCCCGGCCAGCAGGAGCAGCCGCCTGCGGTTGGTCGAACCTCCGTTGGCCGGAATCGTCATATCGCCATCCAAGTCCAGCATCGATTGTACTACTGGCGCCTGGCCTTGCCCGTCGTGCCGCGGCAGGTGCAAGAACATCTGGCACGGCGGGCGATTCTGGTACTGCGGCAGGTTCTCCCGACTCAGCTATTTTCTCTCCCCAGATACGTGGCCACGTCCATCCCGCATTTCATTTCCTTTGAAGTGCGATGCAGTGACACGCTTTGACTCCTCGGCTTTCTCGCCGACTCTTGGCATTGCGCCTTTGTAGCCGTGATCCGGATGGAAACGGTTATTTACGTGGCCGTTGAACTCGTTGTCGCCATGAAACCACGGGCCGGCGCCAATGAAAACGCCGCCATTAAACCATTCCGGACCATAGTAGCCAGTGGGAGCACAGCCGTAGGGAGCGGTGTCGTAGTAGCCATAAGGACATTCAGGGGCCAAGCCGATGTTGACGCTCACTTGAGCCTCTGCCTTGGGGGCGGTAGCCATGAAGCCGATTCCGGCAACAGCAGCTAACGCGAGAAATGTAAATCCGCGCATTAAATTCACCTCGCCGTTGTTAGAGCACTTCCGCGGCCCACCATGGAGAAGCGGTATCCAAAGCCATGCATCGATCTGGCGGTCACCGCCGTCTACGAAAGCCGCCTGCTCTCGTAGTCGCAGTTTCACTGGCATCCGTGAGCGATCGCCAAGTTGAACGGATTGGGCATTCCTCCCGTATCAATCGAGCCTCGGAACCACTCCACACCTACGACAATTAACGTAATATGGTCACGTGACCTGGCATGGTCATGCATCGAAGGGCAGCCTGAACGGAGGACAACCAAATGCATCGCACCTGGAGAACGCCGGTTTGTAAGGCGATGCGCGCCGCCGCGGCAATGGCGAACGATGCGATGCCAGTCGCGCAACAAAACGCGTTGGTACAAAAGTACTGCGCGGTCTGTCACACCGATGCGCAGCGGAACGGCGGGCTTTCGCTTGAGCGTTTCGATGCGGCGCACGCCGATCCAGGCGTGGCGGCGATGATGCTGGGCAAGCTGAAAACCGGGGCGATTGGAGCGGCCGGCGTGACGCTGCCGGATGAGGCGAAGGTTCACGCGTGGATCGGCGCCACTGCGGCGGAAGCCGCCGAAGACCCGGCCACGAAAGCCCAGATTCTGAGCGCGAGCATCGTGCAGGAAGTGCCTTCGGCAGCGAGCGCGGACGTGCCGGATTCCTACCGTCTGGCGGTTACATGCCGCGCCGATACGCACGAAGCCGGGATGGATCTCGCGTGGTCGCCGGCGGTTCCGAAGACGGGCCAGGTTCTGTCTGCATTCGTGTACGGAAAGGCGCTGTCTACCTATAAGGTGGAAGGTACCGAAAAGATGGGCAACGGCGCGCGGCTCGCGATGACTTTGCCGGCGCAAACGCTCACAATCCGCGACGCCTTCCCGAATGAGACGGTTGAGCTCCCCTTCGGCGAACTGACTCAAACGGCTCGGCAGGCTCTTTCGACGTGCTTCAGCGGGACGATTGCGAGCCGGTAGCGCATAACGTCACTTTTGAGGAACTCGCCCGCACAACGGAGCGCCCTGACCAAACGCGCTCGGCGGAGTCTTCGCGAGTTTCTGGAGGTTTGGAGGGCGGAGCCGGCCCTGTGCGGGCTTTTGAGGAACTCGCCCGCACAACGGAGCGCCCTGACCAAACGCGCTCGGCGGAGTCTTCGCGAGTTTCTGGCGGATTGGAGGGCCGAGCCGGCCCTGTGCGGGCTTCTCGGGAAACGGCGGCCTTCGGCCCGGAGGTCCCAAAGACTGATATCATGATTTCCGAAATTGAAAATTATGCCCATCGCAACGGTGAATCCGGCCACGGGAGAACTGATAAGAAGCTTTGAGCCGCTCTCGAACGCGCAGATTGAGGAAAAGCTGCAACGGGCGGCTGAAACCTATCCCCGATTCCGCAAACTTTCTTTTGCCCAGCGCGGGGCGATGATGAACCGGGCCGCGCAGATTCTGGAAGCCGAGAAGGAAGATCTCGGCCGGTTGATGACCACGGAGATGGGCAAGACGCTCCCGTCCGCGATCGCCGAGGCGGTGAAGTGCGCTTCGGCGTGCCGCTACTACGCCGAGAATGCCGAGACGTTTCTCGCTCCCGAAGACATCGACATCGGGCGGGGCGCGCACGCGGGTTATCTACCAGCCGATCGGCGCGATTCTGGCCGTGATGCCCTGGAATTTTCCGTTCTGGCAGGTATTTCGATTCATCGCGCCCAACTTGATGGCGGGCAACGTCGGGCTGCTGAAGCACGCCTCGAATGTTCCTCAGTGCGCGCTGCGCATCGAGCAGATTCTGCTCAAAGCCGGGTTTCCCGACGGGCGCGTTTCAGACGCTGCTGATTGGTTCCGGGCAAGGTGGAAGGCATTCTGAGTGACGATCGAATCGCGGCCGCGACGCTGACCGGTAGCGAGGGCGCGGGCATTCAGGTCGGGCATTACGGCGGCGAAGAGCATCAAGAAAGTTGTGATGGAGTTGGGCGGCAGCGATCCGTTTATCGTCATGCCCAGCGCGAATCTCGAAAAAGCGGCCAACACCGCGGTGACCGCGCGAACCATCAACAACGGGCAATCCTGCATCGCCGCCAAACGATTCATCGTGGCGGAGCAGATCGCCGATGAGTTCGAAGCGCCGCTTTGTGAGAACGAATGCAGGCTTTGCAAGTCGGCGATCCGATGGACCCGGCCACGGAGCTGGGACCGTTATCGAGCGCCGATGCTCTGGACGATCTGCACGCCCAGGTGGAGGCTGCGATCGGCTGCGGCGCGCGGCTCCTGACCGGCGGCCGGCGGCTCAATCGCCCCGGGAATTTTTATGAGCCGACGGTGCTCACCAACATTTCCAAGACTTCGCCGGCGTATGGCGAAGAGCTGTTCGGCCCCGTCGCTTGCTGTTTCGCGTAAACAGACATCGAGGAGGCCATCGCATCTGGCCAACGACACCCGCTTCGGCCTGGGAGCCAGCGCGTGGAGCAACGATGAAACAGAACGCGAGCGATTCGTAAACGAGATCAACGCCGGAATGGTGTTCATCAATAAGATGGTCGCTTCGGATACGCGCGCGCCTTTCGGAGGCGTCAAGCAATCCGGCCATGGGCGCGAGCTGGGCATCCACGGCATTCGGGAGTTCGCGAACATCAAGACAGTTTGGGTTGAGTAATGAGACTGAGGGAAACTAGATAGCGATGGCAAATCTCGGATACGTGGGCTTGGGCGTGATGGGCGGGCAAATGGTCGCGCGGCTGCTGGACAAGGGCCACAAGGTAACGGGCCATAACCGCACCAAGTCGAAAGCGCAATGGCTCATTGACAAGGGCATGCAATGGGCCGATTCACCGCGCGAGGTCTCGGCCGCGGCCGACATCACGTTTTCGATGGTGACGGATTCCTCGGCGGTGGAGAAGATCGCCGCCGGTGAGAACGGACTGCTGGCCGGGCTCGGCGTCGGGCAAGGTTCTCGTCGACATGAGCACGGTCAGTCCGGCGATCAGCCGCGGGCTTGCGGAGCGGGTCCGGCAGCGCGGAGCGGATATGGTGGACGCGCCGGTCTCCGGCAGCGTCATAACGCTGCAGCAGGGCAAGCTGTCGATCATGGTCGGCGGCCGCCGCGCGACCTTCGATCTGGTGCAACCGGTGCTGCTGGATATCGGACCCAAGGTGACGCACATGGGGGACAACGGGCTGGCGCTGGTGATGAAGATCGCGGTGAATCTGAGCCTGGTGGTGCAGATGCTGGCGTTTTCAGAAGGCGTGCTGCTGGCGGAAAAAAGCGGGATACCGCGCGAGACTGCGGTGGACGTGCTGACGCACAGCGCGGTGGCGTCGCCCATGGTTCAGTACCGGGGGCCCTTCGTGCTGAATATGCCGGATGAGGCGTGGTTCAATGTAAACATGATGCAAAAGGATATGCTGCTGGCGTTCGAACTGGGCCGGCAGGTGAATGTGCCGCTTCCGACTTCGGCGGCGGCGAATGAGTATCTGACGACTGCGCGCGCCCTGGGGCTCCAAGAGAAAGATTTCGCGATTGTCTTCGAGGTGCTGGCGCGGATGTCGGGGGTTTCTAAATGAGGACGGCTACACTATCTCAACCTGATCTCAGAATTGACGTCACGCGGTGTCTGCGCATGTACCGGCACCATGGTCACGATTCGTTTATTCGAGGAGCGGGTCAACGATCTGTACACGCGGGCGCTGATGCCGGGTCTGGCGCATTTGTATCTGGGCGAGGAAGCGGTGGCGGCGGGAGTTTGCGAGGCACTGCGGCCGGACGATTACATCACCAGCACGCATCGCGGCCACGGGCATTGTGTGGCGAAGGGAGCGGCGCCGGATCGAATGTTCGCCGAGCTGCTGGGCAAGGAAGCGGGCTATTGCAAGGGCAAGGGCGGCTCGATGCACATCGCCGATCCGGACACGGGCAATCTGGGAGCGAACGCGATTGTGGCGGGCAGCGCGGGCATCGCCACAGGCGCTGCGTTTTCGGCGAAGCGGCTGGGTACGGGACAAGTCGCGGTGTGTTTTTCGGCGAAGGCGCGCTCGGCCAGGGAGTGCTCTACGAGGTGATGAACATGGCCGCGGTGTGGAAGCTGCCGGTGATCTACGTGTGCGAAAACAACATGTACAACGAGTACACGCACTATTCCGAGACCACGGCGGGGGATCCGCTGGTGCGAGCCGCGGGATTCGGAGTGCGGGCGAGAGCGTGGACGGGCAGGATGTCCGAGCCGTGTATGCGACCACAGCGAAGCTGGTGGAACGGGCGCGGCGCGGGGAGGGTCCGGCGTTTGTGTGGGCCAACACGTATCGCTACGCGGGGCATCACGTGGGCGATATCAGCCGCGAGTACTATCGCGCCAAACAGGAAGAACAGCAATGGAAGACGGAGCGCGATCCGATTCAGGTTCTCACGGATTGGTTCGCGGGCCAGCCCCATGCAAGTAACGATGCCAGCGCCGCGGTTCTGGAGAAGATCCGAACCGAAGCGCAAGCTGAGATAGAAAAAGCGGTTCAGTTTGCGATGGCCGCTCCGTATCCGGATGCGTCGAAAGTTACCGAGGATGTGTATGCCTGAAGCAGCTGTTGCCGTACGCGAATTGACATTGGGCGAAGCCGTGCGCGAAGCGCTGGCCGAGGAGATGCGGCGCGACCCGCGCGTCTTCATCATGGGCGAGGATGTCGCCGAAGCCGGCACGGCCTTCAAGGTCTTAAGCGGCATGGTAAAAGAGTTCGGTCCCGAGCGCGTTCTCGACACGCCCATTTCCGAGGCCGGATTCACGGGCATTGGAGTGGGTGCGGCCATGACCGGACTGCGGCCCGTGGTCGATATTATGTTCGGCGATTTCGCCGGGCTGATCATGGACCAGATGGCCAACCAGGCGGCGAAAGTGCATTACATGTCGGGAGGGCGCTGGAAGGTGCCGATGGTGCTGCGCACGACTCTGGGGGCGACGCGGCGCTCGGCCGCGCAGCATTCGCAATCGCTGCATGCGTGGTTTTGCCACATTCCGGGATTGAAAGTGGTGATGCCGTAGTACGCCTACGACGCCAAGGGACTGCTGAAGTCGGCGATCCGCGACGAGAACCCGGTGGTCTTCTACGAAGACAAGATGATGTACAAGCTCAAAGGCCCGGTGCCGGAGGAAGATTACACGATTCCGCTGGGCGTGGCCGAGGTGAAGCGCCAGGGCGAGGACCTGACCATCGTGGCCACCAGCAGCATGGTGCAGGTGGCGCTGGGCGCGGCGAAGATGCTGGAAGAATACGATGTGAGCGCGGAGGTGGTCGATCCGCGCACGCTGTGGCCGCTGGATGAGGAGACGCTGATCGAATCGGCCCGCAAGACTTCGCGCGTGATGGTGATCGACGAAGGCTACGAACGCTACGGCGCGGCGGCGGAGCTGGCGACGGTGATCCAGGCGGGAGCGTTCTACGATCTGGAGGCGCCGGTGAAGCGCATGGGCGCGATGCACGTGCCGATTCCGTTCTCGCCGCCGCTGGAAGACGCGACGGTGCCGACGGAAACGTCGGTATTCGAGGCCGCGATGGCGCTGTGCGGCAGCAAGGTTTAGACGAATACGCGAATAACAGAATCAAGAACTGGAGAATTCGATGGCACTGAAAACCTACGGCACGATGGCGGTGGATTGGGAGCAGCGCGTCGACTTGGATCGGCTGCGCCGGGAGCGGCTGGCGCGCGATCAAGGCGCTGCTCGCGAAGTCGGAGATGGGCGCGCTGCTGTGCTTCGACATGAACAATGTGCGCTACATCACCGCCACGCACATCGGCACCTGGGCGCAGGACAAAATCAGCCGCTTCACGCTGCTGGCGCAGAACGACGAGCCCATCCTGTGGGATTTCGGCTCGGCGGCCAAGCATCATCAGCTGAATTGCCCGTGGCTGGGGGAGCGTTCGCGCGCCGGCATCTCGTTGCTGCGCGGCGCGATGTCGCCGGAAATGGGGCGCGCCGAGGATGTGGCGCGGAAGATCAAGGTCGAGCTGGAGATGCGCGGCCTGCACAAAGAGCCGGTGGGAATCGACGTGATCGAGCCTCCGGTGCTGTTCGCGCTGCAGCGCGAAGGCATCACGGTAGTGGACGGCCAGCAACTGATGTCCGACGCGCGCGCCATCAAGAGCGCAGGACGAGATCGCGCTGCTCAACACCTCGGCCATGATGGTGGACGCGGCCTACGACGAGCTGTATCGCGCCATGAAGCCGGGCATGAGCGAGAACCAGGCGTCGGCCTGGCCAGCAAGGTGCTGTACGATCTCGGCTCGGAGTACGTGGAAGGAGTGAACGCGATTTCCGGCGAGCGCTGCAATCCGCACCCGCACGTGTTTTCCGATCGCGTGCTGCGTCCCGGCGATCCGGTGTATTTCGACATTCTGCATTCCTACATGGGTTACCGCACCTGTTACTACCGCAGTTTTTCGATCGGCTACGCGTCGCACTGCGCTGGTGGACGCTTACAAGCGCTGCCGCGATTATCTGGATGCGGCGATCGCTCTGGTGCGGCCGGGGCGCACCACCGGTGAGATTGCGGCTGTTTGGCCGAAAGCGCAGGAGTTCGGATTCCCCAATGAGGAATCCTGCTTCGGCGCTGCAATACGGGCACGGCATCGGGCTGGCGATCTGGGAGAAGCCGGTGATCAGCCGGCTGGTGTCGCTGGAACATTCCTACGAGATCAAGCCGGGGATGGTGTTCGCGCTGGAGACGTTCTGGCCGTCGAGCGACGGCTGGAGCGCGGCGCGCATCGAAGAGGAAATCGTGGTGACCGAGACCGGGCATGAAGTGATCACGCGCTTCCCGGCGGAGCAGTTATTGGTGGCGGGCCAGCGCTATTACACCGTGGGCGGCCCGCTGCCGGCGATGCGGGAGACCGATCCGGGCCCAGCCCGCGCGTGGTCGAAATGGTGGAGGCGAGCGCGCAAACTAGAGAGAGTCGGGGTGTCGGGGACTGATGGCGGTCAGCGTGGTGATGCCGGCGCTGGAGATGGCGCAGGAAACGGGCAAGCTGCTGGCGTGGCTGAAGAAGGAAGGCGACGGGATCCGCAAGGGCGAGCCGCTGCTGGAGATCGAAACCGATAAGGCGGTGTTTGAGCTGGAAGCTCCCGGCGACGGAGTACTGGCGGGGGTGATCTCGAATGCGGGCGACGTGGTGCCGGTGGGCCGGACCATCGCTTGGATTGTGGCGCCGGGAGAGCAGCCGCCTGTGGAATCGGAACCGGCGGCTCCCAGCGCGCGAGCGGTTACTGCGCCCGCACCGCGGCCGTCGGTTGCTTCCGCCGGTGCCTCTGCGCCATCCGCGGGAGGGCCCAGAATTTCTCCCAAGGCTCGGCGGATGGCCGAGGAGCATGGCGTCGACATAACCAAGGTTCGCGGCACCGGGCCGGGAGGAGCCATCAGCAGCGAGGATATTCTCGCGGCCTCCGAGGCGCAGAAGTCGCCGGTTGTTCCCGCCGAGGCCGCCGAGGCGCAAAAGGCCCCCGAGGCGAGAGATGCCGGGCAGGAGCTCAGCTCCATCGCGCGTCTGATGGCGGAGCGCACCACGCAAAGCTGGACGCAGACACCGCACTTTTTCCTGGTGCGCGAGGTTGACGCGGGAGCGCTGGTGGAGGCTCGCAAGGGCCTGGACCCGGCCATCACGATTACCGATCTGTTGATCGCGATCACGGCACAGGTGGTGGCGCAGCATCCCAAAATGAATGCGAGCTGGGTGCATGGAAGTATACAAACGAACCCGCTGGTGAACCTCAGCATGGCCGTGGCGGTGAAGGATGGGGTGGTGGGCGCTGTGATTCAAGATGCGGCCAGGATGCCGCTTGCGCAGATTGCGGAGCGGCGCAAGGATCTGGCCGAGCGGGCCCGCGCCGGCCGCCTGCGCCCCGCCGACATCAGCGGCGGAACGTTCACGCTGAGCAATCTGGGCATGTACGGCATCGACGCGTTCAGCGCCATCATCACGCCGCCGCAAGCCGCGGTTCTGGCGGTGGGCCGGATTGCGGACCGGGTGGTGCCGGTGAACGGACAGCCGGGCATTCGCCCCATGCTCACCCTGACGCTTTCGAGCGACCACCGCGTGGTCGACGGCGCGCAGGCCGCCGCGTTTCTTGGCCGTCTGGGCGAAGCTCTCCAGGAACCCCTTAAACAATGAGTTTTCGAGACCGAAGTTTTCAAAGCCTGGAAGACCTGCTCCAAGCCGCGCCGAGTCCGGTGGAATTTCTGCGCAACTCGCAGATCGGACCCTACGCCTTCCCGGTGGTGCGCCACGAGTTCACCAACTGGAGAGACGAACAACGATCCTGGCGGGAGACCTGCGCTCTTTTCGATCAGTCTCACCACATGACGGATCTTTATGTCGAGGGCCCCGATGCGCTCAAAGTGTTCTCCGATCTCGGCGTAAATACATTTAAGAACTTCAAGGTCAATCAAGCCAAACAATTCGTCGCCTGCAACCACAATGGATATGTGATTGGCGATGCAATTCTCTTTTATTTGGATGAAAATCGATTTAATCTGGTCGGACGCCCTCCTGCCGAGAATTGGGTGCAGTATAACGTAGAGACCGGCGGGTATAACGCATCGGTGCAAAGAGACGAGAGGTCCGCCGCCAATCAAGGCCGGCGAAAGACCTTCCGGTACCAGGTTCAAGGCCCCAACGCTCTCCGGGTCATGGAGAAGGTAACCGGCAAGCCGGCTCCCGATATCCGCTTCTTCCACATGGACGCGATGAGCATCGCGGGCCGGGACGTCCGTGCCCTGCGGCATGGGATGGTAGGCCAGCCGGGATGGGAGCTGTTCGGTCCCTGGGAGCACGGCGAAGCGGTGCGGGACGCCATCGTGGAAGCCGGTCAGGAATTCGGAATCAAGCAAGTGGGCGCGAGAACATACCCCACTACGTGCCTGGAATCGGGATGGATTCCGAGTCCCATGCCGGCCATTTACACAGGCGATGAGATGAAGGGTTACAGGCAGTGGTTGAAGCCGGCGAGCTACGAAGCCATGGCTTCGCTGGGAGGCAGTTTTTATTCCGACGATATTTCCGACTATTATCTGACTCCCTATGATCTCGGCTACGGACCTTTTGTCAAATTCGATCACGAATTTGTCGGAAAGGCGGCCTTGGAACGAATGGCGGCCGGCCAGCGGCGGAAGAAGGTTACGCTGGTGTGGAACGGCGACGATGTCGAACACTCCCTTGGTTCCTTATTCCACGGCAGAGGAGATACCGCGAAATATATCGATTTACCGCTAGCCAACTATTCAACATTGCCGTACGATAAGGTGTTGAAAGACGGCAAGACCGTGGGAGTATCGACGTATACCGGCTACACGTTCAACGAGCGCGCGATGATCTCGCTGGCTGTTGTCGATGTCGAGCACAGTGAGCCGGGCGCCGAGGTCACGCTGGTGTGGGGTGAAGAAGGCCGCGGGTCGTCGAAGCCGACCGTCGAACGCCACCAGCAACGGGAGATCCGGGCAACCGTCGCGGCCGCCCCTTACGCCGAATTGCGCGCGTCGCCTATCGGCCGCATTAGAGCATCATTCGAGCAGGAGAATTCGAAAATGGCATACATTTTCCACGAAGACGAATTGCCCAAACTGGTGTCGGTGGTTCCCGGCCGCGAGCGCACGTTCTTCGTCAACCAGGAGCTGACCGCAATCGACGACATGCTGGCCGGCGTGATGCATTACGCCAAGGGAGCCGCGTCGCCGTATCACTACCACGTGAATTGCGAGCACTTCTACTTCATCATGGAAGGCAAGGCGATTGTGGACACGCCGGAGGGCTCGCGCGAGGTCGGTCCCGGCGACATGGTGTTCATCCCCGCGGAGGCCAAGCACCGCTTGCGCGCGCCGGAGTCGCCGCTGTTCTACTTCGAATTTCAAGCGCCCAATCGTTTCAAGACCACCATCCTCGACGGCACCGCCGACGATTTGCGCTGGAACCGCGTGGACGGCCGGGTGTGGGTGCAAACTTAAAGGCTTCTGAATGACGACGACTTTCATCGACACCAACAAACTGCCTCGCGTGGAAACGCCTCAAGGCCAAGTCGCGGAGATTCTGAACGGGAAGCTCGCCGGGGCCAGGAATGTTCTGGGTGCGCTGCGCTGGCTGGACTCGGGCGAGACCTTTCAGGCCGGCCCGCTGGGTAAGCACCAACTGATTTATTTAATGGAAGGCTCCGGCACAATCCATTTGGAGAACAAAGATTATCCGGTCGCGAAGGGCGCGGGCGTGTACCTGGGACCTTCCGAAGGCGCGGCGATTCGCGCGGTCGAGGGCGGTTCGCTCAAGCTGTTCCACTTGGTGGTCGAGCAAATTCCGGATCACGTCGATGCCGATCAGGCGAACAAGAAGCCTGACGGATCGCCGGGTCTATAGCCCGGAAAACTGCGGGCTTCGCTCAATCCTTTTCTTTGCTCAATCTTTCTCTTCGCCCGACCCGCTCACTCTTAAAACCGCCAGGAACGCTTCCTGCGGGATCTCCACTCGCCCCACGCGTTTCATGCGGCGCTTGCCTTCTTTCTGTTTCTCCAGCAATTTGCGCTTGCGCGAAATATCGCCGCCATAGCATTTCGCCAGCACGTTTTTTCGCATGCCCGAAATCGTCTCGCGCGCGATGATCTTGGCGCCGATGGCCGCTTGCAGAGCCACCTCGAACATCTGCCGCGGAATCAGCTTGCGCAGGCGCTCGATCAGCATCTTGCCGCGCTCATAGGCCACGTCCGCGTGAACAATCATGGAAAGCGCGTCCACCGGTTCGCCCGCCACCATGATGTCCAGCTTCACCATTTTCGAGACGCGATAGCCGGCCAGATGATAGTCGAGCGACGCATACCCTCGCGACGCCGATTTCAAGCGGTCGTAAAAATCCATGACGATTTCGTTCAGAGGCAGCTCATACAGCAGCAGCACTCGCCCGGTGCCGATGTATTCGAACTTCTTCTGCGTGCCGCGCTTCTCTTCCAGCAGTTTCAGGCACTCGCCCAGCGAGTCTTCGCGGGTGATCACGGTCGCGTCGATGATCGGCTCTTCGATCTGCTTGATCTCCGCCGGATTGGGAAACTTGCTGGGGTTATCCACCATCAGTTCCGTGCCGTTCAACAGCGTAATCTTGTAACGCACGCCGGGCGCTGTTGTGATCAGGTCGATGTTGAACTCGCGCTCCAGCCGCTCCTGCACGATCTCCAGGTGCAGCAGGCCCAAAAATCCGCAGCGGAATCCGAACCCCAGCGCCACGGAGTTCTCGGGTTCGAAGTTGAATGCGCTGTCGTTCAAACGCAGCTTTTCGAGCGCGTCGCGCAGCAGGCCGTGCTCGTGGGATTCAATCGGATACAATCCCGCGAACACCATCGGCTTCAGCGGTTCGAACCCGGGAAGCGGTTCCGAAGCCGGGTTGGCCTGATCCACAATCGTATCGCCGATCTGCGCGTCGGAAACCGTCTTGATATTGGCGAAGATGAAGCCGACCTCGCCGGCCGACAATTCTTCGCACGGAATCGGCTTGGGCGATTGGTAGCCCACTCCCTCCACTTCATGCACGCTGTTGTTGGACCACAAGCGGATCTTCTGGCCTTTGCGCAGCTTTCCGTCCAGCACGCGAGTCAGAATGATGACGCCGCGGTACGGATCGAACCACGAATCGAAAATCAGCGCGCGCAGCGGCAAATCCGGCGAGCCTTTGGGATGAGGGACGCGATGCACCACGGCCTCCAGCACGTCTTGAATGCCGATGCCGTTCTTGGCGCTGACCAGCAGCGCATCGGTCGCGTCCAGGCCGATGACGTGCTCGATCTGCTCGCGGATGCGGTCCGGCTCGGCGGAGGGCAGGTCGATTTTGTTGATCACCGGAACAATTTCGAGATTATGGTGCAGCGCCAGGTATGTGTTAGCGAGCGTCTGCGCCTCCACGCCCTGGGACGCGTCCACCACCAGCAGCGCGCCTTCGCAGGCTTGCAGGCTGCGCGAAACCTCGTAGCTGAAATCGACGTGGCCGGGCGTGTCGATCAGGTTGAGTTGATAATCCACGCCGTCCAGGGCGCGGTAATTCAGGCGCACGGCGTGGGCCTTGATGGTGATGCCGCGCTCGCGCTCCAGATCCATGGAGTCCAGCACCTGCGCCATCATTTCCCGCTGCGACAACGCGCCCGTCACCTCCAGCAGACGGTCCGCCAGGGTGGACTTTCCGTGATCGATATGTGCAATGATGCTGAAATTTCGGATTCGCGAGGGATCCATGGTTTAAGATGAAGCGCGGCTCTATGATCGGGCGCGGTATGATGAAGCCGAAGCCGGTAACTCGATTATCCCACGATGTCCAGCCAATCCCATGTCCGATGAAAAAATGGCGTGGCACGCCGACGCGAGCGGTCTCCGTTTCGCGATCGTGGTGGCGCGCTTCAACTCCGGCATCACCGAAAAGCTGCTGGCCGGAGCGCAGGAAGCTTTGACCAAAGCGGGAGCCAAGAGCAGCCGCGTCTTCTACGTTCCGGGCGCGTTCGAGCTGCCCTTTGCCGCGCGGAAGCTGGCGAAGGCCTTCGATGCCATCATCGCGCTGGGCGCGGTGATCCGCGGCGAGACGCCGCACTTCGACTTCGTCGCCGGCGCGGCCACGCAGGGTTTGCAACAGGTGACGCTTGAAACCGGGACTCCGGTCGCGTTCGGAATGCTTACCACCAATACTGTCGCCGAAGCTGAGGCGCGCGCGGGCGGCGCGCACGGCAATAAGGGCTATGACGCGGCCATGACGGCGATCGAGATGGCGCGTTTCGGCGGCCCGGAATAGTATGCCGGCGCGCCATCGTTCCCGCCAGCGAGCCTTGCAGGTCCTGTTTCTTTGGGACCTGCGCAAGCAGCCCATCGGCGAGGCGATTTCCGCGTACTACAACACGCTGTCGAGCGAAGAAGACCAGCCGCTTCCCGCCGATCCGGATGAATTCATGGAAACTCTGGTGCGCGGCGTCTCGGAGAAAGCGCCCGATATCGACCGCCGCATCGTCGAGAAGTCCGAGAACTGGCGTCTGGAGCGGATGCCCGCGGTGGATCGCAACATTCTACGGATGGCCGTGTACGAGATGAGCGACCTCAACACGCCCGCGCCCGTGGTGATCGATGAAGCCCTGGAGCTGGCGCGCCAGTTTTCCGGAGACGAATCCGTTTCTTTCATCAACGGCGTGCTGGACGCCGTGCACCGCGAGCACAAGTGAATCCCCTTCGCGTAGTGCTGGTGGCGCCGCGAAATCCTCTCAATATCGGAGCCGCCGCGCGGGCCATCAGCAATTTCGGTTTCTCCGAGCTGCGTCTGGTGAATCCCTACCAGGTCGCGTTCCGCGAAGCCCGGTCCGCGGTGAAATCCCAGCACGTGCTGCGCGACGCCCGCGAATATGCGGAGCTGGCCGACGCCGTGGCCGATTGCGCGCTGGTGGTGGGAACCACCGCGCGCGGGCCTCGGACGCTGGAGCACCCTCTGCGCCGTCTGGAACGCGGCGGCCGTCTCATTGCCAAGCGGCTGGCTACGGCTCCGGTCGCACTGCTGTTCGGATCGGAAAAATTCGGGTTGTCCAACGACGATCTGAGCCATTGCCACTGGCTGATGCGCATCCCTACCCGTGAGGAGCACGGCTCCATGAATCTCGGCCAGGCCGTGGCCGTGTGTTTGTACGAAATCATACGCCAGCCCGCGGCGGTGCGGAGCGAAGTCGAGCCGAAACCCGCCGCGGATGCAGACTCCTTGGAGCGGCTGACGCTGCGTCTCGAAGAAGTGCTGGCGCTGTCGGGCTATGTTCACGGCGAGGGCGGAGGTTCCACGCGGCTTAAAATGCGGCGCCTGATCCGGCGCATGAAGCTGGATGCGCATGACGCCGAGGTGTGGCTCGGCATGCTGCGGCAGATCCGCTGGAAGTTGATATCCTACAAACAGTGACCAAGGTTACCCTGCATTTCAATCTGTCGCGGCCGCTGGCGGGCGAGGATTTCGATAATATTGTGAGCGTCCACAGCACCTATGGAATGGCGCGGGTGCAGCCGTCGGCTTCGCTCGACAAGCTGACCGTGGATTACGATGCGTCGCGTTTGAGCAAGCTGGACGTGGAGGCTGTGCTGCTCCGCCACGGCCTGCCGGTCGTGGTGTAAGACCGCATCCCCGCGATGGATCACCGAATGGAGGAAGGGGTCGCTGTCCCGGTTACTTGTCCCGGGTTACTTCACGAACGCCGACGGCCTTGCTGCTCCCGCTTGCGGGCTGGACGCGAAGCACTCCAGTGAGGACGCTCGGAATTCGACAACCGAAGCGGCGATTGAGCCACTCTAGCCTGCCGGCCAGGACGCTTCCGTCGTAGCGGCCTGACCGAAGTTCGTCGGCCATCTGCTCAATTTCCACACCTGTCCACGTGATCCAATAGCCCATTGCGAACGCCCATAGGCCCACCGCCCCGAGCATGAGCCCGATGGCCCGGTCCCAGAGATATCCCAGGACCAATCCGGCCGCCGACGATATCCACATTCCCTTGGAGTAGGCTTTCGAGCTTTTCTCCATGGTGGATCCCAGTTCGGAGAGCATTTCGCGGGCGATCAGCGTTGTCAGCCATTTTGTGTGCATCCAATCGTTATCTATATAGGCGCTGGCGGCGTCGGAAAGCGAGCGGGCTCTCCAGTTGAATCCCCCAACCGTCGGCCGTTCTATCGCGAGGCAAATGTCTTGTAGAACCCCGTCCAGTGCTCTCCTCCGTTTGTTTAGTTGCTCCGGAAGGCCGTCCCAATTGCGGTCCAACCGCATCCCGAAAAGCAAATCCGTGATCATCGAGCCGCGGACGGGCTCTTTGTCTATGAGCGATTTTCGGAGTTTTCGCAGGAGTTGAATCACCTCATCGAAATCGTGCGTGTTTGGGGCTCCCTTTGCCCGGCGCGTAAGAAAGGTATCGACTTCTTCGGTGACGAGGCCGAACTCGTTCAGATCGTGGAGCGAGATGACGCTGCAATCCTGGGCCGCCACGCCTTGGCACGCCCATGCCCATTCAACATTCATTTGGCCAAGCGACGATTGAATCCTATTTTGGAAGCGATCGGTTATGTGCCAAATCGGTGGGGCAATGCCCAATTGCTCGAAAAGCTCGTGAAGTTCGGTCGAGCCCATGAGCGAGTCCATAGTGGTCCAGTTGGGGAGACCTCCGCTCGGTGCCGTCACTTGTGGAGCGCTGTTCACGACTCTCCCTCGCTTACTGGGATTTCGTGCTTGAGACAGAATTCGAGTTCTGAGGATTGCCGAAGAACCCAGATCGAATGGACAGACCGGATTGTTTCAGCGATGTCGTCGGGGAGGCCCGGATACCTCTCGTATTGGCCAGCGACGAACTCGCTCCATCCCCCGTCCGAAGGGACGAGCCTTGCGTCAGCCCATTTGATCTCCTCGTGCTTTAGGGGACAGGCAAGTCTAATCCAGGCGAGGTCGTCAACGATCAGGACCGCTGTCCTCTCTCCCTCTGCGTGTTCCAACTGTTTCGCCGCCTCGTAAACCCGAAACACCAGGTAGTTTCTGGCCGCTGACGGTGAGACCCAACTCCAGCTTGGCGTCCCTTCGAGGCTCTCCTCCTGCAGGCGAAAATCGCCGTCATCGGAGCCGATAAACTTTACCTCGAAGGTGCTGCGGCGCCCCAGCAATGTCGCCTCGATATCATGGCCTTCGCGGAGCGCCTCTAGACCGGTGATCTCGTACTGTTTTTCTTCTTCGAGCCACTCGGCAAATTGAAGCTCCGCGAGTCGCCCATGGAAGGTCTTCCATCCTTGATGGCGCTTCAGCGGTTCCGGATGACGGAGCCACGTTTCCTGAAGATCCTTGAGGTATTGCTCCCTGGCGTCGCCGCGTAACGCCCCGGCTGTCAGGAGGTATCGGTGGATCGGCGACGTCGCTCGGTTCAGGCGGCCGCACTGATACGCCTCAAGAAGCGCGGACTTGTGGGGCATCGTATCCTCCGGGCGTTCCCAGCGGTCTTTGATCTCCGGCCAAATCGAGTCAGGCAGGAATACTTTACTGAGAGCCGGGCATCCGGCGCGAACTTCGCTAAATGAAGCAAATGTTCTCGGATCTGCTGGCGGCGTCGCGAGGCAAGTACATGTCGTCCAGTCCTGCATCAGATCCTCAGATTGATAGTGCGGCGGCCAGGTAATTGGTCTCCAAACCAGAATTCCGTTTTGGCCGCCTGAGCCAACAACTATACACCCGGCTGCCTCTTTTGGAGCGAAAGAGAAAACGACGACGGGCGGGCCGCGCAGCTTGCCCTGGGGTCAGCCGGATGGGGAAGGCTGTGCGAGACAATTCCGGATTCTCTGTGAACGTCACGATCACTCCAGGGCTCTTCTGCTGAGTCACACGAGTGCAGGTGTAATCAAGGCAGGCTCTTGACATAATTGAGAGCGTATTCGCGAATGGCAGCAAGGGCCTTATCCTGCTCGCCCGGCGAAGGCGCCCTCTGGCCTTGAAGGGTGGCGAAGCTCAAGGAAAACGCCAGCAAGTCGGCGAGCGACCCCATTGTGGCCCGCATCTTGAACCTCCTGCAGCCAGTCTACATCGAGTTCTTCAGCCCCGGCAGCCCGCCCAGGGACGGCGCCAGGCGCACCGCGCGGAGGATCGCTTCCGCCACGGCCTCCGCCGCGGCGACCAGCGGAATCCTGGCCGCGCCGGTCTCGAAGCCCACGCCCTTGCGCTCCAGGAAGCGGCGCACGCCGCTCGCGGCTTCCAGACCGAACGCGCTTCCGCCCGCGAACACCACGGCGTGAATCCGTTCGGTGACATGATGCGGATTGAGCAGTCCCCATTCCTCGGTGCCTGTGGCGGAGCCGCGGATGTCGCCGCCGGCCACCGCGCCGGACACGCACAGGATAGCCGTGCACCCCGTCAATCCGTCATAATCGGAGGCATGACCTACCAGGATGCCGGGAATGTCCGTTAGGCCCTTCATTTCGCGTCCTCATGGTAGCATCGTCAATCTCGGGGGATTTTGATTGCTCGACTTCGTAAAAGCTCCGGTGGAGAAGTTTCAGGACTTCATTCTGCTGAGCTTCGCCGCTGTCCGTAATATCTTCCGCAGCCCGCATTACGCCGACGATATCTTCCAGCAGATGGACGCCATCGGAGTCGGCTCCCTGCCCATCGTCATGATGATCGGGTTCGTCAGCGGGGTCATCATGGCCATGCAGATGGCGCGCGCTCTGACGCAATACGGGGCGGAGGGGGAAGTCGGCCAAATCGTTTCCGTGGCGCTGGTGCGGGAGCTGGGGCCGCTGCTCACGGCTCTGCTGGTGGCCGGCCGCAACTCCAGCGGCATCGCCAGCGAGATCGGTTCCATGAAGGTCACCGAGCAGCTCGACGCCATGCGCGCCCTGGGCACCGATCCCATCCAGAAGCTGGTCACGCCCCGGCTCATCGCCACCGCCTTCGTGCTTCCGTTGCTCACCATCATTGCGGACTTCATCGGACTGATCGGCGGCTGTTTGATCGCCCGCTACCTGCTGGCCATTCCGAGTTCGCAGTACTGGACCTCGGCCTGGCAAATCCTGGTGCCGAACGACATCGCCCAGGGACTGCTCAAGCCCTTTGTGTTCGCCATCATCATCGCCATGGTGGGATGCTTCTACGGGATGCGCACCACCGGCGGAACCCAGGGCGTGGGCCGCGCCACCACCACCGCCGTGGTCGTCGCCGACATCTGGATCTTCGTCTCCACCGCGCTGATCGGGCGCATGTTTCTTTATCTCTGATGAGCCTGCTCCCCACCAGCGCCGACAAGGATATCATCCGCTTTGACGACGTCAGCCTGCACTTCGGCGACACTCCCGGCCTGGATCACATGTCCTTCGAGATGAAGGCCGGCGAAACCCGCGTGTTGTTCGGCGCCGCCGGCGCCGGCAAGACCACGCTGCTCAAGGTAGCCTTGGGCCTGCTACAGCCCGACTCCGGCCGCGTGTATCTGTTCGGCCAGGACATCAGCCGTCTCAAGGAACAGGATCTGTTCGACGTTCGCGCCCGCGTCGGAATCCTGTTCCAGGAAGGCGGCTTGTTCGATTCGCTGACGATCGCGGAAAACGTCGCCTACCCACTGCTGAACCAAAGAGCGCTGCAAAGCGGAGTGACGCAATCCGCGGATTCCGCCAACGGGCATTCCGCGAAGCCCCTTAAGACCGTTGACGAGCGGGTGCTCGAAGCGCTCAACTTTGTCGAGCTGGGCAAAACCCTCGAGAAGTTCCCCAGCGAGCTCTCCGGAGGCATGCGCAGGCGCGTCGGAATCGCGCGCGCCATTGTGACCACTCCGGCGCTGCTGCTGTACGATTCGCCCACTGCCGGGCTCGATCCCATCACCGCCAACACTATCATCGCGCTGCTGCTCCAGGAACGGGAGATACGCAACACCGCCACCATCATGGTTACCCACCGGTACCTGGACGGGCATCTTATGGCCAACTTCCGCTACAATTCCAGCAGTGGGAAAATCGAGCGGGCACCGCAAGGCGGCGGAGGAATCCGCGACCGTGAAATTCTTCGTGATGAACGAAGGGCGGCTGATCTTTGACGGGTCTGAGGAGGAATTGCAGGCCTCTCAGGATTCATACGTGCGCAAATTTACGCGGCACGGCAGCTCGTAAACATATGCCGGTAACAAGCAAAACCAAGTGGTCGCAACTCAAGGTCGGGCTGATGGCGATGGTTGCGCTGGCCATTCTCCTCTACCTGATTTTTCTCATGTCCGCCACGCGCGGATTTTTTACCAATAAAACTGTGGTCTACACGTACCTGAACGATTCCGAGGCCGTCGCCGAAGCCTCGGCGGTGACCCTGAATGGAATCAATGTCGGAGAGGTATCGAAGGTGGAGCTTTCCGGCGCCACCCAGCCCAGTCGCTTCGTGAAGATCACCTTGGAAATCGAGACCAAGTATCTTCCTGCCATCCCGGTGGATTCGCAGGCCGAATTGGTGGCCGCGAATCTGCTCGGAACCAAGTACGTCAATATCAAGAAGGGCAAGAGCGCGCAGACCATTCAGGCCGGCGCGGAAATCGCCAGCAGCGAATCGGCCGAGCTCGAAGACGTGTTCCGGCAAAGCTCGCAGACGCTTGGGGCGCTGCAAAACGTGGTGAACAAACTCAGCGACATCATCGACCAGGTGGAGGTTGGCAAGGGCACCATCGGGAAGCTGTTTGTGGACCCCACTCTATATAACAGCTTGCTGGGGATCTCCGATAAGTTCGGATCGCTGGCCTCGGATCTGAGTACGATTCTCAATTCCAGCGATAATTCCGTCGGAAAGCTGGCACATGACAACGGCGCGCTTTACGATGACGTTCGCGGCATCGTGACGCAGGCCAACGGCGTCGTGACGCAGATCCAAGGGGTGGTCGACGGGATCAACAGCGGCAAGGGGACTCTCGGCCAATTGGCGCAGAATCCGGCGCTCTACGACGACTCCCGCCAGATTCTGACGGACCTGCACCAATTGCTGGCGGGAATTCAGGCGGGACAGGGAACCGTGGGCAAGCTCATCAAGACCGATGATTTCGGAGATGAGATTAAGACCACGCTGGCGCGCGTGGATACGCTTCTGGATAAGATGAGCAACGGGCAGGGAACAATAGCCCGCTTGCTCAACGACCCGTCTCTATTTGAGGATCTGGACGGCCTCACGCGCGAATCCCACGCTCTGATCAAAGATTTTCGCGCGAATCCCAAAAAGTTCCTGCGCATCAAGATGGCTATATTCTAGCGTCCCATCGCCAGTGCGCACCCTGATTGTCAACGCCGACGACTTCGGCTTCACGCGCGATGTCAATCAGGGAATCATCGAGGCGCACCGGTACGGCATCCTGACTTCGGCCACTCTGATGGCCAGCGGCCATGCCTTTGAAGACGCCGTGCGGCTGGCCAGGGAGAATCCCTCCCTCGATATCGGCTGCCATCTGGTGCTGGTGGGTGCGCCGGGTTTCCCGGCCACGGTCGCGAAGCTCATCCAGGCCGTCGCGCTCAAGCGCATTCGCATCCATGAGGAGTTGGCCGCGCAGGTGGGCCGCATTCTCGACGCGGGCCTGGCATCCCACGCATCTCGATACGCACAAGCACACGCACCTGTATCCGCCGGTGCTGGACGCGGTGGCTCGCGTCTCGGAGGAGTTCGGCATCCCGTGGGTGCGCCGGCCCTTCGATTTTCCGCTCCATTTCTTGCCTGGGCCCGGCGGAATCGGCTGGAAAAGGCGCGCGGTCAATCGCGCGTTCGGCCTGGTGCGGGGAAGCTTCGAACGCGTTCTGCGCGCCCACGGCTGCCGCTCCACCGACAACTTTGCCGGATTCCAGATCACCGGAAACTATGACGCGGCCGCGCTGGTTTCCCTGATTCGGGCGCTGCCCGACGGTTCCACCGAGTTCATGTGCCACCCGGGGCGCTGCGGCGACGAGCTTCGTGCCGCGTCAACGCGTCTCAAGGAAAGCCGCGAGCGGGAGCTCCTGGCCCTGACATCCCCGGAAGTGCGCGCCGCGCTGGAGGAGAACAACGTGCGTCTGGCAGGTTTCGACCGGCTTTAGGGCTATAGGGCCGCGCCGTTCGTCGGTAAACGTAGCGTCAGAAGTACTTGCGTATCGGCTCCCTCGCGGCGAGCGGTTCTGTTACCGAACCGCGCGCGTCAGCATGCGGACAGCCACAAATAATTATGACGCTGTGTTTAGCAGGCTGCTTAAAAACATAATCGGCCGCGGATTCACGCAGATCCACACCGATAAGCATTTTGTTTTCAATCCGCGTTGATCGGCGTTAATCGGCGGCCCTTGGTCTTGGGGAGTTTTTCCGCATCCTGCTAGAATCCCCGCAGCGCCAGGAAGGCCACGAACTGCGTCAGGTTGAAGCAGGAGTGCAGAATTGTGGACGCCGCGGTGGAGCCCGTCCGGCTCCTCACGAATCCGAATGCCAAACCGGCGATGCCCACCAGGGTGATCTGCTGCCAGGCCCACTGGTATTGCCCGCCGTGCAGTAGCGCGAAGGGCAGCGCGCTCAAAACAATCCCCGCCGCGGCGCCGAAGGTTTTGGCGAACAAAGGAAACAGAAAGCCGCGAAAGAAAAGCTCTTCGAAAATCGGTCCCAATATCACGGCGAAGAGCATCACGATCACCAGGGACGCGCGCCCCGTGATCAGGCCCTTGACCGGATCCGGGCCTTCCGGAGCGTGAAACGCCGCACCCAGCACGGCGACGCTGACTGCCAGCAGCGGTCCGCCCACAACGCACCACCAGGCGCCTCGAAGCGGCCGCACCCAACCCATCGACCGCCAGAAGGGTCTGCGGTAACGCCAGGCAACCAGCAGGTACAGCGCCGCCAGGAGCAGCGCATACAGCGAGGACTGCAGAATCAGCGTCTGCCCCTCCTTGCTGGTAACGCCGCTGAGTCGGACCAGCATGTAGGCTCCGACGTAGCACGGCAGAATCGCGGAGAGCAGCAGAGCCAGGTCCTCGTAGGACCAGAACGCTGACTCCTTCCTCTCAGTCATCGAGTTCGATGAGAACGGCTGCCAGCAAAGGAATCATGAGTTCGTGATGGCCCGTGATTGCATAACCGCGCCCGCCCGATCGCGCATGCGGCCGCTCCACCACGTTCACCTTGGGACGATAGTGTTGCAGAAAATCGAAATTCACGGTGGTGAATCCGGCCAGCGGATGCCCCAGGTTGCGCACCACCGAGACGGCTTTCAGAAACACCTCCGGCAGCACCACGGCGGAACCGACGTTCAGATACACTCCGCCCTGATCGAGGCCCCGCACCAACGAGCACAGCAGGCGGAAATCGCGATGCGTGGCCTGCGCCGATGGCCGCTGCGTCGGCGGCCGGATGCGTGTGCGGCGTGTCCGTGCCCACCGCCACGTGCACCGTCACGGGCACGCGCGCTGCGGTACGCCGCAGGCCACGATGCTATGCGCCGCGAACTCCGGCTTCGCCAGCGTCTCCAGCCGCTTCCCCAAAGCCTCGCCCATGCCGAGCCCCTTCGCCGCTGCCCTCGGCGATGGCCACATTCATCTCGCGCCCGGTTTCCTCCGCCGCGCCGAAGCGCCCGTCCGGCAGCACCGCCTCCACGTCTTCGCTGGTCTGGCCCGCGATGGCGATCTCGAAATCGTGAATCGAAGCCGCGCCGTTCATCACAAACGCGCTGATCCAGCCGCGCCGCATCAGATCCAGCAGCACATCGCCCAGGCCGCACTTCACCACGTGCCCGCCCATGCCCCACAGAATCGCGCGCTTCTGCTCCCGCGCCCGCCGCAGCGCCTCCACCACTCCGCGAAAGGAATCGCCCGCCAGAATCCTGGGCAGCGAGTCCATCCAGCCGGCCAGCCCTTCGCCCTTGCGATAGAGGCCGCGCGAAATCCTCCACCCGAACCTTGCCGCCGCGCGCGTCGATGGGTACGGTCTTCAGTCCCTCAAAGGACAGCGGTTGACTTGAATACCGGCTCATGCGGCCTTCCCTTTGCGCAGCACCTTGCCCAGCGCCTGCGCCGTATAACTTTTCGGATTCCGCAGAATCTGCTCCGGCGTGCCCATGGCCACCAGCATGCCTCCGCGATCCCCTCCCTCGGGACCCAGGTCGATAATCCAGTCCGCGGTCTTGATCACGTCCAGTTGTGCTCGATCACCACTACGGTATTGCCCAGATCCACCAGGCTGCGCAGAACCTCCAGCAGCTTGGCGACGTCCTCGAAGTGCAGGCCGGTGGTCGGCTCATCCAGAATGTACAGCGTTTTGCCGGTCTGGCGGCGGCTCAATTCGCGCGCCAGCTTGATGCGCTGCGCTTCGCCACCGGAAAGCGTGGTGGAGGATTGCCCCAGGTGCAAATACCCCAGCCCCACTCGCGCCAGCGTTTCCAGCTTGGTCTTGATTGCCGGAATATTTTCCAGCACCGGAAGCGCCTCCTCCACCGTCGCTTCCAGAAGATCGGCAATGGAGTAGTCGCGATATTTCACCTGCAACGTTTCGTGATTGTAGCGCCGTCCCCGGCAGATTTCACAGGTGACATAGACGTCCGGAAGAAAGTTCATCTCGATGCGTTTCAGGCCGTCGCCCTGGCACGCCTCGCAGCGCCCTCCCTTGCACGTTGAAACTGAAACGTCCCGGTTTGTAGCCGCGCTCCCGCGATTCCGGCAGCATGGCGTAGAGATCGCGAATGGGCGTGAACGTCTGCGTGTAGGTGGCCGGATTGGAGCGCGGCGTGCGCCCGATCGGCGATTGATCGATTTCAATGACTTTGTCGATGAGTCCAGACCCTCGATGGAGCCGTGCGCGGCCGGCTCGGCCAGCGATCCGTACACGGCTTTGGCCGCCGCGCCGGTACAGAATATCGTTCACCAGCGTCGATTTGCCGCTGCCCGAAACGCCGGTCACCAGGATCAGCAGGCCCAGCGGAAATTCGACGTCGATATTTTTCAGATTGTGCGCCGACGCGCCGCGAATCACGATGCTGCCCGCTACCGGCGCGCGCCGCTCCGTGGAATCGCGATCTGGCGCGCTCCGGAAAGATATTGCCCGGTGAGCGAAGTCGGGATTGCGCTGCGATCTCGCGCGGCGTGCCCTGCGCCACCAGTTCTCCGCCCAGCCGGCCCGCGCCCGGCCCCAGGTCGATCACGTAATCGGCGCGCTCGATGGTCTCGGCATCGTGCTCCACCACCAGCACGGTATTGCCCAGATCGCGCAGACGCGCCAGGGAATTCAGCAAGCGGTCATTATCGCGCGCGATGCAGACCGATGGAAGGCTCATCCAGAACGTACAGCACGCCGCGCAGCTTGGAGCCGATCTGCGTGGCCAGGCGGATGCGCTGCGCTTCGCCGCCGGAGAGCGTGGCGGCGGAACGATCCAGGCTCAGGTAATCGAGGCCGACCGCCGCCAGAAACTCCAGCCGGTTGCGGATTTCTTCGACCGCCCGGCCGCCGATCTGCAGCTCGCGTCCGGAGAGTTCCAAGCCTCGCACCGTCTTGAGCGCCGCTGCCACCGAGAGTGCCGTCAATTCCCCGATGGTTGAGCCCTGGACGCGCACCGCCAGGCTGGCCGGTTTCAGCCGCTGGCCGCGGCAGTCGGGGCATTTCGCCGGCGACATGTACTGCATGAACCAGTCGTGATAGGCCTCGCTGGCGATCTCGTCTTTGTACATCTTGTCGAGGATGCCCAAAATCCCGGGCCGCCGTTCGCGCCGTCTCAGCAATATCGATTGCTGTTTCTTCGGCAGGCTGCTGTAAGGTTTGTCGAGATCGATGCCCTGCGCTACAGCCAGGTAACCCAGGTTGTGCATCATGTAGCTGGAACTGCCGCCCGGTCCGATGCCGCCGTCCAGCAGCGGCCGTGAAGGATCCACAATCACCTTCAACGGATCGAAGCTCCACTTGCTGCCTAAGCCGTTGCAGGTCTCGCAGGCGCCGAACGGGCTGTTGAAGGAGAACGAGCGCGGCTCCAGTTGCGGAACGCTGGCGCCGCAATCCGGACAGGCCAGCTTCTGCGAATACAGCCGCTCCGTCGCCGTTCACCACCGCGACCGTCACCAATCCGTCGGCCAGCTTGGTCGCGGTGACCACCGAGGCTTCCAGGCGCTTCTCGATCTCCGGCTTGATCAGCAACCGGTCGACCACCACTTCGATGGTGTGATTCTTGCGCCGGTCGAGCGTGATCTCTTCGTCCAGCGAGCGCAGCACGCCATCGATTCGGGCTCGCACGAAGCCCTGCCGCGCGAGTTTTTCCAGCTCCTTCTTGTATTCGCCCTTGCGCCCGCGCACGATCGGCGCCAGAATCATGACCCGCTCCTGCGGGCTCAGCGCCATCACCTGCTGCACGATCTGATCGGTGGTCTGGCGCGAAATTTCGTGTCCGCAGTTGGGGCAGTGCGGAATGCCGATGGAGGCGTACAGGACGCGCAGATAGTCGTAGATTTCCGTGATGGTACCGACGGTGGAACGCGGGCTGCGGCTGGTGGTCTTTCTGCTCGATGGAAATGGCCGGGCTCAGGCCGTCGATGGAGTCGACTTCGGGCCGCTCCATCTGATCCAGAAATTGCCGGGCGTAAGGCGAGAGCGTCTCGACGTAGCGGCGCTGGCCCTCGGCGTAGATCGTGTCGAAGGCGAGCGAGGACTTGCCGGATCCGCTCAACCCCGTGATGACCGTGAAGGTATTGCGCGGGATCTCGACGTCGATATTTTTCAGGTTGTGTTGCCGTGCCCCGTGCACGGTGATGCGGTCCAGCAAGTACTCATTGTCCCATACCCGGTCTGCGGCAGGCCGTTGTGCGGGACCCTTTCTTCCAAAAGGACTAGACTATGGGAACTGCGGTACTAAGTACAATAGGCGTTTTGATCCAGGCCGGGGCTATTGACCTTAGTTCTTTTTGGCTATAAAGTCAAACTGTGACTG
>CAVXWB010000012.1:0-82106 GCA_963765185.1 Bryobacterales bacterium
GGCTGTGGCCGTCCAATTCCACCGAGCAAAGGACGCGGCGGATCGAGAACTCGCGCGCCGGCTCCTCTTCCAGGTGGGCGCCGGTCCACACCGGGCACTGGATTTCGTGCAGTACCTTCGCCGTTACTGAGCCCAGCAGAAACCGGTAGAACGCTCCATAGCCATGAGTCGACATCATGATCAGGTCGACGTTACGGTCACCAGCCATCTTCACGATTTCGTGGGCCGGATCGCCCCTGAGCAGCACGCGTGTGACCGCAATGCCATCGAGTTCTGGCTGCAGCGCCTGATCCAGGTTTTCCTGAGCCCGCTGGACGACGTGTGCGTGCAAATCTCGTGCGGTGATCTCGTGCCCGCTCTCCAGCAAGCCAGCGGGATAGCTGACAGGCGTCACCACATGCAGCAGGGTGATCTCCGCGCGAAGGCGGCGCGCCAGCCACGCAGCCTGTTGCACCACGCGCCGGGAAGTATCCGCGAACACAACGGGAACAAGAATCCTCTGAATGCTCAGCATCACGCTACCAGCTTCCGTGCGACGAAGATCGCGCTGGAGCGAGCTTCCAGGCCGTAGGGCTTTGAACTATCCACAGCCATTTCCTCTCCCGCGGTGAAGAGATCCTGCGGCGCGGAACGGGACGTGTCGGCCGCTACATGCCAGCGAAACCCTTGTGGCAGTGCGGGCAGACCAAAGTCGATCCCGTTCGTGCTCGCATTGAACATCAGAAGGAGCGCATCCGGCCCGCTTTCATGGATCATACAGGCAAGTTCTTTTCTTCCTGAGTCAGCCCAGTTCGGCAATTCTCCTTGCGGGCCAAACCATTGGATCTCGGCATCCGTGTAGAATTGCTCCTTACTCAGAATCGGATGCGCGCGGCGCAAGGCGATCATGCCGCGGGTGAAGCGGTGGATCTCCTGATGCTGCTGAAGATGAGTCCAGTCAATCCAACTGGCTTCATTGTCCTGGCAGTAGGCGTTGTTGTTGCCGCCTTGCGTGCGGCGAAATTCGTCCCCGCCGAGCAGCATCGGCACCCCGCGCGAGATGAACAGAGTCAGCAGGAAGTTCTTGATCTGGCGTTTCCGCAAGGTCTCGATCTTAGTATCCGTGGTCTCGCCTTCAGCGCCGTAGTTTTCGCTGAAGTTGACGCCGGTCCCGTCATGGTTGTTTTCTCCGTTTGCTTCATTATGCTTGTCGCGATAACTCACCAGATCGTTCAGAGTGAAGCCGTCGTGGCAGGTGACGAAGTTGATGCTGCCCTCGGGGCCTTTGCCGGACTTGGTATAAATGTCGGCACTGCCGCAGATGCGGCTGGCAAATAAACCGAGCACCCCGTCATCGCCGCGCCAGAAACGCCGGACATCATCCCGGTATCGTCCATTCCATTCCGCCCAACGCCGCTCCGAAAAACTACCCACTTCGTATGCGCCGGCGGCGTCCCACGCCTCGGCGATGATCTTCACGTCCCTTAGGATCGCGTCCTCGGCGATCCGCTCGAGAAGCGGGGCGTTGGCTAGCAGCCTGCCTGCGCCGTCCCGGCCGAGAACCGAAGCTAGGTCAAACCGGAATCCATCTACATGCATTTCGATCATCCAATAACGGAGCGCGGCCAGGATGTGGTCCCGCACCACGGGATGGTTGGCATTGATGGTGTTGCCGGTCCCGGTGTAGTCCTTGTAGTAGCGTTTGTCGCCCGCTAATGTGTAGAAGATCGCGTTGTCCATCCCCCGGAAACAGAGCGTTGGTCCCAGTTCGTCTCCCTCCGCGGTGTGATTGAACACGACGTCAAGGATCACTTCGATCCCGGCATTGTGAAAGCCCCGAACCATTTCCTTGAACTCCAGTTTCTGCTGGCCCAAACCTCCGGAACTGCTGTAGGAAGCTTTCGGCGCAAAGAAAGCCACGGGATCATATCCCCAGTAATTCCGGAGCGTTTCACCAGTTTTCGGATTCCTGCGCGTCACAGAAGTTTCATTAAATTCCTGCACGGGCATCAATTCCACGGCGGTCACCCCCAGTGCCTTGAGGTAGGGGATTTTCTCCATCAGCCCCCGGTAGGTTCCCGGATGCTCCACGCCTGACGTGGGGCGAATCGTAAAACCGCGGACATGGGCTTCGTAGATGACAGTCTTCGACCACGGATGCCGGGGCGGCTGGTCTCCATGCCAATCGAATGGCTCATTCACAAATACGCATTTTGGCATTGAGCTGGAATTGTCCAGCTTCGAGAGAACCAGGTCTAGATCCGGAGCCGATGGGTCGTAGCCAAGTGCCGAAACGAAATTCCACGGAGGCAGGTGCGAAATCGCGGTCGCAAAGGGATCGAGAAGAAGCTTGTTGAAGTTGAAACGATGTCCTTCGCTGGGTTTATAAGGGCCATCCACGCGGTAAGCATAGAGTTGACCGGGACCGATCCCCTTCACCCAAACGTGCCATACGTCGCCGGTGCGGTTGCGCGATGAATCCAGATCGACGACCCGGGCGGGCACGGCATCTTCGGGATGGTCGAACAACTCGAGCCGAACCCGGCTGGCGTGCCGGCTGAAAATCGCGAAGTTAACTCCCCCTCCGCTTTCCAGGGTTCCCAACGACAGAGGAGAGCCCGCCCGAATGTCAGCGCGCTCGGAGATCTCCGAAATGTAACCGTGCAACTCGCGTTGAGGCGTTTTCGTCATCGTTGCCATAAGATTCGCGCGGATTCCAACGGAACCGCCACGCCGGAGTGCCGAGGTATCACTCGAGCCATGTAGTCTTTTGCTGGGCGTGCAGGAGATGCCGTTGCGCGATAAAGACAGGCCCCGGATGCGTCAGCTGCCGATCCCGAGCACTTCATTTCGATCCGTACGGGATCGCCGCCGTCGACTCCGTCCGCATAGAGCTCAACTCGCGCCGCATTCGGGTCGAGATCATTCAGGAAGATCTCAACTTCAAAGACCTGGTGGTCCGCGTCGGTCTGCACGCGCAGGTTTCCGAAGCGCAATGAACCCCACGTCCGATCCACCGTATGCTGCCAATCGACCACTTGTTTGCCCACCGCACCTTTGCTCGCCGCGCGCTCCCGGTAGGCGGCCGCAGCCGGGAGATAGTGTTGCTCCGAATATTCGCGCACCGCACGGCCTGCGGAAAAGCGCGGCGTCAACTGTGCCATGCTTTCCCGCATCCGCTTGACCCATGCGGTGGGAATGCCGCTTTCGTCACGGGTATAAAACTCCGGGATCACCTCCCGTTCGAGCAGGTCGTAGAGCGCGTTGGCTTCGGTGGCGTCCCAGGCCGGGTCCTCGCCATGTTCCTGGCCGTCCCCCAGTGCCCACCCGACTTCAGGCGTGTAAGCTTCCGCCCACCAGCCGTCCAACTCGGATAGATTGATGCCTCCATTGACGAGCACCTTCATGCCGCTCGTCCCGCAAGCCTCCCAGGGCCGCCGTGGCGTGTTGATCCAGACATCGACCCCCTGCACCAGTTCCTCGGTCAGAAGCATGTCATAGTCACTGAGAAAGATCACGTGTGGACGCGTTTCCGGCTGCCGGATGAAATGAATCCATTCCTGAATCAAGGCCTGTCCCGCTTGGTCCGCCGGATGCGCCTTTCCGGCGATGATGAGTTGTACCGGACGCTGAGGATTGGTCAACAAGCGAAGCAGCCGCGGCGGGTCGTGCAGTAATAAGTTCGGTCGCTTGTAGGTCGCGAAGCGCCGCGCAAAACCGAGCGTCAGGGTGTTGGGATCAAAGAAATGCTTGGCGCCCTCGACTGCCTCGCCCGATGCTCCCGAAGCAGCCAGTTGCCGGGACAATCGGCCCCGAGCGTAGTCAATCAGAGACTTGCCGGCGGCGATCCGAAATTCCCAGAGCTTGGCGTCGGAGACGCGGCGAATGTCCTGGTCTAGGGTTTCTGTGGTCCCCAGCCAGCGGCCCTTTCCACAAGCCTCCGTCCAAAGTTCGTCGGACGGGGCCGAGTCCCAGGTGGGCATGTGGACTCCGTTGGTCACGTGTCCGACCGGGACTTCGTCCTCCGGCCAGTGCGGGAAGAGAGGCAGAAAGATGTGCCGGCTCACCTTCCCATGCAGGCGGCTCACGCCATTGACCTGACCGCTCCCTCGAATTGCCAGATACGCCATATTGAATGGCTCCAGCGAGTCGTCCGGATTTTGGCGGCCAAGAGCCAGCAAGTCATGGAGCGTGATGCCAAGTTTTTGCTGGGCGTATCCGCCCAGGTATTGCTCGATAAGGGCCGGCGCAAAACGGTCAAAGCCGGCGGCTACCGCAGTGTGCGTGGTGAAGAGATTGCCGACTCGCGTAGCGGCGAGCGCGACTTCGAAGCGCTGCCCGGCGTCTTCCATGAAGTTGCGGGCACGCTCTAGCACTGCGAAGGCCGCGTGCCCTTCATTCAAGTGACAGACCTCTGGTTGGATTCCGAGCGCGTGGAGCAACCGCCATCCGCCGATCCCGAGCAGCAGTTCCTGCTTGAGGCGGAGCTCTGGGCCGCCGCCATAGAGCTCGCTGGTAATCGCTCGATGGGCGGGGATGTTCGCCGCGTCATTGCTATCCAGCAGGTAGAGCTTCACTCTGCCAACTTGGACCTGCCAGGCACGCAGCCAGACCGAGTATCCGGGTAACGCGATCTCCAACCGCAGCCACTCCCCGTTGGGTTGGCGCAGCGGCGTGATCGGCAGCTGTCCAGGGTCGTTATACGGGTAGAGAGCTTGCTGCGCTCCATCTTTATCGATCACTTGGCGAAAGTAGCCCTGCTGGTAGAGCAGTCCGACGCCCACCACTGGCACACCGAGATCGCTGGCGGCTTTGAGCTGATCTCCGGCCACATTACCAAGGCCGCCCGAATAGATGGGCAGGGCTTCGCTCAGCATGAATTCCATGCTGAAATAGGCAGCGCAGGTCAGGGGAGCGTCCGAATGATTCTTCTGAAACCAAGCAGGCGCCTTCGCCGCTTGCCGGCTGGCTTCGACCAAACCATCTACATCTTTCCGGAAAACGGGATCGGTCAACACGCGCTCGATCTGGTCGCGCGAGACCGTCTGCAGGACCACCCAGGGGTTATGCGTCATTTCCCACAAATCGGGATCAAGCTTCCGCCACACTTTGTCGGTAGCGTGATTCCACGACCAGCGCATATCCAGGGCGAGTTCCGCCAGGGAATCGAACCCCTCGATTTCAGTGGGTAGAAGGTTGTAAATCGGATGGCTAACGCGATTTTGTTGGCTCATATTGTTTCCCTCGGACCGGGCGTCGCTGCGAGAGTGCCCTTGTTTCTGCCGCCGCTGTAAAAGGCGGCCGAGTTAAAAACCAACCCCCGCCAAAGCCTGCTCCGCCCAAGCCGCTCGCGATGAAAGGGCAGTCCCGCATCGATCCCCACCATAAGCCGCTAAACCATCGGTCCTTGATTCAGTCCGCAATGGAATGGCGATACCCAGCCGAGTCTGGGTACGTTCACCAGGCATCGAGGCTTCGACCGGCTTCCCTGCCAGTGAACTTATGTTCACGACTCACCCGTCATTCTGAATCTCTGCGTTCCAGGCTTGCGACTTTAGCCACACGACGCTGGTGGCGCTCAAGGCCGCTGAATCGTGCTTCGAGAAATTCTTTGACCAGCTCCCACGCAAACGTATTCGCGACTACGCGCCCGCCCAGGCAGATCACATTCATGTCGTCGTCCTCGACTCCCTGGCGTGCAGAAAAACTCTCGTGGATCAGGCACGCCCGCACGCCCGGCACCTTGTTGGCTGCAATGCACGCACCCACTCCGCTCCCGCAGATGGCCACGCCGCGATCTACCTCTCCGCGAGCGACCGCGCGGGCCAATGGCACTACAAAATCCGGATAGTCATCATCCGGCTTCGGCTTGCTGTCGCCAAAATCGACCACTTCATGATGGGCCTCACGCAACTTCCCAGCCAAATATTCCTTCGACTCAAATCCTCCATGATCGGCGGCGATACCGATGCGTTTCGATGAATCAGGCATACTCTTTTTTCAACAACGCAAGCGCCCGGTTGCAGACGTTACCGACAGTAAACCCGTATTCGCGCATAAGAACCGGCCCCGGCGCGGAAGCGCCGAAATGATCGAGCCCGATCACTTCGCCAAGATCGCCGACGTAGCGATGCCATCCCTGCGTCGCGCCTGCTTCCACAGCCAGCCGCGCACGGATCGAAGGCGGAAACACGGAACGTCGATATTCCTCCGATTGCGCTTCGAACAATTCCCAACTCGGCATGGAAACCAAGCGTGTCTGAATGTTCTGCTTTTCCAATTCGCGCTGCGCTTCGACGATCGGACCCACTTCCGAGCCGGTCGCGATCAGAACGATCCCGGGCCGTGCGTTCGCCGCCTCCGCCAGGATGTAGGCCCCACGTTTCAACCCCTCGGCGGCAGAATAGCGACTACGGTCCAGTGTCGGCACATCCTGGCGGGTCAGGATCAACCCGACGGCACGGTCCCGCGACTCAAGCGCGACGCGCCAGGCGTACGCAGTTTTGTTGGCGTCGCAGGGCCGGATCACGACCAGGCGTGAAAAGGCGCGCAGGTTGGCGATTTGCTCCACCGGCTGGTGAGTGGTCCCGTCCTCTCCCAGTGCAATGCTGTCGTGCGTGAACACGTAGACCACCCTCTGCTCCATAATGGGCCGGAGAAACCGTGTCCACAACGTATAGGCCATGGCTGCGGCACCCAAGGGGAGCCCGGGATGGCCGCTGTTGGCCTTTTGCACTGCGTCAACCGACAGGAAGCGGAGTGTGTTGATCGATAGTTGATCCAGTTGCGCCGGACTGAGAGTTGTCACGGTTGGCGCGCTCATTGTTCGTTTCTCCCTCCAAACCCCTCGTACAAATTCCCGCTTCCGCGCCAGTCGTATCCAGAGCGGTCGTGAAGGACGCTGTCAGTGGCGCCCGGAAATTTTAAGAGTGAGCCGAGCACTTGGCAAGTTCCTCCAGCAGGCTCCGCGCCGGCTTAGGAACCGCAATCTTGCCGTCCAGGATTTCCCGGCGGTTAAGGTTGGCTCCGTACCTGGCTTCATCTCCGCTGTGGTCGGCCTGCACGACCGCGCCATCCAGGCTGATCCCGGCAAAGACCCTTTGCTGCGCGAATAACTGAGGAAGTTTAATCCGTGGGTTGTCTACCCACGGGCCCGGCGGCAACGGTTGCGTCCGCGCCGATCTTGAATTTGTCACTCAACAGGCTTTGCAAGGCATGGTCGTTCATAAAGAGCATCACCACGTCGGTGAAAGAGCCACCAATCTGGAAGCCGACGCTCCCGCTCCCGACAGCTAGAAACATCGGAGCACTCCAGCCATGGGCGGTTCGGCAGGTCGCCAGACCCTCGCCGTAGTTGCCACCAAATATGAAGGCGACTTTCTCTTCTCCCGGAATGATGGCAACGCATTCCTGGAAGACCTGGGTGGCTTTTTGAATACGCCCGAGGTCATCATCACGGTCCGATGCCACAACGGGCACGATCCGGGGTCAGGCACGAAACCGAGACGGCCAACAGATTCTTGTAAATGATTGTTCTCCTTACATCCCACCTTTTCAGTCGCCGCTCGCAAAACTATCTGCCGCCAATGCCAGCGAGTTGCTCGCTTTTCGCGGCGTGCACTGTAACTTCCATAGGGTGTGTCGTCTGCATGATGTCCCTGGCCTTCGCCACTTCGTTCGCCGTGCCATGAGCCATCAGGAGGAACTTGTCGGATTTAAGCGCGGTCTCGTATTTCACGACGCTGTCCTTGGGGATGCCAATGCTATATAGCCCCGCGCCAAGCGCGCTCAATCCGCCCACCACAATCGCGCCTTCCAGCGCGGCGACGATCCAGGCGACTAAGGGACCCGCTACCAATATCGGCCCGAGGCCTGGAAACATAAAGAAAGCGGCTCCAAACAGCCACCCCCAAATACCACCCCAGAAGGCGCCCATTTTGCCCCAGTATTTCATCCGGTCGCCGGTGGTATAGTATCCGACGACCTGTTCGTCGGTATGATAATCCTTACCAACGATCGACATCATTTTCATATCAAACCCCGACTCTCTGCAGTTCCTTCACCGCTTCCTCTGCTTGGACGTGGGTTCCGTAAATAGCTACAACCGAGTTCAATTCAGACATGTGTTCTGTTCCTTTCATTCCGCCGGCCTGATCTATAGCGATGAGAGCATCATGCAAGGCGTATTCCCTGGCAAGATCCATGGTCGGGAACTCTTCATCCCCGTGATGAATCGTTATGGTTCGTTTGGGATGCTTTATCAGCGTGTAATCGCACTTCCAATACCCGTGCGCTTGTTGGTGCATCTCCATTTCAATCTCGATGCCCTTGTAAATAGACTGAATCATGAGTATCCTGCTCCTTGCGTTACCACACGAAAAAGGCTGCACCGCTGCCCGGCTCGCGGATCCGGCCGGCCATGACCGGACTGTCGCGCACCGGAGTCGGGCTCTCGCGAACCGCATTGGGTAGCTGCGGTTCGGGACCACTGCTCTCCTCGATCTCCACCGCGCCATCCCGGTTCATAAAGTCCGCAGCGGCATTTACCATTTCGTTCGCCCCCGTCGCGAAAACCAAGGCTCCTCCGCGCCGCAATCCTTTGACGTAAGCCTGCGCCTTCTCTTTGGTCGCCCCGATCCTGGTAAGCTCCGGGCTCAAGTCGACTTCGAAATCAAGGCGTGGGAAGCTCATCACACCCGTGACCTCGAAGGCCGCCGGCTCGGTCCAGGGTGCGAACCTCTTTCCGGGGAAAACCAAGGGCCTCGATCTCGCGGACGACGTCGTCCGCCAGGCCAGGATTCTCAAATAATCCAACTACTGTCTTCGGCATATTACGACCTCCGTCGCAAAGTATTGAAACCTACATTTCTCCGACTCGGAATACACGCTACACTCGTTAAATCGCTTCTCGATCTCTACCGCTTGGCGGCCGGAGGACCTTGACTTAGAGGAGCAAAATCACGCCCCGCCTCGCCCACGCCGACCCGTCTGATGATCGAGCATAATGGCCACTTCGCGGTGCAGATGAAGGCGGTTTGGTCCTCAGCGAGCCGAACTAAGACTTGTCTTTCGAATCTCTCGAACAGAGTTCTGAGTTTCAATATCGTCACCTCCCGTGACATTTGACCTGCGGAGCGTGGTCCGCTGCTGCAAGATGTTTCATTGTTGAGTTTGTTGAGTCCCTGTGAGCGCCGGGCCGTTCAGCACGCGCTTGAGCGCGTCCATCGATTTGCCGAAGTCTCCCCAATTGCCTTGCTGCATGGCCTTCTGGGCGTCATCGAACTGCGTCCTCGCCTGGCCCAAGCCCGTTTGCCCGGCGGATATCTGGGCCGAAATCTGGGTCGGCTGCGTCCCGAAGACGGCTTGGATTGCTTCATCAAGGGTAGGCTCCATCGCCACTTTGTCCCCCGAAATCACAATGACGCGCTTGAGTTGAGGGAAGTCCGTGCCTTCCGCGGTGAGGTACAACGGCACCACGTAGAGAAAGGAGTTCTCGATCGGCACCGCGATCAGGTTTCCACGAATGACTTTGGAACCTTTTTGGTCCCAGAGGGTCAGTTGCGCCGCGATCGCGGTGTTTTGATCGATCATCGCCTCGATTTGCATCGGGCCGTAGATCAACTTATCCTTGGGAAGTTCGTAAAAGAGCCTCTTCCCGTATTCGGGGAAATCGCTCCTGGCGGCCAGCCAGGAGATCATATTGTTTCGCTTCTGCGGCGTGAAAGGGGTCATCAGGAGATATTCCAGCGTGTCGCTTCCAGGGAGCTTCATCAGGATGTAATAGGGCTTCATGGGCGCGACCGTACCCGCATAGTTCTCTTGGGGGAGCACCCAGAGGTCCTCCCGGTTGTAGTAGACCTGAGGATCGGTCATGTGGAATGTTCTGTACTGGTCGGCTTGGATGGAGAAGAGATCCTCCGGGAACCGCAGATGCGCTTTCAGATCCGCCGAAAGCTGATCCAGGTCCATAAAAACGCCCGGAAACGCACGGCGGTAGACTTCCAGGACCGGGTCGTTCGGATCCATGACGTAGAATCGGACGGTTCCGTCGTACATATTCACAACCACCTTCACGGAGTTTCGAATGTAATTCAGCCCATCCTCAAAGGCCGCCGAGTGGGGAGTGGAGTAAGGGAAGTGATCTGACACGGTGTAGGCATCCTGGATCCAGTACTGTTTGCCCTCGCTCACCACCGCGTAGGGATCGTGGTCGAGGCGTAGGAACGGAGCGATCTGGCTTACGCGCTCCTGAACACGCCTCCAGATCTGAATTTTGCTCTCGGGCTGAAGATACGACGTGAACAGGATGTTGATATCGGCCTGCGTCCAGGTGAATAAGAGCCGCTTCCACAGGCTGTCCAGCGGGATACCTCCTGTTCCGGCGTAACTCGTGTAAACATTCTGATTTCCTTTCGGGTAGTCGAACTCTTTCACGCCCGTCGCTACGATCCGATATCCAGGCATCGACTCGCCGTAGTAAATGGCAGGCTGGTTTATGGTTAGGCCGAAGGAAGATTCGGGCGGGATATTCTCCAGAACGTACTGCGGAAAGCCTCCCCCCATCGTCTTTGAGACGAAGCTCATGACCAGGCCATACCCATGCGTGAACTGCAACTTCTCGTTCACCCAGGTTTGGGCTTGAGCGGGAAGCTCCGGGGAGAGTTCGCGTGTCGACAGCATCACCTGGTGATAACCATCCGGCAGGTGGTATCGGTCTACATCAACCCCGTAAAACTGATAATAGAGCCGTATCTCCTGGGCTTGTTGGTACATCTGAAGCAAAGGACGGTAATCCCAGAGACGGATGTTCTGGATCGTGTCTTGATTTCTTGCAATCACGTCGGGTGTCAGGTCGGCGAGCGCTGGGTAGGATGTCTCCTGGATCGTATCAAGGCTGTAGGCCTTGCGGGTGAATTCTATGTTGTTCTTGAGGTACGGAGTCTCGCGGGCCAGCTCGTTTGGCTGTACCATGAACCTCTGAAAGAGCGTCGGCACCAGCCCCACGGCGATGAGATACAAAGCCGCATAGATTCCGAATCCAATCAGTATCGTCTTGAGTCGCGGCTGGAAGACATTGACCACCAGAAGCGCGCATAGCGCCGCCGCCGCGCTTAGCATTATCCAGAACGCGATCCGGGTCACATGATCTGCCGTATAACCGGCGCCGTAAACTACTCCTTGTGTGGAGTAGAGGAGCTCGTAGTGATCCAGGTAAAAACCCCATCCCCAGCTGGCTATCAGGATGAAGAACAGGCCGGACAGATGTGGAACCGCTTTTGTGTTCCAGCCTTCCATCGGTCTGTTGCGTTTGAGCTGGAGCAACCCGAAGTAAGCGTAGAGGACCAGGACGGCCAGAAGCGCGATCACCGCCAAACCGGTCAGGCTGCTCTGCAAAAGCTCATAGAATGGCAGACGGAATACATAGAACCCGGCGTCGGCGCCGAAGAGTGGATCGGACAACCCAAAGGATCCGCCATAGCGAAAGCGAAGATAAGTATCCCACTCTGCATAGAAGACGAGCGCAAAGAACAGCCCGGCGGCAGCAGAGACCGCGGCCAAGGCCAGATTCAAAACCGTGCGAGAGATCCGGATGCCGAGTCTCGTAGCAACGGTCGACTCGCTTGCCAGATCACCCGCACGGAAAGAGGCGCCGTTTCTCGCCGCAAGGCGAAGGTTGATCCACAGATACAGAGCCACGACAACGAAAGCTGCGCAAGACAGTCCCCACTTCACGGACAGGAGCGCCCAAAAGATGCCGCTGTAGCCGACCTGCCGCATCCACAGCCATTTTTGTATCCAGCCGGCGATAAACGCGAGGATGACGACGACGGCAACGACCGCGATCGCTCCGGCAATCACCCGTTTCATGGGGCGCCCTATCGTGGGCCGCCCTTCCGCTAGGCGCCCTCCTTGGCCCGGATGGTGGCCTCCGTTGGCGCTGAGCTTTTCGCCAGCCAGCGGCGCCGCCGGCTCGAGGTGTATTGGTTTCTCGATCATGGTTCTACAACTCCGTTCTGCCTTCCCGCGGCAGCCAAGCGGCCATTTGCGCTAAGTACGTCCCGCCGTTGCTTCCTACCCAAACTAAGTATGAAGCGCAAGATGTCAAAAGGCCGTCAAAACGGAGCCTTCCGCTCCCGAAGGACGGGAGCCTGCGAATCCTGACTTTCCGCAAATAACCGCATTCGGTCACATGACGATAGGTAGTCTGCGCCCGTGGCTTCCGTCAACCATTGAATCGTTTGGTCGAGGGACCTTACCGTACCTAACGTCTCATGCAGTACAGCTCGATGCGCCTCCGTTCAACGGCGATGCTCCGATGGCCCTCAGGATGCTTCGCCTACGGTGTGAAACCTCCGCCGAACCCGTGCTGGGCACAAAGCGAGGGACAGTTCACGAATTTAGAACTTGAAAGAAGAACGGTGACTTACAATGAACAAGATCAGTACATGCGCAGTTGCCCTCGCAATGTTGGTTGGGCTTACCGCGTGCACGCAAAGTAAGGCTTACGCGCAAGCGAGTGCGGACAAGGACGCGGCCAAGTTGTCAAAAGATGGATACACGGCGGTTCACGATATCAGCCAGGCCCGTCTCGCAATATTCAACGGCGAGCCTGCCCAAGCCAAAACATTTACGGAGGAAGCACAGACAGCTTTCGAGAAGGCTAAGAGCGACGATACTGCCTTCACCAAGGCAGAATCAAATCTGAGGGCCCCCGCGGGCAAGGCCCAGCTCGGATCTGGCGGGACGGCAACTACCACCCCAACGGCCTGGGTTCCAGTAGACGGTTCGATGACGCTTGGTGAGGACTACATTGACACACCTGAAAAGTCCGCTGGCGTCGCAAAGGCCAATGACCAGATGAAAAAAGGCGATCACAAGCATGCTATGGAGACCCTCAAACTGGCGAACATCGACGTTAGCTTCGTGGCGGTGGTGGCGCCCGTCGATAAGACCATGACCGGGATCAAGAAGGCGGCTCAACTTATCGACGCCGGCAAGTATTATGAAGCTAATCAGGCGTTGAAGGACGTCGAGGATGGGTATCGGTTTGACGTGACGGACTTTGACGCTGCACCGAAGGGCGCTGCCAACAAAACGCCTAAGGCGGCGGCTACCTCAGCAACTGCGAAAAAGTAGTTGGGGGGACTGGCTGCCCTCGATCTTCTGCGGGCCGGCCCAGTCCACAGATGGCTGGTGGCTGCCAGACCACCGGACTCGGCATCGTCGAAGCTGCTCGTCTCAATCGATCCAACCGACGGTTTGGGCCGCAAGCTTCGTTGGTTGAGCCGACTGAGGTTCGGAAGAAAAAGAATCTGCTCCTGAATGTCGGGAGCGAGATCGAGCAGCTTCATGATCTGGGCCATCAGGGCTCGCGTCACTTGGCCGAGGCGGGAATATGCGATCGCTACTTGCGGCCCGACCATCTTTCCCGCTCTCGTGGATTAGTGAGACCCCAGTCTAACGATCAGTTTCGGTTCCCCCGTCAAAGCGCCGTCGAAACGCAATCCCCGCGTCGACGCCGCCAAGAACTCTCACTTGATCTCCGTTTTTGACGGCGTTTTGACATTATTTGCGATAGATTTCAATCGTGGCGCCGGAGTTGGTCGTCTCGGCGTTGCTCCCAGGGTGTCGAATGCGGACAGCGGATGGGCTCAATGAAATTCGATAGAAGCGATTCACGCAGCCGCCGCGGGGGGGTAATTCTGGCCGGAGGTGATGGAACGCGCTTGCTCCCCCTCACGCGAACCATCACCGGCGACACCGCGCCCGCGATTCTCTACAGTCTGCTGCGCCTCTGCGAAATGGATCCAAAGGGCGTCGTAGCCTTCTTTCCCTCGGATCATCATTTTTCAGACGACGAGGCTTTTGTCGGCCACGTCAATTCGGCTTATGCCGCGGCCGCATGCCGTCCCGAGAAGGTTATCCTGCTCGGCATTCCACCCGAGACTCCGGAGGTGGGGTACGGTTGGATCGAGCCTCGCGTCTCGCTGGGGAACCCGGACTCCGTGCGCCGCGTCTGCCGCTTCTGGGAAAAACCGTGCGAGACACTGGCTTCGGCCTTGCTGGAGCGCCGTTGTCTGTGGAACAGCTTCGTCATGGTGGGCTGCGTTCACGCTTTTCTAAACCTCATCCGGTGCGCCCTTCCCGGTTTGGTTGAACGATTCGAATCGATTCGGTCATCTCTATTTACAGCAACCGAGAGAACGGCAGCGTGCGAGCTTTACTCGGGAATTGGCGAGACTAGTTTTTCTCAGGACGTGCTGTCGGGGCAGCCGAATCCGATAGCCGCGCTTCGCGCCACTGGCCTCGGTTGGAGCGATCTGGGAGAACCTGGCCGTGTCCGCTCCGTGCTGGAGCGCAAAAGCGTCCAGACGACGCAAGTATTCAGAACAGACTACGGAGAGTCGGACAGAAAGCGGCTGGATAAGTCGACGCACGCGAATGCACGCTAGGACGGCGGATTGTGAAATCGGGGAAACAGGACATCGGCATGAAGCGTTTGACTGCTCTGTCCCCGCGCCTCTTTTTGTATCGCATGCCAGAAGAAGCGGACCACCGCAAATCACGAGAACCGTGCGTCACATCTCTTGTGCAGTTCGGAGCGATGCAATAGATCCGAGGCCTTCAAAGCCGGCATCTTCTGTTGGATGTGGGGAGAATGTTTAAGCTCATTTCAGTTTACGTTCTTGAAGGAGGTAAGAAACAATGTGTGACTATTCTTTGATGGCGATTCCAAACCGGTTGGCGGCTTCCGGAGAAGAACTCGTTGTCCACAGATTTCCTGAAGGATCGGTGGGGTTGGCGGCGCCCTGCGATCTTCAGAAAAGACAAGAGTACCGCAAGGTCCCAAGCCACGGGTTCTGGCCGAAGCTCAAGGAGTTTTTTGATCCTCAAATGCCTCCGGCGATCCCGGCAGTCTGCATCCCACCGGGCGCCCGTTTGCTGATACGCGACATTCCGGAAAAGCTGCAACAAGAGTGCGGTTTTCGGAAGGATCTGGAGGAGGCTGTCTTTACTCAGATTACCGCCGCCGTAAACACCTATCGGGATGCCCTCCGCTTTCAAAACGGAAGTGAAGTCCTATTGCAGAGATTCGCCGTAGGTCAGCGGGTGCGCGTTTTGAATCTTTCCGCGGCGGAAGAACAGGCAACGGAGCCGATGGAACCGCAGCGCGTGATCGCGTGAGATCTCTGCCGAGCCGCTCATGCGTACCGAAGAACAGATCACACAGGTTTTGGAATGTGAAAAGAAGAGAGGTGATTTATATGAACCAAATCATGAAGAATCATGAGATCAATCCCTTACAAGGAGTTCACTCATGCTGAATAGACAGAAACTCGTAATGCTAAAACTGGGGGTCGCGGGAGCCTTGGCTGTCGGAGCGACCGTGGGAATCGCGGTTGCTCAGAACTCAGTTTCTCCGCCCACTCCGGGCCAAGTTACCATGGGCGAGGACGACGCCAAGAAAATGGTGCTCCTGATGGATGCGGACAAGAACGGCAGGGTCTCCAGGGAAGAGTTCAAGACGTTCATGGACGCCGAGTTCAAGAGACTGGATACAGACAAGAACGGCGAGATCGACGTGAACGAGATGAGGTATTCCCGCTTCACGGCATTTCCGTCCGCGTACATGCCACGCAAGTAACGCGTCGCTTCGCCAAGTCTGTGGAGCTTGAGAGAGACCTGCCCTGTCTGCCGGGCTCCTTGATTGTCCAGCCTCATTAAGATACGAACCGAAATACAGCGCCTGCCCAATTTGCGCATGACGTTGGCCAAGCCATGGAGCGAGAGCGAATGCGGGTCTGAGGGAGATGCAATTGACGCCGGGCATGACGTTTCAAAAGCTGAAGCTGACCTTCTCCGGTCATTTGACCATCCGCGGACGCGAGTCAAGCCCACTTCGCCCGCTAATGACGGCCCTGGCGCGAGGAGCACTATGAACATTAGACTCGACCAAAAGCGTGCCCTCGTCACGGGAGGAAATTCCGGTATCGGCGAGGCGATCTCACTCGCCCTCGCCGAGGCGGGGGCGAAAGTGGCGATTAACTATGTCACCCATCCTGAGGCCGCGCAATCGCTCGTCCATCGAATCGAGGATCAACACGGCGAAGCGATCGCTCTTCAGGCCGACGTTTCCGATCCCGACGCCATTGCTAAAATGTTCGGTCACATCGACGAAGCCTGGGGCGGGATCGACATCCTTGTTAACAATGCGGGCATGGACGGTCACCGCGCCTTCGGTTGGGACGCCGATATTGCGGCGTGGCGAAAAGTCATTGAGGTGAATCTGTTTGGCGCGTTTTATTGCGCTCGCGAAGCCCTGAAGCGGATGGTGCCGCAGAAAAGCGGCGTCGTGCTCAGCGTCAGCTCGGTGCATGAACAAATCGCTTGGTCGGGTTACAGCGCCTACACTGCCAGCAAGGCTGCCGCCGGGATGCTGACCAAGACTTTGGCCCAAGAGGCGGCTCCTCACGGCGTCCGCGTGCTGGCGGTTGGGCCGGGCGCGATCAAAACGGCGATCAACCGTTCGGTCTGGAGCGACCCAAGAACCTGCAAGACTTGCTGGAGAAAATCCCGATGAAGAGGATTGGCGAGCCTGAAGACGTCGCCCGCATGGTGGTTGTGCTGGTCTCTGACGTCGCCTCCTACGTAACCGGGCGCACGATCTTCGTGGATGGCGGTATGACCGATTATCCCGACTTCGCTCATGGCGGCTGATCACCCAAGCCGATAGACATAAGGAGATGACATGGCTACAACAAACGGATCCGCACCCGGCGGCCCCGGGAATTCCGGCGCGCTGGACTTCCAGCGCTAAAACCGGCGTTGGGACGGCGCTCAGCGACAGCGAGCCACGTCTGGTTCACGCTGAGCCACGGGATCTTCAACGAAATCTATTACCCGCGCATTGATCAAGCCTGCGTCCGCGATATGGGGATGATCGTCACGGACGGAGCGGATTTCTTCTCCGAGGAGAAACGTGACGCCGACTCTGAAATTCAATGGCTGGCCGATGGTGTGCCGGCATTCCATCTGGTCAACACCAGCCGCGATGGCCGCTACCGAATCGAAAAGCAGATTCTGGCCGATCCACATCGGGACACAGTGTTGCAGCAGGTTCAATTTATCGCCCAGCAAGGCGCACTGTCCGACTATCACCTGCATGTCCTGCTCGCGCCGCACCTGGGGAACCAAGGCGGTGGCAATACCGCGTGGCTGGACGAGTTTGAGGGCACGCCCCTGTTGTTTGCGCAGCGGAAAGGGAACTCATTGGCGCTGGCATGCTCCGCTCCGTGGTCGAAGCGGTCGGTCGGTTACGTCGGTTCGTCGGACGGCTGGCAAGACCTGAAGGCGCACAAGCAGATGACTTGGGAATACACGCGGGCGGAGAACGGCAATGTGGCCATGACCGCTGAGATCGATCTCTCCGAGTCGAAGGGAGAGTTCGTACTCGCACTTGGCTTTGGCAAGGACCCGGAAGAAGCGGCCCGGAATGCCACCTCCAGCCTTCACGAAGGTTTTGAGAAGGCGAAGGCCTGTTACATCGCCGGCTGGCAGGAATCCATAGAGAAACACTCCTCGCTGAAGAACGGCAAAGCCGGCCCGAAAGATCTTTCCCGGATCGAGCCTCGCTGTTCTGCGTACGCATGAGTCCAAGACTGCCCCCGGAGCTCTCATCGCCAGCCTCTCTATCCCCTGGGGAGCGAGCCACGGGGACAAGGATCTGGGTGGTTACCATCTCGTCTGGTCGCGCGACATGGTGGAAACGGCCGGCGCTCTGCTGGCCGTCGGCGCGCACGAGGACGCACGCCGCGTCCTCTCTTATTTGCAGGCAACTCAGCAGCCGGACGGGCACTGGTCGCAGAATATGTGGTTGGATGGCTCGCCCTATTGGGATGGAATCCAAATGGACGAGACGGCTTTGCCTATTCTCCTGGTGGATCTGGCCCATCGCGAAAAGGCATTGGCCGATGCTGATTTGGCCCGGTTTTGGCCGATGGTGCGGCAAGCCGCGGGCTATTTGGTTCGCAACGGCCCGGTGAGCCCGCAGGATCGCTGGGAGGAAGATCCCGGCTATTCGCCGTTCACGGTCGGGGCGGAAATCGCGGCACTCCTGGCTGCCGCGGATCTGGCCGATTTGAATCACGAAGCATCCATTGCAACCTACCTCCGCGAGATCTCCGATGTCTGGAATACATCCATCGAACGCTGGATGTACGCGTCCGGCACGGACTGGTGCCGCAAGTTCAAGCGTCGCAAGGATATTATCTCCGGATCGCCCCGAATAGGCCGGGGGAAGGCGCGGCGCGTTTCCAGAGCAATGTGGACGTCAAGAACGTTTCGGCCGCCGAGGACACCCGCGAGGCCCGTCATCTGGTGAGTCCCGACGCACTGGCCTTGGTGCGTTTTGGCTTGCGCGCCGCCGACGACCCGCGCATTCGCGACACGGCGAAAGTCATCGACGCGTTGCTCAAGGTCGAGACACCGTCCGGCTCCTCGTGGCATCGCTACAACGACGATGGCTATGGCGAGCATGAGGATGGTTCGCCTTTTGACGGTACCGGGATTGGCCGCGTGTGGCCCCTGCTCACGGGTGAGCGGGCGCACTACGAACTGGCGGCAGGCCGCGTGGACAACGCCAAACGGCTCCTGGCCACAATGGAATCCTTCGCCAACGAAGGCGGCTTGATCTCGGAGCAGGTGTGGGACTCGCCGGACATCCCGGAACGCGAACTTCATTTTGGCCATCCTTCCGGTTCGGCCATGCCGCTGGTGTGGGCGCACGCCGAGTACCTCAAGCTGCGGCGTTCACTCGACGACGGACGAATTTTCGATCTGCCGCCCCAAACCGTGCAGCGCTACCAGAAGGAGAAGAACGTATCCCCGCGCATGGTGTGGCGCTTCAACCATAAGATTCGCACGATCCGGCCGGAAAAACATTGCGCATTGAGACGCTGGCGCCGGCTGTCATTCACTGGAGCGCCGATGATTGGAAAACCATCCAGGACGCAACGTCGCACGATGTAGGGCTGGGAATTCATATCGCCGATCTAGCGACCAAAGCTCTTCCTGAAGGAAAGCAGATCAAATTCACTTTCTACTGGCCAGACGCCAACCATTGGGAAGGCGCCGACTTCGCCGTTCGCGTCGGCTCTTTACGGCAGGAGAAAAATGCATCCGCTTACAAGAGCGAGACCGATGCAAACCAAAGCTGAAGCGTCGGACGGGACACGCTTCGTCTATCTTGCCGCGGCCATCTCGGCGCTGGGCGGCATGCTTTTCGGCTATGACATCGGTGTCATCTCCGGAGCAATCTTGTTCATCAAGAGAGATTTCTCTCTTTCCTCGGGCATGGAGGAAATCGTCGTCAGTTCGGTCTTGCTGGGATCGCTCGCCGGCGCGGCAGCCGGAGGAATCCTGGCCGACCGCCTGGGACGCCGGAAATTGTTGATTATCACCGCCATTGTTTTCGGTTTGGGCGCCATCGGGGCGGCTCTGGCGCCGGACACGGCATGGCTGATTGTTGCCCGCGTCATTGCCGGCGCCGCGATCGGCGTTGCTTCCTTTGTCGCGCCGCTTTACATTTCCGAGATTGCCCCGGTCGATATCCGTGGAAAGCTGGTTTCGATTAATCAAGTCGCCCTCACCAGCGGCATTGTCATCTCGTATTTGGTCGACTACGCTTTTGCCGGGTCGCAGGCATGGCGCTGGATGTTCGCGATGGCGGTGATCCCAGCGGCCGCATTTGGAATCGGACTCATATTCATTCCCGACAGCCCACGATGGCTGGCCGGACGCGGACATTTGGACCAAGCCCGGGCCGTGCTGAAACGGATTCGGCCGCCGGAAAAAGTGGATGCCGAGCTCAAGGATATACAAGATAGCGTCACGCAGCAGAAGGGGAACTGGTCGGAGCTGCTCAGCCCGCTCCTGCGATCGGCGATGATCGTGGGCGTCGGACTGGCCGTCGCGCAGCAAATCACCGGCATCAACACGGTCATCTATTATGCTCCGACTATTTTCAAGTTCGCCGGCTTATCTTCCTCGTCGGCGGCGATTCTGGCCAGCGTTGGAGTTGGAGCCGTCAACGTCGTCTTTACCGTAGTGGCCATGCAACTGATCGACCGGGCCGGGCGGCGGCCGCTTTTGTTGATCAGCCTGGCGGGAATGGCGCGTGAGTCTCGCGGTGCTCGGCCTGGCGTTTTCGCTTCCCCAGTTCAAGGATATTTTGGGGTGGGTCGCCATAGGCAGCCTGATGGCGTACGTCGGCTCCTTTGCCGTGGGACTCGGCCCGGTTTTCTGGCTGATCCTTTCCGAGATTTATCCGCTGCGCATTCGAGGCCGGGCCATGAGCGTCGGGACGGCCGCCAATTGGAGCGCCAACCTGCTCGTGGCCTTGACGTTCTTGACGCTCACGAAAGTCATTGGTAAACCCGCCACGTTCTGGTTGTACGGGGGCGTTACACTCGGGGCCTGGTTCTTTGCGTTTTTCCTGGTGCCGGAAACCAAAGGGAAAACTCTGGAACAGATTGAAGCGTACATGCGATCGGGAAAGCATCCGCGGGCATTATGAAGCGGCAACCGTGAAACCAAGAGTTGCCATTACCTGCCTGTTTCTGGATATCGGCGGCGTCCTGCTCTCCAACGGATGGGATCATCATGCACGCAGACGGGCGGCGAAACACTTCAAGCTGGACTGGACCGAGATGGAGGATCGGCATAACTTGAACTTCGCCACTTACGAGGAGGGAAAGCTCGCGCTGGAAGAGTATTTAGAACGGGTGGTCTTCTATCAAAAGCGGCCGTTCACCCGCGCTCAGTTCCGGCGCTTCATGTTCGCGCAATCGAAACCTTACCCCGAGATGATCGATCTGTTCGCCCGGCTCAAGGTCCGGCACGGGCTGAAGATCGCCGTGGTCAGCAACGAAGCTCGCGAGGTAAATGCGTATCGGATTCGCAAGTTCAAGCTGGACGGGTTTGTGGATGCCTTTCTCTCCTCCTGCTTCGTCCACATCCGCAAGCCCGACGCGGACATCTTTCGCCTTGCGCTGGACATCGCCCAGGCGCCGGCGCGGCAGGTGCTGTACATCGAAAACACTCCCATGTTCGTCCAGATCGCGGAAGGTTTGGGGATTCGAAGCATTCTTCACACCGATTACAAATCCACTCGCGCGAAATTGGCGTCGTTCGGATTGCAGAATGAGTAACCCAAGCGTTCTAACGATCAACGGCGGCTCGTCGAGCATCAAGTTCGCGGTGTATCAGGCAGGCGAACGGCTGAAGCGAGGACTTCACGGAAAGATCGATCGCATCGGCCTGAGCGGGACGAACCTGTCGTTCAACGACCCGGCTACGAATCGAGAGGGCAGCCCCGCACTTGCTGCCGGTGACAAATCGGCGCCGAAGTTTCTGATGGATTGGCTCGAAGAGCAAAAGTGTTTCGAATCGATTCAGGCGGTGGGGCACCGCGTGGTGCATGGCATGCAGCATACCGTGCCCGAACTGGTCACCCAGGAATTACTGGATGATCTGCATCGCATCATCCCATGCGATCCCGACCATCTGCCCAGTGAAATCGAACTGATCGAGACCTTCCGCCAGCGCCATCCGAAACTACCCCAGGTGGCCTGCTTCGACACGGCGTTTCACCGCACCATGCCGCGTGTCGCCAAGCTGCTTCCCATCCCGCGCCGCTACGACGCCAAGGGAGTGCAGCGCTATGGTTTCCACGGTTTGTCGTATGCCTATCTCATGGAAGAACTCGCGCGCCTGGGCGATCCGGCGGCAACCACCGGCCGCGTCATCCTCGCGCATCTGGGCAACGGCGCAAGCATGGCCGCCGTGCGCGACGGCAAAAGCATCGACACCAGCATGAGCTTCACTCCGACGTCGGGTTTGGTGATGAGCACCCGCTCCGGCGATCTGGATCCCAGCCTGGCGCCTTATCTGGCGCGGACCGAGCAAATGACGACAGAACAGTTTTACGAAATGATCAACCACAAGTCCGGACTGCTCGGAGTTTCGGAGACCGGTTCCGATATGCGGGATCTGCTCGCGCAGGAGGCCGGCGATTTCCGAGCGGCGGAAGCCGTGGAGTTGTTCTGCTATCAGGCGAAAAAGTGGATCGGCTGCTTCGCTGCCGCGCTCGGCGGCTTGGATACGCTCGTTTTCGCAGGCGGGATCGGCGAAAATGCGCCGCGCGTCCGCGCGCGCATCTGCGATGGACTGGGATTCCTCGGCATCGAACTGAGCGAGTCGCGCAATGCCGAAACTCCAGGAGTGATCTCCACCCACTCCAGCCGGGTCACGGTTCGCGTCATTCGAACGGATGAAGATCTGATGATTGCGCGTTCAGTGTGCCGCATTCTCGAAGCTGCCCAGGAGGCCCATGCCGCTAAGTGAAGCTGCGGTTGAGCACGGAAGCCACTTGGCTGCTAAGGTCGCGTCCTCCGCGGCCAAGCCCATTTACACCTGTCCGATGCACCCGGAAGTCCAACAGGACCATCCTGGCGATTGCCCCAAATGTGGCATGACGCTGGAACTGAAGACAGTGACAGCGGGCACCGATGACGAGGAAAACACCGAGCTACGCGACATGACGAGGCGCTTCTGGATCGGCGCCTCGCTGGCGGTGCCGGTCTTCGGCCTGGCGATGGCTCACTTGATTCCGGCCCTGGGCAGGCTGTCCTGGGTAGATGGCAACGCCTCACGTTGGATCCAATTTGCGCTCGCCACGCCTGTGATCTGCTGGGCAGGTTGGCCTTTATTACACCGTGGCTGGCGCTCCTTGGTCACGCGTCATCTGAACATGTTCACGCTGATCTCCATCGGCGTGGGCGCGGCATTCATCTTTAGCGCGGTGGCGATGCTCATGCCCGGCATATTCCCTCCCCTGATGCGACCCGGGGGGAAAGTCGCCATCTACTTTGAATCCGCGGCGGTGATCGTTGTTTTGGTGCTGCTCGGTCAGGTGCTCGAGCTCCGTGCCCGCAGCCGCACCGGCAGCGCCATCAAGGCGTTGCTGAATCTCGCACCGCCCGCAGCGCGACAGGTCGCTCCGGGAGGCGATCATGAAGTCCCGCTCGACCAGGTGAAAGTCGGCGATTGCCTGCGAGTAGTGCCAGGCGACAAGGTGCCGGTGGATGGCGTGGTGATGGAAGGTCACTCCAGCGTGGAAGAGTCCATGATCACCGGCGAACCGCTCCCGGTGGAAAAGACCGTCGGCGATAAAGTGACGGGAGGCACCGTCAACGGCTCCGGCAGTTTCGTCATGCGCGCCGAGCGAATCGGAAGCGATACGTTGCTGGGCCGGATCGTAAACATGGTCGCCGAAGCGCAGCGGAGCCGCGCGCCCATTCAAGGCTTGGCCGACAAGGTGGCGGCCATATTCGTGCCGGTGGTGCTGGCGGTTTCGGCCCTCACCTTCGCCCTGTGGATGTGGCTTGGGCCAGAGCCAAAACTCGCACATGCCATCGTCTGCGCTGTCGCGGTCCTCATCATCGCCTGCCCGTGCGCCCTTGGTCTGGCCACTCCCATGTCCATCATGGTCGGCGTCGGACGCGGCGCCCAGGAAGGCGTGCTTGTGAAGAACGCCGAGGCACTCGAGCGCTTGGAGAAAGTCACCACGCTGGTCGTGGACAAGACCGGCACTCTCACGGAAGGTAAGCCCAAGCTGGTGGATGTCCTGCCGGTCGGCGGGTTTGACCCGAAGGAGTTCTTGCGTCTCGCCGCATCGCTGGAGCAAAGCAGCGAACACCCGCTGGCCGCCGCGATTGTGCAGGGCGCGAAGGAGCAAGGGATCGTTCCCGGTGCGATAAAGGACTTTCGTTCGATAACAGCGGGCGGTGTCGCCGGCCTCGTCGCTGGCCGCACGATTATGGTCGGCAAGCCGGATTTCCTGCGAGACCAAAAGATCGCAGGCCTGGAAACTCTGGAAGCCTCAGCCACGAAACTTCAGGAAGAGGGCAAGACCGCGATGTTCGTCGCCATCGACGGCAAGCCGGCTGGAATCCTCGCGGTGGCCGACCCGATCAAAACCACCACGGCCGAGGCCATCGTCGAACTCCACTCGCTCGGGTTGCAACTGGTCATGCTTACTGGCGACAACCGCCGTACCGCCGCCGCGGTGGCCAAGAAACTCGGCCTTGATGCGGTGGAAGCGGAGATCGAACCCGCCGGAAAGGTCGTCTATGTCAAAAAGCTGCGCGCGGAGGGCAAACATGTTGCGATGGCCGGCGACGGCATCAACGACGCTCCCGCCCTTAGCGAAGCTGAAGTCGGGATTGCCATGGGTACCGGCACTGACGTGGCGATGCAAAGCGCGGGCATCACGCTTGTAAAAGGCGACCTTCGCGGCATTGCCAAAGCCATCCGCCTCAGCCGCGCCACCATGCGGAATATCCGGGAGAACCTGTTCTTCGCCTTTCTCTACAATGCGCTCGGTATTCCTTTGGCAGCCGGAGTGCTCTATCCATTCTTCGGCGTGCTGCTCAGTCCGATGATAGCCGGCGCGGCGATGAGCCTGAGTTCCGTCTCGGTCATCGCCAACGCACTGCGGCTGAGGAAGGTAAGACTTTGATTCTAGGTAACAAAAAATGAAATCACAAATACAGACACTCACTCCCGAACAGCTCCACAAGACACCCGACGGGGAAAACGACAAGGAGCTAACCGCGAAAACCAACACACTCACCCCGGAGCTGCTCCACAAGATCAACGCGTATTGGCGTGCGGCTAACTATCTTTCGGTCGGCCAGATTTATCTTTATGACAACCCGCTGCTGAAGGAGCCGCTGAAGCTGTCGCACGTCAAGCCGCTGGTGGTCGGGCATTGGGGCACGACGCCGGGTCAGAATTTTATCTACGTTCACTTAAACAGGGTCATCAAGAAGTATGACCTGGACATGTTTTACATCGCCGGCCCCGGTCACGGCGGCCCGGCGATCGTTGGCAATGTTTACCTGGAAGGCACCTGGAGCGATATTTATCCGAACGTCACCCAGGACGAAGCCGGTTTGAAGGAGCTGTTTAAGCAGTTCTCGTTTCCCGGCGGAATTTCGAGCCACGTTGCGCCGACCACGCCGGGTTCGATTCACGAAGGTGGCGAGTTGGGATACTCGCTCAGCCATGCCTTCGGGGCCGCGTTCGACAATCCCGGTCTCATCGTTGCCTGCGTGATTGGGGACGGCGAAGCGGAGACGGGCCCGCTTGCCACCGCATGGCAGTCCAACAAGCTTCTCAACCCAATTAGCGACGGAGCCGTGCTGCCGATCCTGCACCTGAATGGCTACAAGATCAGCAACCCGACCGTGCTCGCCCGCATCGAGCATGAGGAGTTAGAGCAATTTCTGCGTGGCTGTGGCTGGACGCCCCACTTCGTGGAAGGCGATGATCCAGAAACGATGCATCAACTCATGGCCGCCACCATGGAAACGGCCATCGAGGACATCCGGCAGATCCAACAGAACGCACGGAACAACAACGACACCACGCGGGCGCGCTGGCCGATGATCGTTTTGAGATCGCCCAAGGGTTGGACGGGTCCGAAGGTAGTCGACGGCCTACAAATCGAGGGAACGTTTCGAGCGCACCAGGTTCCGCTGCTCGTGGACTCCGAGCATCCCGATCACGTTAAGCAGCTTGAAAGCTGGATGAAAAGCTACAAAGCCGAGGAACTGTTCGACAAGAATGGCCGCCTCATGCCGGAATTGGCCGAACTAGCCCCGAAAGGCGAGAAGAGGATGGGCGCCAATCCGCACGCTAATGGCGGAATTCTCCTGCGCGATTTGCGAATGCCGGATTTTTGCGTTCACGCGGTGCACGTGCCCTCGCCTGGCGCCGTCAACGCGGAAGATACTCTCGTGCTGGGTAAGTTCCTGCGCGACGTAGCGAAGCTGAATCAGGATCAACGCAATTTTCGTATCTTCGGTCCGGATGAGACGCTCTCGAATCTCCTGGGTGCCGTTTTTGAAGTCACCAATCGTCAGTGGGACGCCCGGGAAGTTAAGAACGACGAATTCCTCGCGCCCGCCGGGCGCGTGCTGGATTCGATGCTTAGCGAGCACCAATGCGAGGGCTGGTTGGAAGGATATCTTCTCACGGGGCGGCACGGACTGTTCAATAGCTATGAGGCCTTCATTCGCATCGTCGACTCCATGTTCAGCCAGCACGCCAAGTGGCTGAAGGTATGTCTGGAGCTGCCCTGGCGGCGGAAGATCTCGTCGCTGAACTATCTGCTCGCCTCCCACGTTTGGCAGCAGGATCACAACGGATTTACGCACCAGGATCCCGGGTTTCTTGACCACGTGATCAATAAGAAGGCGGATATCGTGCGCGTTTATCTGCCACCCGACGCCAACTGCCTGCTATCGGTCTTCGATCATTGCCTGCGTAGCCGAAACTACGTCAACGTGGTGGTTGCCGGCAAGCACGCCCTCCCGCAATGGCTGACCATGGACGCGGCGGTGGTGCATTGCACGGAAGGCATCGGCATCTGGCAATGGGCCAGTAACGACCAGGACGCCGCTGAACCGGACGTGGTGATGGCCTGCTGCGGAGACACTCCTACGTTGGAGATTCTGGCCGCGGTTTCCATCCTTCGCGAGCACTTGCCCGATTTAAAGATCCGTGTGATCAATGTCGTCGATCTGATGAAGTTGCAGTCCGCGAGCGAGCACCCGCATGGGCTCAGCGAAATGGACTACGATTCGCTGTTCACCAAAGACAAACACATTATTTTTGGCTTCCATGGATATCCGTGGCTGGTTCACCGGCTGACTTACCGCCGGACCAATCGCAACCTGCATGTTCGGGGTTACAAGGAGGAGGGTACCATCACGACGGCCTTCGACATGAGGGTGCAGAACGACCTGGACAGATTCCATTTGGTCGAAGACGTGATCGATCGGCTACCGCACCTGGGCTCTAAAGGCACCTACCTGAAGCAGATGATGCAGGATAAACTCATCCAGCACAAACACTACATCGACAAGCACGGTGAAGATCTCCCAGAAATTCGGAACTGGAAGTGGAAACAATAATGCAGCGATGCGAGTGATGGAGAGATGCTGCGGGAGAAGGACGGACACGGGGAGGCTCGCAGGGCCTCCCGGCGCTCCCTTATGAACCGTGAAAGGCAGTGACCGGATGCGAAGACTGATCCACGCGATCAAAGACGACTCACTCTCGATCGTCCTATTCGCGCTTTTCGTCATCTGCATTTCCGCGCAAAGTTTTGCCGGCTGGCCGCTGCAAAACGAGACTCTGGCGGCGCACGGACATGCGGCAGTGGGTTATTGGCATAACCTTTTCACTGGCACCTTCCTGGAGGGCGTGGCCACCAATTGGCAGGCGGCTTTCCTGCAACTGGCGTCGCTGATCGTTTTCAACGGTTTCCTCTACCAGCGCGGCGCGCCGCATTCCCGCGATCCGCTGAAGCCGAAAAACCGGCGGAGAAGGGACGAAGAAGTTGCCGCTTCACTGGCTCTACAGAATCGGCGGATTGAGATACCCAAGGACCAAAGGAACCCCTAACTAATGCCCATTGAATTCAGTGAACAAAGCGGCGGGAAGATTTTCGTCGTTCATGTCAGCGGGAAGCTGGTAGACGCAGATTACAAGCACTTTGTACGCGAGTTCGATCGCCTCGTCCGGCAGCACGGAAAACTGCGTGTTCTGTTCGACATGACTGGCTTTTGCGGCTGGGAAGCCGGCGCGCTGTGGGACGAAATCAAGTTCGACGTCAAGCACTTCGCCGACATCGAGCGGATCGCTGTGGTCGGGGATACCAAGTGGCAGCACGGCATGGCGGAGCTCTTCGCGCCGTTTACGGAAGCGACGATCCGATACTTCGATCACGCCAACGCGGCCGAGGCCCGGACTTGGTTGGTTGAACGCAGTTCGTGGGCGGAAGGGAACCAGAGCCTAGGTCGTTTGAGGAAGCATGGAGGTAATGAATGAGAACGCACGGTAACCCCGGGAACGAAGGTCCGGCTCACGAAACCGTTCATCACGGCGAGGGTCCTTACGGCCATAGCCCTTACTGGAGACGTGCGCATCATGACTGGCGATTCTGGACTGGTCTGTCTCTCATGCTCTTGGCGATAACGGTCTATGTGCTAAGTGATGACCTCGCGTTTCTACCTCACCCGGGACCGCGAGAGCCGGCGTCGCGCGCCGTCGGAAAATAAGGATCCCGATGAATCAGGCTCTTCTGCATCCATGCGATTCGAACCGATTTACAAAAGGAGAATATTATGCAGGTCCAGACCAATACAGACCATAACATTGAGGGTCACGAGGCGCTGGCTACTCAGGTGAGTGACGTAGTCGAGAGCGCTCTCGCCCGAGTCAGCGATCACATCACGCGAGTGGAAGTCCACCTGAGCGACGAGAACGGCGATAAGCAGGGCCAGAACGACAAGCGCTGCATGATGGAAGCCCGCCTGGAAGGGCGCCAGCCCATCGCTGTGACTCATCAGGCGGGGACCTTGGAGCAAGCCGTCAACGGCGCCGCGGATAAGCTGACCCGTTTGATCGAGAGCACCCTCGGCCGTGGGCGACATCAAGAAAGTCGTAGGACCGACCCGCCTTTGCACGGGCAGAAATACGCGGACTAAAGATGAGAGTCGCCAGACTTGCAGCGCGCAGCGACTCGCAAAGCTCGCGGCGTACCAAAGATAGAAGGAGTAAGTACGATGAAAGCCACTAGCGACCAGCCCAAGCCGAACCCTGAATCGAAGGCCGAGACGAAGCCCGGCTCGAAGCCGGCGTCGGCGCCCGGAGCGAAGTCAGACGCGCAGAAAAACCTGAAATCGATTTCGATGGAGGATCTCCAGAAAAAGCTGGGCTCCTCGCCGGACGGCCTGAGTGAAGCCGAGGCGAAAAAACGGCTGACTCAATACGGCCCCAACGAGATTGCGGAAAAGAAAGAAAACCCGTACCTGAAATTCCTCAGCTATTTTTGGGGGCCCATCCCGTGGATGATCGAAGGGGCGGTGATTCTATCGGGTGTGGTTCGTCACTGGCCGGATTTCTTCATCATCCTCCTGTTGCTGGTTTCCAACGCAGTGGTCGGATTCTGGGAAGAACACCAGGCGGGCAATGCGATCGCCGCACTCAGGAAGCAGTTGGCAATCAGAGCGAAGGTCAAACGGGACGGGAAATGGACTGATCCGTCAGCGAAAGATCTGGTGCCGGGCGATATCATCCGCTTGAAACTGGGCGACATTGTTCCAGCCGATGCGCGCTTGCTGCCAGGCGACCCGCTGGAAGTGGACCAGTCCGCGCTGACAGGCGAATCTTTGCCCGCCACAAAGAAGCCGGGCGAGGCGGTATTTTCCGGATCCATCATTCGCCAGGGGGAAAGCGAAGGAATCGTCTATGCAACGGGTACGGACACCTACTTCGGCAAGACCGCGCAAATGGTGCAAGGGCCGGAATCGGTTAGCCATTTCCAGAAAGCTGTGCTGAAGATCGGCGATTACCTGATTGTTCTCGCGGTGGTCCTGGTGGCATTGATCGTCACCGTCGCGCTTTTCCGTCACGATCCCGTTATGGGCACGCTCGAGTTTGCCCTGGTCCTCCTGGTGGCCGCGATTCCAGTGGCGATGCCCACCGTCTTATCGGTGACCATGGCAGTGGGTGCACGCCTTCTCGCCAAAAAACAAGCTATCATCACCAGGCTCTCGGCTATCGAAGAACTGGCAGGCGTGGACATACTGTGTTCGGATAAGACCGGCACGCTGACCCAGAACAAGTTGACGCTGGGCGATCCCTTCACCCTGAACGGTATGCCCGCCGACCAGGTCGTCCTCTGCGCCGCGCTCGCTTCGCGCGCGGAAGACAAAGACACCATCGATCTTGCGGTGATCGGAAGCGTGAAGGACGATAAGACCCTGAAGGCGTGCCAGGTGCTCCATTTCCAACCGTTCGATCCGGTGCATAAGCGCACCGAAGCAACCGTAAAAGGCGCGGATGGAAAGCAGTTCTTTGTGGCCAAAGGCGCGCCCCAGGTGATTCTGAAGATGTCGACCAACGCCGGTGAGGCAAAGGCGGCCGTAGACAAAGCGGTCGACGAATTTGCGGCCAAGGGCTTCCGATCGCTCGGTGTGGCGCGGGCGGATGAAGCAGGCAAGTGGCAGATCGTGGGCGTGTTGCCGATGTTCGATCCGCCACGAGAGCAGGCCAAAGCAACCATCGCCAGTGCCCGCGAGATGGGCGTCAGCGTCAAGATGGTTACCGGCGATCAGATGGCGATCGCCAAGGAAACGGCCAGGCAACTGGGCATGGGCACGAATATTCTCGATGCCAGCGGGTTGGGCGACATCAAGCATCACGAGACGGCGCAGGCAGCGGAATCAATCGAAAAGGCGGACGGCTTCGCGCAGGTTTTCCCCGAACATAAATACCATATCGTGGATGTCTTGCAGCAACGCGGCCACATCGTCGGCATGACCGGCGACGGCGTGAACGACGCTCCGGCGCTAAAGAAAGCAGACTGCGGCATCGCCGTTTCGGGCGCGACAGACACTGCGCGCGCGGCAGCCTCCATCGTGCTGCTGGCGTCCGGCCTGTCCGTAATCATCGACGCAATCAAGGAGAGCCGGCGCATTTTCCAGCGCATGAACAGCTATGCGATCTATCGCATCGCAGAAACGTTGCGCGTACTGTTCTTCATGACGCTGGCGATCCTGGTGTTTAACTTCTATCCAGTCACCGCGGTAATGATCGTAATGCTCGCGTTGCTCAATGACGGAGCCATCCTGTCCATCGCTTACGACAACGTTCATTACAAAGACAAGCCCGAGGCCTGGAACATGCGCCTGGTGCTTGGGATCTCGACGGTGCTGGGCGTTATCGGAGTGGTGGCTGCGTTTGGTCTGTTTTATCTCGGTGAGCGTGTATTTCATCTTGATCGCGATCACATCCAAACGCTGATGTATTTGAAGCTATCCGTGGCCGGACATCTGACGATTTTCCTGACCCGCACGCGCGGCCCGTTCTGGTCCATACGCCCCGCGAAGATTCTATGGATGGCGGTACTCGGTACGCAGACGGTCGCGACTCTGATCGCTGTCTATGGGCTGTTTATGACACCGCTCGGCTGGGGCTGGGCAGCATTCGTTTGGGGCTACGCTCTGGCCTGGGCTCTGGTGAACGACCGTGTGAAACTGGTCGCCTATCGGATTTTTGATCCTACCAAAGCCCCGCTGTTGTCCAAGAAGCCGGCCAAGAAGCCAGTGGATCTGACACCTGAAATCGCCACACGGGCTTACGAAATTTACGAAGACCGAGGCCACCACGACGGCCAGGCGGATCAAGACTGGATCGAGGCGGAGGCCGAGATTCGGAGAGGCCAGACGGCGCCGGCGAAGGACTCCGGAACTCATCACGCCGAAGGCATGAAGATGAAACTCAAATCGGAAGGATTTCCGGGTGCGGCCCTTCGAAAAAGGTAACTCAAAGAGTCGGCGGGTGCCGGCAATGGCTGGACACTACCGGGATTGGGCGAATCCCACCTGCAGGTGGGCTTCCATCATGCAGCGCCCGTAGCGCGCGATGAACAGATCCGCGCGCGGCTCCAGCGGGTGTTCCTTGCCACCGACTCATTCACCAACCCGCAGGTCCGGGTAGAGGACGGCGTGGTCTTTCTCCACGGGAAGGTGGAGTCCGCTGAACTGAAGAAATGGGCTGGCGATTTGGCGCGGAATACACAGGATGTCGTCGCCGTGGCCAACCAAATGGAGGTGATCGAGCCGTTGGTACGGGATTTCCGGCCAGCGTGGAGCGGATTGTTGCTCTTATGGGGAAAGGATGCATCCTCGCCCTGTCGGTCGGGGCCGGTATGCTGGCAACGCTGGGTTCCAGCGCATTCCTTATCCGTGGATTAGCGCGAGTTTCCTTAGAAGTGTGATCGCGTGCGAAGTAGGTGTGCTCGTTTTCCTGTTCGGCGCCTACATCGTTCTAAGAGTCTGCGGCCTGACTCAACTCGCCCTGACAGTGGTGGGCGGCACCGGCCTGATCGGTCTGGCCGTCGGCCTCGCATTCCGGCACATCACGGAGAACTTTCTCTGGCTAGTATCGTCCTCAGCATGCAGCGGCCATTCGAGACGAGCGACTTGATCGAGCCACGCGGCGGCATGAGCTACCTTAAAGTGTGAACCTGAGAAGTGAGCGCATCCCGCTTGCCGGTGCACCGTAGCAGATCAGAAAAACATATTGCAGCCAGCGCTGCGAAGACGCTAAGGGGAAAGGTGGAAATCTCTTGTGACTGTGCCCATCCCGGTTGCTCTTTTTCCGCGTAGAAGAATTCCGCGTTAAAGAAACTGGATATTTTCGCTTCCGAGCACGATGTTCTGACTGCGACCCTCGCACAGCTACAGGAGCAAGAAGCCAGGACTGCCACGGAAAAAGTGGACCGGCTGATCCGTCAGTATCGCGCTCGCGGATTGGCCGTAGTCGGGCTGCAAGAAACGCTCGAAGCTCTAGCCAACGGGCAAGTCGAAGAACTGCTCATTACGGCGCTCTGGACGAGAGCCATCCTCTACAGGAGGACGTGGAGGCAATTTTCGCGCCGGAGATCTCCGATTCGGAGGGAGGAACGGACCGCGAAAAACCGCGTCAGGCGTCCCTGCCCGATCTGTTGGTTACCAAAGCCAAGCAGACCGGTGCAATCGTAACGTTCATTGAAGACGCCGCTCTGCTGGAATCGACGGGCGGTATAGGTCGGTTCCTGCGATGGCGGGCTTAAATTGCAAGTGGCTCGCAGAGAAGCATATCCCGGATCATCCTCTAACCGGTTGGCGAGTCCGTGTAAGACGAAAATGTCAAAACGCTAAAAGAAAGCCCATACGTCAGGGCAACCTGCACACCCTCTTGAGGGGGCTTTTTTGACGCCGTTTTGACATCCTTTGAGGTAAATTCCAAGAAAGGCGATGGTGTCCTCGTTTCTTGACATCCTGGAGCGGATCAGTCTAGGAGCTGTCGATGGCGTTCTGGACCGTCGGAGCGGGTCTGCAAATTGACCCGCAGTATACGAAGGCAGACGTATTGTGGCAGAAACTTCGGAATGGAGGTGCACTTGAAGCAAGGGAGTAGACCGGTTTGCACGCTGTCTGAGTTTCATCGTCACGCGGCTTTCGTCTGCTTCGCATTGCTGATGGAAACGAGCAGTTCTTGCAGCCACCCGCAGAAACCGCCCCCAAATCGTCTCAGCGTTACCGTCGGCAGCGCCAGCCTCACTGGCGCCAGTTTGAATTTTGCCCCTAACGACCCGCCCCGTGAGTGGCGCAGCCAAGCGCGCGATTACGCCAATACTCGTTACAGCCCGCTCGATCAGATCAATACCGATAACGCCGGAAAACTGCGAATAGCCTGGACCTTCTCGGATGCCACCGTGGGGGGACACGAAGCCGCCCCCCTGGTGGTGGACAACACCATGTACCTGGTGACTCCATTTCCGGACGTTCTCTATGCGCTCGATCTGTCCAAGGCGGGAGAACCGGTCAAGTGGACCTTCAAGCCGAACCCATCGCCGATCGCTAAGGGGAAGGCGTGCTGCGACACGGTCAACCGGGGCGTGGCCTACGTTGACGGCAAGCTGATCTACAACCTGCTGGACGACCACACCGTCGCGGTCGATGCCAAAACCGGCAAGCAGGTATGGCGCACCAAGATGGGCAATGTGGAGACGGGCGAAACCATGACCATGGCGCCGTTCGTGGTCGGCAAAAAGGTGCTCGTCGGCGACAGCGGCGGTGAACTGGGCGTGTGGGGCTGGGTTGCTGCGCTCGACGTGAACAGCGGAAAAGAATTATGGCGAGCGTACAGCACGGGATCGGACAAGCAGGTACTCATCGGAGCCGATTTCAAGCCGTTTTATGAACGAATGAAAGGGAAGGATCTGGGCGTCTGCTACCTGGCCCGCCGGCATGTGGAAGCACGGCGCGGGCTCGGTCTGGGCCTGGATTTCCTACGACCCTCAGCTGAATCTGATCTATTACGGTACCAGCAACCCCTCGCCGCGCGTACCGGATCAGCGGCCGGGCGATAACCTTTGGACCAGCACGATTTTTGCCCGTGACGCCGACACTGGCATGGCGCGCTGGGCCTACCAGACCACGCCGCACGATCGATGGGATTACGACGCTGTCAACGAGAACATCCTGATGGACCTGCCCATCGACGGCAAAATTCGCAAGGCGCTCGTCCATTTTGACCGCAATGCCTACGCCTATACCATCGATCGAGTCAGCGGCGAGGTGCTGCGAGCCTCCCCGTTCACTTATCAAAACTGGTCCAGCGGTTTTGACATGAAAACGGCTTTGCCGATTGTGAATCCAGACAAGGAGCCGCATCCGAACGTCAAGGTGATGAACGTCTGTCCGCCGGATATCGGCGGCAAGGATTGGCAGCCGGCCGCAGCCTCGCCGAGAACCGGCTTGGTGTACGCCGCGATCTTCAACATCTGTATGGATGTCACCGACCACAACGCCAGCTACATCCCCAGCACGCCATACGACGGGATGGACATGCATCGCTATCCCGCGCCAGGCGGGAATCTCGGCGAATTCATAGCCTGGAATCCGGCCACCGGCAAAAAGGTCTGGTCCGTCAAGGAAACCTATATGACCATGAGCGGGGTGCTGGCAACAGCGGGCGATGTTGTGTTCTATGGAACCGCGGACGGCTGGTTCCGCGCCGTGGATGCGCGTAGCGGTAAAGTATTGTGGTCGCAAAGGTTGGGATCGGGTATTATCGGACAGCCGACTACTTACCAGGGTCCGGACAACCGCCAGTACATCGCCATTTACGCCGGAGTCGGTGGCGCGGCGACGGTGCGCGCCGACGTCACTGCTCTGAAGCCCATCAATTTCCCGCCCGGCGGCAATACCCTTTACGTGTTTTCGATTGACGGCGACTCCATGAGCAGCGGGCCCGGCCAGTTAACAGTGACGGACGGCGTTTCAGCAACGCCGCCGGAAACCGGCAAGAGCACTCAGCATTGAGGCGACCTATGAACCTGCGGGCGACTCCCTGTGCAATTGGCATCGCGGTGCTGGTAGTCTTTTCCTTGCTGTACGCCTGCGGCCGCTCGCCCGGCGGCAACACAGCACCTCGGGACATGAGCGCCCTTCCCTCCGCGGCTCTGGTGGCTACCGTGCCGTTGGGACAAGTCGCCGGCGCGCCCGCCTATAGCGTGGCGGCGCTATCGACCTCCAACCCCGACCATGCCAATCCGCAAGCGATCGAGCAAGGTAAGCAGCTCTATATCCAGATGAACTGCGCCGGTTGCCACGCCTACAACGGCAAGGGCAACATGGGACCGGATCTCACCGATTCCGAGTGGCGTTACGGCGGCCTACCGATCCAGATCTACCAATCGATTTTCGATGGCCGGCCGCAGGGAATGCCGTCGTGGGGCGCGGCGCTGCCCCCGGCTGAGATCTGGAAGTTGGTTGCGTATATACAGTCTTTCGGCGGCAGCGTTTCCGTGAGCGATTACGCGCATGCGCGGCAGGGCGATCAACCGGGCGAACAAGTCGCCCCCGAGGCGCAGGCCGAAGCACAGTCGGGGTCGACGCCTGTGCCATTGGTTGAACAGTCCCCACAGACTACGATGCCGCCGAAATCCGGAAGGCCGCAGCCATGACCTCGCGCGTCGTGCTTGTATCCAGCGGCCTGATGATGTTGCCGTGCGCCCTGCAGGGAGAACCGTCCATGGCGTATCAGCGCACCTTCGGGCCCGCGGCCGATCCCATCACCCAGCTAGGGTGGGGTCTGGGGATCATTTCGCTTTCCGTCATCGTCATCATCGGGGTCCTCCTGCTGGGCGGCATCTTCCGCAAGCGCAGTACGATCCCAGCCGCAGAGCTTCCTCAATCGACGGCGCGCGACGGCGCCGGGGGGATGGCCTGGATATACATTGGCACCGGGACCACCTTGCTGATCCTCATCGGCTGCGTGGTATGGACTCTGCTGGTGACCGCGGCCGTGGCCGAGCCCTCCGGCGCTCGAGCGATGACAGTAGAGGTTACGGCTTCCCAATGGTGGTGGAGTCTCCGCTATGACAGCCCAAATCCGGAGCAGATATTCAACACCGCCAACGAAATTCACATTCCGGTGGGCCGGCCGGTCCGCTTTGAGCTCTCGAGCGCCGACGTGATCCATTCGTTCTGGATACCGCAGCTCGCTGGAAAAATGGACGTGATTCCGGGCCAAACCAATGTTGCATGGCTGCAGGCGGACCAAGCCGGGGTCTACCGCGGCCAGTGCGCCGCTTTCTGTGGTCCGCAGCATGCGCACATGGCGCTGTTGGTGGTTGCCGAGACACCTGAAGAATTCGCGGCGTGGCGAGAACGGCAAGTGATGGAAAATGTCATGCCGGCAACCGGCGAGGCCCATCCTGGACAACAGATCTTTGAGACGCATTGCGCCCCTTGCCACACCATTCGCGGCGTGACTCCCGCTGGGATCCGCGGACCCGATCTGACGCACCTGATGACGCGCAAGACGCTGGCCGCGGGGCTGCTGCCCAATACACCCGAAAATCTGGCCGGCTGGATCGCGAACCCACAGTCCTTTAAGCCCGGCGCCCATATGCCCGGCCGTATTCTGACCGGGCCCGAATTGATCGCTGTCACATCCTACTTGCACACGCTGAACTAAAGGAGAACGATTTTGGCCACGATCGAAACCCATCGAACTCCAGTCGTCGCGCGAGCGGCGGACGGCTCGGCAACCTCGCAGAAGCTCCAGCACGCCTGGGAGGGCAAGCCCGGGCTCGGCGGCTGGCTTTCCACGGTCGACCACAAGGAAATCGGCAAGCGATATATAGTAACGGCATTTATTTTTCTCCTCGTCGGAGGTCTGGAAGCCTTGGCGATGCGCGTGCAGCTTGCTCGGCCCAACCAGACCCTGCTGACGCCGGAGCAATACAACCAGTTATTCACCATGCACGGCGTGACCATGATTTTCCTGTACGCGTTGCCAGTTCTCTCCGGCTTCAGTAATTATCTATGGCCGCTGCTGCTCGGTTCGCGCGACATGGCGTTCCCCCGATTGAACGCGCTTTCCTACTGGGTGTTTCTGTTCGCAGGCGTCTTCCTCTACTGCAGTTTTCCGCTCGGCAACGCGCCCAACGACGGCTGGTTTAACTATGTGCCCTACGCGTCGCTCGCCTATAATCCGGGCCCCAACATCGACGTATACGCGCTGGGCATGGTCTTGTTGGGTATCTCCACCACCGTCGGTTCCATCAATTTCATCGTCACTTTGGCACGTACCCGGGCGCCCGGAATGTCGCTCAATCGCGTTCCCATCCTGGTATGGGGAACGGTTACGGCATCCGTCGGCAACTTGTTCGCGGTACCTGCCGTGAGTCTTGCTTTCTTCATGCTGTGGATGGACCGCCAAGCCGGCACGCATTTTTTTGATAGCACTGCTGGCGGCCAGCCGCTGCTCTGGCAGCACCTATTCTGGATGTTCGGCCATCCCTGGGTGTATGCGATCGTGCTGCCCGCAATGGGAATTGTCTCCGACGGGCTGCCGGTGTTTTGCCGGAGGCCCTTGGTCGGCTACACCGCAGTCGCGCTCTCCACAGTAACCACGATGGTGCTGGGCTTCGGTGTCTGGGTGCACCACATGTTCGCGACCGGGTTGCCGATCCTATCGCTCTCTTATTTCAGCGCGGCCAGTATGACCATCGTGGTTCCGAGCGCGGTCGCGGTGTTCGCGTGGATAGCCACGATCTGGACCGGACGGCCGGTGTTCACGACCGCATTCCTATTCTTCACGGGCTTCGTTCTATTGTTCGTGATCGGGGGCGTCTCGGGATTCATGACCGCTGCGGTGCCGGTCGACTGGCAACTCACCCGGACGTATTTTGTGGTCGCGCATCTGCACTACGTCATTATCGGAATCAACGTTTTCCCGGTGGTGGGCGGCATATATTTCTGGTTCCCCAAAGCCACCGGCCGCCTTATGAATGAGGCCTTTGGGAAGTGGACTTTCTGGGTCATGTTTATCGGCTTCAACGTCGCCTTTTTCCCGATGCATATTCTGGGGCTGTTGGGCATGCCGCGGCGCATTTATACCTACGCCGACAATCTCGGCTGGGGCACGCCTAATCTCATCGTCAGCATCGGTGCGTTTGTATTCGGTCTTGGAATCGTGCTGTTCCTGGTGAATGTACTGGTGAGCCTCAAGCGCGGGCGGCACGCCGGACCCAATCCCTGGGACGCATCTTCACTTGAGTGGTCCACATCGTCGCCGCCGCCGGTCTACAACTTCGCCGTCATTCCCATCGTGGCAAGCCGCTACCCGCTCTGGGAGGACCGCCTGGATGAAGGGCCGGATCGCTCTTCGGTGGGTACGGGATTGGTTCTCGACAAAGGACGTGAGACCATCGGCACCACCGTGCTGGACGCCGAGTCCGACGTGATTCTGAAAATGCCCGGCGATTCGTACCTGCCGTTGATAGTTGCATTCGCGATGACGGCGGTGTTTACCTGTATGCTGCTGCACTCGTGGTGGGGAGGCGCCATCGCTGTGATCGCAACCTTCATTGCCAGCGTCGGCTGGTTGTGGCCCCGCCGGGCGCTCGCCCAGATTGAGACTTGAAACTATGGCTGAAACATTCATTCCCAATCGTCGGCTCCCGGTCGGGAGCCAGGGCCATCTCGCCTCGGGCTGGTGGGGGATGCTCATGCTGATTGCGACCGAAGCGATGCTGTTCGCCTACCTGCTGTTCAGCTATTTCTATTTAGCCTCGCACGCCTTGCCGCCTTGGCCGCCGAATGGGCCACCCAGCCTGCGCATCGCAGTTCCGGGTACGCTGATCCTGATCGCCGGCAGCGTCGCGATGTGGTGGGGCGAGCGCGGAATCGAGCGCGGCAAACCGCGCCGGTTAACCGTCGGATTGATCCTCGCGCTGGCGCTCGGGGTGTTATTTCTCACGCTGCAGGGCTTTGAGTGGAACGGCGAACCGTTCACGCTCAGCACCAATGTATATGGGTCCTTGTATTTCACGATCACAGGTTTTCACATGCTCCACGTCATCGTGGGTTTGCTGATGCTCGCTGTCTTGTTGCTCTGGACACTGCGCGGCGATTTCGATGCCAATCGCCATTCCGCGGCGTCCATCGGCGTAATCTACTGGCACTTCGTCACCATGGTCTGGCTGGCGGTATTCTTTACCTTTTACATCGCGCCTCGTTTGGGGTAACTGCATGGCTGAGAATAATGTGCCTGCGATTCAAATCAGCCATCCCGCGCCGCATCGCGATCGGGTCGGTCTCGCCACCCTGCTGTTCGGAATTGCTGCCGCTCCCGCCGCGTGGAATGCCCAACTTCTATTCAGCGTTGCATTATCGGGGCACGACTGCTATCCACACGCCATCCCCCTCGCGGCACCCTTATGGAATGGCCTGCGGCCTGTCCTATTTGCGATCAGCGTGGCCGCCATCGTATTGGCAATCATCAGCGGCCTGGTGGCGTTACGAAGCTGGCGGAAGACCTTTGACGAGCGCACAGACTCGGCTCATCATCTGCTCGACCGGGGCGAAGGCCGCACACGATTCATGGCTATGGCCGGCATGTTGACCAGCGCGCTCTTCCTCATCGTATTGGTGTTCGGCACTGCCGCCCTTTACCTGGTGCCATTATGCGGCTGATGAAACCCAATTCCCCGGCCATACTCACTGCCGGTGCGCTGGCGCTCGGTTTGTTGGTTCAGCCCGCCGCGGCAGCCGATAGCGGCCGCCTTAGTCAGCTCGCCTGGAACTGGGATCCGTGGATCCTGACGATCCTTGCGCTCGCAGTGCTGGGATACATCCGTGGTCTCAGCCGGATGAATAAGACCGCGCGCTCGCGGATATTTGGCTGGGCACGCTGCACGGCCTTCGCGGCTGGCGTCGCCACGCTGTTCGGAGCGCTGATTTCGCCGCTCGATGCGCTTGACGACCAGTTATTTTCGGCACATATGGTGCAGCATCTGGTCTTGATGATGGTAGCGCCACCCCTGCTGGTCGCGGGCCGTCCTGCCATGGCATGGCTGTGGGCCTTTCGGTTATCGACACGGCGCGCGATCGGGCGGCTCTGGGTCAGAACCGCCTTGCGCCCCTTGGCGCATGCACTGATGTCGCCCATTGTCGTCTGGCTGCTATGCACCGCGGCCCTATGGTTCTGGCATCTGCCGGGGCCCTATGGATGGGCGCTGGCGAGCGAGCCCGTCCATGCGCTCGAGCATGCCTGTTTTTTCCTGACCTCGCTGATGTTCTGGTCGCTGGTTCTCGAACCACTCGCCCGGCGGCGCTTGGACTATGGGACCGCCTTATTGTTCGTCGCCACATTCGGCATGCAGAATGGATTGCTCGGAGCGTTACTGACATTCGCCGGGCGCCCCCTGTATGTAGCCTATCTGCCGACCACTACCGCCTGGGGACTGACTCCGCTTGAGGACCAGCAGCTCAGCGGCCTCATTATGTGGATACCCGCCAGCCTCATCCACCTGGTAACGCTCGGTGTCCTGTTTGTGGCCTGGATGCAAGCGGCGGAACGCCGGGCAAGCCTCGCCACCACAACTCTCCGAAAAGCAGCTTTCCGGAAATGCGGTTCTTACGTTGATTTTAGTCGGAGGATTTGAATGGGTCGCGATCCCGCCCCTTCAAGAACAACTGCCTCGGGAAATGGCCTCGATGGTGGAGGTAATGAAGCTGGATATTCACGCTTCCGAGCACGAGGTCATCTACTGCCACGAGTGGTCCGGCGCGCAAGTGAAGGCCTGAAATTCTTCTCGTCCAGTATCTGATTCAGCCGCTGGTAAAACGGATGACCTGCGTTCACCGGCAGCGCCGCGGTTGGCGTCCATAGCCCCTCTTGCCGCACCCGTTTCCTTCGTCGTCCCAATCGCCATGATCTTAAGACGATCACAGGAGAGACACTTCGATTCAGCGCCGCAAAGTCAGGTTTGATCGTCCGCTTCGGATTTGCGTTTAATGCTCTCCCTTGTTGGCCTTCTTCGATCGCTTTGGTGCCGCTTGCCTCGGCTTTTCGCGCTTCCTTACGGGCGTCGCTCGCTTCTTCTTTGCAGCAGGCCGGTTTGGGCGCTTCGCCGAGGTTTTCTTCGCCTTCCCGCCGGCGGGGCTCGCGCTTTGCGCGATGTCCAGACCCAGATCGATACCGAAGATCTCGGCGAGGTCTTCCCCACCGAGAACTTTGGCTCCGGCCGCCCCCTGTGTGGCAATCGGACTCGACTTCCCGGCCTTCACAATCAATTCGTTCTTGTCCACTCCGCGCAGCAGAAAGAGGAGCTCGGGCTCATGGTCGAAGCGCGCGCCGATGCCGTAGAGCACCGCCGCCACATGCTTGCACATGTCCGCCCAGTCCGGGCAACTGCAAGAGAGCTTGAGCTCGGCCGGCGATGGGAACAGACCGTGATTCTGCCGGCAGATGCGCTCCATCACACCCTTGGAAAACCGTCCTTGCAGAAGCTCGACCAGCGAATCGATCGCGCCTGCGCAATCCTCGCAAATGGATTTCCAGCGTGTCTTCGCCACCGGAGCCACTTGCACCGAGACTTCGTATAACTCCGAGCCGCTGACCAATGCACGGATCGCGCCGGGCTCAATCTGTAGATCCACAACTGAGCCGTTGCGCACATAGGTCCGTCCGCGCGGCAGCCGGTTGGCATAATCGCTGTACCGTTCCAGGTTTTCGCACCACGACTTGCCCCAGAAAGTCTTCGCGATAACGCGGCCTTCAATGAGTACGGGCGAGACGGCTGCCGCCCTTTTTCCGGCGCTTCTCTATTTCCCGCAGTGCCTTTCGCCGCCGTTCCGCCACGGGAACATACGGCTTCCATCCCCAACTGTCGTAAGCCATCGGATCACGCCTCCTTGAGCGCCTTATTGATATCGAGCGCAACCAGCTTAAGCAGTTCGTCGTCTTTCATTTCGGTCAGCAGCAAGTCGGCGCCGCCTTCCAGCAACTCCTCGGAAAGCTGGCGCTTGGACTCGATGAGCTGGTCGATCTTTTCTTCCACGGTACCGCGGCACACGAACTTATGCACCAGCACGTTCTTGGTTTGCCCGATGCGGAAGGCGCGGTCCGTGGCTTGGTTCTCCACTGCCGGGTTCCACCACCGGTCGAAATGCACGACATGCGAAGCGGCTGTCAGGTTCAGCCCGGATCCGCCGGCTTTCAGAGAAAGCACGAAGAACCCGGCGGATTCGTCTTCCTGAAATCGGCGCACCAGCTCCTTCCGCTTCTTCACCTCGGTCTCGCCGTGCAGCACCAAACCGGGCCGCCCGAACACCGAGCCAAGAAAAGCCGCCAGCGGCGCAGTCACCTCGCGGAACTGGGTGAAGACGAGCATCTTTTCCTGCTTGGCCGCGACCACCTCGGCAATCTCGCGCAGGCGCGCCCATTTGCCGCTGTCGCTCTTCGCTCCAGGCGCCGTCTCCCAGCCACTGCGACGGATGATTGCAAATCTGTTTGAAGCGCATCAGGAACGACAGCACCAGTCCTTTGCGCCGTATTCCCGTCGGCGTCCTCGAGTTGTTCGGCAAGCTCCTTCACCGCCTGCTGATAGAGCGCGGCCTGCTTGCGGCTGAGTGGGCAGAACGCCTTCATCTCGGTCTTGTCCGGCAGGTCCGCGATCACCGTCTTATCGGTCTTCAGCCGCCGCAGAATGTAGGGCCGCACCAGTTCGCGCAACGGGCCGTAGGAACTGCTGGGGCGTCTCTGCCAGGCGTCTTCGCAAAGCTTGTAAACTCCTTCGCCGATCCCAGCAGCCCGGGGTTGACGAAATCGAAGATCGACCACAGGTCTCCTAAGCCGGTTCTCGACCGGCGTACCGGTAAGCGCTACTCGGCGCCCGCCTTCAGCTCTTTCACGGTCCGGGTTTGTTTTGCGTCCGGGTTCTTGATGGCCTGGGCTTCGTCCAGCACAACCATGCGCCAGGAGATCTCCGCGATCCACGGCGCGCGGAGTAACGAGCCGTAGCTGGTAATGACCAGATCGACCCCAGACAGCCGCTCCGGCACAAGCGCCTTGAGTTCGGCCGCGGGCATCGCGGAGGGGTGTGCGATCAGCGGCTTCAGACCAGGCGCGAAGCGTTCGATCTCCGCCGCCCAGTTGGCGAGCAGAGAAGCCGGCGCCACCAGCAGGCTTGGCCCGGATCTTGGCAGAAGTTTCGCATTGACGCCGGCTCCTCCCTTAAGAACCAGCAACAGCGAAAGCACCTGGATGGTCTTGCCGAGTCCCATGTCGTCGGCAAGGCAAGCTCCCAGGCCGAGTTTGGCCAGCAAGTAAAGCCAGCGCACGCCCACTTGCTGGTAGGGCCTCAGCACGCCTTTCAGTGCATCGCCTGGATCGACTTGCGCCAACCCCCGCGGGTCGCGCAGCCCCTTCAAGGTCTCCTCTAGCCAAGGACCGGCACTCACTTGTGCCCAGTCGGCGGTGGCGGAGGTATCTTCGTCACCTGCGGCAACATCGGCGCCCGCCAACAACCGCATCGCCTCGCCGAAAGCCAGCCCCTTCTCGGTGGCTGTGCGCTCCACTTCCTGAAAGCGCTCAATCGTGCGTTTCAGGCGCTCCCCGTCAACTTCAATCCAGTGTCCTCGAACCAGCGCCAGGCCGTCGGACTTACTCAGCAGGTCGTTGATTTCGGCGGCCGTCAGACGCACGCCGTCCAGCGTGACTTCCATGCTGAAATCCAGGAGCGCGTTCTGGCCCAGGCCCGATGGCGCTTTGCCTCCCACGGCGCCGGTCACGCGCGGACGGGGCGGACGATTGCCCCGCCATGCGGCCGGCATGCGCACCACCACGCCTGCCGCTTCCAGGTGCGGGACATCCCGCAAGAGCTGTAGCGCTTCGCCCGGTGTCCAGCGCAGCGGATGGTAGATCTCGCCCGTATCGGCCATGGCCTTAAGCCACGGGCATGTCTCCGAGGCGCGCTGCACCGGAACAAGAAGCGACAGAAGGCGATCCTTGTTTGCCGCACCCGCGTACTCGCGCAGAGCCTGTCCCAACGGGAGATGTTGCGCCTTGGCCTGCGCCGAAAGCCGGGTGGTATATGTCGCCAGAAAGGCAAACGGGGCGTCCGGGTCCTTGCGATTCTCGGCGAGATTGAAATGCACCCGGCCAACCAGGTTCCAAGCCGGATTCCGCCGCTTCAGGAAGTCCTGCACATTGCATTTGGATTCCGCCAGCTCGATCGCAAATGCTGCGTCCAGTTCCTTCCACAAGGAGCGCAGGACTCCGGCGGTCAAGTATTCGCCGCCCATCATCGGCGGCGCGGCCAGCGTCAGGTTCTCCAGTTCTTGGTCAGGCGCCGCGACACTCACTTTTCGGTCACCCTCCTGCTGGGTGCACCGAGCCGTCACATAGCGGACGCCGAATTCGCGCCAGTAGGAGGTTGCCGGCGGCAGCATTGTTCCCGCTTCGTCCGCTCCCAATAACAGAAGCCCGTGGCCCGAGCCGCGTTCGAGGGCCTGCCGGAGTCGCTCTCCAAGTTCGTGGTCGAGAGGCAGCGAATCGGCATCCGGAGTCAAGACCAGCCTGCCGTGCGGAGTCAAGCCGAGGGAGAGAGGCGCAGAGTCCATGCCGTGATCCATCAGCTTAGCAGGCCCGCTTTGCTTGTTCCAATGACAGTGGTGGAGACTCCAGCGTTCCTGCGAGATCCCGCGCGGGCCGAACTCTGTTCTGCAAAACTGGCGTAGCGCCAACGAGAGAAACCTTACCGGGAACGGGCTGTAAACCGTTGGGGAGTCCTTCAGAGAGTTTCAGAGGATAGGGGCCGTCGGAACCGGAATGGCCCCACCCTCGGCATTCCCAGAGCAATTTCCTGCGTCGCAGGAGAATGGGAAACCCTCACTATCGCGTCAATTTGCGCAACCTCCGTAGGGTTGGGACGAGCGCGCAGTGAACCAGCGGGGAGAGATAAGTCCTTTAGAATGTTTGGCTCCCCGAGAGGAACACAGATCCGAACACGGTTTTGGAGAACTGGAAATGCGCTAGATTCTCCACGCCGTTAACCAAGGGGAAAAGTTCGGACATAGACTCTCGCTGTGAGGGGCTCAGTTATCAATGATCAAACAGCAGGCCTCAAATAGACCGAGCGTCGCGTTGGGGGAACTGACGAGCGGATACAATCCTCGGATACGGCTAATACTATCCGTGGAGTCTATCCAATGCCAGCCGCCGACACAGGACTCGCGAAAGCACGCCACGTGTTCGTCAAACACGGGGGCATGCTGCTCACGGCGAACGTGATCCGGTTCGGCATTCACCCACGGACGCTTTACGCTCTCAGGGATTCTGGCGAGATATAACAGGGCGGTCGCGGACTTTACCGGCTGTCCACGGCTCCGCCGCTCTCCAGTCCGGATCTCGTTCCTTTCGCGATTCGAATTCCGCGCGCAGTAGTTTGCCTGATCTCGGCGCTCGCTCACCACGGTCTGACGACGCAGATTCCGCATTCTGTCGATCTCGCGCTGACCAGCCATGCCCAGATTCCGAAAATCGATGGTGTCCCGCTGGGTGTATTCCGGCATTCCGAACCAGGTTCAGCGCCGGCATTGAAACCGTCGCGATGGACGAGGTGCCGGTGCGCATCTATTCGCCAGAGAAGACTATCGCCGACTGCTTGAAGTACCGGAACAACATCGGGCTCGATGTCGCAATTGAAGCTGTTAGGACTTACCGCGGCCGTAAGTCCGGCCGAACTAAAGGGCAAGAGCGTAGCTTGCTATAATTTCATTTTTCGAAGGTGCTCACGTGCAGATTCGACATCGCCGCGCCCTGCCGCAGGACATCGCCCGCGGCCGTGAGATTCTCGAACCGGAGCGGATACTTTTCTCACCGCGCACCTGGCAACTCATGCCAGAGTTGCTTGTGGATCTGCTGGCTCGCGAGCGGATTCTTCTCTGCCCACTCGACGACGTGGAGACCGGCCGGATGGTGGGCATGGGAGGCTCGGGGTTCCTTCATCCGGATTTTCTCGAAGCCGCGCTCGCGAGTCCCGGCGGCCTGACCGATGCCGCGTTTACGGCCGAATCGGAGGGCCGGCCGGCTTTTCTGAATCGTAAGGAGATCGCCGAGGCGAATCGCGCTGCGGACCTTCGCCTGATCAACTTCTTCGGCACGCCGCGGGGCATCGACGTGAACCGTCCCGGAACACTAGAAGCCTTAGGCAGTTTTACAGAAGCGTGGAATTTTTACCACACGGGATTCGCTCTTCGTGAAATCTGGGTGGAACACGCGATCCCCGTCATGATCGAGATTACGTCGAGGATCGGGCTGCGCGTCTATCAGGGAGAGGCCGCTCCCCAGCGGCGCTCCATCGAAGCTGTCGGTCATGACGCGGGAGGAAGCCCTGGAATCAACGCCAGCCTGGCCCGGTTCGGCCATGATCAGCCCACACCCTCGCTTTGGATTTACCGCAGTGGAGCAACAGCTTCTCGACTCGCGCTGCTCGACCACTCCGACCGCGATGCCGCCGCTGCGCTGCGCCTCTCCACCGAGGCGATCAAGAAAAGATGGCGCTCGATTTACCAGAAGGTTTCGCAAATCGAGGCAGCCCTCCTGCCGCCGGAGCTCAACGGCTCCGGCCAGCGCCGCGCGCTGCTTCAGAGTCTCAGAAACAATCTTCAAGAGCTGCGGCCGTATTGACCTACCCCAATGGGGTAACAATTTGATTCGATAGGAGTTTCTCCTTATGCTGATGAGGAGCGTAGTCGGCTCGCCCGGCCGGCGCGGATCTACAACAAGAGGGTCGGCCTTCGAGCCGAGATCTGGAGGAAGGATGAGAACCAGCGTTACTCTCCAAGTTCTGCTTTTCGCCGCCGGAGCCGCGGCTCTGGCGCAATCTTCGGGCGCAATATCCGCGGGCCCCAGTATGGCCACGGCACGAAGCCTGCACACCGCGACGCTGCTTACCGATGGCACGGTCCTGATCGCGGGCGGCAGCTCCGGCGATGCAATCCCGGTTCTGAACGCCGAGGTGTACGAGCCGTCGACAGGCACATTCACCACGACCGGTCCGATGATCGCCGATAGCGCGGGCAAAGCCACGCTGCTTGCAGACGGCCGCGTCTTATTGGTCGGGGCGCAGGCGCAGCTCTATGATCCGTCGACTCGAACGTTCGCGATTACAGGAAACAGCATCACGACACTAGGCTGCGCGGCGACTCTGTTAGGCAACGGCAAGGTACTGTTCACCGACGATCCACCGCCCTGGGGCGTTCCCGGCGAACTCTATAATCCCGCCACCGGCACCTTCGAACTAACTGGCCCGTACGCCAGCGCCGGCATCGCTCAGATGAATTCCGCCTACTTTCCAGCCGTGGGAGGCTGGGACTGCCGCAGATCCACTCGGCTGGCCGATGGGCGCGTCCTGATCGCCGGCGGATTCGCCGCGGAGATCTACGACCCACAAACCAACACCTTCAGCCTCACTGGAGCCGTGACAACGTACCCGAGCGGCTGGGTGACCAATCTCCCGCCTTGGTCGGGATCCATCCAGGGCGACGCTGCTGCTCAACGGGATGGTCCTGTTCAATGGCGGCGATTCGGATGACGGACCGTCGACGGAGGCGTGGTTATATGATCCCTCCAGCGGAACATTCCAGGCCACAGGTTCGATGACGACGCCCCGATCGGAACACACTGCAACCCTTCTACCCGACGGAACCGTTTTTGTCACCGGCAGCTACGAGGAAGACCTAGGCCCTAATGCACTGGCGATTGGCGCAACCGAATTCTACGACCCGACCTCCGCGACATTTCTCCCTTCGCCGGACTTGATTACTCCCCGGTTTGAGCATACAGCCACTTTGCTCGCGGATGGCAGAGTCTTGATCGCTGGGGGTATCACCGACGCTTATCCGCCGGGGAGCGGCTACATCGCTCTCTCGACGACGGAGATCTACGCTCCGCGCACGGTGATTCCAGCACCCCAATTGTTCTCACTCTCAGGGCAAGGAGAAGGCCAGGGCGCTATCTGGCGCTCGGCCACCGGGCAATTGATTTCGCCGCAATCTCCGGCATCCGCCGGCGACGTGTTGTCAATGTATGTGAGCGGCCTCGCGGCGGGAGGGCTTATCCCGCCCCAAGTCAGCGTCGGCGGCCTTCTCGCCAACGTGCTTTGGTTCGGCGACGCACCGGGCTATCCCGGATACTTCCAAGTGAATTTTCAGGTCCCCAGCGGCGTGACGGCCGGATCGTCCGTCCCGGTCGTGCTGTCCTACATCGGCCGTTCGAGCAACACCGTGACGATCGCCGTTCACTAACCAAGGACAGGAGGAAAGATGAGAACCAGCGTTACTCTTCAAGTTCTGCTTTTCGCCGCTGGAGCCGCAGTTCTGGCGCAATCGCCGGGGACCTTCACGCCCGCGGTCAATCCGGCCTATCCCGACATTGGCGGCGGGATGTTCCTTCCTGACGGAAGGATCTTCTACGGAAGTCAGACCTACAACCCAGGAAGCGAGATCTACGACCCAGCCTCGGGAGCCCTCAGCGCTGTTTCAGGAAATCTGTTCCTCCTCCAAAGCGCCAGCACGCGGCTCGTCGATGGACGATTCCTGATCACGGAGTACGACACCGTTCGAGCGGAACTGTATGATCCGGTCGCTCAAACCTTCACGCTCACCGGTAACATGACCGTCATTCGGGCGGGGGCGCAAGCCATCCTGCTTTCGGACGGCAGAGTGCTGTTCATGGGAGGGTATAACCAACCTCAAATCCCCACAGCCATTCCCGTGAACCTGACAGCGGAAATCTACGACCCGGCTTCGGGCACCTTCAGCGCAGCGGGCACCTGGCCGGGCGAGGGGGTTTCCGGCACGGCCACGCTTCTACCGGACGCGACGGTACTGGTGACGGCATACTGGAGCGGCGATACCGCAATTTACGATCCCGTTCAGGCTGCCTTTACTCCTCTGAACTTCACTGTCTATAGTGAGGCGGCGATCTTGCTCGCCACCGGAAAAGTACTCTTCGTCTCCGGCGAGGACGACCTGAGTTGCGGCGGCGGTGTGCCCGGAGGGCAGCTTCCACTGTACGACCCTCTATCCAAGAGCTTTCGCCTGACCGCTGGAAAGAGGCTGGTAAGCCAGATCCAGGAGTCCGTCACCCTCCTGGGCGATGGCACGGTCATGCTCGCCGGCGGCTGGATTTGTCCGGGAAACTCTACGGCCGCGCACGAATTTGGTCCAGACAATCGCGCCGAGATCTACGACCCCGTTGCCGACACGTTCACCGCCGCGGGAAACATGATGAACGGCCGATCCGGCTGCTGCGGTCCCTTGCTTCCGGACGGTACGGTTCTCTTGGCAGGGGGCGATAACAGCGCCTATCCTACGAGTTACCAGATCGCGCAAGCGGAAATCTACCATCCCGCAAATCCAACCAAAGCGCCTGCCTTGTTTACGACCTCCACCGGACAGGCGGTGGTTTGGAATGGCGCGACCGGCACCTTTGTTTCTCCGGGCGGAGCCTTCGTCCCCGCACACGCAGGCGATATCCTCTCCACTTATACCAACAACCTGATTGAAGGCGGTGCGATCCCGCCGCAGGTTTCGGTGGGCGGCAACGCGGCCAAGATCCTCTACTTCGGCGACGCTCCGGGTTATCCCGGATATTTTCAGATCAACTTCCAGGTTCCAGCCGGCGTGACGGCCGGATCGTCCGTGCCGGTCGTGTTGTTCTACATCGGCCGTTCGAGCAACACGGTGATGATCGGTGTTCAGTAACGGAGTTCAGAATGAATCAAGCTAAACTCATTCGCACAGTTGCCTTTCTCGTTTGTGTGCCGCCTCTCTCGGCGCAATCACCGGGAACGTTCACCGCGACTGGTTCAATGGCGGCTCCCCGCACCTTCCATACGGCCACGCTACTGATAAGCGGCAAGGTCTTGGTCGCCGGAGGCGCGGTGAGTGCCCAAACTCTGGCCACGGCGGACACGGCGGAACTCTATGACCCGGCTAGCGGAACATTTGCCGTCACAGGCGACATGGGGACCGCACGCGCCGGGCATACCGCGACTCTGCTCCCGGACGGTAGAGTCCTGGTCGCGGGAGGCATCATCGACAGCCCTTTGAACAGCGCGGAAATCTATGATCCCTCCACAGGAACCTTCTCCCCTACAGGTAACATGATCTCCGCGCACACCTACCATCAAGCCATCTTGCTGGGAAACGGCAAAGTCTTGATCGCGGGAGGTTCCGGCGGTAGCCTTGACGTCGTCCCCGCGGCCGAGTTATTCGATCTCGCGAGTGGCACATTCTCGCCGGCGGGACCGTACACCAGCAGCCCCTCCAGCCCTAACACCGGCCAGGCAGCGGTGTCGAGCTTGCTTCCTGACGGAAGGGTTCTGATCCTTTGGGAGTCAGGCGCCGCCGAGCTATACGATCCTACTGCCGGCTCGTTCACACCCACCGGGGCGTCGATCGGCAAGTCTTATTCCGAGAGTTTGCCCACAGCGACTTTGCTGCTGAACGGCAAGGTCCTGGTGGCCGGAGGCGAAGATGAAAGTGGGAATCGCTCCAGCGCGGAACTGTACGACCCATCGACCGGAGCCTTCACCGCAACCGGGAGCCTGACTACGCCGCGAGCCGAGCAGACGGCCACCTTGCTACCCGACGGCAGCGCGCTGATGGCAGGCTCTGATATTCATAACGTTCTCCTTTTGGCGAGTGCCGAAGTTTACGATCCAGTGAGTGGTGTATTTACGCCTACTGGCAACATGGTGGTTCCACGGGCCATTCGGACAGCCACCCTGCTGAATAACGGAAAGGTCTTGATGGCCGGCGGGGGTTCTACGGCGGCCGATTCTTCCACTGCCGAACTCTATAATCCGCCCGTATTGATTCCAGCTCCCGCGCTGTTTTCTCTTGCGGGGAACGGACAAGGCCAGGGTGCGATCTGGAATGCGACGACTGGGCAGATCGCTTCGTCTCAAAACCCTGCCGCTGCCGGCGATTTCCTGTCGATGTACACCACCAGCCTGGCGGAAGGCGGTGTCATTCCGCCTCAGGTCGAAGTGGGCGGGCAGTTAGCGGAGATCGTCTTCTTCGGCGATGCTCCCGGTTATCCCGGGTACTTCCAAATCAACTTCCAAGTTCCTGTCGGCGTGACGCCCGGGCCATCCGTGCCCGTCGTGCTGACGTACCTGGGCCGACCCAGCAACGCGGTTTCCATCTCTGTTCAGTAATTAAATTCCGGAATCGCTGTTGCCTGATCGCGGTCACGAAAGCGGATCGACCGACGTAGCTGCGTTAGTTCCCGGCATGCCGGCGACTCGAGACTTGGAAGTACATTGCGCCAATCCAGAAGGCAGCATGGTCACGAAAGTCGTTCGAGTACGATACCTGGGGTGGCGAGATCCGCGCCGGGTTCGAACCTCGCGCGGGCGATGTCATGGCCGCGGAGCATTGGTGTTCCAGTGGATTCGCCAACACGGATCTGGATTTGCAGCTCAAAAAACATTGCATTCAGAAACTCATCGTCATAGGACTGATCGCGCATACCTGTGTTGAGGCCACGGTTCGCTATGCCGCCGAGCTCGGCTATGATGTCACGGTAGTGAAAAACGCGACAGCGAGCTACTCGGATGAAAACATGCACGCCGCTCTCGAAGTCAATCTCCCAAACTACGCTAGTGGCATTGTGACGACAGATGAAGTCGTCGGCGCGATTTCAGCGTGATTGGAGCCCGCGTCTGCCGGAGTCGCTCTCCAAGTTCGTGGTCGAGAGGCAGCGAATCGGCATCCGGAGTCAAGACCAGCCTGCCGTGCGGAGTCAAGCCGAGGGAGAGAGACGCAGAGTCCATGCCGTGATCCATCAGCTTAGCAGGCCCACTTTGCTTGTTCCAATGACAGTGGTGGAGACTCCAGCGTTCCTGCGAGATCCCGCGCGGGCCGAACTCTGTTCTGCAAAACTGGCGTAGCGCCAACGAGAGAAACCTTACCGGGAACGGGCTGTAAACCGTTGGGAGTCCTTCAAAGAGCTTCAGAGGATAGGGGCCGTCGGAACCGGAATGGCCCCACCCTCGGCATTCCCAGAGCAATTTCCTGCGTCGCAGGAGAATGGGAAACCCTCACTATCGCGCCAATTTGCGCAACCTCCGTAGGGTTGGGACGAGCGCGCAGTGAACCAGCGGGGAGAGATAAGTCCTTTAGAATATTTGGCTCCTCAGGTAGGACTCGAACCTACAACCCTTCGGTTAACAGCCCGGCCCCTGTGCTACCTGGATTCATGTACATACATGAAATATATAGGTGTTACAGGTTTGGAGATTTACTTGCTGTAGGCGTGTTTTGACGTCCTTTTTCGACCCTGGTGGGCATGGTTTTGGGCAAGGTGAGAGAAAGCGCGGTGCTTAGAAACTTGACTGGCGGTAGAAGCTCGCTAGCATTAGCGTCGTCCAGAGAAACGGACGGGACGCAATGTTAAGGTCCGTCCAGAAAGAGGTAAGGTGCTCATGGCTGGGGAGGGACGTCAGCGGGCTACACAGGCAGTCAACGAAGCCGAACAAATCATGGAACTCCTTGCGGAGCTTGACCTCCCACGGGTCACGGGGCCTTCAGCTAGAGACACGCTGCGCCTTGAGATGGTTCGACTGAAGTCCTGGATTCGCCGCGCGAATAAGGCTGTCCCGCTGACGCGGGACGAACTCTCGGCGACGAAGCGGAGGGCTGGAGAGCAAGCCAAGGGGCGAAAGGGATCAAGACGCCACATGCGCGGACGGTTGTAATCGACGCGGTGTTCTTGCGCTCACAGCAAGGGAAGCGCACAGCGGCTTCATTCGCTGGATGGTTGAAAATACCGGCGACTACATATCGAACGATCATGCGGGAAGGCAAAGCATCCTGGTCTACAGCTTGGAAGATGGCGACCCGTATGCGCATGAAGCAGAAGATTAACAAGCTCGTTATCGGAATCGTCCCGCTCAGGCCAAAACTCACGCGCTTAGCACCCTTTCTAGCCGCCAAAACACGACGACAGGGCAACTTTGTGCCACTGCCGTCGTCTTTTATATCGCCTCTATTTGCCGCGTTTCCACGGCTTAGGGTTCCCGCGCTCCCAAGAGGGCAGAAAAAAGAAAAAGCAACGGTATATAACACTATAGAAACGCAAAAGCGGGAATAAAGCCGCGCACGCGGCGTAACCTAAGCCTCCGCCCCGTCCGGGGCAAATCAAAACACAGGAAGGAATAACTACTACATGGATAGTTCTGCGGCCAAACTGCTAACCGAATCGCAGGTAGCCGAAACATATGGACTCGGGCTACGCATGTTGCGCTCGCTGCGCATGCGTAACACCGGCCCCAGGTACGTCAAAGTCTCCGGTAGGCTCGGCTGCACGGGCGGAAGGATTCTTTACCCCGTCCAGGCCTTGGACGACTGGATAAATAGCCGTCCCTCGGGCGGCGAACGAATCGAAACCAGACCACTAGCCATGGTGGGAAAGGAAACGCGATGAAGCATCAGCAACATGCGATCCACAGCAATAGCGCCGTCGCCCATAACAAGGCTAGTGATACGCGGTCTCGCCGGAAGACTCAAATCCTCGGCGTGTACCAAGCAGCCAAGCAACCATTGACCGACAGACAGGTGATGGAGCGCTTGGGATTCGTGGACCCGAACAAAGTGCGCCCAGTCATTACGAAACTGATTGACACGCGCGTGTTGAAAGAAGTCGGAGGCACCACCTGTTTAGTCACCGGACATAGATGCCGATTAGTTGCGCCGGTTAGTTACAAGGAACGACAGCGGAAGCTTTTCTAAAAAGGACAACATGGAAACAACAGAACGTAGGTATTTAAAGCGTGGCCCAGGCGCTACCGTGGCGAAAGGCCGCTTAATAAGTGGGTACGCGGCCAGATTCAACATACCTACTGACGTGGGTGGAGAGTTCTTAGAAGTCGTAAAACCTGGAGCATTCGCCAGGGCGATAAGACAGCGTCAAGATTGCCGTTGTCTGTTTAATCACAATCCAGACCATATTCTCGGGCGGGTTGCAAATAACTCCCTTAGTCTGAGCGAGGATTCAACGGGCCTGAAGTACCGCTGTAAGGTTGCCATGACCCGCAGCGGAGATGATTGCTTGGAAAACTTGAGAACTCAGAATATCAGCGGCTCCAGCTTCGGATTTACCGTCCCTCCTGGCGGGGACGTATGGTCCATCATTGCCGATGGAAAAGGCCGTCGCCGCGACCTACGGGAACTTCAAGATGTCGACCTTTATGATGTCTCCCCGGTCGTCTACCCACAATACTCCGACACCAGCGCCGACGTTGACGACGGTGAAGATGAGGACGATCCCGCACGAAACCGGCTGGCACTCGCAGCCTTCGCAAGCTCAAGTTGCCCTGCTGAGTTGCGAAGCCGGATACAGCAGGCCATCGCGCAGGCTCCGCTAGATCCGGCAGAGGCAGCGCTTCTCGCAAGAGCACGCCAGTTCCTAACCCGTCTGGCGCAGCGGCAGTAATAAGAGTCCTTCCTGGGATGACTTCAATCCCTGAGGCATTCCGCAACGCAGCACCATAACTCAACTAAGGAACGATTCAGTAAATATGTTAGACCTTTTCAGCCAACGCCGACAGAACATCGGCCAGCAAGTGAAAGACATTTTGGCAAGCAGAGGGCCGCTCCCGGCCTATAAGCGGGAGGCTCTCGACGCCTTGTTGCGCGAGGCTAGTGATTTGGAGCGCGGCATCGATACTGAGACCGAGCGACGAAAGCTCGATGCATTCAGCCAGTTCCTACGACTCGGCCGAGAAGATACTGGCGTGATTAAGCGCGTCAGCGATTCCCGAATCGAGATTCGCGATTTGGGCGAGAGTGGCATGGGTACCGGCGTCGCAACCGGATCAGGCGCGCTGGTGCCGGTGGCCTTTTCAAACATGGTGGATGAGGCTCTCAAGCAAGTAGGCCCGCTTACCGATGGCTCTGTCGTGACTTTCGACGATACGGAGCATGGCCGAAATCTAGATCGCCCGAGCGATAACGATACATCGATTGCAGCGACCATCATCGGTGAAGGTCAGCAAAACCCCATGCAAGACATTCCGGTCTTGGGGCAGCAGGTACTCGGCGCTTTCAAACTGAGCAGCGGTCTTATCAAAGTGTCCATCGAGCTTATGGGCGACGCGGGATTTGATTTTCCGGCGTATTTAGCGCGAAAGCTAGCAGTCCGTATTGGCCGTGGATTAAATCCGCTGCTGACGACAGGTACCGGCACTAACCAACCTAAAGGCATCGTCACTTCAATCATCGCGCAGGGTAACACCGTCACCAGTAGCCTCCTTGGCAATCCTACCCCTCAGGTCCCCACGCCGGATGACTTCGCGACCCTGGAGGCTTCGGTCGATCCTATCTACCGGCCTAATGCCTCCTGGCAGTGTTCGTCTTCGACCCTGGCATACCTTCGGAAAGCGACCGACACCGTGGGCAATCCCGCCTTTAAGCAGCTTCATAGCGATAACGTGGCCGAAGATTACGTCTTCGGATATCCAATCCGCGTGAATAACGCTCTAGATAATCTCCAGACTGTTGCTAGCTCGCCTGTTGTAAGTCGGAATGTTTTATTGTTTGGTGATTTCAAGCAGTTTCGAGTAAGGCGTGTCACTCCTATTCTATATAGATTGGGCGAGCGGTTTGCAGAGTTCGGGCAAGTGGCGTTCCTGCTCCTACAGAGATACGACTGCGCCCTGTGTGATGGCGGCGGCGGTTCGATTAAATGCCTCCAGGTGACCTACTAAATGAACGCCAATAAGAAGTTCCGTGCGGTAAGTAACCTTAACGGCGATGGCCGCGACCCCTCTCAGAGCCTCATAAACAGAGGTAGAGCCTACGGTAGCGGTCACGGCGAGGTCACCTATCACGCCACTCTCGGCACAGCCACGGCGTTCCTCCTTCGGGCAGGCGGCGGAGGCGTCATCTACCTCGATGCCGATGACACCGTAGCCGCAGTTGTCCAGCCAGGGCATCGAGAGTTTCGCGCCGTCACCCAAGGACCCGATTCACGGGAAGAGTACTTTGCCAATCCTAAATCCGCGAAGGAGTGGCTTCGCAAGCGCGGCTCTGGAGGATGGGTTGAACAATATGACCAAGTACTCGCCAAGTTCACGCCGCGCGAAAAGTTGGAGGCCGCCAAATGAACAATCCCAAGACTCCGTTTCACGCCGCGAGCAACTATGATGCTTTTGGCGGCGTCCCATTCGTGTCGAACCTACCGCGCGAAAGAGGAAGATTTCTCCACCATCCAGGAAGCACGCGACTGGCTCATCGAACGCGGCGGAGGCCGCATCGAGCGCTATGCCGAACGCGGTCGCTGGCTTTATAGCAGCGAGACTATTTCGCCACGGCAGTTAGCCGAAACCGCCCATCGCCGCTAACGACCTTGCCCGGCGAGTCGCGCGCGAAATGAGCCTCCCGCCCGACATGCTGGGCACCCTTGGGGGCTTCCATTCAGGCCCCCAAGCCTTTTTTCTCCAGGAGATTGATTTATGAATATTTGTGGCGACGATGAAGGATTAGACGAAACAGAGGATGACACGGGCCTGTTGAGAATCGGCAACCTCATCTTATGCAGCCGTGAAGAGTGGCTACGGCGACGGCTTGAGCGCATTGGCCCCAGGCTCTTAGCGTCCAAGTTGGCGGTCCTAGATCCACGACCGAGAAGCAGCGGCGCGGGAGCGAGTTAGTATGCCATCATTACCCTGGGTCCGTTTCTACGCGGCCAAGTGGCTTTCCTCAGACACGCGGCTTCTGATGAATACCAGCCAGCGAGCTATTTATCTCGATTTGCTTTGGTACTGCTACGAACGTGGCGGCGGCATACCGGCAGATATTAAGCACCTTGCGGTACTCGCGGCGGTATCGCCGGAAGAGTTTAACGCCGCGTGGCCCGTCGTATCCAAGAACTTCGCGCCATGTACAAGCGATCCCAAGAGCTTATCTAACCCGGTCATGCTCGAAGCGATCCGCGAAACCGGGGAGAAAGCAAAGGCCGGAAGACTCGGAGGGCAAGCACGTGCTAGGAAGCACCTGCCAGACAGAACAGAGGAGAACAGATCAGAGCAGAGCAGAGCAGATCAGAACAGAACAGAGGAGAACAGAGGAGATTGAATCCGAAACCGAAACCGAAAATGAAACCGAATCCGAACTTGAAGTGCTATTAGTGTTCGGCTAAGCATAATCACTCAAGCAAAACCTTTCCCATCCAGGAGAGTGAAAAGGTCGCCGTGTAGCGCGTTTATCATTCACTGGAGGGGAAGCCCTGTCTCTGCTATCATGGGCGCGTCTCAGCGCGTCTAATACGCGACTAGAGGCATTGTAGTAAGTAAGTCAGAATAAGCCAATAAGGAACACCTAACATGAAAGAACTTAAGTATGATTCCGTAGACGCGGCTATGAAAGGTCTCGGTTGCGATACTGGCGCTAATGGTGAGATGACCGACGTTCCGTTTGCCGTCTTCGAGACGCTTAGCGATTGGGCTAACGATTCGAATAGTTGGGCAATGGAAATGCTTCACTTCATCGAGCACGGCCTACGCGCCGAACTGGAAGCCCATTTACGCGAGACTGGAGCGCTCGACACAACGCCCGATAATAATCCAGGCGTGAACGCGCCATCACGCGGAGGCCCTGAAACAGACCTTCGACTCGCGGCCATCGACAAACTTATGAGCGCTGCTAAGAAGCGTCGGAACCTTCCTGGATGGGGGGAAAAGGCTACCTCTGTAGCGAGCTGATATGAGCGAAGGGAGAACGAACGATGATGACGACGGCCTGGTTCCTGCTGACGGTGGATGGCAGGGCGGAGAGGGTGACACGGGCGCTGGCTGATGGCCGTGCTGGACGCGCGGGGCGTGGGGCGGCAGGCGAGGAAGGAGGCCCTGATACAGGCCCTGAATGGCCACCAGGCCCGCTGGTGATACTAGCTATTGGGAAAGCTTATAGTACGTCACCCCTATGTAGCTTGGCTACCTATGTAGTGGTCTGCATAGTAACAATCTGGAGTCGTCTAGTGCGGTATAATACTTCGCTATATGTTCATCGTAAGTTGTTGATTCTAAGGTGGTAGGCGGTCGCCGTTTACCTGGCCGAATCGCGGGTGACCGCTCTGGCCCCGCGTGCGCGTCGATGTGTACCTAAAAACGATCATAAGCGTTCCTTATACATAGTATCAGTTTCGCTTATAGCCACAGCCCCGCGTGCGTGTCCAGACCGAAGGACGCGGTGCCTGCTATTTCTTTTCGGTGGTGGCCACGTGCTTGGCAACCAACGCGGCGACTGCCTTGCGCTTGGCTTCCATGCGAATGTGGCTGTAGTGCTTCAGCATTTGCTTTGACACATGACCCGCCAGAGAACGGATAGTTTCATCGCTGGCTTCCCCGGACTCGGCAAGATCGGTAACCCAAGTGTGCCGGTTATCGTGCCATCGTCCTGTGACGCCGGTTTTTTTGCGAATCTCGATCCATGACCCTTTGAAACTCGTCACTGGCCTGGATGGGTCAACAGGTTGCGGTTTTCCGAAGGGGAATAGGAACCATTCATCCCACGTCGCTCCGAACTTCTTTACAAACCACTTCCGGTGCTCCAGCAGCGCGGTAAGCACGTCCGCATTCAAGGGCACGGTCCTGCCTTCACCAGCTTCGGTCTTCGAGTCCCCTACAGCCAGCACGGCCCCGTCTAGGTCAACCCGGCCCCAGGTCAGGCCGCGCAGTTCCGCGTCCCTCAGACCGCAGTGAAGCGCCAGTACGAGCGCAGAGTAAACCGACGGTGACCGGCGCTTCTTCGCCTCAGCCAATAACTTCTCTTTATCCTGGATGGAAAATGCCTTTGCTACTGTACGGGCGACCTTCAACTTGAGGTTGCCCTTCCGCTTAAGCTTTGCGCGGAGGATGTCGCCGTGCTCATCCAGGATTCTGAGGAGGAAGCCCACCTCTTCATTGATCGACTTCGGCGAAGCTTCCTCCTTCAGCCGCGCTGTCTGGTAGCCGGTTACAGTAGCGTCGCTCACGTCAATCGACATGCCCTTGCCGAGCAGTCGCTTCACATGACCAAGAGCATATTCCGCGAAGGTCGCGGACTTCGGACTGCGGAGCTTGTAGCCTTCGAAGAACTCATCCGCGAGTTCTGCAACAGTTCGAATCCGCTCGCGCCGCGTGTCTGCAAGATTGTTAAAGCCCCGCTCAAGCTCAAGCCGTCGCTTCTTTTCGGCTTCCTGTGCGATTGTCTTCCGCGAAGACTTGCTCGACTCTCGGATGTGTCGCCCCGCAAACGAGAACTTGTACCACCAAACATCCTGCCGCTTGAGCTTGCCTGTCTTCGTGTCGCGGTAGTTTGGCCTGTAGACGCTCATAGCCCCTCCTTCGACCGATAGTCTACCTCTTCTTTGATGGCTAGGGCAAGGAAATGGGCAAGGTGAAGGTTTTCGGGTGACGGCAGGCCCCTGTAAGTCTGTGATAACTTTGGCTCCTCAGGTAGGACTCGAACCTACAACCCTTCGGTTAACAGCCGAATGCTCTACCATTGAGCTACTGAGGAGCAATGTTGGCGGGCAGCCTTCATTACATCAAACCGCCCTCTTCAAGTCAATTCTTTCGCATGCCTGGGACGCCGCTTCCGGGCTCGCCGTGAATCTTGATCACGTTGCGCACCGCGACCGCCCTTCACTTGGTGCGCTGGCCTTCTGTCACGGCGGATCGAAACGCCCCGTTGTTTTTCGGCACCTGCCAGTACACCGGCAGCTCTCGCGACACGTTTCACCAGGGGGAACCAGCAAAAAGAGCTTCCCCAATGACAGCGCGACAGTGGCAACTAAAATTGCACCTTATGCCCGGCATGAGCCAGCTCGCTCGCGCCACGAGCTTTCTTTCCTCCTGCTGACGAACCGGGCGATCTGGGCTGCCGAGCCGGTCGAAGTAGTTGCCTCGCCTGCAAAAACTGCGCTATGCACGGAGCTTGTGCCGCTTGAATCGGGCGCGGAGTTAATCACGTTTTTCGAGCCGCTGCCGGAGCAACCCGCGTCCGCCAACGGCCACACGGAACTTCCGCTGCTGACAATCCTTAAGGACACCCTCAACGACTCCGACCCGGGGAATGACCGGATCCGGCAAGTCTGGGTGTTTACTTATTCGCAGCCGTCCGTCTGGCAGCGGATCGCAGGCGGGATTCCGTTTCTTTATCATCGTGCGGGACTCGACCGCGGTCCTGGTCCCAAGCCGCCACGCGCCGTTGTCGACCTCGGCGATCCATCCCATGGCACGTGGACCGGAATGGCTGTCGCGGGAGTGCAAAGCGAGGTATTGAATCCCATCGGCGCTTTGGCGCGGCTCACGACGCACTCCTTTTTCGATAACTATGGGGAGTACCGCAAGACGCATCTGTGGGAGGCCAGCGATGTGCTCTCGACCCTGCTGCCGGCCACTCTTAGCGACGTCACCGCGGATGAGGTCACCCCGGAGGAAATTCAGGCCGTCGAGGAACGACTCGAACTCACCGGGCATCCGCTCGGCGGCCTGGTTGCCGACGAATATCTTCAGCGCGATCGAGAAAAGCAACGAGCGAAAGATACCGAGACACGCGGCCACAACTGGGAGTTGCTGCGCCAGCGCGCGGAAGACTCCGGCCTGTATCTCGCGCCGCTGGAGCCTGCCGGACTAGCCGCTTCTTTCGCCATCCTGTGGGTTGCTCAGACGGATCTGGAGAAAACCTCCCGAACATAACTTCGATCGCCAGTTTCTCAACATTTCGAGTCCTTTTTCCGATGAACGCCTCCGTCACTGGGACGGTTATTCGGAGACATGGAATCTGGACCGCAATGGCGTTCCAGTCGCCGCTGATTCCCCTGCCGCAGATTCCAACGACGCGCAACCGGTCCGGATGATTCCCTTGGGGCTGTACGCGCTCGATCACCCGCATACGCCCCTATTACTAGTCGATTTCCGCGGGTCCGGCCATCCGCCCCGGCGTGAGATTGGACTAAAAATTGCCGAAGACGTGACATCCGGCGTGCTGAGCATCACGGGTTTCGGCCGTTTGGGCTATGTGGCTCCCAAGTCATCTTTGCTGTTCGTCCATGGGCGTCACGGCGGAGCGACCGATCGTTCGGCGCGCCGGCGCGCATTCGTGCTGGTACGGCACGCCATCGGGTCGGATCCAAATATTCAGCCGCAGCTTCGCGCGGAACTGTTGGGCCATCTCGAGAAGATCGATGTGACTCCCATCGAACGCTCCTGGAATCAGGAAATCCGGGAGGGCTGGCGGCAGTACGAAGCGTTGATCGATTACGCTCACACGACCGGGTTAAGCCGCGAGGTTGACAGGGATCGGGGCGACGAGATGCGCGCGACAGTCCATGGCCCGGCCGCACGAATGTTCTTTCATCTGGCGTCGATCGCCACGGCTGGCTTATATAACCATCACGACACGATGAATCAGTCCTTGGCTGCCAAGCTGGATCAGCAGCGGCGCGAAGCGAGGCTCAAGCACCCGGCGCAGCCCTTGCCGCCGGAGAGCGATCCGCTGGTTGCCGGCAACGACGCCAACGAAGTTGCGGGCGAAGCCCATCTGGACTCTTCTCCCGCGCGTGATTGAAGAGATGCTGAACCCAACGACAACACCCTGATCACTTCGTGTCGGTCACTTCGTGTCGGTCAGGGGCGGATTCTCCAGCGAATTGAGGTGGATATCCAGGTATCGGGCTGTGAACTTATGATCGTCGATGATCAGGTCCAGGAAGGCGTATTTCGACGCGCTCGAAACCGAAATCGGCTCTCTTGGCCCGGCGAAGCCACGAAGCTTGGCGCCACCCCCGCCGCAGATCAGGAATTCCATTCCATCCGAGCGCAGATGTTCCAGGTCGTGATCGTGGCCGCAAATGTAGGCATCCACGTGGGCGGCCTTTAGGATCGGAAGAAGCTGCACGCGCAGCACGCTGATCCTGCGCTCATTCAAGTGGACGCCGGATGTGTAGATCGGATGATGCCCGTAGACAATCCTCCACTTGATATCGCGGTCGTTGGCGGAGGCGGCCAGCGTGGCTTTGATCCATTCAAGCTGCTCGGCCGACCATCCTTCGGTGTCAATGGCGATAAACAATACGGGTCCGGATTTGAAGGTGTAGTATCTCGCCGGCATGCGCCAGCTCTGGCTGTGCGCGGTGTAAGCCACTTCCGCCTCGGGAGAACTCTTTTGCATCGGGCAAATGATGGGAGGATGACCGTAGTCGTGATTGCCCAGAGCGGCGTAGAACGGGAAGCCGAGCGGCGTGTACATATCCTCCCAGCGAGTCTGCCATTTCGGGTCGTTGACGCTGCGCACGCCGCAGAAATAGAAGTTGTCGCCCAGCGTGATGCCCAGATCGAAGGGCAGGCTTGCGTTCCGTTGAGCGATGGCGCTCGCAACCGCGGCCTGCTGCGGACTGCCGGAGCCGTAATCGCCGAAAGCTACCACGTGGATGGGCCGGCCTGCGCGAATCACCCGGCCAACATCACGTTGAGGTTCTTGAGCGAGGAGCGCGACGGGGAGGAGCGCAATACCAAAGGAAAGGAAGGACGGACGCGATACCATGAGCCAATCTCACGCTTACGATTTCTATCTAAATATTACCGCTGCCGGCTTCCTTCGGAGCAGGCTCGCGAGGAATATACTTGTTCGCAGGAAACACCAATATGGCCTTCCGCGTGCTAGCCATAGAACAGGAATATTATGAAAAACACTCCTTCGAACAAAACCAATGCGGCCGCCCGCCAAACTGAGATCCAAAAATACGGAACAGTGGCGAACCGGCCCATTTCACTCGATCACAGAGTTCGCTTGGCCAGCGTGGACCGGCTGAATCAGATTCTCGCCGACACCATGACCTTGCGCGATATGTACAAGAAGCACCATTGGCAAGTCTCCGGCCCCACCTTCTACCAGCTCCACCTTCTTTTTGACAAGCACTTTGGCGAACAGGCCGAGATTGTCGACGCCGTGGCCGAACGCGTTCAGACCCTCGGGGGAGTTGCGATCGCCATGGCCCACGATGTCGCCGAAACAACGCGGATCACGCGCCCGCCCCGCGGCCGCGAAGACGCCACCATGCAGCTGTTTCGTTTGTTGCAGGCGCACGAATTGATCATTGAGGACACCCGCGAGGCCGCGCGAGCCGCAGCCGCCGGCGGCGACGATGGAACCAATGACCTGCTGATCAGCGAAGTCCTTCGTACCAACGAGTTTCAGGTCTGGTTTTTGTCTGAACAGCTCGCGGGTACGGGGATCGCCGACAAAGACGAGGAGGCCGCGCGTTCCGTCGCCAAGGCCCACGCCTGAACTGGTTCCCGCCTCTCCCGCCCGCGATCTATCCTAAGAAAGCGAGGGAGAGCTATGGCGCAAACATCGATACAAATCGGTCCAGTCGGAATCTGGACGCGGCAACTCGAGGATTTTCCTGCCGCAAAAGCTCAGGAGACTGCCCGCGAACTGGAGGATCTCGGGTACGGGGCTCTATGGTTCGGCGAAGCAGCCGGGCGTGAAGCGCTGTCCAACGCGGGCATGCTCCTGGCGGGAACGCGGCGCATGGTCATCGCCACCGGAATCGCGAATATCTACGCGCGCGATGCCGTCGCGATGGCCTGCGGACAGAAAACTTTGGCGGAAGCGTATCCCCATCGATTTCTGCTCGGGCTGGGTGTCTCCCACGCGCCGCTGGTGGAACAGTTGCGCGGCCATCGATATGAGAAACCGGTGGCGACGATGCGCGCCTATCTGGATGCCATGGATCAAGCGCCGTACCGGTCCGTTCCGCCTCCCACCAGGCCCTTGCGCGTTCTGGCGGCGCTGGGGCCGAAGATGCTGAAGCTGTCCGCCGAACGCGCCGACGGTGCGCATCCCTACAACGTGAATCCGGAACACACCGCCCAGGCCCGGGAGATATTGGGCCCCAACCCTTATCTGTGTCCCGAGCAAGCCGTGGTGCTGGAAACGGACGCGGACAAGGCTCGGCGGATCGGCCGGGACTTCCTTGGCCTCTATCTCACGCTGCCCAACTACACCAATAATCTTCTGAGGCTCGGATTTGACGAAGGGGATTTCAAAGAGGGCGGAAGCAACCGGCTGATTGACGCAATCATTGCGTGGGGCGACCTGGACGCGATCCGGAATCGGATTCGGGCGCACCACTCGGCCGGCGCGGACCACGTTTGTATTCAGGTGCTCACCGCGGACTCCCAAACGCTGCCGTTGCGCGAGTGGCGTGAACTCGCGCCGGCCCTGCTGCGTTCTTAAGGTGGGGCGGTCCCCCTGATTCATTCTCATGTGCGGGCAGCCGACCCCCTGGTCGGCTTGGCGGCGCATTTTTCATCAAGACGGCGGCGTCCGCCCCACAAACGGAACGCATTCAGCGAAACAAGTCCTGCTCCGGTTTGCGTAGCAGCGAACGCGCGGAGCCCTCCACCGGCTGCCACTCAAACCCGCGAATCAGCACAGCCGGAGATCCGCCGGCCTTCGGCATCAGGAGGCCTGCGGCGGCGGCCAGTTGATCCGCCACGGCGATAATGGTGCTCGCAAGCTTGCGGCCCTGGCGGTCCGTGCGCCCGCGATGATCCTCCAAGGGATCCAGGCCAGACACTCCGATGGCGACATCCACCAGGCCTTCGCGCCAGGGCCGGCCGAATGTATCGGTGATGATCACCGCGCCGCACCCCAGGCTCGCGCGCAGCCGGCTTGCCGAAGCATCGGGATCTGCCGGCAACACTGTCGCGAAATCGTCGCCTTCGACATTGGACTGATCGACCCCCGCGTTGGCGCAGACCAAACCAGTCAGCGTCTCGGCAATCAGAACACCGCGGTCCATTTTCACGATGCGTCTGGATTGAGTCAGGATCAGTTCAATCAGGCGCGCATCCTTCTTCCATTCCGCGGCCCAGGATTGAGCCAGCGCCGAAGGCCGAATCTCGCGCAGATCTACCACGGCGCCTTCCGCTTTGGAAACAATTTTCTGCGCCACCGCCAGCACCACCGAAGCGTCGACGCTTTGCTCTCCCCGGGCCGCGGCCTGGCGGATCAGCAATGCCAGGTCATCGCCGCGCCGCACCTCCGGTATGGAGGACAGCGCTATGATTTCGAGGCGCATGCGGCTCGCAGGAAGGAGGAAACCTCACACTCATGCGGACTCGCCAGAAGTTCGGCAACATCCTCGGGAGTATCGATGTCGAACATCAGCCCGGGAATGCGCAGGACCTCAGCGTGGAAGCCTTTCGAAAGCGCCTGATCGAGATGCGCGCGGAAGCTGCCGGGACCGAAGCGGCTCTCGATGCAATCGGGCGGCGTGCGCACCAGCGCGTTGGTGCCGGTGCCATCGGAGGACGGCACCACGATCAGGCCGGGGCGAACCGGGCGGCCGAAGCAGCCAGCTGGCTGAAATCGGCGGGCGTCGCGGTGGGGACATCGATGGGAACCAGCAAGACCGTCGATGCGCCCAGTTCCATTGCGCGCAAACACGCCGCGTCGGCGGAGACGCTGTGGCTGACCTGTTCGTTCTCTTCAAAGACCAGCGCGCCGGAGCAGCGCGCGTGTTCGGCGACCTCGGCGTCGCTGGTGACCACCACCACGCGGTCGATGCCTTCGGCCTGGCCGAGCGCCGCCAAGGTCTGCCGATAGAGCAGCCGGGCCAGCGTTTCCCGCTGCTCAACCGCAAGAAATCCCTTCAATCGCTGCTTGGCGTTTTGCGGGTTCTTTACCGGCAGGATGGCGAAAATCAAGCTTGCGATCCCCAGTTCGCGGGCCACCACTCGCGCCAGAGCCTTCTTTTCGCGCAGCCCGCGCATGATGGTATTGGTAACCACCGGCCGCATTTCCAGCGCCGCCACTTGCGCAGCCTGCCTGCGATCCACTTCATCCAGAACAAACACGCCGCAGAAATCCGCGTAGAGCTTTGCCACTTCAGCCGCCGACGCCCGCAGATGCATGCTCTTCATCATTTTCGCCGCGGGACCTTTGATCGCGCGGCCGCCTACGATCGGCGAAATCGCGGCAACCTTCTCTCGCCTGCGCTGCAGCGCCGCGCGGATGCCGGGCACCGCCAGAATCGGGCCGATGCTGATGAACGGGTTCGACGGACAAAGGATAATCGCCTCCGCTTTTGCGATCGCGTCCAGCAAACCCGGCGCGGGCGCGGCTTCGGAGGCGCCTTCAAAGCGGACGGCCGTTACTCGATCGCGCGCCCGGCGCTTCACGAAATAAGTCTGAAACTCCAGTTCGCCCGACGGAGTGCAAATGCGCGTCCGCACGCGCTCGTTCGACATCGGAACCAGCGTGGAACGAATCTTGAGCGCGGCAGCGATCTCCGCCGTCACTTCAGAAAGCGTCGCGCCTTGACGCAGGCGTTCGGTGCGGTGCAGATGCGTCGCCAGATCCAGATCGCCGAGTTGAAACCAGGTGTCGGCGCCCAGCCGTCCCAGCGCTTCCAGACATCGGAAGCTGTCGCCGCGAATGCCCCAGCCGTGCTGCGGGTTCGCCAACCCCGCCAGAGTATAGGTGACCGTATCCAGATCGGGCGAGATGTGGAGCCCGTGAATCTCGGCATCGTCGGCGGTGTTGCCGATGATGAAGACGCGCTCGGGCTCAATCACGCGGGTCAGTCCGTCGAGAAAACGCGCCGCGCCCACGCCACCGGCGAGCGCGACCACCGGACTTCGTTTCATGGTTCGCTCCGCTGGCCAGCCCGGTGATCCGCATCCCCGATTCTTTCACCTTATGACGCAGATTGAGCGAGATGAGCAGCGCCGCTGCGCTTTCGAGCAGGCGCGCATTATCGAGCGGACCGGCATCGATGGCGCGCACGCCGGGGATCATCGCAGCCAGTTGTGCGACGGCCGCCTTGGCTTCCGCGCTGTCGCCGCAGATCAACGTATCGCAGTCGAGCGGATGATCGAGCTTCGCCAGCGCCTCCGCGCTGAGCGCATGAAACGCCGCCACCACCGGCACGCCGGGAACAAGGCGCGCCGCTTGCTGCGCGGCCGAGCCATCCCACAGCGTCAGCGTGCGCGAAACGCGGCCGCCGATCGCGATTTCCAGCGGAACCGTCGTATCCACCAGGATTGCGCCCGGCGCGAGGCTGCCGCGAATCGACTTCAGCGTTTCCACCTGAGCGGAGAGCGGCACCGTGAGAACCACGATGCCGGCTCCCGCGACGGCATCTGCATTCGTATGGCCCGTCACCTCGGCTCAGGCGTTTGTCGTCCGATGCGCCGCGCCGCTTCCTGCGCCTTTTCCAAGTTGCGCGAGCCGATGCGCACACGCACGCCCGGCATGAGCGAAACGAAGCGCCAGCCCGCTGCCCTCCGCTCCCGTGCCACCCACCACTGCAACGGTTGTTTCCACGCGTATTCCTTAAAATAACCCGTACCAAGCGGCTCGCGCTTGGTGCTACCCTCGAAATGAACAGGAGACTACCGTGGCAGCAATTCCTGAAAACTATCTTGACCTGACCAAAAAGAAAGCCTTCGCGCAATTCGCTACCTTGATGCCCGACGGAAGCCCGCACGTGTCGCCCGTCTGGTTCGAATACGATGGCAAGTACATTCTCATCAACTCAGCCAAGGGACGCGTGAAAGACCGCAACATCCGGCGCGATCCGCGCGTGGGCATCGACATTCTCGACCCCGACAATCCCTATCGTCATCTTTCGATTCGTGGCCGCGTGGTGGACATCACCGAACAAGGCGCCGACGAACACATCGACAAGCTCGCGAAGAAGTACAGGGGCATGGATAAGTATCCGAACCGCAGGCCGGACGAAGTGCGCGTGATTTACAAGATCGAACCCGAGCACAGCTATTCGATGGGCTGAGCCGTGTCCCTCAACAAATCGAAACAGGAGACAAATCGAGGCGGCCATCTCCCGCGCCGATGCGAGGCGGCTGATCCGCGCCACCGGCGGCGAACTGCTGGACCTCTTGAAAGAAGCCAGCGCCGTTCGCGACCCGCGCACCGGCCCGGTGATCACGTATTCGCGCAAAGTCTTTATCCCGCTGACGAACCTTTGCCGGGATCGCTGCGGATACTGCACCTTCGCGCGCGAGCCGGGCGACGCGAAGGCTCACACCATGAGCCCGGATGAAGTGCTGGCCGTGGCGCGCGCGGGCCAAAAGGCCGGCTGCAAGGAGGCGCTGTTCAGTCTTCGGCGACAAGCCGGAGCTGCGGTATCCGGAGTATCGCGAGTGGCTGGAGCAGCGCGGATTCCGCTCCACCATCGACGTACTTGCGGGCGATGTGCCAGTTGGTATTTGAGGAGACCGGTCTGTTGCCGCATGCGAACCCCGGTGTTCTTGTCGCGGGAAGAGATGGAGCAACTGCGGCCGTTCAACGCCAGCATGGGCATGATGCTGGAGACGGTCAGCCCGCGCTTGCTCGCAGCCGGGCGAGGCGCACCATGGCTGTCCCGATAAGGTTCCCGAAGATCCGGCTGGCGGCTCTCGAAGCCGCCGGGAGAGCTGCGGATTCCTTTTACGACGGGCATTCTGATGGGCATCGGCGAGACGCTGGATGAGCGCGTGGACGCGCTTTTTGCGATTCGCGAGCTGAATGAGAAGCACGGGCACATCCAGGAAGTGATCGTGCAGAACTTCCGCGCCAAGCCGGACACGCTTTTCGCCAATCGGCCGGAGCCGGCGGCGCTGGATGTTGCGCGAACCGCGGCGGTGGCGCGGCTCATCCTCGGCGGCGCGGTGAATCTGCAAGTGCCGCCCAACCTTTCACAGGATGGGTACGGGTTCTACCTGCTTTCCGGCATCAACGATTGGGGAGGCATCTCGCCGGTGACGCGCGATTTTATCAATCCGGAGATGGCTTGGCCGCAGATCGCGGCGCTCCGGTCGGTGACCCGCGAGGCCGGCTTCGAGCTGCGGGAAAGACTGGCCGCGTATCCGGAGTACCTGTACGATTCCACATGGATGCCGGAAGCCTTGCGCCGGCGCGCACTGGCGTGGACGGATGACACCGGGCTCGGTGCACCCCGAACAGGAGGCCGTATGACTGTAGAAGCGGCTCTCGACAAGGCTCTGCAAGGCCGCGAACTATCAGCCCAGGACGGTGAGGCGCTCTTCGCCGCCGAGGGCGAGAATCTGCACCGCCTGCTTTCCGCCGCTGACGACCTGCGCAGCCGCAGAGTGGGCGATCGCGTCGCCTACGTCGTCAACCGGAATGTCAATTTCACGAACGTTTGCGTGAAGCGATGCGGCTTCTGCGCGTTCAGCCGAGGCCATCGCGCAGAGCAAGGTTATTTCCTGCCCACCGAGGAAATTCTCAGGCGTGTTCGCGAGGCCTGGGATCTTGGCGCGACCGAGGTTTGCATTCAAGCCGGCCTGCCGCCGCGCATCGATGGATCGTTTTACATCGATCTCTGCACGGCGATCAAAACAGAAATCCCCGAGATCCACGTGCACGCGTTCTCGCCCGAGGAGATCCTCTACGGCGCGACGCTAAGCGAGCCGCAGCATCGAAGATTATCTGATGGCTCTCAAAGACGTGGGACTGGGATCGCTGCCGGGAACCTCGGCCGAAATTCTGGACGATCGCATCCGCGAGATCATCTCTCCGGGCCGTATTTCCACGCGCAACTGGATCGAGGTAATCCGCACCGCTCACAAACTCGGTCTTCCCACCACTTCCACAATCATGTATGGCCACGTTGAGACGGCTTTGGACCGCGCCCGGCACCTGGAGCTGCTGCGCGGCATCCAAATGGAAACCGGCGGCATCACCGAGTTCGTACCGCTCAGCTTCATCGCCGCCGAAGCGCCCATGGCGAAAAAATCGCTGGTGCCCGGCATCCCTCCGGACGTCACTCGCGAGGATGTTCTGCGCATGTACGCCGTCGCCCGCCTGATGCTGGACCCATGCATCCCGAATATTCAAGCCGCGTGGGTGAAGCAGGGCCCGCGCCTCGCGCAGGAGTGTCTCCGCGCCGGCGCCAACGATTTTGGCGGCACATTGATGAACGAAAGCATCTCGACCTCGGCCGGCGCGCAGCACGGCCAGTTCCTGCACCCCGTGGAGCTTCGAGAATGGATTCGCGCTGCCGGCCGGACCCCAGTGCAGCGCTCGACAACGTATAAGACGCTGCGAGTGTTTGAGCAGGAACCAGCCGAACCAGAGCCAGGTTGGGATGGTGACCGCTTCGGGTCCTACGCGACGCTGATCGCTTCGCCGGAGTTCCGTTTCCGAGAAAGGCGCTGAAGTGCGATCGCAGATTAAGCTCGGCAGGGTTTTCGGCATCCAGGTCGGGCTGCACTATAGCTGGTTTCTGATCGCCCTCCTCATCGTCCTTTCGCTCTCTTCTCAATTCCATTCCAGCAATCCCCAGTGGGGCGACGGCGTCATCCTGGCCATGTCGATTGGCACGGCGCTGCTGTTCTTCGTCTCGCTGCTGCTGCATGAGCTGGCGCATTCGCTGGTGGCCACTTCCAACCAGCTTCCGGTGAAGGAAATCACCCTCTTTGCCCTGGGCGGCGTCTCCCAGATTGAGAAAAATCCGCAGAGCGCGAAAGTCGAGTTCTGGATGGCCTTCGTGGGCCCGCTGACCAGCGCAGTCATCGGGGCTGTCTGCCTGACGCTGGCGCGCGTGTTCGGCAACTCGCCGTTGCAACCGGTGATGACGCAACCCGGGATGGCGCAACCCGGGATGGCGATGCTGCTGTGGCTCGGATATATCAATCTCAGTCTCGCCGTCTTCAACCTGCTGCCCGGTTATCCCCTGGACGGCGGCCGCGTGCTGCGGGCGCTCATCTGGTGGAAGACCGGCGATGCCGACCGCTCCACCCAATTAGCCGCCAGAGCGGGCCAAGTGGTGGCGTTCGCGTTCATCGCCGTCGGCCTCTTTCAGTTTTTCAACGGCGCCGGTATCGGAGGTCTGTGGCTCGTGTTCATCGGCTGGTTCCTGCTGCAAGCCTCGCGGGAGAGCTATGTGCAGGTCGGGTTGGCGCACGCGCTGAACGGTGTGCGCGTGGCCGACGTGATGACCCTCGATTGCCCCACAGTGGAAGGCTGGTTGAATGTCCAGAACTTCGTGGACCAGGAGTTGCTCCGCACCGGGCGCCGCTGCTTCATCGTCGTGGATAAGGGCGAAATCACGGGCATGGTCACGCCGCATGAGATCAAGGAGATCGAACGCGCCAGATGGCCCTTCGTGACTATGCACGATATTATGCGCCCGCTGGGAGACTTGCGCTCGGTGACTCCGGAGGCGTCCCTGGCCAGCGCCTTGGAGGAGATGAGCCGTTACGATCTCAACCAGCTTCCCGTCGTCGCCGACAACCGTCTGAAGGGCGTATTGTCGCGCTCCGATGTGCTCAGCTACCTGCAAACCCACGCCGAGATGCACAGATAAATAAAAGGCTCTGCGGTCAATTCGTCGCGAAACAATAAAACAATCCCGCGCCGCCGGTCTGCACCAAATTTTCCTGGCTGCAACCTCTCGATCCGTGCGCCGAATTCCACGACGTATTCGGTCCGCCGGTGCGGTCGAAGTGGCCGATCTGCGCGCTGCCTGCGCCGGCGGCGCTGCTGCTCCAGTTCGAACAGGTGTGATCGGCGGCATCGGTGAAAGCCCTGCCATCCAATTGCGACCCGGTCAGGATATCGTGTTTTTGCGGAGTATCGAAGAAACCATTGACAAGTTCGCCTTTCTCGTCGCGGGCCGTGTCGCGCGTAAGACTGTTGCCGAGACGGGCGGCATCCAGCGTGTCTCCGTGCAGATCCGCCAGGTCCTTCGCGATTCGGCCGCCTTTGGCGTTGAACCACGGACCCTGGCCGATGCGGTCGCGCGCGTTGACGGCGGGCTGGCCGCCCGCGGCTTGCGTGCTCAGGTAAGCGTGCCAGGTCTTGTTCCCTGCCCCGGCTGCGGCAGCCAGCCTCTGGCAGTGCGCATCGGCTCCGGCCAGGCCGCCCAGGTCGCCTCCTTTGCCGATCCCCACACTGGTGAGGAAAAAGTTCATGGGCGGCGGCGGTTGTTTCGCGTTCTGTGCGAATAGCAGGGACAAGCCCAGCGCGCATAAGATTACCGCGCCCTGGACACCACGCGTCTTACTCATATGGATGCTCTCCTTGCCTGAAGTACTGAAATATAATACATCGGCCTTTATAGTGGGAGAAGCATGGCGCACGACCTGGTAGTCCTGTTCGAACATCCGGAATGGCAGAAGCCTTTGTGGGCGGCGCTTGAGCGGCGAGGGGTTCGCTATGCCGCGCTCGATTTGAAGCGGGCCGCGTTTGATCCGGACGCCGTTCCCGAGGCCACGCTCTACTTCAACCAGGCCAGCCCCAGCGCCTATGTGCGAGGCAATACTCGCGCGGTGCCTCTGGCCTTGTCGCTGATGCGTTCGCTCGAACTGGGCGGCGCGCGGGTATTGAACGGCTCCCGCGCGTTTCTGCTGGAACTGAGCAAGTCGGCGCAGGCAGCGCTCTGCTGCGGAGGCTGGAGATTCCGCATCCGCGCTCGCTGGCCTTTAATGACCCCGAGGCGGCACTGGCGCAATGGACCGGCGGCTGGCCGGCCTTGCTCAAACCGGAACAGGGCGGCAGCGGGGCGCGGATGTTTCTGTTGCATTCACGCGGACGAGTTGCGGAAGTTGCTGCGGGATCAACCTTCGCTGTGGCTGCCCGACAACCTGTTGCTCTTGCAGGAGTACTTTCCGGTGGATGCGGCGCAAGGGATTATCCGGATGGAGTTTCTGGGAGGCAAGCTGCTGTATGCGATGCGCGTGGTTTCAAACGGCGCGTTTAATCTGTGCCCATCGGAGGCGTGCAATCCCGAAGGCGGTGGTGAGTCGCATTGCGTGATCCCAGTGCAGGCGGCGGCTAAGCCGGTGGAGTTTTATCCCTACCAGGGAGTACCTGCTGCGGCGGTCCAGATGGGAGAAAGAATTATGGCGTCCGGCGGTCTGGATGTCGGGGGGATTGAATATCTGGAGGCTGCTGATGGCAGACGGATCTTCTACGACGTGAATGCGAATTCCAACCTTCGTGCGCCGATTGGGCAGGCGTTCGGATTTGATCCATTTGAGCGCGTCGTGGATTATCTGACGCGGCAGATGGAACGCGCGGTAATTTCCGGCTCCTGACACACCCGCCCCAATCGCGCGCGGGGGTGGTAGTCTGGAACTGTGAGCAGTCCGGTCGCGCGCTTCGCCCCCTCCCGCCGCTATCTTGTAATGGCGATCGCGGCTACCAGTGGGACCGCGCTTTCGGTCTGGTCGGCTCTGCGCTGGGACCCAACCTCTCTGCTCGATCTCGCGCCATGGGTTCCGCGCGCCCTGGGCGCGGCTCTCAGTCCGGCGCTGAGTCCGGCCTGGATCGCGGCGGCATTGTTTGCGATCCCCGCCGTGGTGCTGTTCCTTCTGGCCTTCCGCCCGGCCATCGAGATCCATGAGACGCACCTGAAGATGGGACGCCTCCAGGTCCCCTGGAGCGAGGTCCGGCGCCTGGATCAGACCGGTTGGAATGTGCCTCTGCTGGTCTATCTCACGCTGAACCAGGAACGCCGGCTGTTGCTGATTCACCCTGGCGATTTCGATTCCTCCGCCAGCCTGTTGCGCCATCTGCGCCGGCATTCCCGAGAAGCCCTGCTCGACGGCGTGCCCTACCGCCAGTTCTGGGGCGAGCCGCCCTCGGCCGCGCCCGCGCAAATCGCCCCTCCCCGTTATCCCCTGCTGCGGCCGGAAGACGAGGAAGAGGTGGAGCGCATGTTCCAGCGTCTGAAATCCGTGGGCCATCTGGAGCGCCGCGACGACGCCGAAGAGTAATCGCTCACGGCCGGGGCTGTTCGCCGCCGTTGCCGTCTTCTTTGCGCTTCTGTTGGCGGTCCTGTTTCACGCCCGCATCCTCACCGCCCTAGGCAGTTACCTCGACCAATCCGGACCACCTGAAAATGCCGATGCCGTCTTCGTGCTCGCCGGCGACGAGACCGGCCACAGGATTCTGAAAGCCGCCGAGCTGGTCCGCCAGGGCTATGCCCCGCGTGTGGTGGTCAGCGGACCCTGGGGTCACTACGGCCTTTATGAGTGCGATCTCGCGATTCCCTTCGCCGTGAAAGCCGGCTACCCCGAGAGTGATTTCCTGCCCTTCCCCAACCATGCTCTCTCCACGCGCGATGAAGCCGCCGCCGCGGCGGTCGAACTCCAAAGTCTGGGGGTGCACCGCGTCCTGCTGGTCACCAGCCTGTTTCACACCCGCCGCGCAGGAGGCCTGTTCCGCGCCGCCGCGCCCGACCTGACGTTTATCGTCGTCGCCGCGCCGGATGAACATTTCACCAAAGACGGTTGGTGGCACGACCGGGAGGCCCGCAAGATCTTCGCGCTCGAATGGGCCAAGACCGGGGCCAGCTGGCTGAAGCTCTGACGGTTTCGTCGCAGCCCACAGGGGGATGTGGCGCACGCACGCACTGCGTGCCGTGTCGAGACTCCTCTCGACACCCGGTTGGGGCGCAGACAGTCTGCCTCGGCAAAAGTGGTGGGGCGGGTCCCCGACCCGCGCGCGACCCCATGGTCGCGCTTCAAGCGCTCATGCAACGGTCTAATCTTCCACCGTCACCGTCGGTCCCGTGGTTTGCGCCTGGCGGCAGCTTTGCTCCACCCGCCGCGCCAGCTCGATAAACGGGGCCGCGTGCGCGTCCTCGATCGGTCGCGTGGTCACCGGCAGCCCGCTATCGCCGCCGATGCGAACCTCCGGGTCCAGCGCCAGTTCGCCCAGGAAACGCGATGCCCATCTGCTCCGCCGTGCGTTTCCCGCCGCCCTGCCCGAACACGTCGATGCGTTCCCCGCTCCCCGGCGCAATCAGGTAGCTCATGTTCTCCACCATCCCCAGAATCGGCACTCGCACCTGCGCGAACATGTTCACCGCCTTGCGCGCGTCTTCGAGCGATACATCGGAGGGAGTGGTCACCACCACCGCGCCGGAAAGAGGCGCGGTCTGAATCAGCGACAGCGCCACGTCGCCGGTGCCGGGCGGCAGATCGATCAGCAGGTAATCCAGCTCGCCCCACATCACTTTTCGCAGGAACTGCTGGATCACGCTGTGCAGCATCGGTCCCCGCCACACCAGCGGCTTGTCGCCGGGGTTCAGGAATCCCATCGACATCAGCTTGACGCCGAACTTTTCAACCGGCTGAATGGCGTCGGCGTGCCCCACCGGCGTCTCCCGCGTGCCCATCATCAGAGGCACGTTGGGACCGTAGACGTCCGCGTCGAGCAGGCCCACGCGCCGCCCCAGCTTCGTCAGCGCCAGCGCCAGGTTGACCGAAACCGTGGTCTTGCCCACGCCTCCCTTGCCGGAGCCGATTGCGACCAGGTACTGGACGCCGGGAATCGGCGTTTTGGGAGGTTCTTGCGGGGCAGCGGATTGAGCCATGAAATCTGATGGTAGCAGGCTATTGCCCGCCACCCTTCAGATAGTTATTTACCACGGTATTGACGTAGTGCTGCGTCTCCGGATACGGAGGCACGCCCTGGTAGTGATCGACAGCCGCCTCGCCCGCGTTATACGCAGCCAGAGCCTTCACCACATCGCCGTCGTACTTGAGCAGCAGCTCGCGCAGCAGCCGCGCGCCCGCGTCGATGTTCTGCGCTGGATCGTTGGCATCCGCGCCCAGGGCTTTGGCCGTGGCGGGCATCAGCTGCATTACGCCGATGGCGCCTTTGGGGGAAAGCGCGGCCGGGTCGAAGCCCGATTCGGTCTTGGCCACGCTTTCGACAAAAGCGGCGGGAAGTCCGGCGCGCGCAGCCGCGGCGCGAACCAGCGCCCGAGCATCGGTGACAGCCGCTGGAGCGGGAGCCGCCGCTGCCGGCGCGGATGGATGTTCCGATGCCTGTGCGGACGGTTGTGCGAGCGGCGGAGCGGGCGCTTCAACCGGCGCCGGAAGCGCCTCATCCGGCTCGAATGCTGTAATGAACGCCTTCGGCATCTCGGTTACCGCCTGGCCCCGATACAGCCGCACCACTTCGCCCGATTCCTCGTGACGGTCTATATGCAGCGTCAAACCGCTACTGAGCACGGCGGATTCTCCGGCCCATACCGGGATCGCCAGAGTAAGAAGCCAAACCACGCGAAGCATCACTACCAGTCAAGACGATGTTGCAGCCCGAACCGTGCAGTCAATTTCGCCGGCCCGGCGTTACTTCAGCAGAGCCGGAGCCATGGTCACCAAGCCCGCTCCGAGGATCCACAGAATCACCATGGCGGTCAATAACATCCGGACTCGGTGGCTGCCTCCACGGAACTCCCGCCACCCCAGCAATCCACACAGAGTGGCCAAAACCGCCGCTCCGTACGCAAATCCGCGAGGGATCGCCGGTCCAATCTGAATCGTCGCCAAGGTTCCGCCTGAGGCAAACGTGGCGATCAGGCCCACGCTCCACAGGACCCCTGCCAGGAGGCCATACAAGTGCACCGCCTTGGAGCCCTTGAAATAAGCCCGCAACTGCACCGGCGCGCCGTGCACCGCGAAGGTGACGAAAAACGGTGCGAACAGAAACGTCGACCCCAGCGCCGCCAGCGCGAAGAGAAGCCCCGCGCTATACGCAGCCAACCCGTCGTCGCCGGTTCTGCTCATATTCGCCAACGGAAGTCCCAGGCCCATCACGACGCCGCTGATCACGCTCAGCGTCACCCCTTTCACGGGCATGGGCGGCCGCGCCGCAGCCGCGGCAGCACTGCGTGGATCGGGCGTCAGAGGCTTCTTCACCGCTCTCTGGTCTTGCGCATAGACGCCGTAGGTGAAGGCGTTCATCACGATCGCCATCAGCACCAGCACCGCGCCGCCCAGCAAAATCGGAACGCTGCCTTGAGGTGGAAACAGAAGCCAGCCGGTTTCGACCACCACGCCCGCTCCTATGGCGATCGGAAACACCACCGCCATCGGAGCCACGGAAAGTGCCGCGACCAGAAGCAAATTGGCCAGGTTAAACAATAGCCCGCCCTCCAGCGCATAGGAAATCCTGTGGTAGCTGGCGATCAGCAGATTGTCCTGGAACGTGAGCTCGGCGGAATTTAACGATCCCAGCGTGAACGCCGCCACGATCGCGGCCAGCGCGATACCCACCGCGAAGTCCCAATAGAACAGCTCGTAGCGCCACTTGCCCGTCAGCTTGTGCAGATTGGCCCACGTTCCCCAACACAGCATCGAGAGGACCAGGCACAGGATTGCACCGGAGTAGGTGGAAGGTAGGATCACGGGTAAAAGCTTATCTTACACCAACGCGGTGGTGCCCGAAAAACCGGGACAGTATTTTCATTTCCGCCGGACCAGCGAACTGACATCGGACCACCCTCGCGTCCGGCGGAAATGAGTATACTGTCCCAGGCTTTTCGAGCTGCGCAGGTTAGTGCCCTTCCGCTGCCTGTGGGCTCGGCTTTGAGCGGGAAGGATGCGCCCGCCGGAATGGGAACCAGCATCTGCTCCTTGCGGTAAATCAAGGTCGAGGTGTTGTAGCTGGCGATCTCAAATCCATGCCCGTGAGTGATTGCGTCGGTGGGGCAGGCCTCCACGCAAAACCCGCAGAAAATGCAGCGGTTGTAATCGATGTTGTAGACCTTGGCGTAACGCTCCCCGCCGCTGATGCGCAGCTCGGCGGTGTTTTCCGCGGCTTCGATATAAATGCAGTCGGCCGGGCATGCCGCGGCGCACAGGAAGCAGGCTACGCATTTCTCCAGGCCGTTCTCATCGCGCTGGAGCTCGTGGACGCCGCGAAAGCGCTCCTGGAACTTCGCGGGCGCATCCGGGTAATCCTCGGTAATCGTGGGCCGCATCATCTCCAAGAAAGTGATGCCCATGCCCTTGGCGATCGCCGCCGCGCCGTTGACGACTTCCGAAATCTTGGCCATGTTGGTAACTTCAGGGTAGCTCAAATCGGGGCCTTGGGTCACCCGCGAGTCAACTTCAAGATCCGTTCCCGCATTGCCGTGGGCTATCTTCTCAAAATCCTCGCGGCTCACGGAAAGCGCGTCCAGAAACTTGCGGCCCTCCGCGTTCGATGCATACGGATAATCCACGGAAAACAGGACGTGGTCCGTGCCGATGACGTCCCGCGCGCAAACAAACGGCGGCATGTCGAAATAGCCGCTGGTGGTGATATAGAAGTTCTCGCGGAAATATTCGATCATTCCTCGCTTGAAGAAAGGATCTCTGCCATCGCCGGCCATTTCCCGGAAAACCCGATCGGCGCGGGCGATATTGAACGGCAAGTGGTCCCCCATATGCCCCACGATGATTTTGAGTTTGGGGAAACGGTCCAATACGCCGGAAAGCATAAGGCGGAGACAATGCAGCCCGGTCTCGGCATGCCATCCCCAACCGGCCATGGAAAGGAAGAAGCCCAGGTTGCCCGGCAGTCCGCTGAAATACACATCCGCCACGGGCTTGGGCGGAAGACCGGGATGCACATAAAGCGGAACGTCCAGCGCGTGCACCGCCTCGAAGACCGGCGTAAAGCGCGGATCGTCGAGAAAAACTCCATTCAGGGAACCCATCGCAATCAGCCCTTTGAACTTGAGCTGATTTATGCAGCGTTCCAACTCCACAGCCGCCTTTTCCGGCGTTTGAAGAGCCAGCGTCGCGAATGCGGAAAAGCGATCCGGATGGGCCGCGACAGCGGCGGCCAGCGTATCGTTCGTATCATGCGCGAGCGCGTCCGCTGTGGCTGCATCCAGCTTGTCGAGACCCGCGCTTGAGAGCGACAGGACCTGGCGATCGATCCCGCTCGCATCCATGTCGGCAATCCGCCCGGCTCCCACATCCAGAAGCTCGCGGGTCACCTGCGCCATCCTCTCGTTTATCCCGCCCGTTTGTCCGGTTGCTTTCAAAAAGTCGGCCGTTGTGAAATGTTCCTCGAGCGTGACAGTGGGCATATATCTCTAGCCTCACACACCCGCAGGCCGCTGATGAACACGGATGAACACCGATTGAAAACAAGAACCTCGCACCCCGCGAATCCGCGTTCATCCGTGTGTATCGGCGGCCAAGTTTTCGGCGTCCCGCGAGCCCCTAAACACTCAATACGGGGCACGGCGACTGGCGGACGATTCCATAGACGTGCGTTCGCAGCCGTCCCAGCGTCTCGTGCAGAGCCCCGCGTCCGATCACCACCAGATTCGCGTCGTGCCGGCGCGCCTCATCGCAAATGGCTTCGGTCACGTTGCCCCCGGCCACGCAGATGGGCGCATCCACTCCCGCGGAGGCTTCCTGCCGATTGAGCGCTTCATGCGCTTCCTTGCGCAATTCGGCGCTGCGCTCCAGGTCCATCTGGCTGGAGGGCACGCCTTCCATCCCGGGGACCACGTGCACCAGCCGCAGCGTGGCTCCCGCATCTTTGCTGAGCTCGCTCGCCCGCTGCATAAGGGCGACGCCGTCCCGCGTGCCATCCACCGCGCACAGGATGTCGTGGCAAACGGCTTGGTCGCCGCTTGGTTTCTGATCCACATGCGCCGCGGTCCAAACCGGGCACTTCGCATCGTGCAGAACCTTCGCCGTTACCGAGCCCAGCAGCAGTCTCCGGAACAGGCCACAGCCATGCGTCGGCATCATGATCAGATCGACCCCTTGCGTGTGCGCAAATTCCGTGATCACCTTGGCTGGATCGCCGAGTTCCGCCACCCGGTCGACCCGCAGACCCGCAAATTCCTGGATCAGCGAACAGTCCAGCCGCGCCTTCAAATCCTCTAAAAGCTCCGGGAAGTCCACTACGACCGCCGTGCCGGGCTCGCCCAGGGCGGCGTAGTAAAGAGGCGGCACCACGCTGAGCAGCGTGACCTTCGCGGAATAGCGGCGCGCCATGGATGCGACAAACGGGACCACGTTGCAGCAGCGCTCCGAAAAATCGATTGGGAAAAGAATGTGCTTAATCGTTCGCATTGTGATCGCCCCCACTAAGGCATACTGCAATCCGCGCGCCAGCGTGGTTTCAATGTGCCAGGCTCGTTTCAATGCGAAAGACGGCCGCAGGCGATGATCTGCGCCATTTCACCCAGCCGCGGAGTCCGGCGATGCGTCAGTAGGCCCATTCCGCCGAGGGCCGATAAAACGAGGCTTGATAGAATAGAGTTTTCCCTATGATTCGAAGCAATCCCCGCGAGATTCTCAGCGTTCTACTCGAAACCTCCAGATTTGGCGTTATCGTCGTGGATTCCTCCGGCCGGGTGCAGGTCTGGAGCCGCGGCGCTGAGCAGCTCTTTGGGTGGAACAAGGATGAGGCGCCGGGCAGCCCGGTAATTGCGGCCCTGCAATTGCACCGTACGTCCCAAGGTGAAGCCGAATTACGCCTTCCCAGGAAAGACGGTACGCTCATCGATGCTGAGGTTTGGACAGGTCCGTGCAGAGATGACGAGGGCAATCTGCTGGGCACGCTCGCCATCGTCGCCGAAGTCACCCAGCACCACGCCGTGGAGCGGAAGCTTGCCCGAGTTGAAAAAGAGCTCGTCCAAGTCATGACCCACGAGTTGGAAACGCAGGCAGAGTTACAAGCGGAGCGGCGCTTCCGCGATCTGCTGGAGGCTGCGCCCGACGCCATCATCGAGGTGGATCGCGAGGGCCGGATTCTGTTGCTCAATTTGGTCACCGAAAAACTGTTCGGCTACACCCGCGAGGAGTTGTTGGGCCAATCCGTCGAAATCCTGGTCCCGAATGCGCTCCGCGGCGGCCACGCGCGGCATCGCGCGGATTACTGGGATCATCCCGTCACTCGCCCGATGGGCAGCGCCTTTCAGCTCCACGGGCGCCGCAAAGACGGCTCATCCCTGCCCGTCGAAATCAGCCTCAGCCCGGTGAAGTCGGAGGACGGATTCCGCGTCACCGCCGTCATCCGCGATATCAGCGAGCGCAGGCAAACTGAAGAGCGGCTGCGCAGCTTGCAGCAAACCTACACCCTGGAGCTGGAGTCGCGCAATCGTGAAGTCGGAGCGCGCCAACCAGCTTAAGAGCGAGTTCCTGGCCAGCATGAGCCATGAGCTGCGCACGCCCCTGCACACCATCATCGGATTCGCGGAGCTGCTGGCCGAGGAGTTGGAAGGACCGCTCAACGAAAAACAGCAGCGCTTCATGAACCACATTCATACGGATTCGATCCATCTGCTGGAGCTGATCAACGACATTCTGGACATCAGCAAGATCGAATCCGGACGTGTGGAACTGCGCCGCGAAACCTTCGATATCGCCGGCGTGGTGGAAGATGTCCTTGCCTCCGTCCGGCCGCAGGCGTCGGCAAAGTCGATCGCCATCGAAACCAGCCTCTCGCTTCCCCCACCATCTTCGCCGACCGGCTCCGCGTCAAACAGGTGCTTTTCAATCTGCTCAGTAACGCGCTGAAGTTTACACCCGCGGGCGGCAAGGTCCGGATCGAGGCGGCGCAGCGGGACGGCCTCATCGAGATCTCCGTTATCGACACCGGCATCGGCATCGCCAGGGAGCAGCATGAGGCCGTGTTCGACAAGTTCTATCAAGTCGGCTCGACCACCAAAGGCGTGCGCGAAGGCACCGGGTTAGGGCTGGCAATCACCAAGGCGTTGGTGGAAGAACACGGCGGCAATATCTGGCTGGAGAGCGAGCCCGGCAAGGGCAGCCGCTTCACCTTCACGATTCCGTTCGAGGAACTTGGGCGCACTGCGGACGGGTTGGGAGCCGGCTCTATACCGGCATCCGGGGGAAATATGAAGACCGTGCTGGTGGCCGACGATAAAGCGACCAGCCGCGAGCTGGTGCGCACCGTTCTCGAGAAGAGCGGCTACACGGTAGTGGAGGCCAGCGACGGCATCGAAGCGCTGCGCAGCGCGCGCGCGTCCAAGCCCGATCTCATCATTCTCGATCTGCACATGCCCGGCCTGGACGGCTTCGGCGTAGTCCGCGAAATCCGGCTCGATCGCGATCTGGCTCTCACGCCCGTCATGGCGCTCACAGCCAGTGCGATGCAAGGCGACCGCGAGCGGGCGATCGCCGCGGGTTTCACCAGTTATATTGCCAAACCGATCCAGCTAAGCATGTTGCGGAGTGAAGTGGAGCGAATGTTACAGTAAGGATTTTGCATGTCAGCCACTACCAGTCCCGCACTCTCGCTTCTGATCATCGACGACAACGAAAAAAGTCTGGA
>CAVXWB010000013.1:0-3245 GCA_963765185.1 Bryobacterales bacterium
GGCCGGGTAGGGGCCGGAGACTACTGACTGGGGGCTCGGCTAGACTGGCCAAGGATGGGCACGAGCGACTAGTCGAGGGGCGCCTGCTGCTGGTCCATGGCCGGCCATGGCCGGGCCAAGGAGGCGTGCCTCGGGCCGCGCCGAGATAGATCAACGACGAGGTGAGCAGATGCGGCCCGGCTCACATCATCGCCGGCGCGAAGCTTGCCTCCACCACTTTACAAAGGTAGTCCACCAGCAGGTAATGATACTCGACCCGCCCCTTAGGGTCGCGCATGATGCGCTCGAAGATGCCAAACCTGCTGACGGGCTGGACGCGCAGGCCGGTCTCTTCCAGGATTTCGCGGCGCACCGCGTCCTCCAGCAGCTCTCCGGTTTCGACCAGCCCGCCCGGCAGAGACCAATAGCCTTTGAGCGGCTCCCCGCCGCGCTCGATCAATAGAATCGGGCCGCGCCGGCCAGATCGGGTGAAGATCAGCGCGCCCACTCCCAGCAAGGGTTGCTTAGGGTACTTGCGGCGCATATGGGGGCGCGCCTTTCATGCCGCCCGCGCGGACTCGATACACCACGCTGCGCGCCGTGACATAGAGCGAAGAGAAATCCTTGTCGCCGAAAGCCAGATTGGAGGGCGTCTCGTGCAGTTGAATCGCCTTGAGCGTCTCGCCCTTGGGCGAGTATACGAACACGGCCTTCGCCGCCACGTATACATTGCCCTTGTCGTCCGTGCGCAAACCTCCCGGCACGCCCTCGATCTTGTCCACGAACACGCGTTCGCCGGAGGCTGCGCCGTTGCCGGCCACATCGTAGACGCGGATCAGGCGCGCGTCCGAATCCGCGACGTAGAGCAGGCGGCCGTTGGGCGAGAGCGTAATGCCGTTGGGACGCGTCTTCAAGCGTGCGATCGCATCCAGCTCCCCGTTGGTTCTGATCCTATACACGCCGTAAAAATCCAGCTCGCGCGTGTCCTGTTGATTGCCGAAGGCAGGGTCGGTGAAATACGCGTTGCCGTCGCGCCGCACCACGATGTCGCTGGGGGCGTTCAATCGCTTGCCCTCAAAGCGCGCCGCGATCACGTCGGTCTTTCCGTTCTTGGACGTGCGCGTGACCCTGCGCCCGCGGAACTCGCAGATGTACAGGCGCCCTTCCTCATCGTAGGCGTTGCCGGCCGCGCCGCCCGGCAGGCTGGCGTAATCCGACACGCCTTTGCCCGGGGTCCATTTCTTGATCTGGTCCGTAACCGTATCGCTGAAAAGAAGGAATCCATCCAGCGACCACACCGGACCCTCCGCATAGCGCGCGTCCTTGACCAGGGTTTCCACGGTCACGTCGGAGAAGCTCTGGGCCGCGGCTGCATTCGCGCACGCGATGAGTAACGCAACCAGGAAGATCATGAGACTGCTCGCCGTCCCTTAATCTTAACCCTTCGGGCAAGGTGGGGCGGTAGTTAGTTAGGCGGGACGAGGGCGTCCCGCGCGGACGAGGGCGTCCGCCCCACCCGCAAACCGTAGTTCCGAACCCGAGCGGCTTAGCTGTTCTTAAAGCGGCTCAGCCAGCGTTCGCGATTGGGATAAAGCATGGCGCAGCCAGCCAAGCCGATCAGGACCAGGATCAACGAAGATGGCGCAGGCGTTGTCGGCAGTGCAGCGGTGGTGGTGATGCTACAGACAGCGGATGCGGTGCCGGCCGCTGAGTCCGCCGCGTTCACTGTAAACGTGTCGAGCCCCGCGGTTGTCGGCGTCCCCAGAACCGATCCGGTGGAGGCGTTCAGGGTCAAACCCAGCGGCAGCGCCCCCGCCGTGAGTGAATATGTGTAGGGCGGCGTGCCGCCCGTCGGCCACCACCAAGGAGCTGTACGCTATGCCGAGTTCGGCGGCGCTATTGGGACAGACTACGGTCAGCGCCCCTGGCGCACCAGTCACCGGCGGTCCGGGCTGAGTAATCGTATTCGATAGCAAGGTGACCGCGCCCGTCCGCGCCAAGGCCCTGCCATCCAATGCCGCGCCGGTCCCGAAAGAGATGGATGCCTGGGCCAGGATGGTTCCGACGAAGATGGACCCCGCGTTAATCGTTGCCGAACTGCCCACCTGCCAAAAGACGTTGGCTGCCTGCGCGCCGCCGGTCAGCACCACCTGACTGCCAACTGCGGTGGTAAGTGCGCTGCCCATCTGGAAAATGAAGATGCTCGTTGCACTCCCATTGAGCGTAAGAGTGCCGGTTATGCTCAGCGTCGTTGCCGAATTATACAGGCCGGGTCCCAGGGTTTGTCCACCCAAATCGCCAGCCACGGTGGTGACCGGACCACCATCGCGATTCGGCGTAGCCGCATCGTTATAGGCAGTCGTCAGATCGGATTGGGCCAAGACAGCGACAGGGTTGGCGACTTGCATCGTGTATGGCAGCGCGACGCTTCCGGGCGGGAATCCGGTCACAGCGGAACCCGGACTTAACCCGAGGTTGCCGTTTACCACAGTGGGGCCGCTGTTGGTCACAGTGGAGCCTGCCAGAACGGCAAAAGTACTGGTCGATCCGAGAGTTACGGGCAATTGCGTCGCTTCCAGGCGGACGCAAAACGCCACGCACAGGAATATCCAGCCAAGATTCTTCACATTCGCACCTATTCTGGTGCACACGGGCACCCATGCACGCGATTCTAATGCGTCTCCCGATGGAGCGATTAAAAGTTTATCCGAGGCCGGGTATTTTGTCAATCCGGGAAATTGCGACGCCGGGTATTTCTGGAATACGCCAGGAGTAATCCGTATTGATCTCGCGGTTGTGTTTCTAATTATTCGCGGCGGAGCGCCTCTACCGTGAAATCCTCGTCCTTCATCGGCAGGTTGTATTCCACCTTGTCGTAGGTGAGAGCCGTACGGCTTTTCAAGAAGATATCCAGAATCAGGATCCCGCCGGGAGTCCAGATCCCCTGTACCAACTTATAATCGCTGTAGTCGATCGTCTTCACCATGCCCTTCTTGCTGTAGGCTTCCACCCGATTGAAGGTGTATCTGGTCTTATCGATGTAGAAATAAGAGTGGGTGTACTGCGAAGGTTTGCGCGGCTTTGCATCGATGCGCCACTGGCCTCCGGCCTCGCCCGTCAGCGTGTAATCGTACTGATCCACGTCGCGCTCCTCCAGATCCTCAAAGCTGAAATCGGTGCCGAAGAAACGCGTGGAGCGGTCCTGGACGGAGACGCGCGTCTCGCGGCCGATATTCGGAGCAACGACCTAGTCAGGTAGGCCACAT
>CAVXWB010000014.1:0-93407 GCA_963765185.1 Bryobacterales bacterium
ATCTCAACACGGATCAAAAGCTGGCGGCGCTGGAGACGGTGGCACGCACGCTGGCGAACCTTCCGGAAAAGAAGGTGATGGTGTATATTTCCGGCGGCGTGAGCAAGACCGGCATCGACAATCAGGCGCAACTGGAAGCGTCGGTTAACGCGTTGATGAAGGCCAACGTGGTGATGTATCCGCTGGATGCGCGCGGCCTGATGGCCGACCCTCCGGGCGGCGCGGCCAGCACGGCAGGCTCGCGCGGAACAGGCGCGTTCAACGGCTCCAACTACAATAGCCAGCGACTCAGCATCAACGACTCGCAGGAAACGCTCACCACGCTCGCTGCCGATACCGGTGGAAAGGCGTTTCTGGACAGCAACGACCTGGCGCTGGGCATTAAGCTGGCGCAGCAGTCCATGAGCAGCTATTACATCATCGGCTACTACACCAGCAACACCAAGGAGGACGGCAAGTTCCGCAAGATCAAAGTCAGTCTGACCAACGGCAACACCTCCGCCAGGCTGGAGCACCGCCAGGGTTACTACGCCGACAAGGACTGGCACCGCATGAACGGGGAGGATAAGGAGCAGCAGTTGAAGGAGGCCATCTCGGCCGGCGATCCGCTGACCGATCTGCCTCTTGCATTGGAATACGACTATCTTCCGCATCGGCCCCACCAGCTATTTCGTGCCCGTATCGGTGCGGGTTCCCGGCTCGCTGGTGGAGCTGGCGGCCAAGGGCAACGGGGGCACGACCAAGATCGACTTCCTGGGCCAGATCCAGGACGAAACCAAGGCGACGGTGGGAAACGATCGCGATTTCATCACCATTACGCTGGACCAGGAGAACAAAGAACGCGCTGCCAAGAGAATCTATCAATATGAAACCGGCTTCACGCTGGAGCCGGGACGCTATCGCATGAAGTTCCTGGTGCGCGAGAACGTCACCGGAAAAATGGGCACGTATGAAACCCGTTTTATCGTGCCGGATCTGAGCGCGGACACCTCCGGCCTGAAGACGAGTACGATCGTTTTCAGCAACCAGCGTGCGCCGCTGAAGTCCGCGGTGGGCTCGGCCGAGAAGGCCAACACGAAGACGGTCCTGGCGGATCCGCTGATCGACGGCGACACGAAGATAATGCCCAATATCGGCGACACCAAAGTATTCCGGCGCCGCCAGAACATGTTCGTGACCTTCGACGTGTACGACGCGCGTCCGGATCCTAAGGACGCCAAGCTCCGGCATGTCAAGGTCAGCATGAGCCTGTTCAGCAGGAACAAGGCGACGGGCGCCGACAAGCTGGCTTTCCAGGTTGCGCCGCTCGAATTTACGCAAATCTCCGAGACGCGCCCGGATGCGGTGCCGGTGAAACTTCAGCTTCCGCTCAAGGATCTGGCTCCGGGCGAGTACACCTGCCAGATCAACGTCGTCGACGAGGTGGGGCGCAAGTTCGCCTATCCGCGGGAGCAGGTGGTGATCACGCAGTAACCGCTGCGGGCGTGTAGAATTTGAAGCATGATCACATTCACGGTATGAGATGCCAGCTCGCGGCAGCATTGTTCATGGCGCCTCTGTGGGCGCAAAGCGAACGTCCGCCGGATGCGAATCAGCAGGAGAGCATGCTGGCGCGGATCACCGAGCACTCCATGCACTCCCAGGACCAGCTCCCGGATTTCATTTGCACCCAGTTGACCACCCGCAGCGAGGATAAGACCGGGAACGGCAATCACTGGAAGAAGGTCGATTCGCTGGAGGTGGAATTCAGCTTCATCGGCCGGCATCCGCGCTGGAAGCTTCTCAAGGTGAACCAGAAGCCCACGAAGCGTTCCTACGACCAACTCCAGAACGGGTTCCTGTCGGACGCCATCCTGCAATTCTTCTCTCTGCCGGATTCGATTTTCGGAGAAGAAGCGCGGACGCAATTCGCGTGGGACGGCTGGGACAAAATCGACGGCAAGCGCATGGAAGTGTTTTCGCTGCGTGTGCTGGCGCGGTATTCGCAGCTGGCGTTCACCAATAACTACGGCTCGCGGGTGGTCGGATTTCATGGGTTGATGTACGCCGACCCCGCCACGCAAACGGTAATGCGCCTGGAGCTGGTGCTGGATCTCCCCCGGGATTTTCCGGCGCGGGAATGCAGCCTCGACGTCGACTACGGCGAGGTGACCATTGCCGAGCGCCAGTTTCTCCTGCCGGTGAACGCCACTGCGCGCCTGCGCATCCCCGGGAGGATCGCCAAGAACGAAACCCAGGTGGTGCGATATCAGAAGTACGCGGCCGACACGTCGGTCACGTTTGGCGACGGCGAGAACAAGTAAAATTGTCACAGAGTGACTTTGCGGACACTGTGCGCATTCCTGACGGCCGCGGCGGCCGTGTGCGCCCAGCCTGCTCCTTCGGCGCCTGCTCCCTCAGCGGGCGAGCAGCAAGCCATGCTGGCGCGGATCACGCAAGGCGCGCTGCGCTATCAGGGCGAAGTTCCCGACTTCCTCTGCCGGGAGTCGATCACGCGCAGCCAGGCCAACGCGAAGACGCCGGAGCGCTGGAAGCAACTCGACACGCTGGAGGAAGATGTCGCCTTTGTGGGGAGGCGGGAAATGCATAATCTGCTCAGGATCAATGGAAAAAAGACGCACATGAGCCATGAGGATCTGGAAGGCATGCGCTCAGACGGGCTCCTGCAATTCGTGATGGTCCCCAGCTGGATCTTCGGCCCGCAGGTGCGGACACGCTTCGATTGGAGCCGCTGGGAAACGCGCGCAGGGCGCCAGGTTGCGGTCTTCGCATTCCAGGTGCCTCCGTCCATTTCCACGCATCCCCTGGTGAACCAGTCGCAATCCTTCCTGGTCGGCTATCATGGACTGATTTACGCGGACCCAGCCAGCGGCGATATGGCTCGCCTGGAGGCGCACATGGATGCCCCGAAAGATTTTCCATTTCAGGAAGACGCCTTCGAGATCGACTACGGCCAGGTAGAAATCGCGGGACAGCAGTTTCTGCTGCCGGTAAAATCGGTGGGGCGGGTGCGCGACGGAAAGCTTCTCACCAGGAACGAAATTGAATTCGGCGACTATCGCAAGTACGGCGCCGACGCGACCGTGACCTTCGGCGAAGCGGGGAAGTGAGTAGTACAATCAAGCCTGGAGGATACCATGAGTATCGCGCAATCGATGTTGCCTGAGTTCGACCATGAGATGTCGAACACTCGCCAGACGCTGCAACGCATTCCGGAAGACAAGCTGAGCTGGAAGCCGGACCCGAAGTCGATGTCGCTGGGCCAGCTCGCCGCCCATATCGTGGAGATGACCGGTTGGGGCACGATGACTCTGCAAACCGAGTCGCTGAGCATGGACCCCGGCAGCCATACGCCTCTGGTGCTGACCAGCCGGGCGCAAGCGTTGGAGGAGTTCGATAAAAACTGGAAAGGCTTGCGCGCCGCGCTCGCCAGCGCGTCGGATCAGGACATGATGAAGACGTGGGCGCTGACCATCGGCGGCAACGTCATCTTCAGCTTGCCCAGAGCGGGAGTGATGCGCACCATGATCATGAATCACATTATTCATCATCGCGCGCAACTCACCGTGTATTACCGCTTGAACGGCGTTCCCGTGCCGGCGCTGTATGGGCCGTCCGCCGACGAAAACGCCATGCAAGCTTCGGCGTAAACCCCGGCCCGCGCCGTTTCTGCTAGAGTCGAATCAGGGGAGGGCCTCGAGATGAGACTCCTAAGAGTTTTGGTTCTGGCCTCGGCGATTGCCGCTTTGGCGCTTGCGCGCGGCGGTGGTGGTGGAGGCGGCCACGGCGGGGGCGGCGGTGGTGGTGGTCACGCAGGCGGAGGTGGTGGCGGCGGTGGTGCCCGAGTAGGCGGCGGTGGTTTTAGCGGCGGCGGCGCCCGTGTGGGCGGCGGCGCGGGCTCTGCGTACCGCGGGGGGGCCGGTGTTGGCGGCTATCGCGGCGGCGTCGGCGGTTATGGCAATCGTGGCGGCTATGGCGGCTACGGTGGTTACGGCTACCGCGGTTATGGCTATGGCGGCTATGGTTTCGGCTTCGGCATCGGGGGATATTGGGGCTGGCCGTATTACGGTTACTATCCATACGGATACGGCGGATACGGCTATGGCGCAGGATATGGCTATGATCCGTATTACGATCCCTACGCTTACGATTCGTCCTACTACAACACGCCGTCTGCGGCGGCTCCGTATGCGACCACGCCGTACGACAACACGTATGGCAATCAGTATTATGGCGGTCAGGCTCCGCAGTATTATGGCGGTCAGGCTCCGGCTCAAGCTCCGCAGCAGGCCCCGCCCGCTGCTCCACGTTTAACGCAGGTGCAGCCGGCACAGCAGGGCAGCTCGCCCGATTATTACCTGATCGCTTTCAGCGATCACACCATTCGCGCCGCGATCAGCTACCAGGTGGACGGCGACACAATCCGGTGGACGACGCGGGAGCATGAGCAGATGCAGGCTCCGCTTTCGAGCGTCGATCGCCGCTTCAGCGAGCAGATCAATCGCGACCGGCACGTTGATTTCAGACTTCCGTAGCGCGGCCGAGCGATTGGCTTCAGGCGGCTCCGAGGATCAGCAGAGCGGAGCCGGCCAGGATCATTCCGACGGCGACGAACTTGGCTTTGGTTAGCTCCTCCCCGAGGAATAACTTCGACCATAGCAGGGTCCAGATGGAGCCCACCGAAACCAGGGGATAGAGCACGCTCAGTTCGCCGTGCTTCACCCCGATGGTGAACAGCACCGAGGAAAGAAGATAGAACGCCACGCCCACGGCCAGGCGCCAATTGGTCGCCAGGCTGAGAAGATTGGCTTCGAGTCGCTCCGCGCCCAGCTTCAGAAACAACATTCCGAAGCTGCCGATCACGGAGCCTCCGATGACCCAGAGCATGGAAGAAGCCGGGGTGTTCATTGCCGCGAGGCCCTTCCCAGCACCGCAACTCCGCCGATGATGATCGAGATGCCGGCCACCTTGTATGCGTTCATAGAGTCGTGAAAGATGATCATCGACAGCACCGTGACCCAGACGTAGGTGAGGGTGAAGACCGGATAGAGCAGGGAAAGCTCGCCTTGGCGCAAGGCCAGGACCAGCAGCACGGCGCTGAGGCCGTACAGGCAGTAGCCTTCAAACAGAAGGCGAGTTGTGAACATTCGGATGGCGGTCTCCACCATGGAGGGGTGCTCGCCCAGGGCGGCCGTTCCCTTTTTGATGAGAATCTGGGCTGCGGCGCCGATGACGGTACAAACCAGAACCATCAGCAGGGGCTTGGTTTGATTGTGGCGCGCTGCGGCGGGCATCTTTGTCGCGGTTGGCATCTTTCAGGATAGCGAACCTAACGATCGCGAACCTAATGAATGCGAACGGGGGGCGTTACTCTCCGCTTTGCTGGAGAAACTTGGCTACCAGGGCGGTCCAGCCGGCTGGTGGCTGGCGCCCAGGCCGGCTCCGTTGTCGCCATGAAAGTATTCGTAGAACCAGACGTAATCGCGGAAGTGCGGATCGGTCTGAAATTTGGCCGTGCCTCCGAAAACCGGCCGCCGGCCATCCTTGTCCCGCAGAAAAATTCGCGAAAGCCGGCGGGACAACTCCGCCGCGACCTGGCCCAGGGTCTGTCGCTGGCCGGAGCCGGTGGGAAACTCCACCGTGAAATCGTCGCCGTAATAATAGTGATAGCGTTGCAGGGATTCGATCATCAGATAGTTGACCGGGAACCAGACCGGGCCGCGCCAGTTGGAGTTGCCCCCGAACAATCCCGTGGAGGATTCAGCGGGCTCATAATCCACGCGGTATTCCTGGCCGTCGTGGCGCAGAACAAAGGGATGATCCTGATGATACTTGGACACGGCGCGAATGCCGTGAGGCGAAAGGAATTCGTTTTCATCGAGCATCTTTTCGATGACCCGCGTCAGGCGCGAGCGCACCATCAGGCTCAGGAGCCGGCGCGATTCCACGCCCTCGCGCGATAGCGAAGCGATGTTGCCGCACAGGTCCGGCCGGTGCCGCAGGAACCACTCCAGGCGGCGGCGGAATCCGGGCAGGCGATCCATCACGCCGGGTTCGATGGTGTCCACGGCGAACAAAGGGATCAGGCCCACGATCGAGCGCACCCGAAGCGGAACCGCGGGCTTGCCGGGAAGGCGGAGACCGTCGTAGAAAAAGCCGTCGGTTTCATCCCACAGGCCGGTTGAAACCTTGCCGTTCATGGCGTTGGCGATATACAAGAAATGCTCCAGGAATTTGCTGGCGATATCTTCGTAAATCGGGTCGACTTTGCTGGCCAGCTCCAGCGCGATCTTGAGCATATTCAGACAGTACATGGCCATCCAGCTGGTTCCGTCGGATTGCTCGAGGATGCCTCCGCCGGGCAGCGGCGCGGAGCGGTCGAAGACGCCGATATTGTCCAGGCCCAGAAATCCACCTTCGAAGATGTTGCTGCCGGAGGCGTCCTTGCGGTTCACCCACCAGGTGAAATTGAGCAGCAGCTTGTGGAACACGCTTTCGAGAAAGCCGTAATCGGCGCGGTCGGTGAGCTTGCGGTCGATCTGGAACACGCGCCAGCAGGCCCAGGCGTGCACCGGAGGATTCACGTCGCCGAAAGCCCATTCATAGGCTGGAATCTGGCCGTTGGGATGCAAATACCACTCGCGCAGAAACAGCCGCAATTGATCCTTGGCGAACTCCGGATCCACCAGCGCCAGCGGAATGGTGTGGAATCCAGGTCCCAGGCGGCGTACCAGGGATATTCCCATTTGTCGGGCATCGAAAAGACGTCTTTGTTGATACAGGTGAATCCACTGGGAATTGCGCCCGCTCAATCGGGTGCCGGGCGGAGGCGGCTGGGCCGCATCGCCCTTGAGCCAGGTCTCCACCACGAAGTGATAAAACTGTTTGGACCACAGCACGCCGGCGAAGGCCTGCCTCTGCACGCTCCTGGCGTCGTCCGACAGAGTCTGAGGCGCGAAGGAATAAAACTGGTCGGCTTCGAGAATTCGTTCCGCAAAAAGGCCGTCGATGTCCTGGACCATGCGCGACGCCTCGGCGCTGCCGGTGAGGCGCAGCCGCACGGTGCGGCTTTCGCCGGGGGCCAGATCGAGCTGGTACCAGGCGCACGCCTTGGTCCCGGTTTCCGCGGGATTCACGGCCGATTTCTCTCCCCGGATCACATAGCGATGGAAGGCGTCCTTCACGAAGGCGGCGGGGTCGCCCCACTTCCAGAGGCCTTGCGTGTTGGTTTCGTTCTCCGTGAACAACAGCGGCGGCTGGCCCTCCAGGGTCAACTCATAAGAGCCGAGCGTCTCCTCTTCCGCATGAATGCCGTCGCCGGAGCGCCGCAGCGTGGGCTTGTGCTCTCCCGGTTTCCACGACCATGTGTTGCGAAACCACAGCGTCGGCAACAGGTGCAGCGTGGCCGGTTGGGCAGCGCGGTTGATCACCGTGACGCGGATCAGGATGTCGTTCGGGTTTCCCTTGGCGTATTCGGTGAAGATATCGAAGTAACGGTCCTGGTCGAACACGCCCGTGTCGATCAGCTCGAATTCCGGCTCCTTGCGCGTGCGGCTGCGGTTGACGTCCGCCAGCGCGCGATAAGGAAACTCCTCCTGCGGATATTTGTAGAGGCACTTCATGTAGGAATGCGTGGGGGTGGAATCGAGGTAGTAATAATACTCCTTCACATCCTCGCCGTGATTGCCTTGCTGTCCGGTGAGGCCGAAGAGGCGCTCCTTCAGGATCGGATCGCGGCCGTTCCAAAACGCCAGCGCGAAGCACAGCCGCTGATGATTGTCGCAGATGCCCGCGATGCCGTCTTCGCCCCAGCGGTAAGCGCGCAAATGCGCGTTCTCGAAGGGAAGGTATTCCCAGGCCGTGCCGTCGGGGCTGTAATCTTCGCGCACGGTACCCCAGGCTCGTTCGGCCAGGTAGGGCCCCCAGCGGCGCCAGTGCTGCTCGCGCCGTTGCGCCTCGATGATGCGAACCTTTTCCGCTTCCACGCCGCTATTCTAGCGGGTTAGGCTATGGGGAGATTTCACCGCCCCTCGAAACAGGGCGATCGACGGAGGACGGGTGAGCAGGACAGTGACGACATCCAGGCGCACTTGCTCCCACGGAGTCCCGCTTCTGGCGGCGTAATCGCGCGCGACGCGCAGCATGTGAGCCCGCTTCTCTTCCCCGATGGCGCGCTCCGGAGGGCCGAATTCGCCGCTTTCGCGCGACTTCACTTCCACCACGGCCAGCGTATCCTTCTCCCAGGCGACGAGATCGGCTTCACCGGCGCCCGAAGCCATGCGGAAATTGCGAGCCACGACAATGAAACCCTGGCGCTGGAGGAAGCGGTGCGCGAGATCCTCGCCGCGGCGGCCGGCGGCGCGTGCGTGGTCCCAGTGGCGGGCGCGCCAGAGGTGACGGAGCCGGTCAAGCGCGGAGCGGATCATCTTCTCCGGGTCCCTTGATAACCCGTAAGCGCCACTCGATGACTTTTCCGCGCACAATATAGCAAAGATAATATTCCCACCATCGCCGCAGCCGAGGGAAAGTATTGATCAGCCACTCGAATCCCAGCCATTTCCATAGACTGAGTAGTTTCACGTGCACGGAACTCTCGGCGAATTTGGCGGTGGAATAGTAGCCATAGCCGCCGTGATCCTGGCCGAAATATCGCAGGGAGTAGCTGTTGAGATGCCAGCGATGAGTGGGATCGCAGAAGGAACTGAAGTCGGTATAGTGCGGCGTCACGATCAGAACCTCGCCCCCGGGCCGCACTAGTCGATGGAACTCCTCCATGCTGCGGATCACGTCGGAGACGTGCTCGATCACATGAACGGCTTGCAGCGCATCGAAGGAGGAATCGCGAAAAGGATAGGGGAAATAGTCGAGATCGGCCAGGACATCGGCGCGCGAAGCGGGGTTGCGGTCGAGGCCGATCGCGCCCGCTTTCTTGTTGATGCCGCAACCGACGTCGAGAACTCTCACACTCTTCGCGCCAGCAGCAGCGTCATATCGTCCTGCAATTCTTCAGAGCCGGTCCACTGCCGCACGCTATCGAGCACCAGTTGAATGATCTCTTCCTCGGGGCGGTTGGCGTTACGCAGCAGCAGCTCCATCAGGCGCTCCTCTCCGAACATCTCGCCATATTCATTCTCCGGCTCGGTCACGCCGTCGGTATAGCATACCAGCAGATCGCCGGAGCGCAGCATCACGCGGCTCTCGTCGTATTCGGAGAAAGGAAACGCGCCCACCACGGTGCCGTTAACATCCAAAAGCTCCACCGCGCCGTCGCGCACCAGCATCGGCGCCAGATGGCCGGCGTTGGTGTAGGTAAAAGTGGAGGAAGATTCATCGTAAACTCCCAGGAAAAACGTCGCGTATTTTTCGGCCGAGGTGGTGGAGTGAAGCTGGCGGTTGAGGTTCGATACCAGCCGGGAGGTGGAAAGCCCCGTTCCCAGATGGCCGTTTCCGCCGCCCGCGAGAACCTCCGCCGGCATCTGCAACTGAATCCGCAATGAGCTTTGAAGCGCGGCCATCAACAGCGCCGCCGAGATTCCTTTCCCCGCCACGTCGGCGATGGCCAGGGCCACTTCGGAATCGCCTACGGTCTGGAAATCGTAATAGTCGCCGGAAACCAGGCGCGCCGGCTGGCACACGGCTTTGATCCGCAGCGTGTGCAACTCCGGAACTTCGTGCGGAAAGAGCTGGCTCTGGACTTCGCGGGCGATTTCAATCTCCGATTCCAGCCGCTCCTTCTCCTTGGCCACTACCAGCAGCTTCTCCAGGTGCTCGGTCATGCGATTGAAGGAGAGGCCCAGCTCGGCCAACTGATCCTTGCCCGAAACCTCGATGCGATGCGAGAAGTCGCCCGCGATCACGCGCTGGGTGCCCTCATACAGGCGATGCACCGCGCCGGTGATGGTGCGGGTCATGCCGATTCCGATCACCACCGAAACAATTTCCACCACCACAAAAAACGCGAAGCCGGCGAGCAGGGCCAATTCCAGCGTGCTCTGCACCTCATCCTTGTGGTTAAACACCTGAGAAAGCACGGCGGAGACGCGGGAGCGCACCGCGAGGAAGAGTTTTTCGCCCTTCTTGTCGGGGTGATCCCAGTCGTCCACGGCCAGGGTCGCGCCCCAGCGCACGTCCGGGTCGAAGCGGTACTGGGCCGGCGGCAGGGGCGCGCCGATAAAGGTGCTGCGAGCCTCCTTGCCCATGCCCTTCTGCGCCGAGAACGTCTCCTCCCCGATATCGACCTGGCCAAGGTTCGGAACCAACCCTGCCAGGAACTCCCTGGTCAGCGGCGCGATGACGGTCACGTCGCCGGCCGGCATCCTGGCGTAGCTCCATAAAAAAAACTTGCCGTTGCGCACCAGGACGCCGCTGGTGGGCTTCCAGCCTTCGAGCGGCGCCGGAATGGTCACGTCGGTGGCGTCTTCGGGATAGCGAATCTGCTGCCGCCCTTCCCGCAAAAGGATTTCGATGCCCGGGAAACGGTCGCGGTAGAACAGGTCGAGGGACTGCGCCATCACCGGAGTGCGGCTCGCCGGTTCGGTGCGAACCACGCTCTCGGTGAAGGAGGCCAGCGTTTCAATGCGCCGGTCCAACTGGCTGGTCACCAGGTAGACCGCGAGCTGGCTCACCAGCGAATATCCACCCAGGACGGCCAGCCCCGCCACCAGCAGAATGGGCAGCGCGGCGATGAACAGGTAGGTTACCAGCAGGCGATTGCGCAGCCGCCAGGTCACGAGCCCGATTGCGCGCCGCGACACGCGCACGCTGACCCAGACGCCGGTCACGATCATTCCGATCGTCACAGCGTCGCGCAGCCCTCCGTAAGGAGCAAACACGCCCAGCACAACGTACAACAGCGAGAACGCGAGGAAGGCCAGCCCGGCCCGCCCTAGCCATTCGAACGCTGTATGGAAGCGATCGCGCACTGGTGCTTTACACTCGCGACTTGGCGATGGCCGGGACTTCCTTGTCCGGCTCGAGATAGTATTTCGTCAATCCGGCCTCGAGAATCCGGAAGCGCCGTCTCCACGTCGTCGGCGAATTGGAAAAGCTGCAGGTCCTGCTCCGCGATCATGCCGTGGCGCACCAGCGCATCGAAGTTCAGAATCTCCTTCCAGAAGGAAGTGCCATACAACAGCACCACCATCTTTTTTTCGAGCTTCTGGGTCTGCACCAAGGTCAGAATCTCGGTCAGCTCGTCCAAGGTGCCGAAGCCTCCCGGGAACACCACCAGGGCTTTGGCCAGGTAGGCGAACCAGAATTTGCGCATGAAGAAATAATGGAACTCGAAGCTGAGCTCGGGCGTGATGAAGGGATTGGGGCGCTGCTCGAAGGGCAGGCCGATGTTGAGCCCGATGGATTTGCCGCCGGCCTCGCTCGCGCCGCGGTTGGCGGCCTCCATGATGCCGGGTCCGCCGCCGCTGCATACGACAAAGCGCCGCGTGGCGTCGTTCAGTCCGTTGGACCACTCCGTGAGCTCGCGCGCCAGCTCCCGGGCCTCGTTGTAATAGCGGCCGTCGGCGCTGCTCTCAAAGATGCGCGCGGAGCCGAAGAAAACGATGGTGTCGCTGATCTTCTGGTTGCGGAAGTGAGACAGCGGATACAGATACTCGCTGAGGATGCGCAGGCTGCGCGCATCCGGGGTGTCCAGAAAATCATGGTTGCGGTAGGCCAGCCCAGTGGCTGGATCGTGTTTTTCATTCATCGGGGTCGTTCATTCATGGGAGGGGTTTCGCGGATTGTTCCACCGCTTTGAGGCGTTTCTCCAATTGTCTTATTGTCCTCGAAATCTCCGGCAATTTCGGGAAGGCGGTGATGGCGCGCAGCCATTGGTGCACCTCGAAGGCGGGAGAACCGCTGATGACCCCGCCCGCTTCTACGTCGTGACCGACGCCGCTTTGCGCGTACACCACCGCGCCGTCGTGAATGGTCAGGTGTCCGGAGACGCCCACCTGGCCGGCCAGCAGAACGTTCTTGCCCAGAATGGTCGACCCCGCCAGACCCGGTTTGCGAGCAAATAATATTGTCTTCTCCGACCACGCACCCGTGGCCCACCTGCACCAGGCTGTCGATTTTTGCGCCCCGTTTCACGCGCGTTTCCCCCACCGAGGCGCGATCCACCGAGGTGAGCGTCTGGATCTCCACGTCATCCTCGATTACCGTCACGCCGCTCTGAACGATTTTGGCATGTGAGCCGTCGGCGCGCTTGGCGAAGCCATAACCGTCGCCGCCCACGATCACGCCATTTTGCAGGATCACGCGGTTTCCGACGCGGCAGTGCTCCCGCACCACCGCGTGCGCGTGGGCGTAAAAATCGTCGCCAATGACGGCCCCTTCGTAGATTACGACGTGCGAATGCAGCACCGCGTTATGGCCGATGGAAACATTTTCTCCGACCACCGCAAAGGGTCCGATGGAGGCGTTCTCGCCGAGCGAAGCCGAAGTCGCTACCCAGGCCAGCGGATGAATTCCCGGCTTGGGGCGGGGCGGCTGGTAGAACAGCGCCAGCGCGCGGGCGAAATCGAGATAAGGATTGGAGGAAATGAGCTGCGCCACCGGCACGGACGCCAGATCCTCGACGGGAGCGGCCACCAGCACTGCTCCGGCGCGTGTGTGCTTCAGCTTGTGGGCGTATTTGGGGTTCGCCAGGAAGGTCACCTCGGAAGGCGTGGCCTGCTCCATGCCCGCGACGCCGGTGATCTCGAGCGACTCGCTGCCGCCCCTGATTTCGCACCCGAGAGCCGATGCGAGTTCGGAAAGTTTCATTCCTCCAGGGTACGCCGCCGGCTTGGCCATTGCGGCGCTGGCGGGAAGTCCCCGGCCGGCGCGCGAGGGATTTCGCTGCCGCCGAAGCGAATCCGCTTGTGGTCAGGGGTCGCGGGGCGAGCGAAGAGGTGCGGTGAGGCTTCCCGCGAGCGCCGCCGGGAGAGCGTGGCCGACGCGGCCAGATGGATTATGATCGGCGCAACTACCCAGACAATTCCGTAAAGCGGCGAATGACCCACCATACGAACACCAGGCATACGAGAAATCCCGAGCCCATCACGGAGGCGCGGGCCCAGAGTCGCCCAAGGACTTGCGGCTGGCTCGAAGGAATGGTGAAGGTGGCGAAGGCGGCGTGACGGAGACGGCAATCGCTGCAGCGGCGCAGTTCCGCGCCGAGAGCATACAGAACATGATCGAGCGCCTTGCGGCGGTGCGTGCGGTGAACCCGCTCCGAGCGGCAGTGTGGGCAGGATTTCGCGGGTCGACGGACGTCGTGCAATTTCATAAGGCCTCCACGCGCCGAAGCTGTCCGCGTGCACAGCCGGCTGGAACTGCGCCACCGGCTGCGCACGTTGCCGCGGCTGCGGCTACGCGCCCCCGATCACGGCGATTATGGCCACGGAGTAGACTCCGGTTCAGCAGCTTGAGTGTCACCACGTCTCCCCTTCTCTAGTAGTTCCTGGCAGGGAGTTTTCTCTGCCTCTCGCGTGCGGATTGCAACGAAAGTCCGAAATCTAGCCCGCATTTATCACAGCCCGCAGAGGATATGGCGTACGCGCCCACGCGTGCCGTGTCGAGACTGTGCTCGACACCCGCTTGGGGCGCAGACAGGCGTGCGTGCGCCACATTGCTGTCCGGAGGCTTGTGAGAAACGCGGGCTAGTACGCCCACGATGTCTGGCCACCCACCCGAACCAGCCAAATGCGCGTTGGAAAGCAGCGTGGTTCTAGAGTTGTGGAGAGCGGAGCGGATTTGTCTCAAGCGAAGCGGCCCAGCTTAGCGCCAGAACTGGTACCACTTCCGGGAAGTCCGTTCTATTTCGACACTGACTATCTCCAGGGGACTTCCGGTCAGGGTGGCTTGCGGATTGGTCACGCACAAGGTCTCGGCGGCCGCCTCGCCATAATTCTCCACCAGCCACGCGCGAGCCTGATCCATGCGCGGGGGACGGCGCTCGCAATCGTGGCCGTCGCTGGCGGTGAAGTGGACCAGGCCGCGGTCGAGGAGCATCCGGCAGAACTCCTGCGCCCGACGGCCAAACCCGCCGGTCAGGCTCTGGGCCGTCACCTGTACGCAGGCTCCCGAAGCCACCCACGCCGCGATCTCCTCCAGGCGCTGGCGCAGCAGCGCGTTGCGCTCCGGATGCGTGATCACGGGAATGATCCCGGCGCCGGCGAGGCGGGCGAAAATATCCGGTGTATTTTTGAAAATTAACAAATCGGAAAACTCAACCAGTAGATAAATATTGTGATTGATTGTATACTTAGTTGGATTTGTAAGAGAATCACGTATATTATCATAACTGAGATGAAAATCACATCCGGAATAGAGCTCTAAGGCTCCGCCGCAGGCCGCCGAAAGCTCGGCGATTTGTTCGGCGATGCGTTCCGGCTGGAAGCGGTACTCCGGGCTGGAATGCGGCGTCGCCACCAGCGCGGTGGTCCCGTGCGCGGCGGCCATGCGGATCATGGCGAGGGAATCCTCGATGGTGCGGGCTCCGTCGTCGAGCCCATACAGAACGTGGCTATGAATATCGATCAATTTCCAATTGTAGCCTTTAGGGATGCTGGTTCGGGATGCAGGGTGATTTTCTCAGAACAAAGACCGCGTTTAGAGCCATTTCTGGCGCCATTCGCGGAACTTTTCGCTCCAGCCGGAGGCGGCCGTGGGCGGCGGCGCCGGCTCGGCTTCGAAGCCGCCGGAGGCGTGCACCTCGGGCAAAGGCGGAGGCGGCTCATAGGGAGTCTTCGAGATCATGCGCATGTGATAACCGTTGAAGGCGTAGGTGTGTTTGTAGGGCTTTCCGTCCTTGTCCTCCAGCACCACGGAGAAGGCCTTGTCGTCCTGGCCGGGCAGGGAAACGGTCTCAACGGGATAGTAGCCCTTGACGTTGCGTTCGATGTACGCGGTCTCGTAATGATGACGCTTGGAACTCCACACAAACACGCGGAAGCTGTCGAAGTCGTAGGGGCGAAGGCCCGCCGAAGCGGTGGTCCACAGCCAGTTATTCTTGGTTTCATTTTTGACTTTGTCCTGAACGCCGCCGAGAGAGAGGTAGGCGGTGACGCGGTGGCCCTCGGCGTACTGCGCGACCTCGTCGGGGATGGACATCACCAGCATGCGCGACAGCGCCCAGCCGGCGTCCCCGTTGCGAGTGCGGACCAGGGACCAGTCGTCTTCGGCGGGCGGGGGAAGGGCGGTTGTGGCTCGGCCGGCGGCCGAGGCGGAAGCACCCGTGGAAGCGGAAGCCCCGCGCGGCCGGGATAACTCCACCCAGTTGGTGGGCGGCGGCGGAGGAGCCGGCGGCGGCCTCAGCGGCGCGATTTGCGCCTTCGCTTTCGCCTTCTTCGCGGCGCTGGTGCGATGCACGGCCACAGGCTTTGGAGCCGGAGGGGGCGCGGCGTGGGGTGTGATGCGATGGCCGATCACCTCCACGCTGCCGCCCTCGGGAATCTGGAAGAAGCTGGCCGACTGGCGGTACGGCTCGGCGTGAATGTTCAGCAGCTCATAGACCGTGGCCGATCCTTGCGAGGGCAGCTTGGCGGCGCGGGCGGCGAGCCGGCGCAAATCGCTCATCTGTTGCTCGCTCAGGAGCAGGTTGACGTCGGTCCACCCCTCGACGCCGCCGGCGGTGCGCACCTTCACAAACCGGCGCCGCATGTCCAGGACTTCCAGACGGTCTCCGTGCTTGACCGTGGCCACGATTGTCGACTTGGGACCCAGCTCGTGGCGCAGATTGAGATTTGCCGGACCCGCGTAGGCCGTTCCGGTGGCCTGCTGCGGGGGCGGGGCGGAGCTGCAAGCGCCTAAGAAGAACGCCACAACCAGCGCCAGGGCCCAGGCAACTGTACGGGCCGTCAGCCGATTCCCAAATCGTCGATACGTTCGAGCGGCGTTCCGCAACGGCGGCAGATCAAAGAGGCGCAATCGCCGCACGCCAGGGGATCGGTCACCGGCTGGCGGCATTGGGGACAGTAATATTCGGTTGCCGATTCTTGCATGACCGCCCGCCACCTGAAATCTACGGCTCCGCCGGCGCCGTCACCTGAGCGGCCACGACATCGCCGCGCGCTTTGACGAACAGATCGTACTGGCTCATCAGATCGCGAACCACCGCGTCCCCGAGCATATGGTAGCCCGGGCCGGTGAAGTGCACGTGATCGTTCTGGGCCATTCCCGCCGCGACCCATTGCTGCATGGAGCCTTTGCCGCCCATCTTGGCGCGCAGGTCCCAGAAGGGGCATCCGCTGGCCACGGCGGCGTCGCGCTGCGCCTCCACGATCATGTCGATCTGATCCATGGGCTGCCAGCCCTTCCGGGTATGCTGGTCGCGGTCCGGAGGGCCGATCACCAGGATCGTCGCCGTGGGCGCGGCGGCCCGAAAGCGCGCGATCAATTTCGTGAACATATCGCGATACGATTCGAGCGTCCAGTACTTTTGGCCGGCTTCGTTGGTTCCGTACGCCAGCACGATCAGAGCCGGATTGCGCCGCTCGATATTGGAGCGCAGCGTCTCCTCATTCCAATCGAGAACGATGGAGGCCGCGGCGCCGTTGATTCCCAGCGTTTCATAGGTGACGCCGGTGGGCTTTTCCGCTACCCATCCAAACAGGCGAACGGGAGCGCGGTCCAGCGTCTCCAGCTCCAGCCGATGCGGACCAGCCATGTCTTCCAGGCGATAGTAGGCGGGGCTGGGTTCGCCATCGGTTGAAATCCGCTCCACCGCGACGCCGTTGTCGTAGAGCTGGAGCGAGCCGCCGCCGGGCTGCTGGTAGTAGAATAGTTCGAAATCGCTGGCGTCGGCCTCGACGTAGACACCTTCTTTGGGCGTGCGCACGGACATGCTGATTCCGCCCAGGCCGTAGACTCCGTCGCCGGCGCGGCCCACCAGACCGTCGGTATGCCAGCCGCTGGTGGATCCGCTGCGCACATCCTCACGCCGGTATCCATTCCAGGGACGCCCCGCAAAGGAGTATCCGCTCCCGCCGTCGCCGAATTTTTCCTGGAGTCGCGCGCGCATCTCGCCGGTCCATTCATCCGCGGCCGTGTGCGAGTCGCCGTAGTGCAGAATCCGCACCGGGCCGGGCGTCTTGCCCTGCTGGTGCCGGTACAGCTGCTCGAAGAAAGGGATCAGCGCGGCCGGATTCTCGACGGGGATCTCGGCGCCGCTGGCGACGTGTTCGTACACCGCGTCGTGAGCCAGCACGCGCGGCTTGATCGCCGCCGGCGCTTTCGGCGCAGGTTTCGCGTTGCGCCGCGCGGTTGCCGGGGCCGCTGGTTTGGAAGACGCAGCGGCGGTCTTGCCCGTGCTCGCCTTGCCGGTGCCGGCTTTGCCGGTGCTGGTCTTGCCGGTGCCGGCTTTGCCGCTGCCGGTCTTGCCGCTGCTTGAAAGATATCTCTTCTTCGCCGCCTTCTTGGCAGTGGTGGACTTAGCCTTCGTTTTCGCCCTCGCCTGCGACGACGTCGTCGTGGGAGTGATCGCTGCGGCCAGCACCGCTGCACCGGCTGCGATGGCCAGAATCTGTAAGACTCTCATCGTTTCGAGGATTCGCTCCCTTGCTTCAGATCCGCGTCCGCGGGCGACACATCCTTGGACAACACATCCTTGGACGACACATCCGCGCGGGTCGCTTGCGTGGGCGGCGCGCCGGTGCTCTCAACATCGGCATCGCGCACACCCTTCTCCTGCTCTTTCAATTGTCGCAGCTCATAACCGTTATATCCTTCTTGCAGGGCATTGTACAAGAGCTCGCCCACGATTCTGGCTCCCATCGGCATGGGATGGATGAAGTCGGCGCCCACCAGTCGAGGCTCTCCGTTGTACCATTTCGCCATGGTCCCCTCGCCTCCCATGGCTTGAAAGGTGTTGAAGAACGCGACGCCGGTCTCGGTGGCAACCTTGGATTCGATGTCCACCAGGCGAGGCAGGGCTTCGACCGTGCCGATCTCGCCGTTGCCCTTGCGCTCGCCTCGATCCATGGGACTCATCAGCAGAATCGAGGCGTTGGGAACAGCCGCCTGAATGCGCAGCACCGCGGCTTTTAATTCGTGGCCCCAGGTGCCATCCACAAAATTCGGGAATCCGCTTTCATTGGTTCCGAAGGCGACCACGACCAGGTCCGGTTGGTAGTGGCGCAACTGGGCGGTCCAGTGCGGGCCGTTCAGCCTCTGCGACAGCAGCGTGATATTGGCGCCGTTGATGCCCAGGCTGCTATAGACCACGCCCGCGCCGGTTTTGCGAAAGTCCGCGCCATAGAGCCGCACCGAGCCGCTGGTCACGCGTAGCGTGAAATCCTTGGAGCCGGGAGGAATCGCGAACGACGCGTAGCCCGGGACCCTGCTCCCCGCCGGTGTCGGCCGAGCCGATCTCCTCGCCCCGTCCGCCTCCATCGCTGAAGGAGCCGCCGTCCGGGCTGCGTGAGATAGGCGATCTCCACGCTGGTGATGCCGCGATCCTTGAGCGTCCAATGCGCCATCGCTCCCGTGGAGCCGCGGAAACTGGCCGCGCCCAAGCCGTGCAAGCCGTCCTTCATCTCCGGTCGCGCCGGCCACGTCGATCTTCCAGTTGGACGACTCCATCTCCACGCCGCGATGCCCGTACCAGGCCCATGGGCGCGCGATCAGCACGAAGCCCGAGCCGGCATCGCCGAACTGCTTTTGCAGCAGCGCGCGCGCGTCGGCGGTGATCAGGTCGGCGGTGGTGGGCGAATCGCCGTAATGCAGCACGCGCGTCACGCCGCCTGCGCTTATCGAGGCGAGCAGCGACGCGTAGAAATGATCCAGCTCATGCGCGTGGGATCGAGCACGCTCTTCTGAGACAGCGCTTCGGAGCGGCTGGAGCGGGAATCACCGCCGCGGCGGTGGCGAACTGCGCTTCCGGCGGTTTGGGCACAGGCATCTGCCACACCACCGCGATGGTTTGAGGATCGAAAGGCTTGAGACTCCGCAGCGCCGGCACGGCCTCGATCAACCCGGCGAAGGTGGCGATGGTGAGGATGGTCTTCCAGGGCATGCGGAGGGCTCAAAACCTAATATAGATGAACGGCGCCGCGCCGGTGCGCGCGACATACTGAAGCCCGATCACCAGCGCCGCCAGCACCGCCGCTTGTGCGTAAAACGGAGCGCGCACGTACAAATCCAGACTGAAGTCATACCATTTTTTGGGTATGTAATGCGCCAGCACGCCAATTCCCAGAATAATTCCCAGCTCCGGCGATATATTCACGAAGGAAACGGTCAGCGAGGCGATGCGCTGAAGGATCGACCAGGCAGTCTCGAAGTCCGGCGCGCGGAAAAAGATCCACGCGAATGTTACGTAATGAAAGGTGAGTAAAATGTATAAATACCGCAATACTCCTGTGGCTCTTGCGGTTCCGCGCCAGCTCTGCCACAGGCGCACCACGGCGAGCCCGGCGCCATGCAGCGCTCCCCACAATACGAAATTCCAGCTCGGCCCATGCCACAGCCCGCCGATGATAAAGGTGATTACCAGGTTGGCGTAGCTGAAGAACTTCACGCGTTTTCCGGGCAGCGAAAAATATAAATAGTCGCGCAGCCAATTGGAGAGCGTGATGTGCCAGCGGCGCCAGAAGTCCGCCATGTTTTCCGCGGCGTAAGGAGCATTGAAGTTAGCCGGCAGCTTGATGCCCAACAAAAGCGCGGAGCCGATGACGATATCGGTGTAGCCGGAAAAGTCGTAATACAACTGGAACGCGTAGGCGTAAACCGCGATGAGCGTCTCCGCGCCGGTGTAGAGCTTGGGAAAATCGAACACCCGGTTGACCAGGTTGCCGGCCAGGTAATCCGCGATCATCAGCTTCTTCACCAGGCCGACCGCGATCAGGAACAGCGCGCGGCCTCCCGCGGCCGGGTCGAGCTTCCTGGGCTTCTCAAATTGGTCGAGCAGCGTCTGGACCCGCGTGATCGGTCCGGCCAGGATGGTGGAAAAAAAGACACCGCCGCCAGATGCGCCAGATAGCTGCGGGTTCCCTTGGCGTCGCGCCGGTACAGATCGATGGTATAGGTCAGGGCCTGGAAGACATAAAACGAGAGGCTGATCGGGAGGACCCAATTCCAGGCCGGCGGCGTCTTGCCGGTCCAGTTGGCCCAGTTGCCGAGGAAGAACGGCATGTACTTGAAGAACGCCAGCAGGCCGATGTTCATGACTAGGCTGGCCGTGACCAGGATCCTGCGGACGATCGGGTTCTTGGAATGCTGCAAGCCCAGCCCCAGGACGTAGTCGAGGCTGGATGCCGCCGGGATCAGGGCCAGCAGGGTTAGGCTCCAGCGGGCGTAGAAGAAATAGTTGGCGAAAAGGATGACCGCCAGCGCCAGCACCCGGAAGCGGGCGAGCGGCCAGTACACGAAAAAGACCGCGCCCAGGAACAGGAAGTAGCTGGAGGAGTACGGTAACAAGTTTTTAGGATACCAGGAGCCGGAAATCCGCGGATTTGAGTATAGGAGTATGTTAGTATACTCATATGAGCTATCGGCTTCAGGTATTGATTCCAAGCGAGTTGGATGCGCAACTGCAAAAGGCGGCCAAGCGCCATCGAATTTCCAAGGGAGAATGGGTAAGGCGCGCTTTACAGGAGGCTCTCCGTCCCAACAAGCCTCGATCCGGCTCGACTGTGGTGGCTCAACTGGCGGCCTTGAACGGTCCCACGGCAGGGATCCAGCAGATGCTCGCCGAGATTGAAACGGGCCGGCGATGAAGGTCTTTATCGACTCCAACATTCCTATGTATGTCGCCGGAGCGGAGCATGAGCACCGGGAACCGGCGCTCCGTTTCCTGGAACGGGTGGAGAAGCACGAGATTGAGGCTTGCACCAGCACCGCGGTTCTTCAGGAAATCCTGTCCCGGTATGTGGGGCTGGGCCGGCGCGATCTGGCCGGCCGGATCTACGACCTGTTTGTGGAGGCTTGCCCGGAAGTGCTGGACGTGACGCTGGCGGACACGGATCGCGCGCGCGATCTGATGGCGAGTACGGCCGCGATGAATCCGCGCCATTCGATTCACGCCGCGGTGATGCTGAATCACGAGATCGAATGGATCGCGACGTTTGACAAGGAGTTCGACCGGATTGCGGGCGTCCGGCGAATGAAGCTGGCATAGCGGCTACCCGGAGTGCGCATTTCAGGGAAGCATCCGATGCTACGATCGGGCATGCAGATTCTGGTCGTCGAAGACGAGCGAAGTATGGCCGAACTGCTGAAGCGGGCGCTTGAGGAGGAAGGCCACCAGGTGGTGCTGGCCGGAGACGGACGGCAGGGCTTCGAAATCGCCCGCAGCTCCGCGTTCGACGTGATCGTGCTGGACGTAATGCTGCCGGGCATGGACGGCGTCTCCGTGGCTCGCCGGCTGCGGGAATGCCGCAACCAGACGCCGGTGCTGATGCTGACCGCACGCGATACCGCCGCCGACGTCGTATCGGGTCTCGATTCCGGCGCCGACGATTATCTGACCAAGCCGTTTTCGATCGGCGTGCTGCTGGCCCGCTTGCGCGCGGTGAGCCGCCGCGGCGCGATTCCCCGGCCCGTGCATCTGGAAATCGCCGGGGTGCGTCTTGATCCGGCCAGCCGTCGCGTGACGCGCGCGGGCGAGTTACTGAACCTGACCCCGCGCGAATATCAGCTCCTGGAACTGCTGATGCGCAACGCCGGGCGCGCCGTCAGCCGCGAAACCATTCTCGAATCCGTATGGGGCATCGCGAGCGACGTCACCGGCAATACCGTCGAAGTGTTCATGCGCCAGCTCCGCATCAAGGTCGATACCCAGGAACCTAAGCTGATCCACACCGTGCGCGGATATGGCTACAGGATGGAGGCTCCGTAATGGCGGCGCGCTCTATCCGCTTCCGGCTCACGCTATGGTACGCGGCGGCGCTCACGCTAGGGCTGGGACTGTTCAGCGGCTTGATCTGGCTGTCTCTGCGCCAGCGCCTGATTGCGGAGCTGGATCGCGATCTCGCCGGCCGGTCCGCCCGTTTCGAGCAATACTTTCGCGGTGAATCGCTCGAAGCCCAGGGCGACCAGCTTCGCGACGAGCTGGACGAGTTCTGCCAGGCGCTGCCTCCCGCCAGCTACATCGATTTGCGTGGGTCCGGCGGATTTCAGTTTCACTATCCTCCGTCCGCTGCGCCTGCTTTCGCCGACAGAGGCGCCGATCTTCGTGGGCTGCAGCGGCGCTTCGCCGTGGGCGGCCAGGAATTCGATCTGGAAGTGGGCGCTCCCATGGACAACGTGGTACACACGCTCCAGCTTCTGCGCCTGCTGCTGTGGAGCCTGCTTCCGGTGGTGATCGTCCTCGCCTGCGCCGGCGGCGCATGGCTGAGTGGCCGCGCTCTGAAGCCCATCCAGGATCTGACCGCGGCCGCCAGCGCCATCGGCATCGAAAACCTCTCGGAGCGCTTGCCCGCGTCCGCCACCGGCGATGAGCTGGCCCGGCTTACCGATGTTTTGAACGGAATGCTGGCCCGGCTGGAGGCTGCGGTGACGCGGCTCTCGCAATTTGCGGCGGACGCCTCGCACGAACTGCGCACGCCGCTGGCGGTGATTCGCACCACGGCGGAGCTGGCCTTGCGCCGCGCCCGGACGCCCGAGTCCTACCGCCAATCGCTGGCGGAGATTGGCGTGGAAACCGAGCGCATGACCCAACTGATCGAAGATCTGCTCACGCTGGCGCGCGGCGGCACCGAAGCCGTGCAGATGCCGCGCGTGCCGCTTGACTTGAGGGCGCTTGTTCGCGAAGTGTGCGAGGAGCTTCACAGCCTGGCCGAGACGCGCCAGGTCCGGATCGAAGCCTCGTCGATCGAAGCCGAACCGGGCGAGTGCCCCGCGATCGTTTCCGGAAACCGGGCAGCGTTGAGGCGGCTGTTCGTCATCTTGCTCGACAACGCGCTGAAGTTTTCTCCCGCGGGATCGGAAGTGCGGCTGCGCCTGAGCCGGGAAGACGGCCGCGTCTCGGTGAGTATCGAGGATTGCGGCGCCGGAATCAGCGCCACCGATCTTCCGCACATCTTCGAGCGTTTCTACCGCGCCGGGTCTGGCCAGGAGAGCCGCAGCCAAGACGGCCACGGATTGGGCCTGGCGCTGGCCGACCACATCGCGCGGGCGCACGGAGCCACCATTGAAGTCCGCAGCATGGAAGGCGCGTCCAGCGTGTTTCGCGTGTCCTTCGCCGCGTCCGCCTCATCGAATCTTCAGATTGCCGCGATATCATAGGTCCCAAATGAAATCGACTCTTCTTCTGCTCTTTGCCGCCGCCGCGTTTATGGCACAAGCCGCTCCGCCCGCTTACAAGGTGGTCAACAAAATTAAAATCGGCGGAGCCGGAAATTGGGACTACGTTTACGTGGACAGCGCCAATCATCGCCTGTACGTCTCCCACGGCACGCAGACCGAAGTCGATCGACACCACCACCGACAAGCTGGTCGGCGCCATTCCCGACACCAACGGAGTGCACGGCATCGCCATCGCGGCGGATCTGGGGAAGGGCTTCACTTCCGACGGCCGCGATAACGACGTCACGGTTTTCGACATCAAGACGCTCAAGGTTCTCTCCAAAGTCAAGACCGGCCAGAACCCCGATGCGATCATTTACGAGCCGGCGACGCATCGCGTCTTCACGTTTAACGGCCGAAGCGGGGATTCCACCGCCATCAACGCCCAGACCGGCGATGTCATCGCGGCTTCGATTCCCGTGGGCGGCAAACCTGAGTTCGCGCAGACAGACGGCAAGGGCCACGTTTACGCCAATATCGAGGACAAGAACGAGATCATCGAGATCGACGCCAGGAACGCCACCGTTTCCAAGCGCTATTCCATTGCCCCCTGCGATGGCCCCAGCGGTCTGGCGATCAGCGCGAAGTCGATCCTGACTTCGGTCTGCGGGAACAAGATGGCTATCGTCAGCGATCCGGACGCGGGCAAAGTCCTGGCCCAGCCGGCAATCGGCGCGAACCCGGACGGCGTGGCTTTCGACGACGGTTATTTCTTCAGCGCCAACGGCGGCGACGGTAACATATCCATGATCGGCGAAACCTCGCCCGGGAAGTATGAGACCGTCGCGACCATCGAGACCACGCGCGGCGCGCGCACCATCGGCTCCGATCCGAAGACCCACAAGCTGTACCTGCCTGCGGCCGAGTACGGGCCGCCTGCTCCCGCCAAGGACGGCAAGAAGGGCGGGCGCGGGGCGGTTGTGCCGGACAGCTTCCAGATCATCGTGGTCGGCAGGTAGCTGCGCATCGCCTGATACAAGCGATGCCGCACGATCTCTTCGATCTATCCGGCCGCGTGGCCGTGGTGCTGGGCGCGACCTCCGGAATCGGCCGGGTGCTGGCGGCGGGACTCGCCGGCGCGGGAGCCGATGTGGTTCCCACGGGCCAAGATCCGCGCTTGTGGAGGAAGCCGCGCGCGAGATCGAGCAGCTTGGCCGGCGCACGCTGGCGCAGGCTTGCGACGTGCGCAGCCGCGAGTCCATCGACCGCTTGCGCGATGCGGTGCTAAAGAAATTCGGGCGCGCCGATATTCTGCTGAACGCCGCCGGCCAGATCTTCCGCAAGCCGACCGAGCAGATAGGCGAGGCCGAGTGGGACGGGCTCATGGATGTAAACGTCACGGGTATTCTGCGCGCGTGCCAGAGCTTCTACGAGCCTCTGGCGGCGAGCGGCCACGGCCGCGTCATCAACATCGCGTCGCTCAATTCGTTTGTGGCGCTGGTGGAAGTCGCCGCCTACGCGGCGTCGAAGGGCGCGGTGCTCTCGCTCACCCGCAGCCTGGCGGTGGAATGGGCTCCCCGCGGAATCTCAGTCAACGCCATCGCGCCGGGGGTTTTCAAGACCGACATCAACGCCGCGCTGCTGGATGGCACCCAGCGCGGCAAGGAGCTGCTTCTGCGCACTCCCATGCGCCGCTTCGGACGCACTTCGGAGCTGACCGGCGCGGCCATTTTGCTCGCCTCCGACGCCGCCAGCTTCATCACCGGCCAATGCATCGTGGTCGACGGCGGCTTCCTCGCGTCGGGCGTCAATCAATAGGAAGGCACGGGGTAGACTTAAATTTTGAGGTGCTCAGGTGACCTTCGGCCGAATATCGATAGACCCGCTCATCTGCAACGGCCAGGCGTGCGTGAGAGGCACCCGGGTGCCGGTCCACCAGATCGTCCGAATGCTGGCGAATGGCGACACGGTCGAGGAGCTATTGGCTGAGTATCCGTCGCTCACCCGTGAAGACATTCTCGCGTCCCTCGCGTATGCCGCGGACCTAGCTGAAGAGCAGGTTACGCCCATCCCTGCTGCCCGCGATTGAAGGATGAGAATTCTGGTCGACGAGAACGGGATTAACGCGGGACGCCGGATCAGGGATTGAGGGACGCGGACCTTTGGTCCGCCGCGCTTGCCGATCGCCGCATTGTTATTACGACGGATCGTGGCTTCACGGAATTTCGCGCGGTTCCACACTCTGGCGTTCTGATCGTCAGGCTGCGGCAGCCCAATCGGCTGAAGATACACCACTCCCTAATGCTTGCGCGAGCCGGCGGAGCGGCCCTAAACTAAACGCGCTCTACTCAGGATTTTTTCTTGCGCCGCTTCGCTACCCAGCCGGGCTTGTTCACCTGGCGTCCGCGGCCCAACGCGAGCGCGCCTGGCGGAACCTCTTCCGTAATGACGCTGCCCGCGCCGATGTAGCTGTCCGCGCCGATCTCGAGCGGCGCGACCAAGGTCGAGTTGCTGCCGATGAACGCACCCTCGCCGATGGCGGTCCTGTGTTTCCCTTGGCCGTCGTAGTTGCAGGTGATCGTGCCCGCGCCGACGTTCACGCCCGCGCCGATCTGCGAGTCTCCCAGGTACGCCAGATGCTGGCTCTTGGAGCCCGTGCCCAGGCGGGTGTTCTTGAGCTCGACAAAGTTGCCGATGCGCGTGTCGGCTTCGGCGTGCGCGCCCATGCGCAGGCGGGCAAAGGGGCCGATCTGTGCGCCGGCGTCGATGCGCGAATCCGCGATTACCGTATAGGGCCGGATGATCACGCGGCCGGCTAGCTCGGTGTTTTCAAGAATGGCCCCCGCTCCGATGCGGCAGTCCTCGCCGATACGGGTGCGCCCCAGCAGGCGGGTAAAGGGCTCGATCACCGTGTCGGCGCCCACGCTCACGGAGGCGTCGATGCATACGGTCTCCGGGCGCTCGATGGTCACGCCGGAAAGCATCAGCTCGCGGGCCTTGCGCTGGCGCAGGATGCGGTCGGCATCGGCCAGCTCGACGCGGGTGTTGATGCCCAGGAGCTCGGCTGGATCCTCGATATGCAGCGCGCGGACGCTGTGTCCATGCCGGTTGAGAATCCGCGCCATATCGGTGAGATAGTATTCGCCGCTGATGGGATTGGGCTGGACCTCGCCTAGATGACGCCATAGAAGATCCGCGCGGAAACAATAGATGCCGGAGTTGATGACGCGGATGGAGCGTTGCTCCGCGGTGCAGTCCTTATGCTCGACGATCTCTTTGACGGTGGCTTCGACGTTGCCGTGCGGGTCCACGATCACGCGGCCATAGCCGGTGGGATCGTCGAGGGTGGTGGTGATCAGCGTGGCGGCTCCGCCGGAGCGGGCTTGCGCCTCGCGCAGACGCTCCAGCGTAGCGGCGGAAAGCAGTGGCGTGTCGCCGTAAAGCACCAGCAGGAGTTCTTCGGGTTCACCGGAGCGTTCGAGCGCCGCGCGGCAGCATTCGAGCGCATGGCCGGTGCCGCGCGGAGGCTCCTGCCTCACGAATCTGACCCCCGCCGGCTGAAGCAGAGCCTCCACCTCGGCGGCCTGATGTCCCGTCACCACGATCGTGTTTTCGGGCGCGGCCAGCCAGCGCGCCGCGCCCACGACGTGTTCCACCAATGCCAAGCCCGCGGCGCGATGCAGCACCTTCGCACGCTTGGATCGCATGCGGGTTCCGAGCCCCGCCGCCAGGATCGCCACGGACGTCTTCATGAAGCCAGTTTGCGCCGCATCCGGCGTCCTTGTTGAGCCAGCTCGATGGCCACGGCGGCGGAGGCGGAAGAATCGTGGCGGATCTTTCCCGAGGCGGCGCGGCCGTTCAAGCGCAGCAGATCGGTCGCCACAACCTTGATTCCCATGCGCTCCAGCGCCTCCACGTCGGCTTCGACGGGCTGCGCCGCGTGTTTGCGGTAATGCTCCAGCGCGCGCGCCGAAAACGGGCGTGTATTCACCACGCACACGTCGATCATCCGGCCGCTCAGGCGGCCGCAGTGCTTCAGCAGCGCCGCGACATGATCGGCGGCGTGGAAATGCGTGGTCTCGCCCGGCTGGGTCATCAGATTTACGAAGAAGGCTTTGCGCGCGGGGGATGCGGCGATGGCTCGCGGGATGCCGTCCACCAGGAGATTCGGAATCACGCTGGTGAACAGCGAGCCCGGGCCCAGCGTAATCAGGTCGGCCTTGGCGATGGCTTCCAGCGTTTCAGGAAGCGGCTTGACGCGGCGCGGCTTCAGGGCGATGCGCCGGATGGGAACGCTACTGCGGCTGATGAGCGATTCCCCGGCCACTTTGTCCCGTCAGCCAGCGTTGCCTCCAGAACCACGTTGGCGGAGGTGGACGGATAAATGCGTCCGGCCACGGCCAGCACTTCCGAGGAGAGCTTCACGGCCTGCGCGAAATCGCCGGTCAAATGGCTCATGGCCGCCAGAAACAGGTTGCCGAAGCTATGGCCCTTGAGCCCGCTTCCGCGGCCGGCTCCTTCGAAAAGCGGTATTGAAACAGGCGCGCCAGCAGCGTCTCGTCCTCGGAAAGAGCCACCATGCAGTTGCGGATATCCCCGGGAGGAAGAATGTCATAATCGCGGCGCAGGCGGCCGGAGCTGCCGCCGTCGTCGGTCACGGTCACCACCGCCGTGATCTCCACGCCGCTCGAGGCCTGCGTCGCGTAGCGCTTCAGTCCGCGCAGCAGCGCCGACAAGCCGTTGCCGCCGCCCATCGAGACGATCCGAAGCGGCGAAAAAGTCGAATCCGGCATCTTCCTTGAGGATCGCACGGCGCCGCCGCGCGAGGCCAAATCTCCCTCGACCAGAACATCTTCGTCATGGAGCACCCCGTTAGTATCTCGGCCGCGAGACGCCCAAGATCCGGCTGCCTAGCACTGGAAGAAAAACATCCTTTGTAACAAATGTTTTCTGTGTCGACAGCCTGATTGTAACCGGTCGCGGGCTATAAGGGTTCATGAAGTGCGATCTCCACGTCCACACGATCCACTCCGGCATGTGCACGGTTCCGGTTCTGAACCGCATCTGCCGCGAATGCTACAACGATCCCGAGGAGGTTTATGAGACCCTGAAGCGCCGCGGCATGGAGCTGGTCGACGGTCACCGACCACGACTCCATCGACGCCGTGGAACGGCTCCGGCGGCATCCCGATTTCTTCCTGAGCGAGGAAGTCAGTTGCTCGACCTCCAGCGGAACCTATCTGCACATCGGCGTGTACGGCGTCGAGGAGCGCGACCATATCCAGATGCAGCGGCGCGCCGGGGACTTCCCATCGCTGCTCGCGTATCTACGGGAGCGCCGGCTGCTGTTCAGCGTGAACCACGCCTTCTCCGGGCTCACCGGCTCCCGCACACGCGCCGATTTTGAGGAGTTCGTCGAAGCGCTTTCCGGCGGTGGAGACCCGCAACGGACAGATGCTGCCCTTCGCCAACCGCTACGCCGAAGAGATGGCTCTGCTGGCCGGCAAGGCGGCCGTGGGCGGCAGCGACGCGCATACCCTCGAATGCCTGGGACGCACCTACACGGAGGTCGGCGGGCGCGCGTTCGGCACGCGAGTTCCTGGAAGGGCTGAAAAGCGGCCATGGCGCCGTGTGCGGCGAATCCGGCGATTACTGGAAACTGACTCGCGCGGTCATGGATATCGGATGTTCGCTGATGGCAGAGCATGCCTGGACCGTTGTGCTGGCCCCGCTGATGGCGGCGATTCCCGCCGTGACGCTGGTGAACCTGCTTCGGGAAACATGGTTCGCCCACGTCTGGGGGCGCAGGCTGGACCGCTCCGGCACGTTGCCGTTAAGGCAAAACGCCGCGGCTCAGGAGGCTTTCCTGCGTTGCGGTTCTTCCTCGGCCTCGTCGTAAGGGGCGACTTGCTCCAGGTCGTCGGATTCGAAAACCTGATCGCAGTCCAGGCAGCGGACGTACTCGACTCCATCGCGGCGCATCAGGAATTCAGCGCGCTTGTGTTCACAACCCGGCATACGAAGCTAGAATATCCTCTATTCTAGTCAGCCTCGTAACGTTGTCAAGCCCCCTTCGGCGGGGGTGAAGTACTACTCGCGCTGGCGCCCAGCATCGACTCCAGAATCTGATCGCTCACTTCCTTGACCGCGCCCGGCGCGTGGCTCAGGAACAGCGTATTGGTCCGGCCGCTTTCGCCGATGGATTTGAGCGTGTCGAAGTACTGCGTCACCATCACCAACTGCATCACTTCCTTCGCCGACGCGCCCTCCACCACCTTTTGAAACTGTTCGATCGAAACCTGCAGCCCTTCGATAATGGCTTTCCTTTGATTGGCGATGCCTTGTCCCTGGAGCGCCTTGCTCTCGGCTTCCGCCTCGGCCTTCTTCACCACCAGAATCTTCTCCGCCTCGCCGCGCGCGTTGGCCGCCACCTGCTCCCGCTGCGCCGCGTTGATGTCGTTCATGGCCGATTTCACTTTCGCGTCGGGCACGATGTCGGTCACCAGCACGTTGACGATCTCGTAGCCGAATCCGGTCATGTCCGTGTCCAGCTCATGCTTCACCGCCGCGGCGATGCTGGATTGGCTGGCGAAGACTTCGTCCAGGGTCATGCCCGGGACGTGCCCCAGAATCACCTGCTCCACGTAGGATTTGATCTGCGGTTGCGGATCGGCCAGCTTGTAGAACGCGTCGTACACTTTCTCCGGCCGAACCCGGTTTTGCACGGAAATCGGGATGGTCACGAAGACGTTGTCCTTGGTTTTGGTTTCCACCGTCAGCGTGATCTGATTCACCCGCAAGCTCACGATCGCCGCCACGGAATCGAAGAACGGGCGCTTCCAATTCAGCCCCGCTTCGGCCACGCGCAGAAATTTTCCGAAGCGGGTGATCACCGCCACCTGCGCCGTGCTCACGGTGAAAAAGCTTCCCAGGATCGTACCCAGCACCAGGATTCCCACGATTGCCGTGGTCACCAATACCAGCGCATCCATCGCTTGCCTCCTTCGAGCTTCTGTGTCTTCTCACAATACATCGTCCTCGAACGGCTGGATCTGTATTGCCAGGAGGCGTCCCGTGCGGCGTAAACGGGGATGAACAGAGATCTTTAGGAAGCCCCCCGCGCCACCGGCAGCCACACTTCCAGGCAGGCCCCGCCTTCGGCCCGATTGCTGGCCGTGATCGATCCACCGTGCTGCGTCACGATGCCTTCGGCCACGGTCAATCCCAGCCCGGTCCCTCGCGCATCCAGACGCGTGGTGACGAAGGCTTCGAAGATGTCCGGCAGCACATCCGTGGGAATGCCCGGACCGTTATCTTCCACGCTCACGGCGATCCCTGCTTCGCCCGGCCTCTCCTGACGCCGGGAGCGCACCACGATCCGCCCGCGTCCGGCTTCCACCGCGTTCAGCGAATTGCGCAGCAGATTCACGAATACCTGCGCTAAACGGTCGGAGTTGCCCACCACCTGGGCTTCCGCACCAACCTCATTGACCAATTCGACCGACGAAGCCTTCTCGTCGATCGCCACCAGCGACCAGGCCTCGTCGATCAAAGCGCGCAACGCCAGCGGCTCCATGTTCTGCGTGCGGACGCGCGCGAAGTCCACCAGACTTTCGCTGATGCGGCGCAGGCGCTGCGTCACGCGCTGCATTCTCGCCAGGCGGTTCAGAGTCTGCGCATCCGTCGAGGTCTCGATCAGCTGCTCGATTGAACCGTTCAGCACCGCCAGAGGCGTATTCAGCTCGTGCGCCACGCTGGCCGAGAGCAGGCCCAGGCTGACCAGGCGATCCTGCTCCTCCAGACGCCGCAGCGCGCGGGCGAGTTCGTCTTCATGGCGCCGCAGCGATTCCACCGTCTCGTTGCGGGAGCGCATGATGTACCCGATTTCGTCGTCCAGGATCTCGCTATCGGGAATCAGTTCGCGCTCGCGGTTTCCCGCCTGCGTGGCCGCGTCGGCCTCCAACATGCGCCGCAACGGGCTGTAAACGTACTCCGGCATGATCACCAATTCCAGCAGCAGCACCGCTAGAACGTAGATGCTGCCCAGCACCAGGAACAGGGTGAGCTTGGCGCGGCGCAACTCCTGTTCGTAGGATCGCTCCGGCAAAGCCAGGTTTACGGGCCGTCCGCTGACCGCCGCGGCCTGCTCCAGAATCTGGACCTCGCGGTTGTGGGCTACCGTCACCTGCTGCTCGAAAAGCGGAATCAGCGTGAAATATGCGGAGCACGTCAGCACCAGGAAGAAAAGATTATGCAGAACCATCAGTTTCGGACGGACCTTGAGGTTTCCGAAAGTTCTTGCTACTATATATTTTTTGCTACGAGGCAAGAATCGTTGCTCCACTTGCAGAAGTCGTCCGGCTGTGATAGAAACGATAGAAGCCTACAAAGGACATCGCTCGACGCGCTCCGGCCCGAAGTATATCGACTGTTTGGCAGGGCGGACGCCAAGGAATAAAACTAGAGATGGCAGCCATCTTCCCGAAATCCTCGGATCTCATCCTTAAAGTAGCCGGAGCCGTAATCGGTCTGGGAGCGGTGGGGGCGGTTGCCGCCTACGCCTACTACTCCTACCCGGCGGTGATTGACGTAGGTTATCAGCCGGTGCAACCCGTGCCGTACAGCCACAAGCTGCACGCCGGACAACTGGGCCTGGATTGCTTCTATTGTCATTCCACTGTGTACAAGGCGGCTTTCGCGGCTGTCCCCTCCACCCAGACCTGCATGAACTGCCACACCAAAGTCAAGGATACAAGCCCCCGGCTGCAATTCGTGCGCGACAGCTTCGCCGACGGGCAGGCGATTCCTTGGGTGCACATTCACAGGCTTCCCGACTACGTCTATTTTAATCACGAGGTGCACATCAGCGCCGGCGTAAGCTGCGTGCTGTGCCACGGGCGCATCGATCAGGAGATCGAAGTGCATCAGGAGAAACCCCTCAACATGGCTTTCTGTCTGGATTGCCACCGCGACCCGGCGCCCAACCTGCGCCCTGTCGAACTGGTGACCAAGCTCGACTGGGTCCCGGACCGCGATCCTCGCGAAATCGGCGAGGAGATTATCCGCGCCAAGCATATCAGTCCGCCGTTGCAATGCTCGGGGTGCCACCGATGAGTCTCGTTTCCATAAAGACGAATGTGCCTTCGGGCCCCAAGTACTGGCGCAGTCTGGACCATCTTGCGAATACCGCGGAGTTTCGCGATTGGGTAGGGCGCGAGTTTCCTACCGAAGCCCCCGCTTTTGACGATGGGATGATGGACGGCAATTCACGCCGCACCGTATTGAAGATGATGGCGGCCTCGTTTGGGCTGGCCGGCATGACCGCTTGCCGCCGTCCCGTCGAGCACATTTTCCCCAACTCCAAGGGCGTGGAGAATTACGTTCCGGGCCAGAAATATATGTACGCCACGGTGACGTCGCTGGCCGGGCAAGCCGCCGGGCTGGTGGTTGAGACTTACGACGGAAGGCCCACCAAGATCGAAGGCAATCCGCTGCACCCCAACAGCTTGGGCGCGGCCACGGCGCTGGCGCAGGCGTCGCTGCTCAATCTGTATGATCCGGACCGCTCCTGGAAGGTGCTCCAGGGCGGGAATGACTCGAGCTGGGAGAAGTTCGAAGCCTTCGCGAAATCTCTCAATCTAGGCGATGGATCGGGCTTGCGGTTCCTGAGCGAATCGGTGGTTTCGCCGTCGCTCGCGGGGCTGCGCACCGCCGCGCTCAAGAAATTCCCCAAGGCCAAGTGGGTCGAGTACGAATCTTTCCAACGCACCGAAGGCCGCGTCGGGGCGACGCTTGCTTTCGGCGAGCCGGTAACGCCGCAAACCAATTTCGATAAGGCCAAGGTCATCCTGGGCCTCGACTCGGATTTCCTGGGTCTGGATTGGCAGACGCCGCTTCCCACCAAGCAGTTTTCCTCGCGCCGGCACATTTCAAGCGAAGAGGATCTGGAAAATATCAACCGGTTGTACGCCGTCGAGAGCCAGTTCTCGATGACCGGCGCCAATGCGGACCATCGTCTGCGCATGCGCGGTTCGGAGGTGAAACAGTTCGCCATCGACGTCGCCGTGGCGCTGGGCGCGATTCCAGGGTTGAATGTTCTAAATAACGGCACGGACCGCCGCACCAAATTCCTAGCCGCCGTAGTCAAGGATTTGAAGGCCGCCGGCAAAGACGCGCTGGTGATCACCAGTCCTCGCCAGCCACCGGTTGTGCACGCGCTGGCGCTATTGATGAATCAGCAACTCGGCTCGCTGGGTAATACAATCGAGCTGGTCAAGGTCGCGGAAGAGGATCGGGTTGAAAGCGGGGTAGATGCGCTGAAGGCCTTGGCCGGTGAAATGTCTTCCGGGCAGGTCTCGACGCTGGTGATGCTGGGTGGAAATCCGGCCTACACCGCGCCCGCCGACACGCAGTTTGCCGCCAACATCGCCAAGGTGGCGATGTCCATTCACTTGGGTTACGATCCCAACGAAACCGCGGTGGTGTCCAAGTGGCATTTGCCGGAGGCGCATTATCTCGAAAGCTGGGGCGATGCAGTCGCCGGCGGCATCGCCTCCATTCAGCAGCCCATGATCGTGCCGATTTTTGGAGGCCGCACCGCTTCCGAAATTGTCGCGCTGATCTTGGGCAATAAAGATGTCAAGGCTCACGATATCGTCAAGAATTATTGGCTGAGTCAATTTTCTGAAAAGGCGGGGCCTGAAAAGCCGGCTGGTAAGGACGCCGTCTCGCGGGAGCAAACCTGGCGCAAGTCCCTCCAAGACGGGATTGTCGTCGGAACCAAGACCGTCGAGCCCTTGAAGCTGACCGCGGACGCGAAAAAAATCGCCGCCGCGGTTGCCGCCGAGCCGAAGCCGGTATCCGGCGGAATCGAAATCGGCTTCGTGCCCAGCTCGCAAGCCTGGGATGGCCGCTACGCCAACAACGGCTGGATGCTGGAATGCCCCGACCCCATGACCAAGCTGGTGTGGGGCAACGCTGCGCTGATGAGCGGGGCAACCGCGCGCGAAAATCAAGGCCGGCGACGGCCAGATGATCACGATTTCGCGCGGCGGGATGAAGATTCAAGCCGCCGTGCTGATTCAGCCCGGCCATGCCGACGACTGCATTACAATCGCGCTCGGCTACGGCCGCACCCACTGCGGCCGTGTCGGCAAGGATGTCGGCTTCAATGCAGACCCGCTTCGCACCACCGACGCGATGTGGTATGCGCCGGGCGTCGAAGTCGCCCCTACCGGTGAGAGGTTCGTCCACGCTACCACCCAGGAGCGCGGCGCGGCCGAACACATGAACGACCGGCCTCTGTATCGCGAGGTCAATGTCGCCGATTACAAGAGCAATCCCAAGGTGGTCGAGGAGATGTCGGAGGTGCCTTCGCTCCACTCGGTCTATCCGGAGGTCAGCTATGCGATCAGGGCTACCAGTGGGGCATGTCCATCGATCTGGGCTCCTGCACCGGCTGCAACGCCTGCGTGGTGGCCTGCCAGGCGGAAAACAATACGCCGGTGGTCGGCAAGGACCAGGTGATCAGGGGACGCGAGATGCACTGGATCCGCATGGATCGTTATTACGTCGGCTCGGAAGACGAGCCGCGCGCGGTGGAGCAGCCTCTGCCGTGCATGCAGTGCGAGAACGCTCCGTGCGAAAACGTCTGCCCCGTGGCCGCCACCACGCACAGTCCCGAAGGCTTGAACGACATGGTGTACAACCGCTGCGTGGGCACGCGGTACTGCGCCAACAACTGTCCCTTCAAGGTGCGGCACTTCAACTTCCTGAACTTCCATAAGAACGATCCCGACATTCACAGCATGGTCCACAATCCCGACGTCACCGTGCGCATGCGCGGCGTCATGGAAAAGTGCACCTACTGCGTGCAGCGGATTCAGGAGACCAAGATCAAGGCCAAGGTGGAAGGCCGGCGCGATCAGATCAAGGACGGCGAGATCAAGACCGCCTGCCAGCAGACCTGTCCGGCAGACGCGATCGTGTTCGGCAATATCAACGACCCCAATTCGCGGGTCTCGAAATTAAAAAAGCAGGAGCGCAACTACGCCATGCTGGCGGAGCTGGACATCCGGCCGCGCACCACCTACCTGGCGCAGGTTCGCAATCCCAATCCGGAGTTGGAAGCATGAGCGTAGCAGTCCGGCAAGATCCGGCGTTGATGGGACGTCAACCCGCCGCTGGTGCAGGGCGCGACGCGGCTATCACGATCTGACCGATCAGATCAGCTCCATCGTCGAAGCCGACGTCTTCGAGACGCCGCTGAAGTATTGGATCGCGCTGGGCATCACCAGCTCGATCTCTGGTTCTGCTGCTGTGCATGCTGGCGTACCTGGCGGTCACCGGCATCGGCGTGTGGGGCAACAACCGGCCCATCGGCTGGGCGTGGGACATCACCAACTTCGTGTTCTGGATCGGTATCGGCCACGCCGGCACGCTGATCTCGGCGATTCTGTTCCTGTTCCGGCAGAAGTGGCGAACCTCGATCAACCGCTCCGCCGAAGCCATGACCTTGTTCGCGGTGATGTGCGCGGCGATCTTCCCGCTGTTCCATACCGGCCGTCCGTGGCGCGCCTACTGGCTGTTCCCGGTGCCCAACACGGATCTCAACATGTGGCAGAACTTCCGCAGCCCGCTGATCTGGGACGTGTTCGCGGTCAACACCTACCTGATGGTTTCGATCCTGTTCTGGTTCACCGGTCTGGTGCCGGACGTGGCCACGCTGCGCGACCGCGCCACCAACAAGATCCGGCAGCTGGGTCTTCGGCGCGCTGAGCGCTGGGCTGGCGCGGCTCGGCGCGGCACTGGAGACACTATGAAGCCGCGTACCTGATCCTGGCGGGCATCTCGACGCCGCTGGTGCTTTCGGTTCACTCGGTGGTCAGCTTCGACTTCGCCACGTCGGTGATTCCCGGCTGGCACACCACCATTTTCCCGCCGTACTTCGTCGCCGGCGCGATCTTTTCCGGCTTCGCCTGCGTGATGACGCTGCTGCTGATCGCGCGCTGGCTGCTGAATCTCCAGAATCTGATCACCATGAAGCACCTGGAGAACATGAACAAGATCATCCTGGTGACCGGCTCGATCGTGGGCTACGCCTACGCCGCGAGTTCTTCATCGCCTGGTACAGCGGCAGACGTCTACGAGCAGTTCACCTTTCTCGAACCGCGCCTTCGGTCCCTACTGGTGGGCGGCCTGGTCGCATGTACTCCTGCAACGTGTTCATCCCGCAGTTGTACTGGTTCAAGAAGCTGCGCACCAATCTGTGGGTGATGTTCTTCATCAGCATCACCACCAACATCGGCATGTGGTTTGAGCGCTTCGTGATTATCGCCACCAGCCTGACGCGCGACTTTCTGCCCAGCTCCTGGGGTTACTTCCATCCCACCTGGGTGGACATGCTGACCTTCACTCGGAACCTTCGGGTTGTTCTTCACGCTGTTCCTGCTGTTCGCGCGCTTCCTGCCGATGATCGCGCATCTCCGAAGTGAAGGGCGTGGCCGCGATGGAGCGGCACTCCTTTGCGCCGGAGCCGGCCACCGAGGAGGTCCACTAGACATGGCCCGGCAGATCGACATCGAACAGATCAAAGACAAGCTGGGCATCGGCGAGGACAAGGTCTACGCCGCCATGGGCGCCTTCGAGACGCCCGAGGAACTGGTCAAGGCCGGGCGCAAGGTCCGCGAGATGGGCTATACCAAGCTGGACGCGATGACGCCGTTTCCGGTGCACGGCATCGACGACGCCCTGGGCATTCCGTATTCGAAGCTGGGCTGGATCGTGATCTGCTTCTCGATCACCGGCCTGTCGACGGCGCTGTTTCTGCAGTGGTACACCGGCGGACTGCAGATGATCAAGATGCTGATCCCGTTCGGCCTGAGCCCGTATCCGCTGGTGATCGGCGGCAAGCCTCTGTTCGATTTTTCCTTCTCGATTCCGGTGGACTTTGAGCTGACCGTCGCGTTCACCGCGCTGGCGACGTTTTTCGGCATGTGGATCATGAACGGACTGCCGCGCCTGTACCATCCCTCGATGAATTACCGCAACGCGCATCGCGCCACCGACGACCGGTTCCTGCTGGTGATCGAAGCCGACGATCCGATGTTCGAGGCGCGCAAGTCCTCGGAGCATTTGAACAGCGTGGGCGCGGAAGAGGTGGAGGTGGTGGTCGGATGACGCACCTCGGACGGCGAAAAACGGGGACATCATTGCCTGTCCCAGGTCTCAATGCGACCAAACGTTATCAATTATGCCGGGCGGCACAGGCTATGGTGTCCCGCTTCGCCGCCTGCTACCGCGCTGCTTGTGCTGTCCATCGCTCTGCTCTCCGCCTGCTCCAGCATCCAGCGCGATCCGCCGATCCATGGTCTGGTGGGACATGAAGCGCCAGCCCAAGTTCCGCACCGAAGGCGAGACCGGATTGTTCGCGGATGGCCGCAACACGCGCATGCCGCCCGAGGACACCGTGGCGCAAGGCGATCTGTTCGATGAGACCGCGTATAACACCGGCATGGAAGGCCCCATGTACGTGGGCAAGAATCCGGTGCCGGTGACAGCGGAGTTGCTGCACCAGGGCCAGTTCCGCTTCAACACGTATTGCTCGCCGTGCCATGACCGCACCGGCCAGGGCAAGGCATCGTTCCGGCGCACGCTCCGCAATGGCAGCCGGCCAATCTTACGGACGATCGCATCGTGGAGATGGCCGACGGCGATATTTTCAACGTGATCACCAACGGCCGGCGCACCATGCCGCCGTACAAGTATCAGGTGGTGACCGCGGACCGCTGGGCCATCATCGCGTACGTGCGCGTGCTGCAGCGCGCCGCGCACTCGCACCGTCGCCGACGTTCCGGAGGATCAGAGGGCGGCGCTGCAATAGGCTGGACGGAAAAACCATGAGCCAACCCCATCACGCCGCCGACAATTACCAACTGGAAACCAGCCGCTGGTCGGCCGGCCGCAACACGCTGTTCTTCGCCGCGCTGATTTCGGTGACTGCCTGCATCGCGGGCTATATTCAGAACCCGGAGCGCTTCTTCCAGTCCTATACCGGTGGCGTTCGCCTTCACCTCGGCCATCGGGCTGGGGGCGTTCTTCTTCGTGATGGCGATGTACTTGTCCGGCTCGGCCGCCAGCGTGACCGTGCGCCGCATCATGGAAAACATCATGGTGACGCTGCCGGTGGGCGGCGATCCTGTTTCTGCCGCTGATCTTCGGCTTGAAGTACGTGTATCCCTGGACCCATCCCGACATCGTTGCAGGCCATCGTGAGCCCGAGCTAAGCGGCGTACCTGCACGAAAACTTCTTCGTGCTGCGGACCTACGTCTACTTCCTGCTGTGGTCCATCTGGATCTTCGCGATCTATCATCAGAGCACCAAGCAGGATTCGCAGCGCTCCGCGCGGCAGATGAACGTGATCGCGCGCTGGTGCGCGCCGGGCCTGTTCCTGGTGGTTGCGGTGGGCACGCTGGCCGCCTACGACTGGCTGATGTCGGTGCAGCCCGACCTGGTATTCGACCATCTTCGGATTGTATTATCTGGCCGGCGGGGCGCTGGCGTTCATGAGCGTGGTGACGCTGGTGTGCCTGGGCTTCCGGCGCGCGGGGATCCTGGCCAATTCCATCAACATCGAGCATTACCACGATCTGGGCAAGTGGCTGTTCGCGCTGACGGCGTTTTACACCTACATCGCCTTTGCGCAGTACCTGCTGATCTGGTACGCCAATATACCGGAAGAGACCAGTTTCTATCGCGCCCGGTCGCAGGGGGAGTGGTTGTGGCATCAGTCTGGCGCTGCCGTTCCTGCGCTTCTTTATTCCCTTCTTCGTGCTGTTGTGCCGGCCCGCCAAGCGCAATCTGACGATCATCGGGATGGTGGCGGCGTGGAGCCTGGTCATGGAGTTCATCGACATTTACTGGGTGGTGATGCCGGTCCACTATCCCAATGGTCCGCAGTTGCATTGGCTGGATTTCGCGACGCTGGCTGCCACCGTGAGCATTTGCGGTCTCCAGTTCTGGAACCGCTTCCGGCGGCACAAAATGGTCCCGGTGGGCGATCTGCGTCTGGAGCAGAGCCTGCAGTTTGAGAACGCATGAGGCAAGCATGAGCGACGACCCGATCCACACACAACGCGAAGCCCGTGAGCGCCTCGACGACATCGAAGAGCACGGAATTCGCACGCATCACGAGGCCAGCGAGGGCTTCGATCACAGCGAGCCGCAAACCCCCAAGATCTGGGCGTTCACCGTCGGCAGCGTGATCATCCTGATCGTGGTGATCGTGGCCTTGCAGCAGTATTTCGACAAGGTCTGGAACGACGCGGTGTATGAGAAGGTGCTGGAGCCGCCCAGCCAGGAGCTCCAGAACATGCGCAATCGCGACGACTGGGCGCTGACGCATTATTCATACCAGGACAAGAGCAAAGGGCAAGTACGCATCCCGCTCGATCGCGCCCAGGAGCTGTTCCTGAAGCAAGCGGCCGAGGGCAAACAGTTTTACCCGGGCAAGCCCACGTCGCCCAAGAGTGACGCGGACGAAAAGAGCCCGGCGCCGCTCCCGACGCCGAACCAACAATGAAAGGGCACCGGCAATGAAAACGCTTCGACATTTCGCGATCATGGCCCTGGCGGACCAGTGGGGCGGACGCCCCCGTCCGCGGCCCGTCCCCCTGGCCGGGCCTGGAGCGCGACCAGGGGGTCGCGCGCGGGTCAGGGGACCCGCCCCACAAAGACTCAGACTCATGACGCTAGGTCTAGGCGCCACCCTTCTGGCCAGCACCGCCTTCGCGGGATTCGACCGCATCAGCGGCGCGCAGCCGGGACAATCCGTCGGCGTGCTTCCGCCCGGCGCCACGCCTCCGCAGCTGGAAGGCGTGGGCGTCGACGAGCACCTGGGGCGGGCGGTGGATTTGAAACTGCAATTCACCGATGAAACCGGGTACCAGGTTCCGCTCGAAAGTTTCTTTCACAAGGATCGGCCGGTGATTCTGGACCTGGTCTATTACACCTGCCCGATGCTGTGCAATCTGATCCTCAACGGCCAGGTGGACGCGATGAAGGAGCTGACTTGGACTCCCGGCACCAACTATGAGGTGGTGACGATCAGCTTCGACCCGCAGGACACCTTCGACGTGGCTCGCAAGAAGAAGGAAACCTATCTGGACGCGTACGGGCGCCCGGCTCCAGGATGGCACTTCCTGACGGACTATCACGGCAACGCCAAAAAGCTGGCCGAGGAAATCGGATATCACTATCGCTACGACGCCAAGCAGCAGCAGTTCGCGCACACCTCGGCCGTCATGGTGCTTACGCCGGAGGGCAAACTGGCGCGGTATCTGTACGGCATCCGCTTCCGCTCGCGCGATCTGCGTTTCGCCCTGACGGAGGCTTCCGAGGGCCGCAGCACCGCCACCATCGACAAAATTCTGCTGTGGTGCTATCACTACGATCCGACGGCCAATGCGTACGTGCTGTTCGCATCCAACGTGATGAAGGTAGGCGGAGTCTTCACGGTACTCATAATGGGATTTTTCCTGTGGCGCCTGTTCCGGGGAGAAAAACTCCGCGCGGAGCATCTCCGCGGCGGGACTCGGGAAAGGACGGCATAAGGCCGAAGGAATGAGATAGAGATGGAATGGCTCACTAGAATCATGATGCCGCCGCAGGGATCGGCGTTCGCGGGGGAAGTGGACACCGTGTACATGGCCCTGTTCTGGCTGAGCGTGGTGCTGTTTCTGGGGATCGCCATCCCGGCCTTGTGGTTCGCCTGGCGCTACCGCTATAAGCCCGGGCGCGTGACGCCGCACACCACGCACAACACCACCCTCGAAATTATCTGGAGCGTGCTGCCGCTGCTTCTGTGCGTCGGGATCTTCTTCTGGGGGCTCAAGGGCTGGATGGAATATTCGGTGGCGCCGGGCGAGGCCATGGAAGTCCAGATCACAGCCAGGCAATGGAACTGGGCGTTCGAGTATCCGGATGGCTCCCGCGACGCGGGTACGCTGCATGTTCCGGTGAACAAGCCGGTGAAGTTCATCATGACCAGCGACGACGTGATTCACGATTTCTTCGTGCCGGATATGCGCGTGAAGCACGATATCATCCCGGGACGCTATACCGAGGACTGGTTTACGCCCACAGTGCTGGGCAAGCATAATATTACCTGCGCGGAATATTGCGGCAAAGGCCACTCCGATATGAAGGGGACACTGGTCGTGGAAAGCGACGCGGATTTCCAGAACTATCTGGCAACCGGCGGCACGGAGTGGGAGGATTATAAGACCCACATGGCCGACTGGGGCAAGATCCAGTGGGAGCGCAAGGGCTGCAACAGTTGCCATACGCTCGACGGAACCAAAAGCAAAGGCCCCACCTGGAAGGGCATCTGGGGCTCAATGGTGAAAATGACCGACGGAAACTCATACCTGGTGGACGAAGCGTACATCAAGGAATCCGAGAATCTGCCTCAAGCCAAGATCGTGGAGGGATTCCAGCCCATCATGCCCACGTTCCAGGGTTTGATCAAACCCCACGAGTTCGAGGGCATCGTCGCGCTGATAAAGTCGCTACAGTAGGGAGTTTAGAGGACGAGGAGTTATGGAATACCAAGTACTCACAATGGGGGCCAAGACCGGCAGCCTGCCCCGGCCCAAGAAGAACTATCTCAACGAGAGCCACGGGTTCATGAGCTGGGCGGGCACGCTGGATCACAAGCGCATCGGCGTCATGTACCTGGTGGGAGTGTTGACGGCGTTCCTGATGGGAGGATGCTTCGCACTGCTGATCCGGCTGACGCTGCTGACTCCGACGCACATGTTGTTCGGCAGCAAAACGCCGCTGATTACCGCGGAGCAGTACAATCGCGTGTTCACGCTGCACGGCGCCATCATGGTGTTTCTGTTCATTATCCCGGCGATTCCGGCCTCGCTCGGCAACTTCGTGCTGCCGCTGATGCTGGGCGCCAAAGACGTAGCTTTCCCGCGCCTCAATCTGGCCAGCTTTTATCTGTGGTGTACGGGCGCGCTCATGGCCATCCTGGCCATGGTGCTGGGGGCGGTGGACACCGGCTGGACCTTCTACACGCCGTATTCGACCACCACGGACGGACCGGTGACGCTGATGACGGCGGCGGTGTTCGTGCTTGGATTCTCGTCGATCTTCACGGGATTGAACTTCATCGCCACCACGCATAAGCTGCGCGCTCCCGGCATGGGCTGGTTCGACATGCCTCTGTTCATCTGGGGCATTTACTCGACGGCGATCATTCAGGTGCTGGCTACTCCGGTGCTGGGAATCACCCTGGTTCTGCTGATGCTGGAGCGTGGCTTCGGCATCGGCATTTTCGATCCGCGCATCGGCGGCGATCCGGTTTTGTTCCAGCACTTCTTCTGGTTCTACTCGCACCCGGCCGTGTACATCATGATTTTGCCGGGCATGGCCATCATCAGCGAACTGATCCCGACCTTCTCGCACAAGACCATCTTTGGCTATCGCGCCATTGCCTATTCCAGCGTTGCGCTGGCGCTGGTGAGCTTCATCGTGTGGGGCCATCACATGTTTGTGGCGGGGCAGTCGCAACTGGCCACGGTGGTTTTTTCGGCGCTGACGTTTTTGGTCGCGATTCCTTCCGGCGTAAAGGTGTTCAACTGGCTGGGCACCATGTACCAGGGCAATATCTCTCTCGAAACGCCCATGTGCTACGCGATTTCCTTCCTGATTCTGTTCACCATCGGCGGCCTGACGGGAATCTTCCTGGGCACGCTCTCGACCGACGTGCACCTGACCGATACCTACTTCGTGGTGGCGCACTTTCACTTCGTCATGATGGGTGGAACGGTGACCGCCTTCCTGGGTGGGCTGCACTACTGGTGGCCCAAAATGACCGGGCGGATGTATTCGGAGAAATGGGGACGCACGGCCTGCGTGCTGTACACCATCGGATTCAATATGACTTTCCTGACCCAGTTCTTCCTGGGCAGCAAGGGCATGCCTCGGCGCTATTACAACTACCTGGACCAATTCCAGCCGCTGCACGCGTTTTCGACCGTCGGTTCGTGGGTGCTGGGATTGAGCTTGTTCATGACGCTGGCGTATTTACTCGCTTCGCTACGCAAGCCGATGGACGCGCCGGACAATCCCTGGGGCGGCACGACTCTGGAATGGCAGTGCTCCTCGCCGCCGATCATGCACAACTTCGAGGAACAGCCGGTGGTGGAGCGCGATCCTTACGATTACCGTCCGGTGAGAGCAAAATAGAATATGAGCACAACCAGCGTTGATTTACCTTCGCACGGCGAACACGGCCACGGTTTGGGCGACCCGCACCATCAGCATCACTTCACCACGATGGAGCAGCAGTTCGACACCGCCAAGCTGGGAATGTGGCTGTTCCTGGCGACCGAAATTCTGCTGTTTGGCGGCCTGTTCGCGGGCTTCGGTCTGATGCAGCAGCGCTATCCGCGGGAGTTCGTGGAGGCGCATACGCACCTGGTGCGCTGGCAGGGCTCCTTGAACACGGTGATCCTGCTGATTTCCAGTTTCACCATGGTGATGGGGGTGCAGTCGGCCAAGAGCAACAAGAAGCAGAGGAGCGCATTCTTCCTGGTGCTCACCATTCTGTGCGCCTGCGGCTTCCTGGTGGTGAAGTATTTCGAGTATGCCCACAAATTCGAGGAGGGCTGGCTGCCGGGCAGGTTCTATCACGCCACCGGCGACTCGATTCCGGGGAGTCACGGCTACGCCACCTTCTTCGCGTTCTACTTCATGATGACGGGCCTGCACGGAATCCACATTGTGGCCGGCATCGGGTTGCTGTCGTGGATTCTGATGCGCACGCGCAAGGGCGAATTTTCCCATACATATTACACGCCGGTGGACCTGGTGGGGCTGTACTGGCACATCGTGGACTTGATCTGGATTTACCTGTTCCCGCTGTATTACCTGATCCAATGAGCACTCATACGGAAACTTTTCAAACTCACGACGAGGAATCCGGCGTCGTTCACGGTTCGGCCATCTATGTCAAGACGCTGGTGGCGCTGCTGATCCTCACGGCGGCTACGATCGGCGCCTCCTACATTGACCTGGGGAACGGCAACGTGGTGGTCGCGCTGATTATCGCCACCATCAAGGCCTCGCTGGTGGTGCTGTTTTTCATGCACCTGCGCTGGGACAAGCCGTTGTACGGGATCATCGCCATGGCCGGGTTCCTTTTTCTGGGGATCTTCCTGATGTTCTGCCTTATGGACCAGGACACCCGCAACTACTACCTGCCGCAAAATGTGCATCGCACGGAAGTGCCGCTGACGCCGGGAACCGCTCCTGCGCCCTTGACCGAGATCCTGCCGGACACTCCGGCGCAGGCTGCCGCGCCGCCGGGCTCGGCAGAGGCTGGCGCCGCTGCTTCGCCAGGCGCCGAAAAGCTGCCTGCGCCCGAAAAGAAGTAACGCGAAGCCCCGATCATTTGACGCGATAATCGGCACGGCAACGTCGCGCCCGATCTCATGGAACAAGTTCCGATTCATCTTGCTTCGGTTCTGGCCCTGGCGGCGATCTGCGCGAGCTAATCCCAAAGCGGCGTGGTGCAGCACCCAGGTGCTCCTGCTATCGCGCCTTTCCCAGCACTTCCAAAATGCCGGACGACACCGCCTCCGGTTTTTCGCGAGGGAGAAAGTGTCCCGCGCCGTCGATGACGCGGCGAGCCACCAGGGACGTGAAGGAGCTACGTTCGGCGGGCGAAGAATCCGCGGGCGGCCGCGCAATCCCATCCTTGGCGCCATACAGTACGATCGTGGGAACCTGAATTTTCGGGCGCCGCGCCAGCTCCCGCTCCATCTCCTCGAAGCGCGCTTCCCCCGCCGCACTCCCGTTGCGGTGACGGTAGGAGTGAATCACCACGTCCACAAAATCCGGATTGTCGAAGGAGGCGGCGGTGCGGTTGTAAGTCTCGTCGCTGAAATGCCAGCCCGGAGACCACGTTTCCCACAGCAGCCGGCACAGGCTGCGGCGATTGGCCGCTAACCCCGCCCGACCGCGTTCGGTATTGAAATACCACTGATACCACAGCGCCCTTTCGGCTTCCGGGGGCGCGGGCCGCGGGGGCGCCAGCGTGTTCTGTATCGAGTAACCGCCGATGAGGACCGCCGCCCGCACGCGATCCGCGTGCAGCGCCGCGGCGATACACGCCGCCCGCCCGCCCCAGTCGTAGCCCGCCACCGCGAACCGCGGCAGGCTCAGCGCGGAAGCGAAATCGATGAGGTCCTGCCCGATGGCCGCCTGCTCCGCCATGCGGGGAGCGGCCGGATCGCGAAAGCGCGTCGGCCCGTATCCGCGCAGATACGGAACCAGCACGCGGTATCCAGCCTTCACCAGCGGGGGCGCCACTTCGTCCCACGCGCGAACGTCGTCGGGAAAGCCGTGCAGCAGGATCACCGGGAACCCCGCTCCACTGTCCTCGTAAGCAATGTCGAGCACCGGCGTCTGGATGGTTCGCGCCACTGGCGCCTGGGCGCGCGCCTGGCGGACTCCAGCAAGGTCGCCGGCCAGCGCCGCGCCGGCCAAGCCGCTGCTTTTCAGAAACACTCTACGATCGACAGCCATCGCCTTTTCAATCCTTCTGCATTGCCGACAAACTGTCCAGCACCGTGTGCACCACGGCTGCATCCCCCATCGTGGAATTGATCATCAGGTGGAAGAACTGCCGGGCAGGCCACTCGATTCCGAAGTATTGCTTAATGAAGGCCGCCCGGTCCTGGTCGACAGTGCTGGCAAGTTGAATCGCGTCCTCCTCGCTTTTCCCCGCCTGTTGCAACCTGCGCACCCTTTCTTCAAACGGCGCATATACAAAAATATGGAAGGAATCGGGCCGGTCTCGCAGGTAGTACGCCGAACCGCGCCCCACGATCACGCAATTGCCCTCGTTCGCGGCGGCCCTCACCATTTTTTCGGCAACCCGGCGAATCCCCTCGGCGTCCGCCACCTTCATCTGGGGAGTGGCCAGGCTTCCTTCAAAGCTGCCTCGCAGGAAAGCTTTGAAGAGACGATAGTAGAGCGGATCTCGCCGCTCCCCGTGCTGCTCGATATGCTCTTTGTCGCACTCCATGTGGCGCGCAATTTCGTCGGTCAGCAGTTGATCCCATAACTTCCAGCCCAGACGGTCGGCAAGTTTCTGGGCTATTTCCGCCGCACCGCTTCCGTATTCGCGCTCGATCGTCAGCACTTTGATCATAGACTGCCATTTTACTCCACCGCTTTACTCGTCCGCCTTACTCAACGACGGCATGTCCGCCCCCAGGGTCGTTCTTCCGAACGATAAACGCGAGCAGGAACATGATCCCCGCGGCGATCGCCAGCACCATGAAAGTATCGATATACGCCAACGTTTCCGACTGCACCTGCAGGGACTGGTAGATGCGTCCATACGCCTGCGCCTGCGCGTCCGGCGCGCTCGCTCCGGCATGCAAGAGTTGCCGCTGAGCCCGTTCAACTGATTCCGAAACGCAGGATCGTAGTTGGTCGCGTGGTACGACAGCACGTATTGGTGAAATTGCGCCCGCCGCGCCAGCATCGTCGTGACCATGGAGGTGCCCACGCTGCTTCCGATGTTGCGCATGAAATTCACCAGGCCCGACACGCTGTTGCCCTTTTCCGGCGGAATCCCGACGTAGGCGCTCAGCGTAATGGGAACGAACAGGAAGCCGAGGCCGAACGCCTGCGCCATGCGGAGCTGGCTGGCGGCCCCGAAGCTGATCAGCAAATCCAGCCCTTTGGTGGAATAGTACATCCCAAGCGCAAGACTCAGCCAGCCAAAGGCCATGATGTATTTCGCGGGGAATTTCGTGGTGAGCTGGCCGACAATCGGCATCTCGCAACAATATGATCAGGCTGGCGCCGGAAAGAACCAGCCCGGCCGATTCCGCCGTGTAGCCCATGAGCGTCTGAAGAAACTGCGGCATCATCACCAGACTGCTGAACAGGAGCACGCCCAGGAAGAACATCATCAGGTTCGCCACCGCGAAGTTGAAGCTCTTGAACATCCGTACGTCGATGACGGGCGTCTTGGTGTGCAGCTCCCAGAAAACCAGCGAAACCAGGCACACCGCAGAGATCGCCGCCAGCGTGACGATGAAGTGCGAACCGAACCAGTCGTCTTCCTGGCCTTTGTCGAGCAGGACCTGAAGAGCTCCCACGCCCAGCGCGAGAAAAGCGATGCCGATGTAGTCGACGCTGACGCCGGCGTCCTTGTTGCGAGCCCTGTTGAGAGCAATGTACGGCGGGTCCTCCACCGATCCGGAGCACCAGGAACAAGGTCAGGAGTCCCACCGGCAGATTGATGTAGAAGATCCAGCGCCAGGAATAATTATCGGTGAGCCAGCCGCCCAGCGTGGGGCCGATGGTGGGCGCCATGATGGCGGTGATTCCGTACAGCGCGAACGCCAGGCCGCGTTTCTCGGGCGGGAACGTGTCCGCCAGAATGGCTTGCGCCATGGGTTGAAGCCCGCCGCCGCCGACGCCCTGGATCACGCGGAACAGAATCAGCATCGACAGGCTGGGAGCGATGCCGCACAGCAGCGAACTCACCGTGAACAGTGAAATGCACAGCAGGAAAAAGCGCTTTCGTCCAAACAGGTTCGCCAGCCATCCGCTGATGGGAAGAACGATGGCGTTGGATACCAGATAGGAAGTCAGCACCCACGTGCTCTCGTCGTTGCTCGCGCCCAGGTCCCCGGCCATATGCGGCAGCGCCACGTTGGCGATGCTGGTGTCCAGCACCTCCATGAACGCCGCCAGCGCGACCACAACCGCGATCAGCCAGGGATTGAATTTCGGTTTCCAGATTTCCGCCGCTTCCGCCATGGCTCTCCTATTCGACGTACACTTTCGGATCGACCGACATGCCCGGGCGCAGCCGGTGATCGTCGTTCTGTCCGGGGTCGAGGTTAATGCGAACCGGAATGCGCTGCACCACTTTTACGTAATTCCCGGTTGCGTTTTCCGGGGGCAGCAGACTGAATCGTGAACCGCTGGCGCCGCCGACATTCACGATCTTGCCGGTGTACTCCTTGCCGGACGCATCCACGCTGAAGCGCACGCGCTGGCCCGGATTCATTCGGTTCAACTGCGTTTCCTTAAAATTCGCGGTGACCCAGATGTCGTCGAGCGGGACCACCGCCATCAACTGCTCGCCCGGGGAAATATTCTGTCCCAACTCCACCGTCTTTTTGCCCACGATCCCGGAGACGGGAGAGTAAATAGTACAGTAACTGAGGTTCAGTTTGGCCTGGTCGAGCAGCGCCTTCTTCTGCGCGACTTGGGCCTGAGCGGATTTTGCGTGCGATTCGCTGACCTGCACCTGTTGCGGCGCGGTGTTGGCGGATTCAATGGAGGCGTCCGCCTGGGGGATGCGCTGCTCGGCTTGGTCCACCGCGCTCTGCGCCACCGCGATGTTCTGCTGGGCTTCGCGGACCGACGCATTGCGCGCATCCAGCGTAGCCTGCGCCGCGGCGGCATCCGCCACTGCGGTGTCGTATTGTTGCCGGGGAATCTCGTTCTTGTCCACCAGGAGCTTGTACCGCACGACATCGTCGCTGGTTTTCTTGACGTTTGCCTGGGCTTCGCGGACCTGCGCTTGCGCCGTTTCCAGCCGGTCCCGCGCGGCGCTCAACTGGCGCTGCGCGCCCAGCACGAACGCAGCCGCGTCGGCGCGGGTCGAATTGGCCGTCTTCAGCTGGCTGGCCGTATTGGTATTGGTGATGGGAATGTCGATGCGCGAACTTTCGAGCGTCGCTTCGGCGTCGCGCAGGTCCGCGTCCGCCTTGGCTACGGCAACCTCGTAGTCGCGTGGATCGATTCGCACCAATACGTCTCCGGCTTTGACAACCTGCTCGTCTTCGGCCAGCACATCAATTACGTTCCCGCTGATCCGCCCGCTGATGGCGTTGATGTGTCCGTCGATCTCCGCATCGTCGGTGGTTTCGTACGTGTTCAGATGTCTCCACAGGAAGTACCCGCCCACGCCCAGGGCCGCGATGACCACCACGAATATGAGAATTTTTCCGATTCTGGATTTGCGCCGCGGAAGCACTTTGTCCTTCACGATGTCAGCCATTCCTACTTCACCTCCACGAGTTTTTGGATTCCCTGCTCGGCGCCGCCCAAAGCTCGCGCCAAATTGATTTTCGCCAGATTATGGGCATACAACGCCGCGATCAGCTCGTCATTGGCGCTGGCCACCGATTCCTGCGCCTGCACCACTTCGATGTTGTCGGTCACACCCGCCGTGAAACGGTCGCGGGCTTGCGCCAGGGTTTGATTGGCCAGGTCGAGATTGTCTCGCGCCACCGTCACCTGGTCGGCCGCCGTGCGAATATCCAGAAATGCCGCGCGGACCTGATAATCGATCTCGCCGGCCAGATCGGCAAGCTCATCCTGGCGCTGCTTCAAGGCCGCCTTGGCCTGGATCTCGTCCCCGCTGATGCGTCCGCCGTCAAACAGGTTGACCTTCGCCGAAGCGACAAACGTGAACGTCCCGTGGGAGCTGGCCAGCGTCGGCCCGACGTCGCCGTAATCGGCCGTGACGCCGGCCGTGGGATAACGCTCGCCATGCGCCGCCTTGACGGTTTCCTCGGCCGCGCGCACCTGCGCCTGGTAGCTTTGATAATCCGGCCGCTGCGCCAGCGCCGTCGATCAGAGCCTGCTCCTGCGTCATCGACGGTAGCGGTGAAAACGGCGCGGTCTCCGACAGATTGAATTCCTGGCCGGCGGGAAGTCCGATCACGCGGCCGAGCGCAAGCTTGTCCTTGTCGAACTGGTTGCTTTGAGCCAGCAGCCGTTGTTGCTGCTGCTTCAATTCCACCTGGGACCGCAGAACGTCGATGCCTGCCGCGGTTCCCGCGTTTTGCTGATCGACCGCTCGATCGTACAGAGCCTGCGCGGTCTCCACCTGGGAGCGAATCGCTTCCACGCGGGAAGCGTCGGCAATGATTTGAAGATAGGCGCTGGCCGTGGCTTGAACCACCAGGTCGCGGGCGTCCTGAACGGACAGCTGCGCGGCGCGCCTGTTCTCCTGAGCCGAGCGATAATTCTTGCGCGCGCTGTAGTCGAAGGCGTCCCAGGATGCGTAGGCGCGAACGTCGGTGTAATGAAACGGCCCGACAATGGAGGGCAGGGAAACGCCCGGGATCGTGAAGGTGAATCCAATCGTTTTCAGGTTCAGCTGCTCCACCGTCTCACCGGCCTGGGCGTGGAACTGCGGCAGCAGAGCGCTCAGCGCCTGGAGCCGCTGGCCGCGGAGGGTCTCACTGGTGGAATCGCTCACCAGCAGACCCAGATTCGCCTTCAGACCGCGGTCGATCGCGTCGTGCAGTGTCAGCGCCAACGGCGTAGGCGATACGGTCCCCCGCGCGATACTGCCCTGGAATTGGCTCTGCTGGCCCACCATCGTAGAAGCGGCCAGGAATCCCAGCAACAGGCAACCTCTCGTAAATCGCATTCGCGTTTGTCTCCTCATCTCTTGTTCCGTCCGAGTATTTCGTTCAGTTCTTCGGTCATGAGTCCCGAGGTCACGAAGGCCACGCCGTCGCGATCCATTAACTGGAGCAGCAACGATCCAGCCTGGTCGATGAACGTCACCTGAGTCAGGTCGACCGCGAACTTGCCCTGCGGATATCGAACCGCCGCCGTTCGCCAGCAGTCCTGAAGGGTGGCGACTCCCGCGCCGGTCAATCGCCCTTCAACCTTAAAGGTCAGTTGATTGCCGACCTCCCGTGTCTCGATGATCATCATGAGTCGTTTACTCCGCAGACTTGAAAGCAGTTGCGGAGCCGAAGCTTATGTGATTGAAACAACAGAGAATGCCGAAGGATGCCGAGCCAAAATCCGGGCACCGTGCCGGTATACCGGCACAGTGAATCGGAAGGGGGCGCTCAAAATCGGGGTTCCGTGCGGGCCCTAGCGAAATGGCGAAGCGATGCCGTTGGCGAGGAGGGACCCCCAGCAGTGAGCCTCAGTCACCTCCCTCGAATCTCCTCTCTGGAGCGTTCATTTGTCAGAGCAACTCCCGTCAATTCAGTGAGGTGGCCGGGTTCGTGAAATGGGCGTGCCGGAATTTGGCGTTGTCTGTCAGCCGGTGTTGGGGTGGACTGCAGTTATACTGCAGCTGTATTGTTATCGAAGGAATTCATAGGTAAGTTGAAGGATGACGAGAAGCCTATTGGCCGCTGATGAATCGCGCGCGTCGTCACAGAATCTAAGGTGCGGGGAGGATTAAGCCGAATCATTTAATGATCATGCTCGTACCGATCCAAGTACATTGGCCGTCCGTTTGGTCGGAAGATTGCAGGGTTGGTATTGGGTTTTGACGGATTTTGTGGCTCTGGCAGCTTGCGCTGTTTAGTCTCAGCCACTTAAGAGAGGGGGTCAGAGGCGAGGAGCCATGGGTTGTTCCGTTCCGGGGATGGAAGCAGTTGTGGTAACATGGAACCCTCCCCAGAGGGGCAACCAATGAATCCCGGCGCCCAGCCAGCTATGCCAGCATTCGCGTCGCTTGAGGCTTTGGATAGGCACCGTGCATTGGGGATCGCAGTTTCCACGCTTGAGAACTTTCCCGAGGCGGAACTCCGGAGAGTCGCAGCTCAGTTTTTGCGGGATCATGCTTCGTGGTCAAAAGCGGAGCTTGCGAAAAATCTTACACACTACGCACTCCAGTTGTACAATGACAGTTCACCGATACTCGTAGAGTTCGAGAAGCGCGTGGATGAAATATCCCGAGGGCGATTCAGAGAGCGGTAGGATTCGACAGCCCGTCTTGTCAAACCAGTGTCTTCGTTTGCGTAAATGTGCTGAGGAACACTGTGAGGCGCGAAATAGCGATGCGCTCTGTATTTTCTTGCGCACCCACCTTTGCATTTGCGAGCGGGAGGCGTCGTCGCACCGGACCCCTTCGCTCAAAGAGCTGAACGCCGCATTCGCCGCAAAAATGGCAGAAATTTACAATTGCTACAAGCTTCGCGCGAACAAGGAAGAAGCCGCGAAAATGCCGCCCTTGTGGGTCGCAGCCTTCAACTCGTATATGGACGGGTCGCCGGTCCTCATCGTGCTTGCGCAGATGGCGATGGCGCACATTCTGGGAGATCTGGAACGTGTCCTTTTCTCGAACCCTGTGACGAGGGAGGAATACGATCAGGTCTTTGACGACATCGCTCATTGTGTGGGGACAACAACCAATGAGGCGATTCCACAAGAGTCTTTCCTGGACCAGCTTTACCGGCTTATGCAGCCAGTGCTCGATCCGGCGCGCGATTACGCGATTGGGATGATGCGGAGCGTTGCCTGGGACATGTTTGAGCAACGCCTCCGTTTCTCTCAAGGGCAATCCCGGCCGTGAGCAGCCCCAGACGTCATTAGAAGCAGCCCACGTAGACCCTTAACGGGCCTTGGCGGCAGGATTCCGGATTCCGAGTTTCTCCATGCGCCACTGCAGCGTGGTCCGCTTTATGCCGAGCAGCGCGGCTGCGCCCTTCGGTCCGCCCACCACCCAGCTGGCGGCTTCGAGCGCGTCGGTGATGTGCCGGCGCTCGGCGTCTTGAAGCGTCTCGATCCTGTTAGCGGCGGCCGGTTCCGGACGGTTCTGAAGACCCGCGAAGGGGACCCTCAGAACCGGTCCCGGCGACAGAATCACGGCGCGCTCCATCAGGTTTTGTAACTCCCGAATGTTTCCCGGCCAATGGTACCGGATAAGCACGTTCATGGCCTCGGACGGAATGGTATCGATGACCTTGTTCATGCGCCGGGCATACTGTTGGACGAAATGGCGAACCAAAAGAGGAATGTCTTCCTGCCGTTCCCGCAGCGCAGGAACTCGAAGCGGAAAAACATTCAGGCGATAAAACAGATCGGAGCGGAACTTCTGCCGCTCCACCATGGCTGCCAGATCCTGGTTCGTCGCCGCAATCAGGCGCGCATCGGTGCGAAGCGTGCGAGAGCTGCCCAGGCGCTCGAACTCCCGCTCCTGCAAGACGCGCAGCAACTTGGGTTGCAGTTCCAGGGGGATCTCTCCCACCTCGTCCAGAAACACGGTCCCTCGGCTGCCTACTTCGAAGCGGCCGATGCGCTGGGCCACGGCGCCGGTAAAGGCGCCCTTCTCATGGCCAAAGAGCTCGCTTTCCAGCAGACCGGCCGGAATCGCCGCGCAGTTCAGCTTGACGAACGGGCTCTGGCTGCGGGAGCTCAAATTGTGGATCGCGCGGGCGATCAATTCCTTCCCGGTGCCGGTCTCACCACCGATCAGGACCGTTGAACCGGTGGGGGCGACCACCTCCACCTGCTGAAGCAGCGTCCTCAGCGCCACGCTCTTTCCCACGATGTCCTCGAAGTTCATCTCACTGCGGATTTCGTCTTCGAGGTAGACCTTCTCCTGGGTGAGCTTGTCTTTGAGGTTGGCGATCTCTCGATACGCGAGCGTATTCTCCACCGCCAGCGCGAGCTGGTTGGCCGTCTGCATCAGGAAGTCGACCTCATCCTGCGTGAACGCCTTCTCCTCGAGCCGGCCAAGAGTCAAAACACCCAGGATGCGGCCGCGGCTGGCCAGCGGGAGGTAACAGACGCATTTGACGCCCGCGGCGATTGCCGAGGCCGGGATGCCGGGATTGTTATCGTGCAAGTCGATCCGATTTACTACCTCCGGCTTGCCGGTCCGGAACACCGCGGCCGGCGCCGTCATTCCGCCAATCGGCATGCCGGTGTGGGCAATGCCCTCGCTCTTGGGGAAGTCGAAGGCGTAGAGCTGCAACTCATCGCTCTCCGGATCCGGCAACGCTACGCCGACGCCATCGCACTCCATGACGCGCCGGACGTTCGCCGACATGGCCTGAAGGAGATCTCTCAACTCCAGATTCGAGACCACGGCGTTGTTCAAATCGAGCAGCAGAGTCAGCCGCTTATTCTTGCGCTCCAGCTCTTCCTCATGCAGCGCATCGTCGATCGCCAGAGCGATCTGGTCCACAACCAGCGAGAGAAACCGGACTTCTTCTTCCGAATACGCATCGGGATGTTTGCTGCCGAAGCCAAAACTTCCGAGGCGGCGGCGGACGGTGGTCAAAGGCAACGCGCACATCGATTTCAGGCCCTGGCTCCTGAGGAACTCCGCCATGCGCGGGAAGCGCGTTTCCTGGTCGAGGAAGGGGATGACCAAGGGTTCCTGGCGCGCATAGATCCAGGAATTCAGCATCTCCTCGGGAGGAAAATCCGGGCGCTGGACGCCGCCGACGGAATGGCTCCCCAACCACGTAATCCTGTTCGCCGATTCGTCGAATTGAATGCAATAGACGGCCTCAAACTCGACCACTTTGCGCAGCTCGACCGCAAGAGCCTGGAAGAGATCCTCGGTTGCGCGGTGCGCCTTGATCGCTTGCGAGACGCGGATGAGCATCTCGTACCGCTGTGCGAACGGCGAATCCGGACGCGCTTCAGATGGATGCATCGGGGTCGTGCCTTCAGTATACGGGTGCTTCCGGCCCGCGCGACGTAAGCCAGCCGGGCTCTCACGCAGGCAGCCGCATCACGAATCGCGCGCCGCCGTTCTTATCCTCGACCCACAAATCGCCGCCGTGCGAAAGCACCGTCTTGCGGGAGAGCGCCAGCCCGAGACCCGGCCATTCTTCTTTCCCGCGGTGACGAACGGCTGGAATAGTTGAGTCAGCGGCAGGCGGAGCTTCGCAAATGCTACTTCCAGGCCTCCATGGCTTTCCTGGGAAGGGAGTCGGGAAGAAAATCCAGCAACTCCAACCGGACGCCGTTGGGATCGGTCGCGTTGGTAATGCTGGTCTTTGTCGCGCCGGTTCGGGGATCGTCCAGTTTGACTCCGCGCTGCCGCAGCGCGGCGACGGCAGCGCCTAAATCTTCAGGCCAGATGCCGATGTGGCTCAGCCCCACGGGGCGCTCCGCAGTCGCTGGAGCCAATTCCAAAAATTGGTCGCGATTGATCTGAAGATAGGTGAGGGTCGGCTTGCCATTCTGGTCTTTGATGGAGAAGGCTTCGCGAAATCCCATGACTTGCGTGTAAAAGCGCAAGGACTCGTCGAAATCCTTCACATAAATTCCGACATGATTCAACCGCAGGCCGGGCATCTGAGTCTGCTGGGCTGCGCCGGGCTGCATCAGGAAGGCTCCCGCTGCCATTCCTGCCGCAAAGAACGTGAGACGGCCGATCGTATTGCGCATAATTTATTTACCCACCAAATGCTCTAAGCTCCTATTGTTTTCGGCACAGATAAACTCGATCAAATCCGTGTCCGGCATCAGACGCTGGTTCAGCTTGACGGTCCACGGTTGGTGAACGTCTTGGGATCGTCCATCGTGATCTCGATCTCCAGAGTTCCGTAATTCACGCGCCGGAATCGCTCGGTCATTTTGGCGGCGCCGGTGACGGGCGTACCTTCTTCGTCGAGCCAGCCGACGGTGTCCCGGAAACCGGTGGTTTCGACCATCAGAGTGTCGCCATCCCACCGGCCGACCGAATAGCCGAACCACCACGGTTGTGGATCGTTGTCCGGAAGCGGCCGGCCGTCGGTGAAAATCTGCCGCAGCCCTCCGTTGGCCTCATATACGATCACAACCAATCCGGGCGTCTGAATGATCTTGCGAGGTTGAGGATGGCTGTGAAGCTGCACCGGATGAAGCGGCAGGCAGTGCGCATCGGGATGGTCTTTGCTGTTCTCCGCCAAGCGCTGCTTGCGGAGCTCCACGGCCCAGGGTTCGAGCGGTAAACCCTCGGGGAGCAAAGAAGGGAGATTTTGGAATGGCCTTGGCCCGGGAGCGGGTGGCGCGCCGAACCCGGCTGCCGGAGCGGCCGGCGCTCCTGGAGGCATCCCGCGGTCCCAGATTCCCGACAAATCCGGGTGGCCGTCAGGGGTCTTCAAAGCGGGCGCGCTCAGATCCGCCTTTCCATCCGGGGTCCTCGGCGCTCCGGCAGCCGGATAGGGAGGCCATTGCGCCCAAAGCGCCGAAGGAAGAATCGCCAGCCCTATGGCTACGAATTTGATTGATGTTGTCATGGACACACTTAGTCCCGGTCTCCCGCAGTTTAAACCAAACTACCAACTTTTGATCCTTCGTTGTGATTTAATAACGGACGGTATGAAGAGGCTGGTGGCGGCGTGGATTCTGGCCCTGGGCCCATCGGTTCCGATCGCGTGGGCGGCGGATACCGGCGCGGACCTGTTCCGCCAGCACTGCGCGCCGTGTCATGGAGCCAAGGGCGACGGCGGCAGAGGCGCGAATCTGGCGGTGCGGCGGCTGCCCAGGGCGCCGGACGACGCCACGCTCGGCTCCATCATCGCGCAGGGGATTCCGGGAACGGAGATGCCGGTCACGCGCATGACCGATCCGGAGCGCGCGCGACTCATTGAATACGTCCGGAGCCTGGGTCACACTGAAACGACCCAGTCGCAGACGACCCAAGTCGAGGGGAATCCCGCGGCCGGGGAGCGGCTCTTTTGGGAAAAGGGCAATTGCGGGCGGTGCCACACGGTGGGCGCCCGCGGAGGAAGGATCGGGCCGGATCTGACCAACATCGGGGAGCGGCGGGGGCCGGCGAATTTGCGCCAATCGCTGCTCGACCCGGAAGCCGAGACGCCGGAGAACTTCGCGCAATATCGCAAGGTGATCTACATGCCGGATAATTATCTGCGCGTGCGCGTGGTCGACGGCCGACGGCAAGCAGATCACCGGCGCGCGCGTGGACGAAGACACGTTCACGATCCAGATTCGCGACGACGCTTCCCGCATCTACTCCTTCCGCAAGGACGAGCTGAAGGAGCTGCATGAGGATTGGGGCAAGTCGCCGATGCCGAGTTATCGCGGCGTCTTCACGGAAAGCGAGCTCAACGACGTGATCGCGTATTTGAGCGTCGCTGACAGGTGCTCCATGAAGAAGCGTGCTTCGCATCGCTGTTGGCCATTGCAGGCGCGGCGGCGGCGCAGACGGAATGGCTGACCTACTCAGGCGACGATTCGGGCCAACGGCATTCCACGCTTAAACAGATCGACCGCACCAACGTCGCGAAACTGCGCCCCAAGTGGATGTACCAGACCGGCGATCTGAACCAATTTGAAGTGACCCCGATCGTGGCGGGCGGCGTCATGTACATCTCTGAGCCGCCCAGCAACGCGGCGGCGCTGGATCTGCGCACCGGCCGTCCGCTGTGGATGTTCCGGCGCACCGTTCCGGCGGATGTGCGGGCCTGCTGCGGCCAGGTGAATCGCGGCGTAGCGTTATTGGGCGAGACGGTGTACCTGGGCACTCTGGACGCGCACCTGATCGCGCTCGACGCCAAGACCGGCCATCGTGCTGTGGGACACACGGTCGCGGATTACAAGGCCGGCTATTCGATTACGGTGGCTCCGCTGGCGCTGAAGGACAAGATCATCGTGGGCATGTCCGGCGGCGAGTACGGCGTGCGCGGATTCCTGGACGCCTACGATCCGAAGACCGGCGCGCGGCTGTGGCGCTTCTGGACCGTTCCGGCTCCGGGCGAGCCGGGGCATGAAACCTGGACCGGCGATTCGTGGAAGACCGGCTCGGCGGCGACTTGGGTGACCGGCTCCTACGATGCGAATCTGAACCTGCTTTACTGGGGCACCGGCAATCCCGGCCCGGATTATGACGGCGATGTGCGCAAGGGCGACGATCTCTATTCGGATTCGCTGCTGGCGTTGGATGCGTCCACGGGAAAGCTGAAGTGGCATTTCCAATTCACTCCGAATGACACGCACGATTGGGATTCCACCCACACTCCGGTATTGATTGACGCGCCCTTCCGCGGACGGGCCCGCAAGCTGGTGGCGGTGGCGAATCGCAACGGGTTCTTCTACGTTCTGGACCGGGAGACCGGCGAGTTCCTGGTGGGCAAGCCTTTCGCGAAAGAGATTTGGGCCACGGAGCTGGACGCGCACGGCCGGCCCATGGTGATTCCGGGAACCACGCCCACTCCCGAAGGCGTGCCGATGTATCCGGGGGTGCATGGCGGGACGAATTACATGAGCCCGTCCTACAGTCCGGAGACGGGATTGTTTTATGTCGCGGCCCGGCAGGAGCCGACCGCGTATTATCGGGCCACGCCGGAATATTCGGTGGGCAATTACTACGTGGCAGGCGGCAATCGCGGAGTTGCCGGGCGTGGAACCTTCCGGCGCGATCAAGGCCCTGGACCCGCAAACCGGCGAAGTGCGGTGGGAGTTTCCGCTGCATTCGCCGCCCTGGTCGGGCGTGCTTTCGACGGCGGGCGGCCTGGTGTTCGGCGGCACGGCGGAGGGCAACGTATTCGCCCTGGACGCGGCCACCGGGAAGGCGCTGTGGGATTTTCAGACGGGCGCGACGGTGGCCTCAAATCCGATCAGTTATGAGCTGGATGGGAAGCAGTACGTGGCGCTGGCGGCGGGGCGGGCGCTGATCGTGTTTGGTTTGGAGAGGCCAGCCGCGTTACTTCGCCGGGGGCCCGCTCTTCGCCGCCGCCATGGATTCCGGCTGGCTCTCGATAAACATGATGTTGGATAATTCCGTTCTGGTCGTCGGCTTCGGGTTCGCGGTGGCGTCGCCGTGGAGTTGATAGCGGTACACCACAGCGACGGTCTTTCCGGCGCATTCCGGCTTGAATTTCGACGCTCGAACGGCCTTTTCCACCGCCGGTGTGAGTAACTTCGCCCCATCTGTCCAAGCGGATGCGACCTGCGTATCGATCTTATCCGCGGCTCCCTGCGGCGTCACCTGGACCCAGACGTAGACCGTCCCGTCAACATGGGCCCGCAGCGCGGTTTGGGGGAATTCGGGAGTTTCCACCTGTTGGAAGCATTCAAATCCAGGATCGGGCGGTGCGGGTGGTGGTGCGGGCTGTTGGCCTCGCCCGCCGCCTCGGCCCCTCCCGCCGCCTGGTTGTGCTCTGCCGTACGGGGAAATCAAAAGAATGGCTGCAATCACAAACAAAAGTCGCATTTGGCACCTCGGTTCCCTTGTTGAGAATGGGAAATTACGCAAAATCATTATAAGAGCTTTGTCGTCTCGGCGGAAGCCGGCCCAAATCGCTGCGTGGCCGGCTGGTCAGGAATTGTCAGGATAGTTTGCAATCGCGATGCTCGGGCGGTAACATAGCCGCAGCGTGATGAAGCATTCGAGTTTAGGTTGAACGGAGACTTCAGATGAGGCATCGGTTTCTCGCGTCGTTCTTCACTTTCGCGAGCGCGCTGACGGTGATTTCGGTTGCGCCCGTCGCCGGCCAGGCGCCTTCCCCCGCAACGAAGGACCCCTCCAAGGCAGGCGCAACGGCCAAGCCTTGGACCCAGCCGAAGACGGCCTGGGGCGATCCCGATCTCCAGGGATTGTGGCCGGCCACGGACATGATCAACGTGCCCATGCAGCGTCCCGCAAATTTCGGCACGCGCGCGGTTCTCACGCCGGAAGAATACGCGGTAAGAGAGCAAGCCGCCCAGAGAACGGCGGCGGCGGATAAGGTCGAGTACGTCGCGGAGGGCGCTCCGGTAGGGATCAATCCTCCATCGTATTGGCTGGAGCATGGAAAACCGAACTACCAGGCGTCGTTGGTCGTGGATCCGCCGGACGGCCGGACTCCTCCCTTGACCGCGGACGCGCTGAAACTGGCCGCCGCCCGCCAGGAGGCGCGGCGGGGGCACAACAACGATACCTGGGAAGATCAGAGCTTCTATGACCGATGCATCTCCCGCGGCGTGATGGGCTCCATCCTGCCCGTGATCTACAACAACGGGAATCAGATCATTCAGGCTCCCGGATTGGTGATCATTCGTTACGAGATGATTCACGAGACGCGTATCATTCCGCTGGATGGGCGCCCGCACGTTGACGCCGGAGTCCGCTCCTATATGGGAGATCCGCGCGGGCATTGGGAGGGCAACACGCTGGTCGTGGAGACCACCAACCTGATCGGCAACACCAACGGCATCGGCCTGAACGGCGGTGGCACCCCCCACAGCGACGCCTTGAGACTGATTGAGCGCTTCACCCGCGTCTCCGGCAACATCATCAACTATTCGGCCACGATCGACGACCCCAAGACGTGGATCAAACCCTGGACAGTGGCGTTCCCCTTGCGGAGAGACGACGGGTTCACTGTCTATGAGTATGCTTGCCACGAAGGCAACTATGGCCTGCTGGACATCCTCAGCGGGGCTCGCGCCGACGAGGCGGCAGCGGCGGCCAAAGCGGCCGCAGCTAAGGCAGTGTTAAGAAATAACCATTTCACTTACGCGGCAGAACTTCGTAGTTCCATTCGCCATGAAAGTCATCGCGCCGGAGGTTGATCAGGTCCATGTCGTCGTCTGGAACCTTGATCCCCGCAGGATAGGAGCGGTCGTCAATCTCGGCATGTACCTTCAGTCCTTTTCGCGTGGTGGTTCCGGCAATCAGGCTCACGATCACTTGCAGACTTGTAAGCGGTTTCCCGCGCCAGTTTTTGCTGATGAAGGAAAACAGGCGATGTTCGATCTTGTTCCATTTGCTTGTTCCCGGAGGAAAGTGGCTCACCGCGATGGCGAGCCCGGTCTCGTCGGCCAAGCATCTGTAGTTCCAGTTTCCAGAGACGCAGACGGGATCCATTGCTGCCTCCACCATCGGCCGTAATCATCAGTCGTTTGGCTTGTGGGTATTTCTCCGCTCCCATGGCGTGCCACCATCGTCTTATGGTTTCAACCGCAAACGAGGCAGTGTCGTGATCGATGCCCACGCTCACCCATCCGGTATTCTGTGCCAGGTCGTAGATGCCGTATGGCGAGGCGCGCCCGAGTTCCGGAATCAGGAAGTCGTGCACCCGCACCTTTTCCGGCTTCCCCTGCGGTCTCCAGTCCTGCCCTCTGTTTTTGAAGTCTCCCACCAGTTCCTTCTTCTTGGTGTCCACTGAAATCACGGGCTGCTGCAGGCCCATGTATTGCTGCACCCTGGCGTTAATATGCTCGAACTGCGCGTTGCGATCAGGATGGCTGTCGCCTTCTTTCGTCTTGCGGTTCGCTTGCAGACTGTACCCCATCTCATGAAGTAGTCCCGCGACCACCGGATAGCTCACTTCATGTCCCATGCCCTCCAGTTCTTCGGCCAATTTCCGCACGCTCTTGCTGGTCCAGCGCAACCACGACTCCGGATCGCCGCGCGTAGCCGGTTCGACCAGTCTCTCCAGATCCGCGAGCAGCGTCGGATCCTTCTGTTTAGCACTCTTGCGTCCTCCTCCTGGACGCCGGATGCGCCCAGCAGGATGCGTGGGTGATTGCTCCAACTCCCGCAGTCCTTGCCGGATCACCTGGCGCGATACCCCGGTGGTTTTGGATACCGCCGAGATGCCGCCGCGCCCCAACGCTTTGCTCTCAGCCGCAGCCAGCAACCGGCGTGACTTTTCATCCAGCACCGGTCCCAACGCGGTGAATCGCTGACGAACTCCAGCCAGGCTGTCCATACCAGACAGGATAGCCCAAAACATTATAGAATGGAAATGTTATTTCTTAACACTGCCTAAGTGAAAGGCAGTAGGCTACCGCTCCCATCAGTTGCCGGTTCCCACTGGGCCCCGCCCCGTCGCTCGTTGCTGATTCGGCCATCCACATGCAGCACATAGGGCAGCGCTATGCCCGCACGACGCATCCGTTATACCGCCGACAAATGGAGGAGATTATGTACCGCAATCCAGCTATCCCCATGATATGGTTGCTGTTCTTGAGCTTGCCTTTGACCGCGATGGCGCAAGCTCCCGACCCCCGGGTGGATACTCTTGTGGCCGATATGGCGCAGCTCAAGCGGACGATCGCCGACCAGGATCGGAGGATTACGGAGTTAGAGAAGACCGTGAAGGCGTTGCAAGCGGTTGCGGCGCCTGTGCCCGAGCCCATCCCTGCGCCGACGCCTCTGTGGCAGTCGGCGGCGAATTGGACCCTGATCAAGAAAGACATGTCGGGGGCCCAGGTGGTGGAAATTCTGGGTCCGCCGGCGCTCGATCAGACGGTAAGCGACACGCGGACCTTGTATTATAAGCCCGACTCTGGTTCTACGACGACGCTCAGCGGGAGCGTGACGCTAAAGGACGATCGCGTGACGGCAACTGTACCGCCCGCCTTCTGAGGAACTCGCGCAAAACGGAGCGCGGCGCGCTCCGCACCCTTTGCGCTTCTAGCGGGCACGCGGATGGGAACCACCCGAGAATTGTACTCGACTGCAGCGTTGTGCTATCGTGACCAGCGATCATGACCATTGCAGCTCTCGAACCCCGCCTCCGGTCCCTGTTTCGGATCGTGGCCGCATTTACCTTTTGGCTTCACGGCTTACAGAAGTTCTTTGGAGCATTCGGCGGACTCGGCGGATTCAAGCCGCCATTGGCGTCGATGCTGGGCGCCGCGGGCGCGATCGAAACCTTTGGTGGAGCGCTGATCATCCTGGGCTTGCTCACGCAACCCGTGGCATTCCTGCTTGCCGGAGAAATGGCCGTCGGATATTTTCGAGCGCACGCGCCGCGCGGATTCTGGCCGCTCACCAATGGCGGTGAGCTAGCGGTGTTCTACTGTTTCTTCTTCCTGTGGTTGTCCGCCGCCGGGGCCGGGCCGTGGAGCATGGACCGGCTGCTCGGAAGGAAAACCTGAAGGGGAACCGTACCGCCCGAAAGACTTATTCGCTGGTTGGCTGAAAGGCAAAGAGACGGGCACACCGCGCGCCTCTTACAATGAAGGTTTCATGTGGATTGTAAGAATTGCCCTTCAGCGGCCCTATACCTTCATCGTGCTGACGCTGTTGATCCTGTTGATCAGCCCCCTGGTGATTCAACGCACGCCCGTCGATATTTTCCCGAATGTGAATATCCCGGTTGTGGTGGTGTTGTGGAACTACGTCGGCCTTAACGCGGAGGAGATGGAGGAGCGCATTGCGACGGTCTTTGAGCGCAACCTCACCACCACCGTCAACGACATGGAGCACAGCGAGTCCCAGACCGTCAACGGCAGGAGCATCATCAAGATCTTCTTCCATCCCAACGTGCATATCGAGATGGCCGTGGCGCAGATTGCCGCTCAGGGAGCCTCCGCGGTGCGCCAGATGCCGCCCGGCACCACGCCGCCCTTCATTATGGTGTACAACGCTTCCAGCGTTCCCATCGTCCAACTCGCGCTTTCCGGCAAAGGGCTCTCGGAGCAGCAACTGTTCGACTTCGCCATCAACAACATTCGGACCTCACTCGCTACCGTGCAGGGCGCGTCGATTCCTTACCCCTACGGCGGAAAGCAACGCCAGGTGATGATCGATATCCGGCCCGATCTGCTTCAGGAGAAGGGGCTGTCGCCTGCCGATGTGGTGAACGCGGTCAATCTTCAAAATTTGATCCTGCCGTCGGGAACTTCGAAAATCGGGCAGTTTGAATACGATGTCGATTTGAACAGCAGCCCGACGCGCATCGCGGGGATCAACGACCTGCCGATCAAGGCCGTTAACAACACGACGATCTATATCCACGATGTGGCGAACGTTCGCGACGGCTTTACGCCGCAGACCAACATTGTGCTTCGCGACGGCGCCCGCGGCGTTTTGCTGACGGTCATGAAAGTGGGCCAGACTTCCACGCTGGAGATCGTGAAGCAGGTACGCGCAGCGCTGCCGGCCATCGAGGCCACGCTTCCCAAGGAGCTGAAGATCGAGCCCATCGCCGATCAATCGATTTTCGTGCAGTCGGCCGTCAACGGCGTCGTTCGCGAGGCGATTATCGCGGCCTGCCTGACTGCGGCGATGATTCTGCTGTTCCTGGGAAGCTGGCGCAGCACCATCATCATCGCGGTATCGATTCCGCTGTCGATCCTGGTTTCCATCTGCGTGCTGAGCGCTCTCGGCGAGACGATTAACATTATGACGCTGGGCGGCCTGGCGCTGGCCGTCGGAATTCTGGTCGATGACGCCACCGTGGAGATCGAGAATATCCACCGGAACCTGGCGAATATCCCCGAGGTCGTGCCCGCGATTCTTGAAGGCGCGCGCCAAATCGCCGTGCCGGCGCTGGTTTCGACGCTTTGCATCTGCATCGTGTTCCTGCCGATGTTCCTGCTGACCGGCGTGGCGCGCTATCTGTTCGTGCCTCTGGCGGAGGCGGTGGTGTTCGCGATGCTGGCGTCGTATCTTCTTTCCCGAACCCTGGTTCCCACGCTGGCCATGTACCTGTTCAAGCCGCATGTTCACGAGGAACACGCTCCCGCGGCTTGGAATATCGCGGCCCGGGGGCAGCTTGCGTTCGAAAGGCTGCTGGAGCGGATGCGCAATTCGTTTCGCGGAATGCTGGCGATCTGCGTGGCCCATCGGGGCGTATTCATTCCGGTATTTTTAGCGGCGTGCGCGGCCACGTTTCTGCTGGCGCCGTGGCTGGGGCGGGATTTTTTCCCCACGACGGACGCGGGGCGCTTCAATTTGCACATGCGCACGAAGACGGCGACTCGGATTGAAGAGTCCGCCCACACCAGCAGCGAGGTGGAGGCAGCCATTCGCCGCATCGTTCCGGAGAACGAGATCGCCAGCCTGATCAATAACATCGGACTTCCCTACAGCTCCATCAATATGTCCTACAGCACCTCGGCGCCGATCGGAACCATGGACACCGATATTCTGGTGACGCTGACCGAGGAGCACCACCCCACCGACGATTATGTGAGGGAACTGCGGGAACGCCTGCCGCGCGAGTTTCCCGGCGTGCTGTTTTATTTCACTCCGGCCGATATTGTGACGCAGATTCTGAACTTCGGTTTGCCCGCGCCGATCGATGTTCAAGTGGCGAGCCAGGATTCGGAGGCCAGCCGCGTGTTTGCCACCAACCTTCTGGCGCAGATCAAGTCCGTGCCCGGCACCGCCGATCTTCACGTGCATCAACCCTTCGATCAGCCCAAGATTCACATCAACGTCGACCGGACCAAGGCGATCGAGAGCGGATTCACGCAGTTTGACGTCGGCAACAGCGCGCTGATTTCGCTGAGCGGCAGCAGCCAAACCAACCCCGCATTCTGGCTGGATCCGCGCAGCGGCGTGAGCTACTTCGTGGTGGCGCAGACACCCCAGTTCGCGGTAGCATCCTTGAGCGATTTGCGGAACATCCCGATCGCATCGACGTCGGGATCGGCGGCGACGGGCGCCGCCGCACGGCCTGAGATACTGGGTGACGTCGCCACCATGAATCGCGGCGCCGGGCTGGCGGTGGTGTCGCATTACAACATCCAGCGCGTGGTCGACATTTTCGGTTCCGTCCAGGATCGCGATTTGGGCGCCGTCGGCGGCGACATCACGAAGATTGTCGACGCCAATCGCAAGAATCTTCCGCGCGGAATGACGGTCGCGATCCGGGGCCAGTACGAAACGATGCAAAGCTCCTTCGCTGGATTGCTGGGGGGGTTGGCCCTGGCAATCGTGCTGGTGTACGCGCTCATCGTAGTAAATTTCCAATCCTGGCTGGATCCGTTCATCATTATCACGGCGCTGCCGGCGGCGCTGGCAGGGATTGTCCTTTTCCTGTTCGCGACTCACACCACCATCAGCGTCCCGGCCCTGATGGGCTCCATCATGAGCGTCGGCGTGGCCACGTCGAACAGTATTCTGGTGGTCAGCTTCGCCAGGGAAAGATTGGACGCGGGGGAGACGCCGCAGCAGGCGGCTCTGGACGCGGGTTTTGTCCGGTTTCGTCCGGTGCTGATGACGGCCCTTGCGATGATCATCGGAATGATCCCGATGGCGCTCGGCCTGGGCGAGGGCGGCGAGCAGAATGCGCCGCTTGGACGCGCGGTGATCGGCGGTCTGATTTTCGCCACGGTTGCCACGCTATTCTTTGTGCCCACCGTGTTCAGCGTGATGCACCGGCGCCCCGCGAGCTGATCTCTCAAGGAAGAATGCTTCGTACACTTAAAATACTTCTGATCGTCGTGGTTGCCGTACTGATTTTGGGCACCGTGGTGATTCGCGGAATCCATTCGCGCATCAGCGCCGCGGCCGTGGTTCGCGAAAGGACGCTGGAAGAGGCGGTCCTGTCGGTCTCCGTGATCCATCCGAAGCGCGGCGAGCTGAAGGACGAAATCGCCTTGCCGGGGAATATTCAGGCGTTTGTTGATGCGCCGGTGTATGCCCGGACCAGCGGCTATTTGAAGAAATGGTATGCCGACATCGGCACCAACGTGAAGGCGGGAGATCTGCTGGCCGAGATCGAGGCGCCTGAGATCGATCAGCAGCTTTCTCAAGCGAGGGCGCAGCTTGCTACTTCGCAAGCGAACCTTAAACTGGCCGAGATCACGATGAATCGATACCAGGGAATGATGAAGGACGCAATCCCCAGGCAGACAGTGGATGACGCGGTGGGCGCCTATGAGGCCGACAAAGCGACGGTCGACTCGCAGACTGCAAATGTGAAGTACCTGGAACAACTGGTGGCGTTCCAGAAAGTGATCGCGCCGTTCGACGGCCTGATCACCGCGCGCAACACCGACGTGGGCCAGCTTATCAATTCGGGCAATGGCGGCGCGGCGCAGGAGTTGTTCCGCATTTCCTCCATTTCGAAGCTTCGCATCTACATCACCGTTCCACAGATGTATTCGGAGGCGGCGGTTCCCGGAGTGAATACCGAATTGACGCTTCCGGAAGCGCCGGGCCGCCACTATACCGGACAGATCGCGCGAAATGCGGGCGCGATCGATCCCACCACGCGAACGCTGCTCACCGAAGTGGACATCGACAACACGGCCGGGCAACTGAAGCCGGGCGCTTATGCCGAGGTTCATCTGAAGCTTCCCGCCACAACCGCGGCGCTGGTGGTGCCCGTGACGGCGCTGATCTTCCGCGCCGACGGATTGCAGCTTGCGGTGGTGCGCGATGGGAACCGGGCCGAGCTGGTTCACGTCACCGAAGGCCGCGATTTCGGCACGGAAGTGGAGATCACCAGCGGGATCACCGCCAAGGATTCCGTCATTATCAACACGCCGGACTCGCTGACTTCGGGGGCGACGGTGCGCGTCGAACCGTCGAATTAAGCTCCCGCGCCGCACTTCTAAGCGACAGCCGCAAAACGGAGTGCGGCGGCGTAGTTGCTTTGGCGAATCGAGGGTGCCGCCGCACCCTTTGCGGGCGGGCTACTTGTACATTTCCGGATACGCCTGGCGCTGCTCCTCGGCGATCTCCAGCGCCGAGCCGATCTGGATCAGCTCGCCCTTGCCGATGCCCGGACAGTAGCGCGCTGTGCGCTTCCATTCACTTCTCTGCTCCACCAGCTCGGGCCAGAAAGGAAAGGTACGGCACTGGGTCGGTTTGGCGGGATGAATGGAACAGCCCCGCTCCTCGAGAAACGGACACTGCTTGTCCGGAGGCTTGCGGAAGCGCATCTGATGGCGGGTGCGATAAACGTAGCGGGTCTCGAACACCTTCGCGCTCAGGCCGGTGAATCCGGCGGCTCGCTTCAAGTCGTCTTCGGTAAGGTAGACATAGCCCTGCATGTTGCAGCAGTTGGTGCAGCCGGCCTGGCAGGCGAAGCGAAGGGCGTCCATGCGGAATTACACTCGCACCTTTTCCACTGGCACGCCCTTCCGGCACAGAGGGCAGGAGGAGGCATCGGCGAAGTACTTCGGGTCGAGCTTGGCCAGATAGTAAAACGGCAGCGGATCGAAGCGGGCCGCATCCGGGTAAGGCTCGTCGATCAATACCGCAATGCCGACCACTTCGCCGCCGTGCGACTCCACCAGGGTCTTCATCTCGGAAAGACTCCGGCCGGTGCGAAGAATTTCGTCAACGAGCAGGACTTTCTCTCCCTTCTTCACTTCGAGGAATTGACGGAAGCGCATGGGCTCGCCGGCGTTGTCACGCTCGCCCCAATACACCTGGCGTGCCCGCAGGGCTTCACAGACGCCGTAGGCGACGGGAAGTCCGCCGGTAGAGGGCGAGACGATGGATAGCTCCGGGATCATGGCGCGAATGTCGGGGTGGGCGCGCAACTGGCGGCTCAGGCCCACGCTCAGGATCTTGGCCGCTTCGTAGTAGCGCATGGTGAGCGAGACTTGCAGGTACTCGGCGGCGTGAAATCCGTTGGGGTACTCGAAGTGGCCTTCACGGATGCCCCCGGTACCTTCAAGCAAAGCGACAACTTCGTCATGGGTCGGAATCAAATGCATTTAATGGGCACCTCTGCCACTCAATAACTGCGGAATCGTTCTCAAAATGATTTTCCAGTCCAGCGCCAGAGACCAGGTATCGATATATTGCATGTCCAGTTTCATCCAGGTCTCGAAGTCCACGGTATCGCGCCCGCAAACGGCCCATAGGCAGGTCAAGCCCGGACGCATGCGCAGACGCCGGCGCTGCCATCCCTTATACTGTTCCACCTCATCCGGCAGCGCCGGCCGAGGACCCACCAGAGACATGTCGCCTTTGAGCACGTTCCAAAGCTGCGGCAACTCGTCCACGGAGAATTTTCGCAACCAGCGCCCGACGCCGGTGAGACGCGGATCGTTGGGCATTTTGAACGCCAACTGCCGCGTGCTGAGATGCTCGAGCGAAGCGCGCATCGCCTCGGCGTCCTGGCACATGGAGCGAAACTTGTAGAACACGAAGCGGCGGCCGTTCAACCCGCAGCGTTCCTGCCGGAAAATGGCCGGACCCGGCGAGGTCAGCCGGATCACCGCGGCAATCGCCAGCATCACCGGAAACAGCAGGATGAGCCACGCGCCGGCCAATACAATATCGGTGGTGCGCTTGACCAGCAGACGAATCTCATCGTGAGGCGTGGCCGAAAACGTCAGCAGCGGCGAGGAGCCGAGCCGGTCCAGATACACCTGGCTGTTCACGTGCGGAAAAAAATCGACGGCCACGCGCGTGCGCACGCCTTCCTCGTCGCACGCCAGCATGATGTCTTCGAGATCGGTCAGGCGGCGGCTGTCCACGGCAAAAATGATTTCGTCGATCACGTGGCTGCGCAAAAGCCGCGGCAGAGCGTCGAGAGGATGCACCGGGTAGTGCGCGGCGAGATCGATCCCGTCGATCTCCGGCGGCCCTGGAGTATCGCTCATGAATCCAAACAGACGGATGCCGTAGGAGGCGGCTTCTTCCAACTGCCGTCCCAGCCGGCGCGCCGGCTCGCCTGTTCCGATTACGACCACAAAATGCGAAGCTCCAAAGCGTCCGCGCAAGGCGCCCAGCAGCCGTCCGGCATTGAGTCGCAGCAGGCACAGGAGGAACCATGTGAATCCCGCGAAGAGCCCCAGGAAGGAGCGCGATAGGCGATCCGCATCGCTCAAATCCAGCCGCAGCAGGTATTCAAGCAGCACCACCGACGCCGACCCCAACAGACACTGACGGAAGGCGTCGCGCAGGATCACTCGCGGGTGCGCGGCATCGATGCGGTCGTAAATCTCCCACCAGTAACCCAGTCCCACCCATATCACCATCGACCAGCCCAGCAGCAGGGCTCGGGTGTGGGGCTCAATGAAAAAGAGATGCTTCAGCTCCAGCCGCGCACGCGTCCAGTAGGCCAACTGGAACGCCAGCGCCAGCAGGATCATGTCCGATGCGGAAAAAAGAATTCTGACCTTGCGGCGATGACCTCGAAACATCCAAATTTAGAATACAGGCTGTGGGCGGGAGTTTGCAGGCCCGTGCCGTCCGCACATCCGCGGCGTAAGATAGAAGGGGCCGCAAAAGTTAGGAGGACCGATATGAACTTGCGCTATTCCGACGTCACTCCCAAGCATGTGTATCTGAACCGGCGCCGTTTCCTGAGCGCGGGCGCCGCGACGCTCGGCGCGCTCACCGCGCCGTTTTCCGCGCGCGCCACCACCAGGCTCGACGGCGTCAAAAAATCCGCCTACAACGCCGGCAAAGAGGCCCTCACCGCTGAAAACATCATCACCAGCTATAACAACTTCTACGAGTTCGGCACCGGCAAAGATGAGCCGGCCAAGCTCGCGCGCAATTTCAAGACGTCGCCGTGGACCGTCCGGATCGACGGCGAAGCCGCCAAGCCGACGACGCTCGACTTCGATGCGATCCTCAAGCTGGCGCCGCTGGAGGAACGCATCTACCGGCATCGCTGCGTGGAGGGATGGTCGATTGTGGTTCCGTGGATCGGCTTCCCGCTTAGCGCTTTGCTCAAACAAGTGGAGCCAACCGGGAAGGCCAAGTTCGTCGCGTTCGAAAGCCTCTACGACCCTAAGCAAATGATTTCCGCGCGCGCGGCGGGCATCAAGTTCCCTTACATTGAAGGGCTGCGCATGGATGAGGCCATGCACCCCCTCACGCTGCTTACGGTCGGGTTGTACGGCGAGACGCTGCCCAACCAGAACGGCGCGCCCTTGCGCCTGGTGCTCCCGTGGAAATACGGCTTCAAGAGCGTCAAGTCCATCGTGAGGGTGAGTTTGGTCGAGAAGCAGCCGGTGACCACGTGGGCTCGCGAATGGCCCGAAGCCTACGGCTTTTATTCCAACGTCAATCCCAAGCGCGACCATCCCCGCTTCAGCCAGGCCACGGAGCATCGCCTGGGCGTCGGCCGCCTCAACGATCTTCAGAAGACCCTGATGTTCAACGGCTACGCCGACCAGGTGGCCGGATTATACACGGGGATGGATTTGATCAAGAATTACTGACCGCCCGTCAATTGAAGATCGTCATTGCACGTCGGCGACCTTGCCGTTGTTGAATGTGACCTTGATGTCCTGATAAACGTAGATCTTCTTCGCCCCCAGATCCACGATGTTCTTGGGTTGTCCCAGGGCCGCCACAACCTGATCCGGGGTTTGACCCAGACTAACCGTGGCCGGAGGAGCAGCCGGCGCCGGGATCGGAGCGGGAGCAGCGGCAGGCGCGTTGACCGTGGCCTGCTCATCCTGAGTGCCCTGCTGGAACTGCTGATTGATCTGCGTGGCGACGGTCGGGTCCGGCGGAGGCGCGCCCATGCTGAAGGCGGCCGGCGTGGCCATGGCCAATGCCGATTGAGGCGGCGTGGGCAGCCCGCCCTTGTGCGATTGGAGATCCGAGAGTCCTGCATCCAGGGTCTCGCGCATGTGATTCTGCATGTTCTGCAGGTCGGGGAGCGCGACCGCGACCGCGCTTCCCTTGCGGCATTCCACCCCGCCTTTGCCGCCCATCACCACCAGATTTGCGGTGGCCGAATTCGGGGGCGGCGGCGTGGTCAGCTGAAGCACGTCGCCTTCGCTGAGCGCGCACTCCTGCCCGCTGGCGGCATCGGTTACGTCCAGATCGGCGCCGACCACAAACACGTGCGGAGCGCCGTCGGCCAGCATGCGGGCAATCCCGCTGGAGGCCGGATCGGGCTCGGCGTTCTGTGCGTTGGTTTGCGCCTCGGCGTTCTCCAGAGCGATCTGGCGGCGCACTTCATCCGCGATCATTTGCTTCACGTCCGGCGTCAGAACCGGCTGTCCGGCGGGAATCGGCGCGGCCGCGGCCTGCGCGGCTTGATTCGCCTGATACGCTGCCTGCAGCGATTGAGCAATCATATAGTCCGTTAGCCAGAGAGAGGCGTTGGCGTAAACCGGATAGGGCGTGAAGAAACCGCCGTAGACCCCGAACCAGGGAGTGCCGGCCCAGCCCCACGCGTACGGCACGGGAGCGACCCAGGGATTGTAGGCCCACCCATAGAACCCAACCGGATAGAAGGCCACCGGCGAGTACACTTCCAGGTACGCGCCGCGATAGGGATAACCGCGATAGAAACGCTGGTACGCGCGCCCGTTGGCGTAGTACGTCCGCGCCGCATAATCATGTCCACGGAAAGCGTAGGGGTGCTGCACGTAGCCCCTGCCACCACGCTCGGCGAAGACGCGCTCATGATTGGGTCCGTCGCGCATCACCGCCTCATGTCCGTTCAGACCGTGATGGATGTCGGCTCCATTTCGCGTGTGCACGTCCGCGACCCTTCCGTCCGCGCGTCGAGTAACCGATGCGCCGCCGGGCCTGGATTCGACCCTGGCTCCGGCTGGAGTGGGACGGCCTCCGGGCCCTCCTCTGGCGACGTTAGCGCCGCCTGCCGGACCCCTCGCGGCTGCAGGTCCCTTCGCCGCTCCGGCACCACCTGCCGCCGGACCTCTCGCTCCCGCTGCTGGCGCCGCACCTCTGGCTCCCGCGGCTGGCGCCGCACCTCTGGCTCCCGCAGCTGGCGCCGCACCTCTGGCTCCCGCGGCTGGTGCCGCACCCCTTGCGCCTGCGGCTGGAGCGGCCGACTTCGTCGCTGCGGGCGCGGCCTTGGCGGGAGCAGCGGGCTTGGCAGGAACCGCGGGCTTCTTAGGCGGCTCTTCGGCCCGGACCGCGGAGGATAGGAGCAGCAGCGCGGCCATGGCTTCCGCTAACGATGCAGCTAAATAGGATCGGCTATTTCTTGAGGTTTTCATACCATCTCCGTATCAATAAAGTTTTGTGAGCGATAGGGCGCTACTGAATGTCCGTAACCTTACCGTCCACGAACGTCACTTTCAAATCCTTGTAAGAGTAAATCTTTTTGGTGCCGACGGTGGCCATTCTCTGGGGCTGGCCCAGAATGGCGACCACTTGGTCAATCGTCATTCCCAACCCCAGCGTCTGCGGCGGAGCTGCCGGCGCATCCGGCGGAGGAGGAGGCGGGGCGATGGGAGCCAAGGCCGGGTCCTGCGGCGGCGGGGGCGGTGCGATCGGAGCCAATGCCGGGTCGGCGGCTGCCGCGGCTGGAGCTGCGGCCGCTCCGGCTGGCTGAGCAGCCTGTTGGCCCTGCGAATTGTCGGGAGGGGCGCTCGAGAACACTTCGCCAATCCATTGATCCGCCTGCGCGGGATCGGGGGACGTTCCCTTCGCGATGGGGAACCGGATCTCCGCCTTGTAAGTAACATCGTTGATGGCGTCTGAGATCAGAGAGAAGACAATGGCATCCTTGACCTCGATCTTGGTCACGTACAGCTTTTCCCCCTGGACGAAAGGCCGGGTGCCCGGCACAGATCCCTGAGCGGTTCCGGCGGCGCCGCCGACGCCGGGGATCAGGCCAACGCCGGGAAGGCCCGCGAATCTCCTGCCGGCGCTGGCGCAAACGGCTTTGGACGCGCTGGCGAGGGAGATCTTCCCATCCTTGAATTCATTCACGCACGTGTTCTGTGAGCCGGCAGTCAAGCCGGGTTTCTTCAGAGTCAGCGTTACGCCCGCCGTCACGACCCCGCCTTCCGCGTTGACGATCGTCACGGTGTACTTATCCTCCAGCTTCTTTTCCACTTCGGCGTAGGCATATTTGCTCTGGGCTGTAGCAAACGGAGCTGCGGCAAGTACTACCGCCAGCACCGCTATGAGGTTGAGTTTTGAGCTCGCTCGCATACAATTCTTCCTCCCTGTCTCCTCGTCATCGGAACATTTCTATGTGAGATGAATCCGTCCGGTCCAACGGATGGCTGATTTTACACCCGAAAGGCCACTCAGTTCAAGATCGGCCGTTCTTCGCGGAAAGCACACAAGGCACGCGCAAGCAAGGACCGACCGGGACCGCTTGAACGTCCGGGCAACTACGCCCCGACGCCTTCGAGCGTCCGCGCCGCGTAGTGCCGGCCCACGTAGTCGTTCAGAATCTCGATGAACTCGGCCACGATACGGTCGCCGCGCAAGGTGCACTTGAGTTTTCCGTCGACATAAACGGGCGCGACGGGCTCCTCGAACGTCCCCGGCAGAGAGATGCCGAGATTGGAATGCTTGGATTCGCCGGGACCGTTGACTACGCAGCCCATGACCGCGACCTTCATCTCCTCGACTCCCGAAAAGCGCTCTTTCCAGGTGGGCATCTGCTGGCGCAGATAGGTCTGAATCTGGTCCGCCATGTCCTGAAAGAAAGTGCTGGTGGTGCGGCCGCAGCCGGGGCAGGCGGTGACTTGAGGCGTGAAGCTGCGCAGCTCCAGCGCTTGCAGAATCTGCTGGCACACGATCACTTCCTCGGTGCGGTCGCCATTGGGCATGGGCGTGAGCGAGGAGCGGATGGTGTCGCCGATGCCTTCCTGAAGCAGCACGCCCAGCGCGGCCGTAGTGGCCACGATCCCCTTCGATCCCAATCCCGCTTCGGTCAGGCCCAGATGCAGGGTGTAATCGCATTCGGCGGCCAGCATGCGATAGACCGCGATCAGGTCCTGTACGCCGCTCACCTTAGCGCTGAGTATGATGTGGTCGCGCCCGAGGCCGTAGTGTTCCGCCGCCCGCGCCGATTCAAGCGCGCTGACCACAATGGCCCGCAAGGTGACGGCCCCGGCATCCAAAGGTTCCGCGAGCCGGCTGTTTTCGTCCATCATGCGCGTCAGCAGAGCCTGATCGAGCGAACCCCAGTTCACGCCGATGCGCACCGGACGGTCATATTCGACGGCGGCTTCGATCATGATGCGGAAATTATCGTCGTGCTTCTTGCCGATGTTTACGTTGCCCGGATTGATGCGGTACTTGGCCAGAGCGCGCGCCATTTCCGGATATTTCTTCAGCAGGATGTGCCCGTTGTAATGAAAATCGCCGATGATCGGAACGCGGCAGCCGAATTTGTCCAGGGTCTCGACGATTCCGGGCACCGCTCGCGCGGCTTCCTCGGTGTTGACCGTGACGCGCACCAGCTCCGATCCGGCTTGCGCCAGCGCCATCACCTGGTTCACCGTAGCGGGAGTGTCGGCGGTGTCGGTGTTGGTCATGGATTGAACCACGATGGGATGGTTTCCGCCCACCATCACCGGGCTCGCTCCTAAACCCATTCCAGAACCCACGCGTACAGCCACCGAGCGGCGGCGCGAACTGACAGCCATTCCATTTCCTCCCGAATGTTTCATTGTAACAACCTGCCGGATCGGGATTGTCCAATCCTTACGATTCAGTTAAACTTAATCCCTTGATTGTTATTCGTACTTCCAGTGTCTTGAGGCGCTCGCCCGCACGGCGGAGCGCGCCTACGACAATGCGGAGGTTCCAGCCGGCCCTGTTGTTGGCGCTCTGTTCGTTGTTGGGAGGCGTGGCCGCGGCCCAGGACGCAGCTCCGAATGCGGACCAGGACGTTTCTGGAAAGGCCTCGCCTTCCACACTCGCCGCGCTGGAACAGAACGTGCGGCAAAAGACGGCCGACTGGGAGAAGCTGGCGCAGGGCCTGGATGCCTCCATCCGGCATCTGCTCCCCTGCGATCCCAAGGCGGCCGCGGCCATCACGGAGCTGAGCAAGGCTTCCGAAGCGCGGACCTCCGCTCTCGCGGCCTATTTGCGGGAGGCAAGCCGGCAGACGGCGTTTCAGACCGCGGAGGCGCGGCGTTTGCTCGCTTCCGTTCAACCGCTGGGACAGGAGTTTACCGCCGAAAAATCGGATTTGGCGCAAGAGCAGTTGGGAGTTAACGGACAACTGGCGGCCTTGACCGACAGCGCACAGCGCCGAGCCTCGTTCAATGCGGCGCTGGACGCCTTGCGCCAGATCTCCGCGCTGCAGCAGCTGAGATCCGACGCCTTAGCTTCAGGAATCAGCCACGACGATGCAACCTGGCAGGCCACGCGCACCTTGGTCGCCGAACTGGAGGAGCGCGAGGCCGCCTTGAAAGACACGCAAGCGGCATTCGAGGCCGAGCGCGCCCGCTGGAGTGCGTATTACGCCGCGCGGCTGGCGCGGGCGCAGACCGAATGCGCCGTCACCAAGGGTGTGGCGGCTCCGGCCCAAGGGAAGCAGAAATGAGACGCCGCGCGGCGCACTTTGCGTTCCTCGCGGGTGCGCTGTGTCTGTTTGCTCAATCCACCCCCCGCGACGGCTACCGCTCGGCTTACAAGTCCTGGCGGGAGGCCGATCCGGCTCTGGAGCGGGACGCGGCTACGGCCGGCGAGGCGTTGGCTCCCCGCGCCGCAAAAGTCGCGGATGCGGCGGCGGCCTTCAGCGCGGCTCGCCTCGCATATCTTCGGGATGTGTCGGATCGGCAGGCAGAAAACCTACGCTGGCTCCGGGAAACAGACGTGCAGCCTGTGCCGGATCTTTCTCCCGCGCCGGACATGATCCGCTTTCTCAATCGCGAGATCAATACCGCCGGCACCAGCGCCGCCGCCTTTGCCAAAGATCCCGACCGGGCCATCCAGCAGTTGCGCCAGGCCTTCGATCGGGAAAAGGCCGCGCTGGAAGCCCTGAGGGCCGCGGTTACGGATCGTCAAAAGGCCGAAGAAAAAAGCTCCAAGGCTGTCTTAGCCGCGGAGCAGGCGCGCGCCCAAGCCCTGGAGCAGTACCCGCTTCTGGCGGCGGCGCTGGCCCAATCCGCCGATGCGATGAAGCAAGAGTCGGAGAAATGGGCGGCGTATTATCCCGCGCTGGCCGACGCGTCCCGAATGGCCGCGGCCCCGGTCTCCCCTGGCCCGGTCTCCAGTGTCCCGGCTTCGAGCGTGCAGGGCGATGCCGCGCGTGTCATCGCCTCGGCCGATCCCGCGCCGCGCGCTCCTTCCATCACGCCTCTGCCGCTCAGCCGCTACGTGGGCATATGGAGCTACCAGACGGGAGGCCTGTTTCACGGGCCCGAACCGGAAGTTGTCGATGTGGTGGTCCACGAGGAAAGCGGCCGCGCCACCGGCACGTTTTACGCCCGCTTCAAGCTGCCTCCGGGAAGCTCTGGCGATCCGGTGCTGCGCTTCAACTTCTCCGGCGATTTCCGCCCCACCAGGAATCAGACCTTCGCGCTTGAAACCAACGACGGCGCCAAGGGCAGCGTCGACCTCATTCCGGGCGGTCCGTTTAACGTTCTGGAGGTGAACTTCGAAACCGAGGTCAAGGCGGAGAAAATTCATCAGGGCGACCTCCTGCTGGTGAAGCAGTAGCCGGTCTCCAGGACGTTTCGGCGGCGAGCGCGCCCGCCATCGCGAACAGGAACGCGGCCAGCGCTGGGCGCTGTTCAAAGGGGTAATCGATCCAGGCGTGAACGAAGACCGCCATCAATCCGAAGCCCCACAGCGAAGCCAGCGCCGGCCGCACCAGCAGCGCCACCACGGCGAGCATCAGCGCCAGAAACGGGATGCCCCCTTCGGACGCCCATTGCGCCCAGTCATTATGCGCCTGGTTCACGAAAGTGCCATCGTCATAGCGCGCGTAGCCGGGATAGGCGGAGGACCAGGCGCCCAGGCCGAAGCCGGTGACAGGCCGGTCGCGCGTCATGGCGATGCTGGACCGCAGCAGATCGGCGCGGAGCGAGTACGGATTGTTCTCCTGTAGCCTCTGCCAAGTGGTTTCCCAGCCGGTGATCATGATCAGGACGCCGCCGCTCACCGCAGCCAGGGCGGCGATGCGCGCCAGCTCCCGCCCGCCGATCCAGCCGCGCCACGCGGCCACGACGGGGAGCGCACCCAGCAGAGCCAGGCACAGGATCGAGCCGGCGCGCGATCCTGCCGCAACCACGGATGCGAACATCGTTCCCGCCGCCAGTATCCAGACTACCCTGCGGCGTGGATCGCGAATCGCGGCCGTAATGGCGATGCCCATGACGCTTTCCAGATACGCCGCGAACTGGTTTTTGTAAGCGAACGGCCCCAGCGCCGAGACGGTGTAGAGGCCGATGACCGACGCAATGCTCACCGCCAGCGCGAACAGAGCTTGCGCGGTGAGGAAGCGGCGGCGAATGTCCTCGCGGCGACAAACGGCGAGGGTCACGGAAAAGGCCGCGCAGTTGACGGTCCATCCCAGCGCGGCCTGAAGCGTGCGCTCCGGATCGACCGAGATCCCCAGCCGCACTTGCAGCAGCGCCCACAGCGCGGCGATCGCCAGCAGGATCGCGATCGGGTGCGGCCGAATCGCCAGGCGGCGGCGCAGGATCAACGCGGCGGCCAGCGCCATGAGCGCGAGCTCGAACGCGGTCAGCATCGAGCGTACGCTCTCGGCCGCGCGAAGGCTCAGGATGCCGAACCAGAGAATCGCGGTGAGCAGGGTTGCTTCCATCATTGTGCTTCGATTGCAATCTGGCGCAGCTCCACCGCGCCTTCCGCGCGCGGCTCACCGAGGGGGCGATTGTAGAACAGCGCGATCGCGGCGGAGTCCTGTGCCGCAACGAAGGAGAGTTGTCCCGGCGTCCAGTCCTCGCCGGCCCGCAGGGGCGCGGTCGCAGCGCCGGCGCGCCAGGCGATGCCGCTCCCGATGCCGCGCGATTCCCAGCGCAGCAGGTAGCGCTTTCCGGTACGAAGTTCCACATACTGCCGCAGCAGCTCGCACGATTCCGGCTGTTTGCCGCTGAACAGAATCCGATGCGCGGGAGGGGTATCGAGCGAGACATGCGTGACGCCGGGATTCTGAATCAGCCACCAATCGAAACCGTGCCCGGTGCGAGGCGGACCGAAGTCGGGATGGTACACGGGCGTTCCCGTGGGATCGGCGTATCCAAGATCGATCCAGATTTGCCGCGCGCCGGCGCGGCGGCCGGCGATCAACAGCGCGTCCACTTCCTGAAACAGCGCCGGCAAGTCCGCGGGGTCGTGCCATTGAGAGAGACGCTCGGCTATTGGAGCGGCATCGGGAGCCGCATCCTGCCCCTTTGCTCCGAGCAGGTACGTCAAAAATGCCGCGACCATCTCATGCCGATCCGGAATCGCGCGCGCCAGGATCGTCCGGGTATCCGGCGCCGTGCGCGCGCACAGGTCGAAGGCCGGCGTCCGGTCGCCGTAGGAGACTTCCAGCGCCGAGCGCATCCATTTCCAAAAATCGTCCGGCTTCTGCTGGCGGAAATAAAAATTGGCGAGGGTCCAGCGCGGCTCGTATTGACGATCCACGCGAGCGGCATCCAGCAGCCAGCGCTCGGCCGCGGCGCTGTCGCCGCGAACCTCCGCGTCCAGGCCCAGACGGATGCGCGGCGCGGAGGCATCGGGATTCCTGCGCGCGATTTCTTGGAGCAGCGGACGCGCATCCCCGCCGTCGTAGTCGACTTGAAGCGCGCGAACGGAAAGATAAGCGGTATTGAGAGGCGTGAGTGCGGCCGCGCGAGCCACGCCCTCCGGAGTGCCCTTGCGAAATTCTGCGTCGGCGCGCGCCAGCAGCACGGAGAACCACGCCGCCGCGCCCAGACTCACGATCGCCAGCAGCCCTAATAATTTTCGAGCGTGATACATTCCGACTACATTCCGTGGTCTTGAAGCCTCAGGCCGCCGGCCATATACTTGATCCAGTGAAATCCCTCTTCCTCATCGCGCCTCTTGTCACGGCGTCGTTTTGTGCAACCGTGGTCTCCGCCGCGACTGCTATTGGAATCGTCACGGCAAGCGGTCATTTTACCTTGCAGGGCTCCGAGGTTTGGGGCAACGCCACTCTGTTCGACGGCGAGACGCTGCGGACAACCTCGGCGTCCACTGAGCTGGCGCTGCCGAACGGCGTGAAGGTGCAGCTGGGCGCGGGCTCGGCCGCGCGCGTTTACGCGGACCGGCTGGCGCTTGATTCCGGCGTCGGGCAGGTGGCTCAGGCTGCGCCGTTCGAGGTGGATGCGGCGGGTTTGAAGATTCGCGGCGCGGGTCTGCGCGTGGGTCTGGGCCGGCCGGACAAGACCGTGGAGATCGCGGCGTTGACCGGCGTCGCCAAGGTTTTCGGAAGCGGAGGCGTGGTGCTGGCGTCGATCCCCGCCGGCCGCCACATGAACCTCGCGTTTCAAGCCGCGCAGGACGGGACGTTGACGCGGTCGGGCTGCCTGGTTTACAAGGACAGCCATTTTATTCTTCAGGATGACGACACCCAGGAAGTGGTGGAGCTGGCCGGCAACGCGCAGGATCTTTCGAAGAACCTGGGCAATCGCGTCGAGATCAAGGGCACGGCGTCGGCCGCAAAACCGGCTGTGACGGTCGCGACCAGCGTGTTGACGGTTGCCTCGGTGTCGCCCAAGTCGCAGGGCGGATGCCTGGTGGTGGCGTCGGCCTTGAACGCGCAGACGGAGATGCCTGCCGGGGAAGCCGGAAAGGTCGCCGCAGCAGCGGCAGCAGGCGCAGCAGCCGGGGCGGCAGCGGGCGCGGCGGCCGGTGCGGCCGTCGGCCTCTCGACCGCCGCAGTCGTCGGGATCGTCGTTGGAGTCGCTGCTGCGGGTGGCGGCGCGGCCGCGGCCGTTCTGCTGACGCAAAGCAAAAAATCCACCAGCCCGTAGGGCAGTCGCAAGGGGTCATAATGGAATCAGAGATTCCACTCCATGATCCGCAGCGCCAAAGATTTATCTCCCGACCAGAAGGCGGTCATCGAAAGCCTACTGGGACGCCGCGTGCTGGAAAATGAGGCTATCAGCATCCGCGCTATCGAGCCTCCAGCGCTCTCTGATCAACGGCGGCAGGAACAGGCGGCGGAGCTGCGGAAATATTTTTCCGAAGTAGATGCCCTCCGAAAGACTAGTTCCGCAGAGGAGGCCGAGGAAATCTTGACTGAGGCCATCAGAAGCTCTCGTCCCGGTTATCGCCCGCATCGGTGAAAATCGTCCTCGACACGACAATCCTCGTGAGAGCCACCGAACGCTCCCACGGCCTCGCCCGCGAACTCCTGACGACCATCGTTGAAGGCGAGCACAGACTACTGCTTTCGAATGAAATGCTGCATGAGCTTGCAAGGGTTCTGCGCTATCCTCGATTGCGTGAGTTCTACGGCCTGACCGAAGGCCTGGTCTTCGACTACGTCAATTTCCTGCGGCGCTCCGCTGAAATCGTGACCCTGGACCCTCTTGTGATTGTGCCGATCCGCGATGTGAACGACATCATCGTGATGCAGACCGCGCTCATCGGCGAAGCGGAGATTCTCTGCTCGAACGACGGTGATTTTTTCGAACGCCCCGCCAGCGAATACCTTCACAGGATGGGAATCGCCGTCCTCGACGACATTGCCCTGATGCATCGCCTGCGTTCCTAGAGGCGGCAGCCCGCTTCAGACACATATAATGGAGAGTGTCTCCTTCCACCAGTGTTTTCGTTGAAAAGCATTCGGACCGCCTCCTCGACGAGCTAAAGCAGTTCCTGCGCATCCCCAGCGTCAGCACTCTTCCCGATCACGCCGCCGACGTGCATCGCGCCGCGCGGTTTGTCGCATCCAGTCTGACCGCCGCGGGCCTGGAACACGTCGAGATTATCGCCACCGCGGGCCACCCGCTGGTATATGCGGATTGGCTGCACGCCCCCGGTAAACCCACGGTGCTGTGCTACGGCCACTACGATGTGCAGCCGCCCGACCCTCTGGATGAATGGATCTCGCCGCCCTTTGAGCCGACCGTGCGCGACGGCAATCTGTACGCCCGCGGCGCGGCTGACGACAAGGGGCAAATGTATTCGCACATCAAGGCGGTGGAGGCTCTGCGCGCCGTCAACGGCACGCTTCCCGTGAACCTCAAATTCCTGATCGAAGGCGAAGAAGAAATGGGCGGCGAGGCCATCGCCAAGTATGTCGCCGAAAATCCGGCCAAGCTCAAAGCCGATGTCGCGCTGGTCTCAGACACCGAGCTTTATGCCGAGGGCATTCCCACGCTGTGCATCGGCCTGCGCGGCTTGATCTATACCGAGATCGAAGCCCGCGGTCCGTCCCGCGATCTTCACTCCGGCATCTACGGAGGGGCCGCGCCCAACGCGGTTTTCGGGCTGGTGGAGCTGCTTTCCAAGCTCAAGGACGCGAACGGCCATATCCAGATTCCGGGCATGTATGACGACGTCAAACCGCCCACGCCCGCGGAGAAGCACAGTTGGTCGATTCTGCCGTTCGATGAAAAGGAATTTTTGAAGACGGAGGTCGGCTCGACGTGTCTGACCGGCGAGCCCGGCTACGACGTTTTTGAGCGCACTTGGGCCCGGCCGACGCTTGAAGTGCACGGCATCGCAGGAGGATTTACCGGGCCCGGCGCGAAGACCGTGATTCCGGCCAAGGCCGTCGCCAAGGTCAGCATGCGCATGGTGCCGGACCAGAACCCGGAGAAGATCGTCGCGGCGTACAAGAAATTCGTCCAGGACAACACGCCCGCCGGCATCCAAACCGAGGTGCGCGTGCTGGGCGCCAGTCCGGCGATTTCGGTGAATCCGGATCATCACGCCATTCGAAGTGGCCGCGCGCGCTTTCTCCGAAATTCTCGGCCGCGAGACCGTGTTCATCCGCATCGGCGGATCGATTCCCATCGTCGGCGATTTCGCCACGCATCTGGGCATCCCCACCATCCTTATGGGTTTCGGCCTTCCCGACGATGGCTTGCATTCGCCCAACGAAAAGTACAAAATCTCGAATTATTACGCGGGGATCATGACCATTGCCCACTTCCTTGAACAATACGGCCGCTAATGCGGCCTCGGGCTTGAACAATACGGCCGCTGACGCGGCTGCGGAGCACTCGCAGCGCGGCCAGAACGAGCGCCTGGTGCGCTCGGCCGGCGTGGTCTCGCTGGCCGTGTTCATGAGCCGCATCACCGGACTGGTGCGCGAGAGCGTGATGGCGCGCCTGTTCGGCGCGGGCATGACCTACGACGCTTTCATGCTGGGCTTCCGCATTCCCAATCTCACGCGGGATCTGTTCGCCGAAGGCGCTCTCTCCAGCGCCTTCGTGCCCATCTTCACCGAATACCTGACCACCCGCAGCAAGCAGGAAGCCGCTCGCCTGGTCAACCTGGTGGGCACCGCGTTGATCGTCATCGTAGGCGCGGTGTGCGCGCCGGAGTGATTTTCGCTCCCGTGCTGGTGCATCTGCTGGCGCCCGGCTACGCGGCCGAGCCCGGGAAATTCGCAGCTGGCCGTGAACATGACCCGCATCATGTTCCCGTTCCTGTTGCTGGTGGCGCTGGCCGCTCTGGCCATGGGCGTGCTCAACGCCTCCAATGTCTTCGGCGTTCCCGCGCTGGCCTCGACGTTCTTCAACATCGGCTCGGTCGCATTCGGAGTCGTTCTCGGCGTGGTCTTCGGACCCGCGCTGCACCTCACGCGCATCGAAGGCATGGCCATCGGCGTGGTGCTGGGCGGAGCTCTGCAACTCGGCTGGCAGATGCCCAGCCTGTATCGTCTGGGCTACCGCTTCCGCCCGGGCTTCCATTGGTCCGATCCGGGCATGGTCCGATTCTGCGCCTGATGGTGCCGGCCATCCTGGGCAACGCCGCGGTGCAGATCAACGTGATGGTCAACACCAATTTCGCCTCCACCATTTACGATCCGCTCACCGGCCTCGACGGTCCCGTGAGCTGGCTGAGCTACGCCTTCCGCTTCATGCAGCTTCCTCTTGGATTGTTCGGCGTGGCCATGGCCTCGGCCACGCTGCCGTCCATCTCGCGCAGCGCGGCCGCCGGGCGCCTGGACGAGTTCCGCAAGACGCTGTCGCATTCGCTCGGCATGGTGTTTCTGCTGACGCTGCCGTCCTCGGTCGGATTGGTGGTGCTGGGCAAGTCCATCATCGGAGCGATTTACCAGGGCGGTAAATTCCATCTCTACGACACGGAGCAGACCGCCGTGGCGCTTTCGTGCTACGCCATCGGCCTGGCCGGATACGCAGCTCTGAAGGTGCTGACGCCCGCGTTTTACGCGTTAGGCGACGCGCGCACTCCCATGCTGGTGAGTCTGGCTTCGATCCTGATCAACTACGCCGCCGCCAGCACCATGATCCACGTCGCGGGACTGCGCCAGGCGGGGCTGGCGCTGTCGACCTCCGCCGTGGCTCTGTTCGGATTCGTGGTTCTGTTCCTGATTCTGCGAGCCCGCATCGGCGGCATCCATGGGCGCGCGCTGGCGGCGCAGTTGGGGAAGGTCGGCGCGGCTTCGCTGGCCATGGCCGCGGTGGTATGGCTTTCCAGCCACTTCATGGCCGCGCACGCCGGCATCTCGCAACTGGGCCGGTTGGCCGACCTGGCCGTGTCGATTCCGCTGGGTCTGGCGGTTTACTACGGCGTCTGCCGGGCGTTGGGCGTCAGCGATATCGACATGGCTGTGCGGGCCTTTACGGCGCCGATTCGCCGGCGGTTGGCGAGGTAAGACCTATTGCGGAGCACGGCCCATTTGGCCTGACGCGGATTACTTCCCGAGACGCCGTCACCCGTCCACATCCAGATCGCGCCGCACTACGCGACTACGGAGGAGCTATCTTCCCCAAGATGGGCGATCATCAATAAGTGCATCGATTTGTGCGCCTCGACCTTACATTGGGCATCGCGTTGCTAGCAGCGAGAGCGAGCTATGGACAACTTCCAAAGTCCGGGGCCTTGTCTGCGCAGGACGAGCGGTCATTCAGAGCCGAGGTGTCGAGGCTCGAACAACTGTCGGAGACAGCAGCCGATAAAGCGACCGTCGATTACGCTTTGGCTCGAACATGGGCAGCGGGACAGCAATGGCCAGAGGCAATACAGTGGCTTCGGCGTCTCGACCCAGAGAGCGGCATCGACCCCTCGAAGGATCGGATTTTCGCTAGCCTGCGTGGAACGGTGGAATTCGAGGAAATAGTCAAATTAATTCGGAAGGCGGCCACTCCAGTCGCGAATAGCAGGCAGGCGTTCCCTGTCGCCGAGGGCGACCTCGCACCTGAAAGCGTGGCATACGATCCGGGCGCCAGGATGTTCTACTTCGGGAGCCTCAGGAAAGGGAAGGTGGTTCGCTGTTCACCCGGCGGGGCCTGTGAGGACTTCTTGACCGGGATGGGCGCCATTCTAGGCCTGAAGGTACGTGGCAGGAATCTTTGGCTCTTAAACAACTCCGATCCAGAGTCAGCCGTCATGCCCTACGATCTCAAAACGCGGCGGTTGGTCGGGAAGCACACGGTTGGGACTGGACACCTGCTCAACGACCTGGTGATCTCCCCCGCCGGGGAAGCATTCATTACCGACACACGTGTCGGAGCGGTCTGGCGTCTCGCCCCAGGCGCTCGCGAGTTGGAGATGCTGCCCGGCCGATTCGAATTTGCAAATGGTATCGCGATCTCTTCGGACGCAACGCGGCTTTATGTTTCCACTTTTCCGGACGGAGTAACTGTATTCGATTTGCCAACGCACACAGCATCGGCCCTGCAACGGCCCGACGGGTTATGTCTCGCAAACGTGGACGGATTGTATTTCTACCGTGGGACCCTGATCGCCATTCAAAACGGGATCATGGCTCCGCGAGTTATCCGAATTGTTTTGGCGCGCGATGAGAAAGCCGCCGTACGATTCGATGTCCTGGAACGCGGTAACCCACTCTTTGCGGCGTGACAACAGGGGTCGTTGTCGGGAGGAGCTTCTACTACATGGCAAACATTCAGGACGACAGGGCGACGGACTTCAAGCCGATTTCTATCCTAACGCTCCGTCTCTAACGGGCTGCCTCGCGGGTAGCGCCCGAACGGTGCAGTGCAGAGCAAAGTCGCCCAACTCCCGGATGGTCGCGAGCCCGGAGGCAAATCGCGCCACTCACACCGTCAGAAAATCGCGCAGCGCCTCGCTGTTCAAACGCTTGCCCACATAGAACGAGCCGAACAGAGCGTAGATGGCGCTGACTTCGTCGAAACGCATCTCATAGATCAGGCGCTTGAACACCAGAGGATCCTCGGCGAACAGGTCCACGCCCCACTCCCAGTTGTCGAATCCGATCGAGCCGCTGATGATCTGCTTCACCGTCCCGGCGTAGCGCCGTCCAATGGCCCCGTGCTCCTGCATCATGTGCTGGCGATCCTCGAAGGAGACCTGATACCAGTTCTTTTGCTCGCCGCGGCGGCGGTCCATGGGATAAAAACACAGATACTTCGCGGGCGGGATATCCGGAAACAGGCGCGGACGCATGGCCTCGCGCTGGCGTTCGAGCGTCTCCTCAATGGACGCCTTCCATTCTTCCGAGTGCGGCTCGATTCCGCGTTCCGCCAGGGCCCCATACACTTTCGCCGTCGATTCGTACAAACCCAGCTCGACCACCGATAGATACGACGTGGTCTGCTCCAGGAAATCCCACAGGCGCAGGCTCGCCAGCGTGCGCTGCACCTCCACCAGCTCGTCAAAATCGGCGCGGAAGTGGACCAGCATGATGTCGCCCTTGTGGCCCAGCAGCTCGTAGGCGGCGGAGCGGTTCTGCTCCAGCGCTTCCAGCGCTTCCGCGGCTTCCTCAAGGATCTCCACGCGCTGGGCGGCATCGAGCGCGCGCCAGGCAGGCCAGCGCACCCCCGCCATCTGGTGCAGCACCCCCGCGCCTTCCAGCGTCAGCGGAACCGGCGGAATTTGGTCGAGTCTTGACATGCTTCTAAGCATGGCGCGAGCCGCGTGCTAAAATCAAGGTTCAATGCATCCAGATACCCGTCTGGTGATTCAGCTCCAATCGCTAGATCAACGCGCCGCCGCTCTGGAGAAAGAAGTCGCCGCGCTGCCCAAGCACATCGCCGCTATCGAGAAGACGCTGGAGGCGCACCTGCGCAGGCTGGAAGTCGATAAAGCCGCGCTCGTCGCCAATCAGAAGGAGCGCAAAAAGATAGAAGGCGACATCCAGATGAACGAGCAGAAGATCTCCAAGCTCAGGGATCAGATGCTCGGCGCCAAGACCAACGAGCAATACCGGGCCTTTCAACATGAGATCGAATACATCGAAAAGGAAACCCGCAAGGCCGAGGATCGCATTCTGGAGCTGATGACGGAATCCGAAGCGCTTGACGGCAACGTCAAGAATGCGGATGCCGCGCTCAAGGAGGAAAAGAAGCTGGTGGAGGGGGAGAAAGCCACCGCGCGGGAACGAACGGCCGTCAATCAGGCGCAGCTCGAGCAGCTTCGCGGCGAGCGCGGCGAGGTTGCCGCCAAGCTTCCTCGCGCCACCCTCGCGGCCTACGACCGGATTCGGAAGAAGCACAACGGCTCGGTTGTGGCGGAAGCCGCGGGAGGACGCTGCACCGCCTGCCAGATCACTCTGCGTCCCCAGTATTTCCAGGACCTAAGGCGCGGCGACCAGGTGATGTTCTGCGAATCCTGCGGCCGGATTGTATATTACAACCCTCCGGTTCATTCCGAAGACGGTACCCGAGTGGCCATGTAATTCGGCGCTCCAACGCGTGGTACACTCATGGAGACACATGATGTGAACCCGCCTTTCGATCGCAGTTCACCATCGATAGTCATGAGAGGGCGCGTAGCTCAACTGGCAGAGCAACTGACTCTTAATCAGTAGGTTGTAGGTTCGATTCCTACCGCGCTCACCACTCAAAATAAAAGGCTTATAGAAAGCCACCAGGAGTCTTGGGCCGACCTCAGGCCTACCTTTTCAAAAACCAGACCCTTCCATTCCTCATCGTGGCTCCGGCGCTCGGTTTTGTCCCGGCGGCCTTGTTTCAGCGTGCGAGCAGCTCCCTCCCGCCATTGGCGTTGGCCCCAGGACCTTTCAACGGGCCCGGCCTTTTTGTGCCCGCCCCCCGCTTTCAGGCTGATAAGGTTTCGCGATGGCTGGCGAGGCTTTGGTGAAATTCGGCAAGACCTACTACGCGACGCGGGTTCGTGCTCGTACGCGTCGCTCGGATCGGCCGGGCGCTGAGCCTCTCGTGAACCCGTAATACCACGCTCTCCGGGATCGAGAGCACCACGCATTTGCGGTCGCCGGTGCCTTGGTTGGCGACCCGGAGCAACTCTTCGCGAAACGCCGCTTCCTTTCCCGGCAGCGGCTCAAAGCGGACAATAAAGTGAAAAGACAAGCTATGCCTCCAGCAAAGATCTGCGGCGTGAAATGCGTCTCATCGCATCCCCGCTCCAGCCGCAATGGCCCTTCGGCCAGACCAAGGTGCCGGTCTCAGCTCTTGTTGGTCGAGCAGGGTTAGCTTGTGCTTGATTCCGCCGATGATGGCGTCCTTGTAGGGGCCCTCAGGGAGTTGCTCCACAACGCTCAGCCGGTAAAGCTCCCAGTCGCGCTCGGTCATCTATTTCTCTGGCGAGAGCGGAACCGCCGGTCACTTAGCTCGGGCGTCCAGTTCCGGGCAGGGGGACCTCCGCTCTCAACCAGCAATGATAGGAGGCCGAGGGGCGCGGCCCAATAGCCAATCGGTACTGGCACGTACTCGGGGGGAGCGATCGTCACCAGGCAACCATTTTGAACATGTAGCATCCGAGCAGGTGGAAGTAATGGTTGGGGCTACCATCGCCATTGGATTTATGGGCATGGCCGTGTGGGCCCACCATATGTTTGCGGTCGGGATGACTTCTCAGGCGAATACCTATTTTGTGCTTGCGACGATGGCGATCGTAGCCGACGGGAGTCAAGATTTTCAACTGGCTCGCGACCATGTCTGCATCGCGTTTCTGTTCCCGTTCCTGGTGACGGGCTTAGCACGGCGACAAACTTGGTCTGTAGGCACTCAGCAGAATCGGAACATGGCGAACTGGCTGCGTTTCCGCGGCGGCTTCACCTTCGACGCGAATGAATGGTGTGAACGGCCCGGATTGCCCGGGCGTTCCGATCTGTTACTCGTACCTGTGTTGTCCTTCAGTACCGTTTCTCGGCACGCTCATAACCCAAAGGTCGAAGGTTCAAATCCTTCCCCCGCAATTTGGCCGGATCGCACCTCCACCGCGTCAGCTTTTTTTGACTTTAAGATCACTTAACGACGTTGGCGCTGCTACTTCGGCTCTGGATCAATCAATGTCAGATCCGTCGCCGGATCAAACCTCTTTTGCATCTCTACCGGATCGACGGTCACGATTACTTCCAGGGTTGGCGACACATACGCATCGAGAACGTGCCCGGCACGCGTTGTTCCGTCCGGACTCCCCACCACCATGTGGGTGTGGACGACGGGCTTTCCTTGATAAAGCGCTATGTCGCCGCTCATCCCAATCACTTCGTGCTGGCCGTCGATGGGAATCTTCTTGTACATTTTGCGCTGGGGATCGAACCATCCCAATGTTGCCCGGTTCAGCGCTCCGATAGCGGTGAAATGCGCGCTGGTAACGTGATACCGTTCCGCAAACTCCAGAAGTCCGGAGAACGCCTCGTCGCCTTGGTAGAAGATGACCGCATAATGTTTCGTCGCTTCTCCAGGGTTAAGCAATTCAACTTGCATCTTGGGAGCTTTACCCATTGGAACGGCTTGCGCCGGCGAGACATATTCGCTTGCCGACTCCGGCGGATGCCCAGCCGCGGTGGCGATCCCCGTCAGAGACAGTACGTACCCTAATCGTTTTGCTGCGATCATAAAGTTCCTCCACTCCGTTCACGCATCTTCGTAAATGGTCTCGACCCAGTGGCCTTACACGGGAAGCTCCGCGCTCGACGGAAACCCGTGCATCTCACGCCCCAGGTCTCCGTCATATTTCTTGGTTGTCTTGAACAGCTCCATGTGACCGTCTGAGGCCTCGGATCGGCACGTTTCGCGGATGGTTTGCATTTCGGCCGGACGGAAAGGCTGAAAGCCGCGAGCGACCTCGAGATTCTGGTGCAGCACGCTAAGGGAATCGATGCCGCTGATGGTCACGGCAACCGGCAGGCTCATGGCATAGCGAAGTCCCATCGTGACGATAACTGCGCCCTCTCGCACCAGTTCGCCGCTTCCTCCCAGGCTCTTCATGCCCAGTGCCGCGATGCCGCGCCGGTTCACCTCCGGCAGTACGCTGGTCTCGAAGCTGCGAAATGTCGCGTCCAGGCAATTGAGAGGCATCTGCACGGTGTCGAAAGGGAAGTTGTGGGAAAGCATCTTCAAGTGAATGGAAGGATCTTTATGTCCCGTGAATCCGAGAAACCGTCACCTTGCCCTGCTGCTTGGCTTCGAGCAGGGCCTCTGCCGCGCCATTGGGAGCAAAGATCAGGTCCGGATCGTTCTCGTAGATCACCTCGTGTATCTGCCACACATCGAGATGATCGGTCTGCAAGCGAGTCAGCGATTCTTCAAGCTGGCGCATGGCGACATTCTTGTCGCGCCCATGCGTACAGACCTTCGTCATCACGATGGCGCGGTCCCGCTTGCCCTTGAGTGCGCGGCCCAGCCGTTCCTCGCTCAGGCCTTGATGATATTCCCAGGCATTGTCGAAGAAGTTCACGCCGGCATCCAACGCCTCATTGACAATTTGGATGGCTTCAGCGTCGCTGTCCGCGGAGCCAAGGTGGTATCCGCCAATTCCCAATGCCGAAACTTCCAGACCGGTGCGGCCCAGCGGGCGCTTGGGTATTTCCGCGCCGGACTGGCCCTGGGCTGCGAGGCCTGCGGCTCCCAGCATAAACGCCTCCACAAAAGTTCTTCTGGTTACGTCAAATCCAGGCGGCATATTACTTCGTCGGAGGGAACGGATGCCCGCTGTTGTCTGTCATCTTGAGCATCTCGCGCACCTCAACCTGCTGCATGTCGAGAGGAAACCCATGAGCCAGGCGCGCTTCGGGGTTGTCAAACTGGAGCGACAGTTTGTAAAGCTCGAATCGGCCGTCAGCCGCATATGTGCGGCAACGGTCGCGCAGCGACTGCATCGCCGACGGCTGCAGCGGCTCGAAACCCTGCGCTACTTTGAGCGCCTGCTGCAGAGCCTCGGGCTTATCAATTCCGGTAATCGTGGTAGTCACCGGCAGGCTCATCGCGTACCTTAGGGCTTCCTCGCCGGTGAGCACGCCTTTTTGGACCGGCGCGCCATGGCCGCAAATGGGCTTCATCCCAAGCGCGGCGATTCCCCGGCGATTCAACTCCGGTAGTACCTGTTGCTCGAAGCTATGGAAGTTCGCGTCAAACGCGTTCAGCGGCATCTGCACGGAGTCAAACGGAAAGCCTGTGGCCAGCATCTTCAGGTGAATGGATGGGTCCTTGTGTCCGGTGAATCCGACAAACCGCACCTTCCCTTCTTTCTTGGCCTGTTCCAACGCCTCCGCGGCGCCATTCTTCCGGATGAACAAGGCTGGATCGTTTTCGAAGCACACGCCGTGGATCTGCCAAAGGTCCAGATGATCGGTTCGGTACCGATGCAACGATTCGTCGAGCATGCGCAGCGCAAGTGCCTTGTCGCGCCCGTGCGTACAGACCTTGGTCATCAGGAACACGCGATCGCGCACGCCCTTTAAACCCGCGCCCATCCAGACTTCGGTTTTGCCACGGTGATATTCCCAGCAATTGTCGAAAAATGTAATACCGCCATCCACGGCCTGTCTAACGAGGCGTACCGCAGTGCTCTCGTCCGGCGCATCGCCGAGGTGATGGCCGCCGAACCCCATCGCCGAGATCTTGACGTTGTGGCGGCCAAACTGTCGCAGAGGAATCGCGTCACTGGTATTTGACATCGTACGCTCTCTTCATCGATCCCATCTCGTGCAACTGAGCCGCCAATTATCTCGATCCTAATCCAGGGCGGCTCGTTTCACGGTTCCCGATCGTGGTGTCGAAATAGAGCCAGTACGCGACGCCCTGACGGCGTTTTCGGGGGCCCACCTGAACGGAATTGCCGGGTCGACATTGCATAGATTCGGCGCCCCTGCATCTCCGCCGAAGCGAGGGACAAGTGGCAGGAATGGCCCTCGGGTTGCCTTCCTACGGCACATCAGGGCAAGAAAGGAAACTAGACATGAAACTTCACTTCCTAAACGCGGTCGTCATCCTGGGCGTCGCCGCCACTCTCCTTCCCGTCGCAATCAGAGGCGCTGGCGCGGGGGGGCCGGACTGGGCCGGCCGATACATACTTCGTGACTCAGACATCACTCGGCACCCCATTTCAGGTCGATTCCGGCCGGCTTGCCGAAACCAGGGGGACCACCAAAGCCATTCAAAACTACGCAGAGCTGATGGTAAGCTCACACATCACCGTGAACAATGCACTCATGGCAATTCTGAAGAACAAGGGGCCGGCGCCGCCACCTACGCTCTTGAAAGCAGCCTACGCCACGATGGTTTCCACCCTCCAGCGTGAAAGCGGCCAGGCGTTTGACGCCGACTACGTGAGAGGGCAGGTCAACTATCAGAAGGCAAATACCGCTCTCTATCAGTATGAAATTGCGAATGGCACGGACCCCGATCTTAAGGCCTTTGCGCAACAGACCCTGCCAAAGATTCAAGACCACCTGGCACGCGCACTGAAGCTGCAAGGCACTCAAAATGAATAGCGCTATCTAATTGCGGGCTCTCATGCGCAAAGATGAGACTGCAAGGCGCTTGGGTTCAATAGCCCCTGACCATTCAGGAATCTGATCGATAAAATGGGCGCAGGCGCTCCTCCGGAGGATACTGTGGACCTGAAGCTAATTAACAAGGTTGCGTTGGTCACCGGATCGACGGCAGGGATTGGATTCGCGATTGCCCAGGCGCTCGCTATCGAAGGTGCCCATGTGTATGTGAACGGACGCACTCAGGCGCGCGTGGATGCGGCGATGGCAGCGATACGATCGCATGCCGCAACGATCAAAGTCGACGGTATCCCAGCAGACTTTTCCAGTTCAGCCGGAGCGGAAGCTGTGATTGCGAAGCTGCCTGTGGTGGATGTGCTGGTGAACAATGTCGGCATCTTCGAGCCGAAGCCTTTTGCCGAGATTCCCGACGCGGACTGGTACCGTTTCTTCGAGGTCAACGTCATGAGCGGAGTGCGGCTCGCCCGGCACTACCTTGCGGGAATGCTGAGAAAGAACTGGGGACGCATTCTTTTCATTTCGAGTGAGTCGGCGGTTCAGATCCCGCCCGAGATGGTGCATTACGGTGTGACCAAGACGGCGCAGGTTGCCGTGGCCCGCGGCATTGCGGAGTGTGTGGCGGGCACCCGAGTGACCGTCAACAGCGTTCTCGCGGGTCCGACCGAGTCGGAAGGTGTGGGTGGCTTTGTTGAGGCGATGGCAAAACAGCAGAAAAAGTCGAAGCACGCGATTGAGAAAGAGTTCTTCGAGCATATGCGGCCCTCGTCCTTACTGAAGCGCTTTGCCACCGTCGATGAAGTTGCGGCAATGGTGACCTACTTAGGGCTGACGCAAAAACAACTTCACAGATTGGGTGAGATGGTGTAGTTCCACTTCGGCAGGACCTCGTGCGGTTTCAGTCGAAGGGATTGAAGCTGTTCGGGTGTCGGTTCGATACCGGTGGGATAGTTGCGACGGTCGAGTTGAGCGGTGACCGACAAGCCGGTTTCCGTTCTGGTGGAGCGGATGAAGTTGAGGATCTTCTGATAGCTGTCGAGTGGTTCGCCTGCCCAGTTCTTGGAGATTTCTGAAAAGAGGCGATGTTCAATGGGGTTCCATTTGGAAGCGCCCGTCGGGTAGTGGGCCACGGTGAGGGTCGACCGAGGGAGTTGGCCAATTGGGATTGGAGTTCCGTTTTCCAGGTGCGTCGACGAGCGCCATTGCTGCCACCAGTGTCGCTCAGGATGAGGAGT
>CAVXWB010000015.1:0-21104 GCA_963765185.1 Bryobacterales bacterium
CCATTGAAGGAACTGGATAACTTGGTCGCGAGTGACAGAAGGGTAGTCCTCAAAGAATTCGTCGAGGGTTGAGCCGCCTTCGATGTAGTCGAGAAGGTTTTGCACTGGCACGCGAGTTCCCTTAAAGCACGGGTCTCCACTGACCCTTTCCGGGTCAACCCAGATGACCTCGCTCAGCTTGCCCTTCTGTTCCGCCGTCATACCTCCAACCTTACGCTATAGCCGTGCCGCGCGCAAATGGAAAGGCGCCGGCGGCGAGCCTCATCCTCATCCGTTCAGTCTACCGCCCCGTTAAGGGGTGCAATTCAATCCTGACCGCATGAGTGACCCCCAAGAGTAGGCGCTACTTAGTCGCCCAGACTAGGTTCGCCCTACAGTGTCCGTTCTCGGGTTCGCGATAAAGGCCGCGAAGAACGCTGTTCGCGTTATTGGCGCCGACGCGATCCAGAAGGTCTGCCTGGTAGTCCCACTTCGCTGCAAGCGCGATGTCCCGCTGGTTGCTCCGCTCATAAACAACACTGCCGATTCCGAGGGAGGCGCACCTCGAGGTCGGCGCCGCATTAACAGAGTAGCCTTCGGCTGTCTTGACTCGAACTCCAGGAGCGTCGGGCGCCGCTGTGGAATATTTGCCCGTGTGAAACACCTCTTTCCACGGTACAGGCGGCGGCTCTTTGCACTCCGGCCAGTACGTCCAACGATGCACCAAGGGGAACGCCGTGCCGCTTGCTGTTCCCCGGAAGGCCTGCCAGCTGAGGCCAGCCGCTTCATAAAGGTCCGTGACCCAGTGCCCGGAACAGAGAGTTTCGGTTGTCCCATCCGTTCTCGTCATACGCTCCCAACGCCAGTTGAGCGCGGCTGTTGCGAAGAGCGCCGACCACGTGTTTCGCCCCGGCGCCGTCATATAGCGGCGCTTCAAAAGGTACCGGAAGACCCTGCGTGTCCATCAGCAATACTGTCAGCCAACCGGGCGGAGCGACTCTACCGTTCCCAATTGAACCGCCTACGATTACGTAGTCCGTCGTCCCGTTCCCGTCCAGATCGCCGCTGAACACGCCACCATCCATCCCATTCCAAGGAAAATGAACCGCCCACCGCATACCGGATTTCGCCGATCCTTCGAGGAGCACTTCGGGGGTGAAATTCGGAGGGTCGCTCATGCGTGCGACCAATCCATTGAATTGGACCTGCTCGCCCTCCTTCAACACCCCAGAGTGAACCTTCGTCAAAGGGAACGCGGGTAGGCTCGCGAGGTCGATTCCCGTGGACGTGTCGTTCCAGTTGGCCCACGCGGCGGCCGCGATCAGGACAGTCGAAATGGCGACGGCAGCGAGCCTTATCCTCACTCGTTCAGTCTATCGCCCCCGTCTATGGGCTACAATTCAGGCTAACTCCATGAGCCAGCCCGCAACCACCGAAACCCCCACTTTCGTCCGCGGCATGGGCCTCTATGACGCCACCATGATCGTCATGGGCGCCATGATCGGCTCCGGGATCTTCATCGTTTCGGCGGACATGGCGAGGCTGCTCGACAGCCCGGGATGGCTGCTGGCCGCGTGGGTTCTGACTGGGGTCCTGACCATCGCCGCCGCGCTGTGTTTCGGGGAGCTGGCTGCGATGTTCCCTCACGCCGGCGGGGTGTACGTATTTCTGCGCGAAGCCTACTCCCCGTTATGGGGCTTCCTTTACGGCTGGACGCTGTTCACGGTGATCCAGACGGGGACCATCGCAGCGGTTGCCGTGGCGTTCGCCCGCTTTCTTTCGCTCCTCGCGCCGCTGGTGGCCGAGAACCGTTACCTGATCGCTCCCGTGCATATTTCCCAAGGCTACGCGTTGTCGCTGTCTACCGCGCAGCTTACGGCGATCGCGGTCATCGTGCTGCTGACCTGGTCCAACTCGCGCGGCCTGCACTACGGCAAGATCGTGCAGAATATTTTCACCTCCGCGAAGGTCGCGGCCCTGGCGGCTTTGGTTCTGGCCGGACTGCTGCTCGGCTGGAACGCGCGGGCCGTGGCGGCGAACTTCACCCATCCGTTTGCGCTGGGCAGCTTCGATCCCGCTTTGGGCGTGCCGGCCGCCAGCGTTTTCGGTCTGATGGTGGCGTTGTGCGTGTCGCAATCCGGATCGTTGTTCGCAGCCACGGCCTGGAGCGATGTCACCTTCATCGCGGCCGAGGTTCGCAATCCCCACCGCAACCTGCCGCGCGCCATGGCCATCGGCTGCGGCGCCGTGATCGGATTGTACGTGCTGGCGAATGTCGCGTACCTGGCGGTGTTGCCTCTGCCCGAGATTCAACATGCGGCCTCCGACCGTGTCGCGACGGCGGCGCTTGAAACCATCTTTCCCGGCTACGGGCCGGTGCTGATGGCGGTCGCAATCATGATCTCCACCTTCGGTTGCAACAATGGCCTGATCCTGGCGGGAGCGCGCGCGTATTATGCGATGGCCAAGGACGGATTGTTCTTCGCTCGCGCGGGGGAGCTGAATCGCGCCAGGGTTCCGGGATGGTCGCTGGCAGTGCAGGGCGTCTGGGCCGCGGTGCTGGTGCTGCCGCGAACCTTCAATCCCGCGACCGGCCAATACGGGAACCTGTACAGCAACCTGCTCGACTACGTGGTTTCCGCGGCGCTGTTGTTTTATATTTTGACCATTGCCGCGGTGTTCCGCCTGCGGATCACGCAGCCCGCAAGAGAGCGGCCTTACAGGGTGATCGGCTACCCGATTCTGCCGGCGGCGTACATCCTGGTGGCGAGCGTGATTCTGGTGGTGCTGTTCGCCTATCGCCCGGCCACAACCTGGCCGGGGCTGGTCATCGTGGTGGCCGGCGCGGTGGTGTACGCCGTGCTCGGCCTCAGAGGCTCGGCGGCATCGCCGCGCCCTGCGTCAACGCGATAAATGGTTCCGATGCCGTACCGGAAAACCGGCGTCAAGCGGGGATTCGAGCGAATGGCGGTCTCAATGTCTACGACGTCGTCTGCGTCCATGTCGCGGCGCATGTCCTTGGTCGTGAAATAGACGTAACCGACGCCGTGTTGGAGGGCGTAGGGCGCAACGTCGCGGTACAGTTCCACGGCGCGCGCGTGATCGCTGCTGTACCAAATGTACGGCGGCAAGGGACGGCTGATGGAGTGCCGCCCGGTGTAGAGATAAAGCACCGGATCGTTGTAGGCGATCACCGCTGCGTCCTGCGGCAGATTGGCGCGAATCCACGCAAAGGCTCCGCGATAATCGATGTTGCGGGTGCGGTATTCATTGCGCGGTCTCTCCCAGAAACACTCCGCCGACGTAGGCCTGAAGTCCGGCCGCTCCGGCGAACAGCAGAGCCGCAAGGGAGAGCATCACGGCGGCGGCTACCCGCTGCGAAGCCTCGCGATGCTTCAGCCCGGAGCGAGCCATGGTCACGAAATGTTCCATCTCCGTGAGCAGGCCGGCGAAGGCCAGAGGCGCCAGCGGCAGGACGAAGCGTTCGTTGGGCGGAAAATGCCAGATCACCAGCATGAATGCGGCGCCCGCGGCGAAGATCGTATAGTGTAAGGTCTTCCCGCTTCTGACCAGGCGCACGATTCCCGAGATCATTCCCACGCCGATCAGCTCCGCCAGAATCTTCATGAACAGGGAAGAGGTGACATTAGGAAGAATAAGGTAGCCGAGACTTGAGACCAGGCCGTCCAGATTTTTCCACAAGACCAGATGCAGATTGTGGATGTTGACGTTGTAAATCTCGTAGCGGAAGTAATCGGTGTAATAGACCAGGGCCGGGTCGTCGGTGTGAAGCTGATGCAGGCGCGCCCACAGCATCCACGCGGCGACGAAGGGGAACATGACCGCCGCGAAGACCCAGGCCTTGCGGCGCTGGCCTCGCAACCAGAGATACACGAAGCCGGACCCCAGCAGAACGATTCCGGCGGATCGCAGCAGGTACGCGAGGCCCGCCAGCAGAGCCGCCGCGACGGCCCAGGCAACCCGCGTCTCCGTCTTCGCGGCCTTCTCAACCAGCAGCAGCACGCCCGCGAGCAACGCGGTGAACCAGAGCTCGGAGAGCAGCCGGCTGCTGAAGAGAATCACATAGGGATTCAACGCCAGCATCGTCAGCAGCAGCCAACTGCGCCATCCCGCGATTCCCATGCGCGGATAGAGCGCGGCCAACAGAGCCAGCATCAGGGGCATAGCCAGCCAGGAGATCCAACCCGCCAGGGGCAGGTTCTGCGGAAAATTCGGATTCACGCGCCAGGCGATGGACAGCAGCAGCGGATAGAGCGGCGGGTACTTGGTTTGAAACGGGCGTTCCGGGAGACTCTCAATGCGATAGTCGCCCGCGGCCAGCGATTTCGCGGAAACATAGTACAGGCTGTCGTCGTGAATATCGCCGAACTGCGGCATGTCGGAATTGCGCCACAGGAACGCGGCGGAGGGAATCAGCAGCAGGATCAAAGCCAGGACATGCGTGGGCTTGAACCCGGAAGTCACGTTGATAGTGTAACGCGCTTAACACGCCCTCCTCCCGGACCCTTTGCATGATACCTCCCTTTGCATGACACTCGGGGATATGAGAGATTAGGGAGCGATATGAAACGGAACCTCGACGTTGCGATTTGTGCGATGGCCGTATGCGCGGCTGCCGGCCTCAGTTGGGTAAGCGCGCTGCACGCGCAGGGCGCCCCTCAGGCAAAGGGCAAAGGCGGCGGAGCTCCCAAGCAGATGGGCATGGAAGACGGCCTCACCTATTTCCAGACGCGCTGCATGAGCTGCCATCGTGAGAACGATTCCTCCAAAGCGCCGAGCGCCCGCCGCATCCGCCAACTGACGCCGGAGCAGATCTACGCCGTGGTCTCCAAGCCCAGCCGTCCGGAACACGATCAGGGGCTCACCGATCCGCAGAAGCGCCGCATGTCCGAATTCATGGGCGGCTACCGGCAGATCGGCAGCGTGGAAGCCGGCAATCCGAAAAACTTTCCCAACGCCTGCCCTTCCAATCCCCCGCTGAGCGATCCTTACGCGGGCGCCTTCTGGAGCGGTTGGGGCGCGGACATCGAGAACACGCGTTATCAAAGGACGGAAGCCGCTGGATTCACCAAGGCCGATGTGCCCAAGCTCAAGCTCAAATGGGCCTTTGGATTTCCGCTGGGCATCAGCGCGTATAATACGCCTGCGATCGCTTCCGGACGCGTATTCACCGGCACCGATATTGGGTGGGTGTATTCGATCGACGCCAAGACCGGATGCTTCTACTGGGGTTACGAAACCGGCGTGACGGTTCGCGGGGCGCTCAGCATCGGTCCGGTGACCGGACAAGGCAACACCAAATACGCGGTCTTTTTCGGCGACGCAAAGGCCAACGTGTACGCGCTCGATGCACAGGACGGCAAGCTGCTGTGGAAGCGCAAGGTGGAGGAATTCTTTCTGGCGCGCATCACCGCGGCTCCCAAGCTTTATAACGGACGCTTGTACGTGCCCGTGTCGTCGTCGGAAGAATGGCAGAGCGGCAATCCGGATTATGAGTGCTGCACTTCGCGCGGCAGCGTCGTCGCGCTCGACGTCAATACCGGCGAGCAGGTCTGGAAAACCTACGTGATGGATACTCCCAAGCCCACGCAGAAGAACGCGAACGGCGTGCAGTTATACGGCCCGGCGGGAGGCTCGGTATGGAACTCGCCCACGGTCGATCCCGTGCGCCATGCCGTGTACTTCGGCACCGGCGATACGGAAACCGAACCGGCGCAACCGCTGGGAGACGCAATCGTCGCCGTGGATATGGACTCCGGCAAGGTTCTGTGGTCGTACCAGGCTCAGCCCAACGATGCTTTCATGGGAGGCTGCTTCGGCCAGGAAAAGAGTAAAGCTTGTCCGCAGACGATGGGACCGGATGCAGACATTGGCAACTCGCCCATCCTGAGGACGCTGCCCGACGGCAAGCGCGTGCTGATCGCCGGCACCAAGGGCGGCGAGGCGTTTGCGCTGGATCCGGATAATCGCGGCGCGCTGATCTGGCGCGTGGCTGCCAATGCCGGCGGCGGACGCGGCGGCATCGTTTGGGGCGGCGCGGCCGACCAGGAGAACGTGTATTACGGCATGGGCAGCGGAGGCATGTCCGCGCTCAAAATGGCCACCGGCCAACGCGCGTGGTTTCAGCCCATCAACGCGCCCGGCGGGCGGGGGAGCAATAACGCCGCCGCCACCATGATTCCCGGGGTCGTGTTCGTCGGAGGCTCGGACGGCAAGCTGCACGCTCTCTCCACCACCGACGGCAGCCCGCTGTGGGAATTCGATACGAACACCAATTTCGACACCGTCAATAAGGTTGCGGGCGCTCACGGCGGCGCGATTTCGTCGGTGGGGCCGGTGATCGTGGGCGGGATGATGTACATCGGCTCAGGCTACGGCGTCGGGGGCGGGCCTTTCGGAAACGTGCTGCTGGCGTTCGGGCCGCAATAAAAGCCCTCAGGAGCCCGCACAGGGCCGGCTCGCCCCTCGAAACGACCAGGAACTCGCAAGCGTTTCGGCGAGCCAGGCTCCGTTGTGCGGGCGAGTTCCTCAGAGGAAACGCATCCAGTTCTCGAAAAGGCGAGCCTGGATCACGACGGCGGCTGGGTGTATACTCAACAGTGCTGAATTCCCTGTGGAATCTCGGTTGAGACCGGAGGTGTTATGAAACAGAGAGTTTTCACCGTTTTGGCGTCAGGGTTGGTTGCGCTCGGCTTGCCGGCGTGGGCACACCATTCCTTCGCCGCATCGTACGATCTGAATGCGCCGGTAACGGTTCACGGTGTGATCACGCAGGTGTTGCTGCGAAACCCACATTCCTGGTTCCGCCTTGAAGTGAAGGACGCTAACGGCAAGGTGGAGGAGTGGTCCTTCGAGGCCGGAACGCCGAGTGGAATGATTCGCAACGGCTACAAGCCGGACGTCATCAAGGCGGGCTCGGAGGTCACCATCAAGGGCTTTCACGCCAGGGACGCTTCCCAGACAAGGGGAATGTTGAGAGAGCTCACCACCGCGGATGGGCACGTGTATGGCATGTTCGGGCCCCAGGAGGGAGCGGGCAAGTGACCTCTATGAAGCACTCGATGGTAACGGCGGCAATCGCAACTACGCTGCTATGGTACGCGGCGGCTCCGGTCCGCCTCGCGGCACAGGCAGGAACTGCCCCGGCAGCTTCGGCGTCACGCGTACCGCGCATGGCGGATGGTCATCCGGATCTGTCCGGGGTTTGGTGGCGCGGAGCCGATGTCGGAGGGCGTGCAGCGACGCCTGCCGGTGGCGCAGCTGCCGCCGGTGGTGGAGCAGCAGGGGCGCGGGGCGGCGGCGGGCGAGGTCCGGCGCCACCTTCTTGCCAGTCTGTATCAGCCTTCGGCCCAGGCCAAGGCCAAAACCCTGAGCCGACAAAGACGACCCTGCGCTGGGTTGCGTTCCCACCGCGTTCGGCACCTTGAACGTGAGCCTGTTCGACGTGGGGGCCGTCGGGCAGATCGTTCAAACTCCGAAGTTCGTGGTGATGCTGACGGAAACCTATCACGGCTTTCAGATCATCCCCTTCGACGGAAGGCCGCATCGCGACAACGTGCCTCCTTCCAATCGCGGAGACGCGATGGGCCGTTGGGACGGCGATACTTTGGTGGTCGATAAGACCAACTTTACCGATGACACCTGGATCTCCGCGGAAGGCCGGGTGTCGTTCCATTCCGACGCGCTGCATATCGTGGAACGCTATCGCCGCGTGGACGCGAACACGCTGGAGATCGAGGCGACGCATGGAAGATCCGAAGGTGCTGACCAAGCCGTGGGTGGTTCCCAAACAGACTCTGCAACTGGCGCCGTTCGATCAGATCATGGAACTGTCTTGCGCGGGCGCCGAATCCGAGTCTCTGATTGACGCCGCCGCGAAACAGAAAAACTGAGCCGGGTATACAGCTGAAGCACCGCAAGAGAAACGGAAGCATCGTCAGAAGAGAGGTTCGTAAAAATGAATTCGAGAGTTGCGATCTGGACGCTGGGTGTGGGTTTGGGTCTATGCCCGTTCGCCGCCTTTGCGCACCATTCCTTCGCCGCGGAGTATGACTCAAACCAGCCCATCACGGTGAAGGGAACCGTAATTATGATGGAGTGGGTCAATCCGCATTCCTGGCTGCACATCCTGGTGAAGGACGACGCCGGCAAAATGGTGGAATGGCGGTGTGAGACCGCACCTCCCAATATGCTGTACCGTCAAGGCTGGCGAAAAAACAGCTTGAAGGAAGGGGACGTTGTCACTGTCGAGGGTTTCCGCGCCAAAGACAATTCCTCCACGATGAGCGCGCGGTCGGTGACGGACGCCGACGGGCACAGGATGCTGGCGGGCTCAGCCGGTGAGGGTGCGCCACCGACCGGGAAGCAGTAGGATGCGGAGAGGATTCCAGCGTCCAATCGCGGCCTGCGTGGTTTTATTCGCCGCGGCTCTCCCGGGATTTGCTCAGTCCGCTTCGGCCGCAAAGTACGTTGCGCCGCGTGGGGCGGATGGAAAGGCGGATTTGCAGGGGATCTGGCAGGTACGCAACACCGCGGCGGGGAATCTGGAAGCCCACGGCGCTTCCTTGGGAATCCCAGCCGGCAACAGCGTGATCGTCGATCCGCCGGACGGCAAGATCCCGTATCAGCCGTGGGCCGCGGAGAAGCGAAACGAGAACTACAAGAATCGCACGGCTACCGACCCGCTGAACAAATGCTACCTGCCCGGCGTGCCGCGCGTTACTTACCTTCCCTTCCCGTTTCAGATTTTCCAGACTCCGAAGTTCGTCGCCATCGCGTCGGAGTACGATCACTCCACTCGCACCATCCCCCTCGACGGAAGCAAGCACCTAGAAGACATCGATTTCTGGATGGGCGATTCTCGAGGCCGCTGGGAAGGCGACACGCTGGTTGTGGACAGCACCGACTTCAACGACCAGACCTGGTTCGACTCCGCTGGAGACTTCCATAGCGACGCGCTGAAGCTGGTGGAGAGGTTCACGCGAACCGGACCCGATACGCTGCTGTACGAAGTGACCTTCGAAGATCCGAAGGTGTTCACCCGGCCGTGGAAGATCAGCATGCCGCTGTACCTGCATACGGAAAAGAATTTTCAACTCTACGAATACGAATGCCCCATTTATCTGGATGAGGCGGCAAAGGAGCGCAAGTGAGCCGGACCCGCATGGCAGTGAATCTGGCAGTTTTTTGCGCGGCCGCGATGCTGGCGGCGGCGCAGGCGCAGCCGTCCAAAGCCGGCCCCGCTCCGCGGTTGCCGGATGGAAAGCCCGATTTCCAGGGGATTTGGTCCGCCAAGGTCTTTGCGCCCGCGGACGACATCGAAGATCACCCGGTGGAGCGATTCCAGATTCGGGCGGGGAAAAGCATCATCGTGGATCCGCCTGGAGGGCACATTCCGTACCAGGATTGGGCCCTGGCGAAGAGAAATGACATGATGGAGCATCACAGGTTTGAGGATCCCCAGGCGCACTGCACTTTATCCGGGACCCCTCGCCAGATGTACACCCCGTTCGGTTTCCAAATCTTTCAGCCGCCGGGATACGTGGTGATTTTCTTTGAGGCCTTTCACGCCTATCGCATCATTCCGCTGGACGGGCGGCCGCACGCTCCCGCATCCGTGAGGCTGTTCGAGGGCGACTCGCGCGGCCACTGGGAAGGCGACACACTGGTCGTCGACGTGACCAATCAAAACGACAAGACCTGGTTCGATATGGCGGCCAACTTCCACAGCGAGGCCATTCACGTGGTGGAACGGTTCACTCTCAGGGACGCCGACACGATCGACTACGAAGCTACCATCGACGATCCGAAGGTTTACACGCGGCCCTGGAAAATCGCGTTCGCCATCGGCCGCAACAAACAACCCGGCTACCAGCTCATGGAGTTTGCTTGCGTCGAAGGCGAGCAGGACCTGAAGCACTACGTCGACAGCGAGGGTGGCGCAGGCAAGAAGTAGCCGAGTCGCTCCCTATCGAGGGACCAAGCCCAGCGCCATTTGCCGGGGCCGTCTGATGAAGGGGGTGCCAACAGTGATATAGTGTGTTGGCTCGGGATGCCTCCGCGGACGGTTTTTCCACAGATCTGCATCGCACTTGGCTTCGAAGACGTAGAAGCGTTGCTCAGCCATGCCCGCCTGGAATACGAAGCGGGGGAGCGCTTCCTCGAATTCCGCCTGGACTATCTGCCGTTTCCGGAGCGCGGCATCTCGGCCATTCGCAAGTTTCTGACGCGCCACTCCGATTGCGTGTTGCTGGCAACCTGCAGGCGCCGTCAGAATCACGGACGGTTTCACGGCAGCATCGACGAGCAGCTCCGGATTCTGGAGGCCGCGCGCGACGCGGGCGCCCGCGCCGTCGACGTGGAAATCGAGAGCGCGGAGAACTGCACTGAACGTCTGGCCCGCCTGCGCTCCGGCTGTCTTCTGCTGATCTCCTATCACAACTATGGGGGCACGCCGCCGCGTCTGGATTCGGTTCTGCGCCGGATGACGCGCATTCCGGCCGACGGATACAAGGTGGTGACCACCGCGCGCAAGCCGTCCGACAGTCACCGCGTGCTGGCGCTGGCCCGCGGCAATCCGAAGACGCCCACTATGGTGCTGGCGATGGGGGAAACCGGATTTGCCACGCGCGTATTGTCGCCCGCGTTCGGCGGCATGTACACCTACGCCGCGCCGAACTCCGCTGAAGGCACGGCATCCGGCCAGGTGTGCGCGCGCCAGCTTCGCAACATCTATCGCATCGGCAAGTTCTCGCGCGACGCGCGGATTTACGGGGTGATTGCCGATCCCGTGCGTCACTCCATCTCGCCGGCGGTGCACAATCGCGCGTTTCAGGCTCGCCGCGAGGATGCGGTGTATCTGCCGTTTCTGGTGCAGCCGGGCAGGCTGAAGGATTTCATGCTGCTGGCCGGACGGCTTCCGCTGGCCGGCTTCAGCGTCACGATTCCGCACAAGCAGAAGATTCTGCGGTACCTGGACCAGGTGGATCCGGCGGCGCGGCGTATTGGAGCGGTGAATACGGTCTGGCGCAAAGCCGGAAAGTGGCGCGGAGCCAACACCGACGCGGCCGGCGTGACGGCTCCTCTGGAGCGCCATGTGCGCATCGGAAAGAGCTCCGTCCTGGTGGTGGGCAACGGCGGCGCGGCGCGCGGGGCGGCGTTCACTCTGGCGGCCGCGGGAGCCAAGCTGGCCATCACCGGCCGGAATCTGGATCGCGTGCGCGCGCTGGCGTCGATGATCGGGGCTGAGGCGCTTCCACGCGATCAGGCCGAGGCGCGCATGTTCGACGTGCTGATTCACGCCACGCCGATCGGCATGACGCCGCGTCCGCAGGAATGCTTCTTCCACGATCGCATTCCCGCCAAGCTGGTATTCGACATGGTCTACACTCCGCTGGAGACCACGCTGTTGCGCCGGGCCAGGGCTCAGGGCGCCACGGTGATTCCCGGCTTGGAAATGTTTCTGGAGCAAGCCGCGCGGCAGTTTGAAATCTGGACCGGGGAGCGCGCGCCTCGCGCGGTGATGGAGAAGGCCGCGCTGGAGACCCTGGCAGCTCGCAAGACGTGACATCGCCGGGCCTATAATGGCCTCATGAGCGTGAATCGCCGCGACACCATCGGACTTCTGGCGGCCGGAGCCGCGGGAGCTGTGGCCGCCCGCCTGGCGGAAGGTCAAGCGCCCCCGCCGGCGTCGCCCAACGCCGCGCCTGGCAGTGCCGACGCAGAAGTACAGGCCGCGCGGCAGGAGCTGCAACTCGACGCGCAGCGAATCGCCATGGTGAAGCTGCCTCAAACCGTCGAGCCCGCATTCGTCTTTCGAGCCTGATCTTAATTCGACACAACCATGGCCGATTTCTCCAGCGTCTTCTTCAGCACCATCACCGAGATCAACGCCAAGCTGCGCGCCAGGGAATTCTCCTGCGTCGAGCTGACGCGCGCCTTCTGCGACCGGCTGGAGCGCATCGGGCCGCGCTACAACGCTCTGGCGCTTTCCTTGCGCCAGCAGGCGTTAAAACAAGCGCACGAGGTCGATGACGATTTGAAGCGCGATCGCACGCGCGGTCCCTTGCAAGGCGTTCCTTACGGGGCCAAGGATCTGCTTGCCGTGAAGGGCAAGCCCACCACCTGGGGCGCGCGGCCGCTGGCGGGCCAGGTGTTCGACGAAGACGCCGAGGTGATTCAGAGGCTCAGCAAGACCGGCGCGATCCTGACCGGCAAACTGGCCATGGTGGAGCTGGCGGGTGGAGGCGATTATCGTCTGGCTTCGGCGTCGCTCACCGGTCCGGGATTGAACCCCTGGGATCGAACCCGCTGGAGCGGTGGATCGTCAAGCGGTTCGGCTGCGGCGGTCGCGGCGGGACTGGTGACGTATGCGCTGGGTTCCGAGACTTCCGGCTCGATCGTCACTCCCGCGGCGTTCTGCGGCGTCACCGGACTCAGACCGACGTATGGCCTGGTGAGCCGCCACGGAGCCATGGCTCTTTCCTGGACTCTCGATAAAATCGGGCCGATCTGCCGCTCCGCGGAAGACTGCGCACTGGTGCTGCACGTCATCGCCGGCTCGGACTTGGAGGATCCGGGATCGGCGGGGCGAAGTTTCAACTACAATCCAAAGTTTACCCGTGCGCCATCCGATTTCACCATCGGCTATGCACCGGTCGATTTCAATGAATGGGCCGACCCTGCCGCCCGCCCGGGACTTCAGGAGGCTCTGCGCGTGGTCAAGGCCTTGGGATTTAAGACCAAGGAAATCCAGCTTCCCGATTTCCCCTACGGCTCCGTGGTGGCGATGATCATCGCCGGCGAGGCTGGGTCCATTTTTGAGGATTTCATTCGCAGCGGCCAAGTGGACCAGCTTGCCGATCCCAGCCAGATCGCCGGGCTGAAGGCGTCGCTGGATGTGCCGGCGGTGGATTATCTCCGCGCCATGCGCGTGCGGACGCTGGTGCAGGAGGCGTTCCGCACGCTGTTTCTGGATGTGGACATGCTGCTCACGCCTGCCCGTTTGGACACCGCCCCGAACGCGGCCGAGCCGCTGGATCTGCCGCGCACGGGACCCACGCCCTCATCGCGCGGATTGAGCAGCCTGATTCCCGCGGGCAATCTTGCGGGGCTGCCCGCTTTGTCGCTTCCCTGCGGCTTCGCTAACAACTTGCCGATCGGGATTTCGCTGGTGGCGCGGCCGTTTTATGAGCATCAGATCCTGGCGGCCGGCGCCGCGTTCCAAAGCCAGACCGACTGGCACCGTCGAAAACCGCCGGTGGGCGATTAGCCAGCGCCAGGCCAGCGCCGGCGAGCATTGCCGCGTGCATGGTGACACGGGCTATTACCTCAGCACCAGTCCTGCCTGAGCCTGTTGCGCGGCAATTCCGAAAATCAAGGCGAGCCCGCCGTGCAGGGCGCTACGGCCGGCAAGGCAATGCAAACCCGCGTAAACTGCTCTATAATGGGCCTGAGCCTGCGCGCGCCCCATGGGATACACGCAGCGGTTGAGCAGCCATGGCGCTGTCGCCGTTCCACGCCGCCGTGATCCAAAATACCGCGCCGGACCGCTGCGCTGCATGCAGCCAACAGGAAAATCGCGAAAGCGAGCGTCCATCGTTACCAGGATACTTCTGAGACAGTCTTAGTATAATGAAGTCCTCCGCGGCTTAATTTCCCAATGCTCAAAGAACCTCATACGAGAAGATCTTTCTACATCAACGCTATCAATCTGTTGGCATCCCTGATTGCGGCTGCGCTGGCCATTCCGGCGGCTGCGTACCTGCTCATGCGGCCCAAAGGAGCCGAGGACAATGGTTTGTCCGAAGTAGCCGATTTGAGCCAGCTCAAAATCGGAAAGCCGGAGGAAGTGCTGTATGACCGGAAAAGAATCGACGGCTGGCGCAAGGTGAAGGAAAAGACTTCCGTCTGGCTGGTGCGCACAGACGAACACTCCGTCACCGCGTTCGATCCCGCCTGCACCCACTTGGGCTGCGCTTATCATTGGGAAGCTGCCAAGAATGAGTTCATTTGTCCGTGCCATGCCTCCGCGTTCTCGATCGATGGCAAGGTGCTGGCCGGCCCCGCGCCTCGTCCTTTGGATCGCTACGTGGTCACAGTGGCAGCCGGAAAAATATCGATCGGCTCTCAGGTGGACCAGGGCTAACGCCCGTTACCCCTATGCCACGCGCTGTCACGAAGTGGATCGACGATCGAACCGGGCTTATCACAGCCATCGAATATTTCTTCGATGAAGAGATTCCCGCGTCGGCCGGATGGCATCAGGTGTTTGGCAGCGTCGCGCTGTTCGCCTTCCTGTTGCAGATAGTCACCGGCATCCTGATGGCTCTGAACTACGCGCCCACCCCGGGGGAAGCCTGGGAAAGCTTGCGCTACGTGGTGACGCAGGTCACCGCCGGCAGCATCATTCGCGCCCTGCATCATTGGGGCGCCAGCGCCATGATCATTGTGGTGGTGCTTCACATGGCGCAAACGTTTCTGTGGGGAGCCTACAAGAAGCCCCGCGAAGCCACCTGGATTCTGGGCGTGGTTTTGCTGCTTTTGACGCTCGCTTTCGGCCTCAGCGGGTATCTGCTGTCTTGGGACAACCGGGCCTACTGGGCCACCAAGGTCACAACGCGCATCACCTCGCTGGCGCCGGGCGGCTCGATTTTGCTGCGCCTGCTGGGAACGGATGGAAGCTTCACGATCGGCCGCGTCACGTTCGCGCGGTTCTATGCCGCGCACGTCACACTGCTGCCCCTGGTGATGGCGCTGCTGATTCTGTGTCACGTGATTCTTGTCCGCAAGCACGGCGTGACGCCCGCCCCTGGCGATGAACACCGGCCCAAGAAGAAATTCTTCCCGGAGCAGCTATTCAAGGACACCGTCGCCACGTTCCTTTGGTGCGTTGGTCTGGCCTGCATGGTGGCCTTCGTGAAGGTTCCACTGGGACACGTAGCCGATCCCACGGATACCAGCGTCACTCCCCGGCCGGAATGGTACTTTCTGTTTCTATTCCAGATGCTGAAGGTGTTTCAGGGGCCGCTGGAGTTTTTCGGGGCGATCGTATTGCCGGGGCTGGCGATGGCGGCGCTGGTTCTGATGCCCTTTATCGACCGCAGCAAGCTGGTGCGGATCCGGCAGCGTACCGGCGCGATCACGCTGACGGCGCTGGTCGCGATCGGTTGGACCGCGCTGACCGCAACCGCCGTCGCGACGACGCCGCGCCAGATCGAAGATGAGAGTCTGGACGAACCGCAGGCCTGGCAGTTGATCCCGGCTTCGCAACTGGCGGGCATCGGAGCGTTTCGCGCCGGCCACTGCGCCAGCTGCCACGTGCTGGGCCGGTCCTCGGCTGGTCCGGATCTTCTCAAGGCCGTTTCCGTGCAGTCCAGCGACTGGTTGATGGATCACTTCCGCAAGCCCGCTCCCGATGCGGCTGAATCCGATTTGCCCACGTCGCAGCTGCGCGCGCTGGTGCAGTTGACCACCAAGCGCGACGACAACGGGATCGACGCCTGGCAGACCGCTCCCGCCGGCGCGGTGCAGGGGGCCGTTGTGTATCAGGCGAATCAGTGCTCCAGCTGCCACACGTTGAACGGGGAAGGCGCAAAGGTCGGCCCGGTGCTCAACGGCCTGAGATCGCGGCATGACCGAGCCTGGGTTCTGGGGCACTTCAGCGATCCCGAGAAGTTTAGTCCCGGATCCAGCATGCCGCCGTTCGACGATCTCAGCGAAACGGATCTGACGGCCCTTACCGACTACGTGCTCGCGATTCCGAAGTGATCGTAACCCCGCGGCGCGAGCGGCTGACCGTCAAGGCTGATACGCGCGGGGCCACGCACAATCGTGCCGATGCGGATCGCGCCTGGTAGCGTGGCGGTCTTCGGCAGCGTGAACAGCAGCTCATAATCGTCGCCGCCATAGAGGGCGCGCTGGAGCGTAGAACCCCGCGCTACCGGCACTCGCTCCAGTTCCGCTGCGACGCCCGAGGCCACGCACATGCGGTGCAGATCGAGCGTCAGCCCGTCGCTGATGTCGATGCATGCGCTGGCATGGCCGCGCAGGCTGCGCGCGAGATCCAGCCGGGGACGAATCCTGCGGTCCCAGGGCCTGCCTAGACGCCCGGACACCCATATTGAATCGCCCGGCCGCGCGCCGTCCCGGCGAAGCCCCTTGCCGCGCGGAACAGCGCCGCACACCATTACGTCGCAGTGCACTTTCTCACTCCGAGCCAGGTCCCCTCCGGCCAGCGCAGTCCCGGTCTTACGCGCCAAACTCAGCAGGCCCCGGAAGAAGGCCAGAATCCACTTGTCGGCTTGACGCTCGGCGATGGCCAGCGACACCAGACAGAATCGGGGCTCGCCGCCCATTGCGGCGATATCGCTCAAGCTGCGCGCCAGCGCTCGCTCGCCGACGGCTGATGCGGGAAGATCGGGGCGAAAGTGCACGCCTTCCATGAATTGATCCGTGGTGAACAGGAGATCTTCGCCGGGTTTGGGCCGATAAATCGCGCAATCGTCGCCAATGCCCAGTTGAATGCCGCCCAACGCAGTCCCAGGACTGCGGCCGGCCATCTTGCGAATTCGCTCCACCAGGGCCAGCTCATTCATGGAATACCAGACCGGAGGGCAACTCCTCGCCGAAGATCCTGCCCATGGAGGCGAGGTCCTGCTGTGGCGCGCCTTCCAAATCCAAATCCGGGAACGCCCGCCGCACCAGGTCCAGAGTCTGCGGAGGAAGATCGCGCGTGGAATCGCCGGTGCGCCGGGCCATCGCGCCCACGGTCTCCGCGGCCTTGGGAACCTTCAGGAGCGCATCGATCCAGCGTGCGGCGGTGTTGGCGGGCAACACTTGATTGATCGGGCCGTAGAACAGTTTGCGAGCTCCCAGCCGCGCCAGGCACCACAGTCCCGTATCGATGAAATCGCCCTTTATGACGCGCGCGATCAACTCGTCGCCCAACTGCGTCCGGGTTTGCGCGGGAAGCAGTTCCAGACTTGCGGCGGCGCGCCACATTTCCCGCAGCAGGCTGGGGTTGAGGCGCTGGCGCTTGGCTGCACGCGGGAGCAGCGCCGGCGAGAGTCTTTGGAAGACGTCGGTCTGCTGATTCTTGTTCAGTCCGCCCGCCACGCGGCCCCAATAGATCCACCATTCCACTTCGTTTTGCACCTGGTTGGCGAACTGCAAACCCGACGCGTAGATGCGGCGCGCCTGCTCGATACGAAAATCGTCGCCGGGAAAGCCGAAGCCCGGGCGCAGGCAGAAGCCACACAGATTGAGCCAGCGCGCTTCGTGCGCCGGGGTGCGCTTGCGCCCGTCAGCCAGCTCCAGCATGCGGTCCGCCAATTTGCGAATCGCCCCGATGCGGCCACGAATTGCGGCCGAGCCCCAGCGCCTGTTCCAGCTTCGCCGGCAACTGCTCCGGCTCCGCATTGCCGTGCAGGAATGTTCCGGTGAGCAGCCCGTCCGCCGCAGCCAGCGCTTCCTCGCTGATCACCGCGGCAGGACGCCCGGCCGCTTGCGCGGACGCCGCTTTGCGCAGCTCGAATTGCAGACGCCAGCGGTGGTCACTGACTTTCGAGTCGGTCCAGATCTCCAGCGTCCCTACTTCCGTCAGTCTGGCTCCCAGCTTGACGGGCACCATGCGCTCACCCGCTTTGCCAAAGCGCAGCACGGCGTGCAGCGGCGCGTGCAAATGCAGATCGGGATCGCCGCGCTCGAACTCCACCACGTCTCCAGGCTTATCTTCCGTGCGCGTCAGGGAGCTGTACAGGCGGAAGGAAACCGGTTTGTTGGCGATCAACTGAAGCGTGCCGGGATCGAACTCAATGGTCGATCCTTCTTCCGCTCCGCGCGGCACCAGGCACAAGGTTCGCAATTTCTCTTGATCGCGGCCCTCGCCTCCGACAGAGCCAAGGCCGATAAAGTACGCACGAGGCAATCCCCCCCGCACCAGCAGGCCGGCGCCCGTGGCGCGAACATACGAGTAATACGCGGCGCCGACCGCGACCGCCAGATCCAGATCGCGATTCTCGAAGATCACCGGCCTCCGCCCATGCCAATGCTCCATGACATCGGCGACGCGCTGGCGCAGGACCTCGGGAATGAAGAACCCGCCATTGAACAGAATCGCGTCGGGCTTCGCCCCGCCAGAGCCAGTCGACGGCTCACCCGCCACAACGGAGCCCGGCGCCCCTGTGGCGCTCAGCGATGACTCACGCGCCACAACGGAGCCTGTCGCGTCCGGATTGTCGGACGGCTCAGGTCGAGGGGAGGGCCGCTCCGGCCCTGTGGCGCTCCTTAGAAACGCCGCCAGGTGGCGCGTCACGGCGGGGTCGGAAACATACGGCAGGCCGATCTCGCGATACGGGCTCTTCTCTTCTTCCTTGGGCTGGTCGTCGAGCTCGCATTCCGGCAGGAAGCCGTCCAGGGCCAGCTCCAGCACCTCCTCGCGAAGAATCTCGGTTTTGAGCGTCCCGCCCACCAGCGACGACCCTCCCCCCAGCACCGTAATCTCCACGCTTTTCAAATCGGGTTCCGAGAGCAGCCGTTCCTTGGCCGCGGCGCACTGCCGGCGCAATCCGCTGCGCTGTCGCACGGAAAGCGTTTTGCCGAGCTTTTCCTCCACCAGCCAAGCCAGCGTCAGGTCCAGATTGTCGCCGCCCAGCAGCAGATGTTTTCCCACCGCCGTGCGGGTGAACTCCACGCGGTCTCCCTCGCGCCCCACGCGAATCAGCGTGAAATCGCTGGTGCCTCCGCCCACGTCGCACACCAGCACGAGCTTGCCCGTCGAACAGGCTTTTCTGCGACCGCGCCAGATCGTTGGCGATCCAGGAATAGAACGCCGCCGCTGGTTCTTCGAGCAGCGTCAGCTTCTCGATACCGGCCTCGCGCGCGGCCGCGACGGTCAGCTCGCGAGCTTCTTCGTCGAAGCTCGCGGGCACGGTCAGGACCACGTCTGTGCTCGCCAAGCGGCGAATCCCGCTCCTTGTCCCAGGCGTCCGTCATGCACTTGATGATGCGCGTGGAAACTTCCACGGGCGAGAGCACCCGTCCCGCCTTCCTGCGCGTCCCAGGGAAGAATTTTCGCGGTGCGGTCCACTTCCGGATTGGAAAGCCAGCTCTTGGCCGAATGCACGCATTTGGTGGGCACCAGCGCGCCCTGCTCGCGCGCGTACACGCCGATATATTCCTGATCGCCCAGATACAGGAACGACGGCAGAGTGCGCCGCGCCTCGATGCGGCCTTGCGCGACGTATTGGGGGATCTCCAGGACGTGAATCGGCGGGAGAATCGCGTCTCCGCGGCTTGCTGCGGGTCGATGTAGGCGAGCGCGGAGTTGGTGGTGCCGAGATCGATGCCGACGTTCATTCGAGGACGCTCATTCGATCTCGATTTCTGCCGCCGCCAGCACCGCGCCGGGCGCAGTTGCGGCAGATCCACCTTGGCGGCCTTCCAGCCCTTGTGGCGCAACAGTGCCTCCCGGAGCCTTGCCGCTGGCAGGAACGTTGCCGATCAGCTTCACCTGCGCCGGGTCGAGCCCCTCGATTTTGGTGAACGTGCCTTCGACTCCGTCGATCACCGGCTCGAGACGCATATAGCTCGTCAAGCGATTCGCGGGCTTGTGCCTGGACGTCGCGCACCGCTGCGCCGATCTGATCGTCGGGGAAGGCGCTGATGTCTTCCATCAGAAAATCGACCAGCCGCGCGTCGCGCTGAAGGACCCCAAGAATTTGGATTGCGCCGTCGGGCGGTCCCGGCCACGGGCTTGGGTTTGGACGCGGGAGCCGAAGTTGGAGCGGAGACGGCGTCGCTTTCACCGGCATGGCCTTGGCATATCCAAACGCCTGAGCGACATCGGGCGGCAACTTGCCTCCGAAGAGAATGGAGAAGAAACTACGAAACGCGAGAGAGATTCTGTTCAAAACTTGGCCTCGATTGGATTTCCTCGATCGAAATGCGCGGGTGTACGCGTACTTTTCTATTCTATCCGTGCGGGCTTGCGGTGGCGGGCCGTTCACTCAAATATCGGCGCTATCTTCGCCAGCACCTCGTCCATGATCGCGTCCGGAACGCTTTCCAGCTTCCTGCCGCCGCGCGCGGCGAGATCGAGAGCGCGGGGCTGGTCGCACCGGACAATGCCTGTCGTTTTGGTTCCGGCGCCCGTCAGCGGTACGGCAAAGCCTGCCGTCCGCGCGAAATTGCCGCCGCTCGTGATCGGGAGAACTACCGGTAGTTTCGTTACCCGGTTGAAGGGCTCCGGCGACACGATCAGGACCGGGCGGCGGCCCTTTTGCTCGTGTCCCGACGTGGGATCGAGACTGACCAGCCAGATTTCGCCGCGCTTCATCAGATGAGCTCGCCGCCCACCGGCTTGCCATCGAGCCATTCGCGCTCTTCTTTGCTGCGCCGACGCCTTGGGATTGCATTGGGCGAGCAGCTCGTCCAGGGTATAGCGGGGCCGCTGCTGCGGCTCCACGACCAGCCGGCCGCTTTCGACCGCGATGCCGACCTTGGCGCCCGGCTGCAAGTGCAGGATGTCGAGCAGCGCGGGCGGGACGGCCAGCATGACCGAGCCGCCGACCTTGCGCAGATTGGTTGTGTGCATGGCGTCCTCTTTTAGTTATATTTCAATATAACATCCGGGAGCGGGGTTCCTCAATTCTCAGATGAAGGACCGACGGATGATCTCATTAAGTCGCTTTTTTATCCGCGAGACCCAGGCAGCAACGCCAACTGCTTCAGTTTCGACAATTTTTTTCCCGCCGCGCGATGTTGGACCAATGGTGGCCGATCCCAGCTCTCAAATAAGCCGCCCAGTGATGCACCGCTTTCCATGGTCTGATTCGATCCCTGATACAGCAGCGCCAGATATAGTGCGCATCGGCGTAGTGCGGCGAAATGCGCAGAGCGGCGCTATAGTGCTCCAAGGCTTTCTTAGGCTCGCCCCGTTGGTGACAGATGCGGCAGATCGAAGTGCGCCAGGGCATATTCCGGATCGGCCTCCAGCGCTTTCAGATAGTAGCGTTCGGCCTTCTTCCAATCGCGCGCGTTGAAGTGGATGGTTCCCAAATTCACCAGCGCTCCGGCCGAGCTCCGGTTCAGCTCCAGCGACTTCT